>CACZVE010000007.1 GCA_902784565.1 uncultured Prevotellaceae bacterium
TAGTTGCTCATAATCAATAATTTGATTACTTTTGCAAGCAGAATTGAAACTTTAACACAAAAGGATTATGAAGAATTTAGACTGGGGTAGTCTGTCATTTGGCTACATGAAGACCGACTACAACGTGCGTTGCTACTATCGCGACGGTAAATGGGGCGAGATCGAGGTCTGCTCCGACGAGTATCTGAACCTGCACATGGCTGCTACCTGCCTGCACTACGGTCAGGAGGCATTCGAGGGCCTGAAAGCCTATCGCTGTCCCGACGGTAAGGTGCGTATCTTCCGCGTCGATGAGAATGCAGCCCGTCTGCAATCGACCTGCCGCGGTATCATGATGCCTGAGGTCAGCACCGAGTTGTTCACAGAGATGGTGAAGAAGGTGGTGCGCCTGAACCAGGAGTGGATTCCCACCTATGAGAGCGGTGCCACGCTCTACATCCGTCCGCTGCTCATCGGAACGAGTGCCCAGGTGGGTGTGCATCCCTCCAAGGAGTACTGTTTCCTGATCTTCGTCACCCCCGTAGGTCCTTACTTCAAGGGAGGCTTCGCTGCTAATCCCTACGTGATTATCCGTGACTACGACCGTTCGGCTCCCCTCGGTACTGGTAAGTATAAGGTAGGTGGTAACTACGCTGCCTCTCTGTTCGCCAACAACCTGGCTCACGAGAAGGGCTACGCCTGTGAGTTCTACCTCGATGCCAAGGAGAAGAAATACATGGACGAGTGTGGTGCAGCCAATTTCTTCGGCATCAAGAACAACACCTATATTACCCCGAAGTCGTCCTCTATCCTGCCCTCCATTACCAATAAGAGCCTGATGCAGGTGGCAGAAGACCTCGGCATGAAGGTGGAGCGTCGCCCCATCCCCGAAGAGGAACTGGAGACCTTCGAGGAGGCAGGTGCCTGCGGAACAGCCGCCGTCATCAGCCCCATCTCTTACATCGACGACCTCGACACCGGCAAGCGCTACTCCTTCGGTGAGAAGCCGGGCCCGATGTCGAAGAAACTCTTCGACACCCTCCGCGGCATCCAGTACGGCGAAATTGAAGACAAGCACGGTTGGACCACCGTCGTCATTGAGTAAATTGAAAAATCTCTCAATGATTCAATCAATTGTAAATTGTAAATTGTTAAATTGTAAATATCAAAATGGGAACCAATCAATATTACAAGAACAAGGCTCTCGCTTGTCTGGAGGGCAAGTGGGCAAACGGTGCTATTGCCACGCTCATTTACTTACTCCTCAGTGTAGGTGTCAACTGGACCGTCACCACCCCTATGGGTAATAATATGACTATGAGTTACGGCACCTCTGCTATCTGGACGCTCATCTGTCTGCCTTTGAGTTGGGGTTTCGCCAACTATTTCCTCAGACTCATCCGCAATGAGGATCTCGGCTACGGACATCTCTTCGACGGCTACAAGGATTTCGTTCGTGTCTTCCTGGCTGAATTCTGCATGGGAGTTCTCATCTGCATCGGCTTCTTGCTGCTGATTGTTCCTGGCATCATCCTCGCTGCAGGTTTCGTCATGACAGACTTCATCCTGAAGGACGACCCGGAGATTGACGCCCTCGACGCCATCAAGAAGAGTTGGAAGATGACAGACGGTCACAAGGGAGAACTCATCGGGCTATTCTTAAGTTTCCTTGGCTGGATCATCCTGTCCACTTTGACGCTCGGTATCGGATTTCTCTTCTTGTATCCTTATATGCAAACAGCCTTGGCGCACGCCTATGAAGATCTGAAGGCCGAGAAACCAGAATTGTCAGAGATTTAATAGCGCATGGGCAAAGGCAAACTGGCGAAGTTCGCCGACATGGAGACCTACGAGAACGTGTTCCAGTACCCTTATTCGGTAGTGGAACACGTGCCCTTTGAGATGCAGGGTCACTGGCACGAGCAGTATTTCCACAACCAAAATCCCATCGTGCTCGAACTGGGCTGCGGTAAGGGTGAATACACCGTGGAACTCGCCAAACTCTACCCCGACATCAACTTCATTGGCGTCGACATCAAGGGAGCCCGTATGTGGACGGGAGCCACCCAGGCCCTCCACGAAGGCCTGAAAAACGTGGCCTTCCTCCGCACCAACATCGAGATCATCGAGCGTTTCTTCGCCGAGGACGAGGTACAGGAAATCTGGCTCACCTTCTCCGACCCGCAGATGAAGAACCCCCGCAAGCGTCTCACTTCGACCTACTTCATGGCGCGCTACCGTAAGTTTCTCATCGATGGTGGCATCATCCACCTGAAGACCGACTCGAACTTCCTCTTTACCTATACCTCCTATATGGTAGAGAAGAACCACCTGCCCCTGCTATTCAAAACCGAGGATCTGTATCACTCAGGCGAAATCAGCCCTGAACTCCTCACCATTCAGACCTACTACGAATCCATGTGGATTGCCCGGGGCCTGAACATCAAGTACATGAAATGGCAACTGCCTCGCAACGGTGCTCTGACAGAGCCCGATATCGAGATCGAACTCGACGACTACCGCTCCTACCACCGTACGAAGCGCAGCAGCCTCGACAAAGCAAAATAATAACGATATGAAAAGACTACTTTCCATCGCGCTGGCAGCACTACCCCTGTTTGCCTCCGCACAGATTTCAAAGAACGTGACGGTGGATTCCGTCGGACTGCTCTCGAAGCAGATCGAGAAAGAAGAGATGTTCAAAATCTCTGAGTTGAAGGTCAGCGGCCCGCTCAACAGCGCCGATGTCAAACTGCTCCAACAGATCGTGAACCGTTCAAAGGCCAACGAGAAGAAGGGCGAGTGCCTTGTCACCAGCATCGACCTCTCCGAAGCCGTCTTTACCGAGGGTAAGGAAGCCAAGCGCACCACCACACTCCCCAATGGACTCTTCGACGGTGCCAAGCAACTGCTAAGAGTCACCCTGCCACGTGGCATCACCGCCATCAGCAAGAATTGCTTCAACGGTTGCGCATCACTGCCGGAGATCAACATCCCTGAGAGTGTCACTGCCATCGGCGATCAGGCCTTTCAAGGCTGTGAGGCACTGGCCGTCATCACCATCCCACAGGCTGTCACCACCATCGGCGCAGAAGCATTCGAAAACTGCACGACCCTTAGCGCCATCGAGATCCCCGAGAACGTGACCGAACTCGGCAACCAGGCCTTCAACGGCTGTAAGGCCCTCGCCACCGCCGAGATCATCGGTAAGATCAAGAAAATCGGCAATGCCACCTTCAAGGGCTGCGAGAGTCTCGTCACCGTGAGTCTGCCGGAGAGCGTGAAGTCCATTGGCAACGATGCTTTCCGCGACTGCAAGAGCATCCCCGCCCTCGACCTGCCCGAAGGCTGCGACGAGATTGGTAACTCCGCCTTTGAGGACTGCACCGCCCTCGGCTCCGTCGAGATGAGTTATGTCAGCAAGATTGGCAGCAATGCCTTCGAGGACTGCAAGAGCCTCGTGGGTGTCAGCTTCGACAAACTCTCGAAACTCGGCAGCGGTGCCTTCAAGAACTGCATCGCCCTTACCACCGTCACCATCCAGGGCAGCCTCGACGAGATCAATTCCAACACCTTCCTCGGCTGTACCACCCTCACTGCCGTCACTCTGCCTGCAACCATCAAGACCATCGGCAGCAGTGCCTTCGAGAAGTGCCAGAGTCTGCCGGAGATAGAATTACCATCGACCCTGACAAAAATCGGTTCTGGTGCTTTCGAGGACTGCAGCAGTCTGCGCGAGGCCATCATCCCCAATATGGTGAAAAGCATCGGCAGCAGCGCCTTCGAGGGCTGCTCGACACTTGACAGCGTCGCCATCAACGGAATGATACAGGAAATCGACAGCAAGACCTTCTACCGCTGTCATGCCCTGCGCAGCATCACCCTGCCCGCTACCGTGAAGAAGATTGGTACGAAGGCCTTCCAGGAGTGTACCTCCCTTCCAACCATCACCCTGCCCGCCGCCCTGACGGCCATCGGCGACGATGCCTTCGAGAAGTGCGCCTCGTTACGGAGCATTACGTTGCCCGTAGGCGTCAAGGAAATCGGTAGCGATGCCTTCATGGAATGTTCGATGCTCGCCAAGGCCGAACTCTCCGTGGCCTTGAAGAAGATCGGCGGCGAGGCATTCGCCAAGTGTCCGAGTCTGCGCGATGTCATCCTCAACTGCCCCACTCCGCCAGACATCTCGAAGAGTACCTTTAAGGATGTAGTCAGTTGCTCGTTCTGGTTGCCGAAGAACAGCAAGACCCTCTACATGGCCAACAAGGACTGGGTGAAGGTCTACGTACTGAAAGAAAAAGAATAAATTGTAAATTGTCAAATTGTAAATTGACATGACGCTCTATCCGCAACTGATCATGGATGCGCTGGCCACGGTGACGTATGCCGGCACGAAGAAGAGTCTCGTGGAGAGCGGGATGGTGTCCGACACCCCGTCGGTAGCCGCCCCGCAGACCGAAGGCGAGCCGTGGAAGGTCAAGGTCGTACTGGAATTCCCCCGTGATACCGATCCCTTCCTCCGTTCCACCGTCAAGGCCGCCGAAGCCGCCATCAAATACCACTGTGGGAAAGACATCGACGTCGAGATTGTCACCGAGTTCAAGTCCGCTCCAAGACCCCAGACCGAGGATCTCCTCCCCGGCGTGAAGAATATCATCGCCGTAAGCAGCGGCAAGGGTGGCGTCGGCAAGAGCACCGTCTCTGCCAACCTCGCCATCGCCCTGGCCCGCTTAGGCTATAAGGTAGGTCTGCTCGATACCGATATTTTCGGGCCTTCGATGCCCAAGATGTTCGATGTCGAGGACGAGCGTCCCTATGCCGTGAAGAAAGACGGACGCGACCTCATCTGTCCCATCGAGAAATACGGCGTGAAATTACTGAGCATCGGCTTTTTCGTCAGTCCCACCACCGCCACACTCTGGCGTGGTGGCATGGCCACGAGTGCCCTCAAACAACTTATCGCCGATGCCGACTGGGGCGAACTCGACTACTTCATCCTCGACACCCCGCCAGGCACCAGCGATATCCACCTGACGCTTCTCCAGACGCTCCCCATCACGGGTGCCGTCATCGTCTCGACCCCGCAGCAGGTGGCCCTCGCTGATGCCCGCAAAGGCATCGACATGTACCGCAATGAGAAGGTGAACGTCCCCATCCTCGGCCTGATAGAGAATATGGCGTGGTTCACCCCCGCCGAACTGCCGGAGAACCGTTACTATATCTTCGGACGCGAGGGCTGCAAACAACTCGCCCAGGAGATGAATGTCCCCCTGCTCGCCCAGATTCCTCTCGTGCAGAGCATCTGCGACAGTGGCGATGCCGGTACGCCCGCTGCACTGAGCAGTGACACTGCCACAGGCCTTGCCTTCATCAACCTGGCCCAGGCCGTCGTCACCGTTGTCAACCGCCGCAACAAGGAGCAGCCGCCCACCCACATCGTCGGTATGAAATAACAATAAAGCCCGCCAGTCGGCGGGCTTTATTATGCGATATTATCTGCGATGCGACGGCAGAAGCCTTCGTGGCGGCGACGGACATACTCCGTCAGGAGTCCCATGGCGAAGACCTCGAAGATAAAGAATTCGACGGGGAGGTCGATCAGGCAGAAGAGGAACAGCCAGAAGGAACGGAAATTAAACGTGAGCAGGCCGTTCCAGAACATCAGCGCCAGTGACGAGCGGTGGATATCCTCTTGCACCGCCTGCGGCACCTGATCCATGCTACCAAACTTACTGCGCAGCACCGACAACAGGCGCTGGAACTGCGGCGTGACCTTCTCCTGCTTACGCGTATAGTCGATGTACGACTTCTGGAACCAGCGCACATAGCCAGGCGTCTCAGGCCCCATCCCGTCGTAGATCTCCTGCTGGCGCACGCTGTTGTCGAACTCACTGCCCTTCTCGCCTTTCAGGAAGAAGAGATGCACCTGGATGTAGTAGTCGGCCAGACGCTGCTGCGAGGCGATGCCCTTGAAGCCCGACATGAGGCCGAGGACAAAGGCGATGATGCAAGCAATCCAGACGTTCGTCGGCGTGTCGGCGATGCCGAGCCAGCCGAACTCCAGACTGTGGTAATGGTAGAAGCGCCACACAAAGGCCACATAGATGGGCGTGAACCACGTGAAGCCTGCCAGTCCGTCAAGGATGCGGCCCACACGGCTCTTCTTACCCGTCATGCGGGCCAACTGACCGTCGGTGCAGTCAAGGATGTCGGCAACCATCAGCAGGGCGATGGCGGCAAGGTTGTAGAGAATGCCGGCGGTACCCTCGTAATAGAAACTACCGTGGGCGAACAGCACGCAACTGCCTGCGCCGATAAACATCGACAGGATGGTTACCGTATTGGGGTGGATATCGAAATAGTCGAAGCCTTTAGCACAATAGTAGCAGAGCGGACGAATGACATGGAAGTCGAGCCAGTCCTCCGTCTCTGCGGATTTCAGGGTCTGAAAGTATTTCTCATTCATATCTTTGATGTGTTTAATCGTTTGATACCAAGACGCACCTGACGCTTCTTGCGGAGGTAGTCGAGGCGCTCGCGGGCATGCTGGCGTGAGATATGCAGTTGGTGGCCATAGACAAGGCAGGTCGCAGCAAAGTAGGCAGCCGCCTGAATCCACAGATAGCGCACCTCAGGGGCCACATCGCCGAGGGTGCCGCCCAGCGTGTTCATCCGCACGAAGGCACGGATGCCGAAGGTGCTGGGAAAGAGCCACGACACACCCTGCCAGGCACCGGGGATGGCCGACTGCGGCCATGACACACCTGTGAGGAACAGCAGGGGCAGTGAGATGAACACCACGAGGAGCATCACGTTCTCACGGTAGCGCACGAGGCACGACACCGTCATGCCGAAGAAGACACACGTCAGTACGTAGGGCACCATCAGCGCCAAGAGGTTCTGCCAGGTGGCCAGTTGCAGGAAATGAAAGAGGCGTGGCACCACCATCGTGAGGAAGGCACCCATGACGGCATAGACCATCAGGTAGCAGAGCGACTTACCCAGAACGATGCGCCCCACCCCACCGTAACACTTGTTGATAGGCACGAGGTCGCCGTAGCGGTTGCGCTCGCGGGCCGTGCCTGCTGCCAGTCCGATGCCCAGCACCAGCGTCTGTTGCAGGATAAGCATCAGCACGGCAGGGAGGATGGACGAGCCGTAGCCGCCCTGCGGATTGAAGATGGGCACATCCTCGAAGTCGAGCGGACGGGTGGTGATCTCGTCCTCGCGTGCAGTATAGTTGCCGGAAATCTTGGTCTGTATCTCGGCACCCATCGCCTGGGTCACGGCAACGGATGTCTGGTAGATGGCTTTATAGGCGAGCATCAGCGCCATGTCGCAATAGACACTGACGGTGGCCTGTTCCATGCGGTTCAGTCGAGTGGCAAAATCCTCGGGGATAAGGTAGATGCCCTTCACCACCTGCCTGCTCACGAGCGACTGGGCATCGTCGAGGTCATTGGCATAATAGGCCACCCGCACATCGGCCGAGGCATCGCACATCCGGATGAACTGGCGCGACTGCTGCGAGTGCGACAGGTCGACCACCGCCACTGGTACCTCATGCACCACCTCGTTGTTGTAGATCCACGAATAGAGCAGCGGATAGACCAGCGGTACGATGACGCAGAAGATGAGCACGCCCTCGTCGCGGAAGACCTGCTTGACCTCCTGCCGCCACACGTAGGCAACATCCTCCAACCAATTATATATGTTATGGAATATAGACATAGGTGAGCATGGCGTTTTTAATCTTACGGATGACGACCACGGCAACAGCGTGAAGGCGACGAGGGCCACGAGGTGGAACCATGCGTCGACCAATGGGAAGCCGTTGAACACGGTGATCTGATAGAGCATATAGTAGTGGCGCAACGGGAAGAGCCACGTGAGCGCTTGTATCGGGGTGTCCATACCCATCACAGGGAAAGCGGAGCCTGCCAGCGAGAAACTGAGCACTGCCCAGAGCGAACAGATACTCATCGACATACGCAACGAGGGCATCAGTCCGAAGGCAAAGATGCCGAAGCCGATGGAGGCAAAGACCTCCAGGAGGGCCAACAGCACAATGCTGCCCCAGCCCCCGACATGCGGGAAATGGAGCACGTGATAGATATAGAACTCATAGAAGAATATCAGCGTGAGGAACACCAGGGCCTGCGGCAGGAACTTGCCGAGGATGGCAACCACGATATTCCCGTCGGCCTTGGCAATCCACTCCTTGCTACGGCTGAATTTCAGTTCCATGCCGAGGGAATAGGCGGAGATGAGGAACATAAAGAGCATCATCACACCCGGCACGAAGACGGTGGAGAGGTAGAGGTTGTAGTTGGTCCAGGGATTGGCAATCTGGTGCAGGTCGATGCGGACGGGTTGCAGGAAGGCCTGTATCTGTTCGGGGGTATAGCCCTTGGCCCGCATCGTGGCCTGTCCCACGGCAGCAGAACCGAGGTTGGAAATGGTCTTCAAGTCCTTCATCAGCAGTGCACCCGACATGATGGAGGCGAGGTTGTAATAATAGGAAACCTTGGGGCGACGCGAGGAGAGTAGAGCCTCGGTCGTACCCTTGGGGATGTAGAGGAAGGCGTAGATCTCATTGTCCTGAATGGCCTGACGCGCCTCGGCGATACTCGGATAACGGGCCACCACCTCAGAACTCTGGAAGGCGTCGAGACGACGGACGAGACTGCGCGAGGTGGAGGTATTGTCGAGGTCGACGATGCCGACGGGCATATCCGTAGGCAGGCCGTCGTCCATCAGCGATGTGAAGAAGAACAGCGCCAGGAGTGGGAAGATGACCATACAGAAGCCGTAAATGGGATTCTTCCACAGAATCTTACACTCGCGCTTCGCGATGACCCAGATATTCCGAAGATGCCTCACCGTTCACTTATCACTTTTCACTTCTCACTTTTCACTTCTTAATGATCAGGCTCATGCCAGGACGGAGGCCTTCGAGTTTCTCGACGGGACGGGCCTTCACCTCGAAGGTCTTCAAGTCGTACTGCCCGTTGGCCTTCGTGGCCTTCCAGACTGCATACGAACCCTGGTCCTTCAGGTAATAGACCTTCATCTTCACCTCTTTATTAAAGGCTGGCACGAAGGCAGTAAACTCATCGCCCACCTTCATGTCGTTCAACTGATCCTCGCGAACATTAAACGTGCCCCACATATCGTCCATCACGGCAATCGACATGATGGGAGAGCCTGTACCGACGAGTTCGCCTACTTTCGGGAAGATGTCACTCACCTCACCGTCCTTCTGGGCCACCTGCACCGTCTCGTGGATATAGGAGTTCACCTCGTTGACGGCTCCCTTGGCACGACCCACCTGGGCGGCAGCAGCCATCTTGTCCTCCATACGGGCACCGTTCACAGCCATGTCGTACTGACTCTGGGCAGCCTTCATCTGGGCCTCCATCGCCTTGTAGTTGGCATAGACCTCGTCACGCTTCTGGGCAGAGACCACCCCCTCGTCGAAGAGACGCTGGATGCGTCCATACGATTTCTCGGCAATCTCGAAACCAGCCTTCGCCTGCTGGAGCACGGAGAAGGCACCCTGGATCTGTTCCTTACGGGCCCCGTTCTGGGCTTTCAGTTCGAGGGCAGCAGCGGCATTCTCAGCACTGCGGGCCTGTTCCATCTTAGCACGTACATCGGGGGCATCGAGGATGGCGAGTGTATCACCAGCCTTCACGAAGTCGCCCTCTTTCACACGGATCTCGAGGATACGGCCCGGCACCTTACTGGACACACGGTACTCCGTGACTTCCACCTGCCCCTGAATGACATTGGGCTCACGGTCGAGGGCAAAGAATCCGATGAGGGCCACGATAATGATTACTGCTATAAAACCGACAATGGCAAGCAGGATGTTCTTATGTTGACTATTTGCTGACATAATGGTATTATTCTAATGTGCCGAGCGACTTCTGCAAGTCGATCTGGCTAAGTTTGACATCTATTTCTGCATCGATCTTCTGCGACTGGGCCTGGAGCCAGGCGGTCTGTGCCTCCATCACGGTGGTGGGGGTGATGACACCCTCCTTGAAACCGAGGGTAGCCGTACGCAGGTTCTCTTCGGCACGGGCGATATTGGCATTCGCCATCGTGAGTTTCTTGTTAGCCTCATCCACACGGAAGGTATTCTGGTTCACCTGCAACTCAATCATCTCACGGGCCTCTTCCAGTTCGAGACTGGCAATGCTGGTGGCACCCTTCGAAGCACGTACCTTATACATCACATCGCCCCAGTTCCAGATGGGCACACGCACCATCACTCCGACATTCCAGATGCCACGGAACTTCTTCTCGAAACCGTTATACAAACTCGGGTTACTGATCAGGTAACCGCCTGTCAGTGCCACCTGAGGCAGATTACCTGCCTTCAACACATTCGTGGCCTGCTTGGAGAGGTCGATGGTATTCTGGAGCATCTTCAATTCCGGACGGAAGGCAACGGCTTTCTCCACCTCCAGTTGTGGGGTGAGCGTCACCACAGCGATCTCCTCGACATGCTCGTCAGCGAGGGTGATATCCTCATTGACAGGCAGACCACAGAGTTCGCAGAGCAGCATCCTCGACAGCACCAGACCATCGTTGACTTTCATGACAGCCATCTCTGCCTCGTTCACTTTCACGCTGACACTCAGGCCCTCGCTACGGGTAGCCACACCCTCATCAATCATCTTACTGACATCCGAGTCGAGTTTCTTCACGAGGTCCAGATAACCGTCGGCGAGTTTCTTCTTATGCGTCAGCGACACCACCTGCCAATAAGCCTGGTCGATCTTGTAGAGCGTGGCCTGACGCTTGGCTTCCGTGGAGTTCTGTGCCAGACTCTCACTGATATCAGCCATCTTGTTCATGGCGATAATGGCACCACCCATGAAGACGGGCTGCGTCAACAGGATGGAACCGGCCCACACATTACGGGTATCGGTATGGAAGGCCTCCACGAGGTCGGCTCCGAGGGCATTCATCTGTCCAGCCAAGGAGGTCATACCGTCCTGTAATTGCGTCTGCAAGCCCCCCATCGTCTGTTGCACTTGTTCAGCGGGCATCCCCATCTGCACAAAAGCCCCACCCAATTGGGTCAAGGTCTGTCCGAAACCCTGCATCTGTGGCTGCATACCAGTGACCAGAGCAGTTCCCAGATTAGGGAATGCACTCTTCTGGGCATCATTCAACAGGGAGATCTCCCGACTGGTGTGCTCGTAGGTTCCTATGGCACTCACGTGGGGCAGATACTTGGTGCGTGCTGCCTTACGGGCATTCGCAGCCACATCCTGCTTGACTTGCGAGATACGCATCTGTTTGTTGTTGCGCAGCGCCATCGCCCGACAACTGTCGAGTGTCAGCAACCTTTGTGCGCTGACAGGCATCACCGCCCCAACAAACAAAACACTTAAAATAAATCTTACCATATCAATCAAAGTTGAACGTTCTGGATCCAATCATGTTACCATCGGCGAAGATGCTGACACGGTATTGTCCGCCCTCCAACATCTGCGACACATCCCAGTAGGTGATTACCGTCACTTCCTCACCCGTATACTCGATGCTCTTCTTCATCGAATATTGCAGGTTCTTGTTCTCGTAGGGGAACGAGCCGCCACCACTCAGCACGTTACCGCCAGGGTTCTGGATGCGCACATAGACGGTGCGGTTACCATTCGAGGCAGTGACATTCTTCGTGATGGTGAATGTGACTTGCATCTTCTTCGTGTCTTTGAGTTTCTTCGTGGGCTTGTCGCGCTTGTTCAGCAACGTGAGGTTGATGTTTGTCGCATCCAGTTGGGCGGCAATGGCCACCTTCTCCGAAAGGGAAGCCTTCTCACTGTTCAGACCAGCCACCTGAGCCGTACGCTGTTCCAGTTCGGCACTGACGCGACTGTTCTCCTCTTTCAGACTTTCATTCAGACGGTTCAGCGAGTCCACCTGGATGATGTAACTGCGGAGCACCTCACGCACCGTGGCGAGTTCCTTTTTCAGTCGGGTGATCTCTCGGGCATCGTCTGCCTTCACCCGTTTCAACTCCTCCAGAAGTCGCTGCGTCTTCATCTGCTCCTGTGTCAACTGCTCCACGATAGAGTCGTTGTTGATCTGCGTCTTCATCTCACTGTACTGCAAGGCGAAGCGCTCGTATTCGTTCTCCATCTCCTGTTTGTCGAGTTCCGCCAGTTCCTGCATATCCTTATTCACCTGCTTTTGTTCCTGCAGATTCATAAAGAGCCATGCGGCCCCGCCTATCAAAGCCAGGATGACTTAATTCTACTGAAATCCCAAAGTTTTTTCACATTTGTTTGGCCATTTCACAGAATTATACTATATTTGCAACATCTTTTGAAAGAGAGGCCTATGCAAAAGAACAGTTTTTTTCATAAGGTCTTTGACCTCTACTACGACGGTTTCCGTTCGATGCGACTCGGACGGACGTTGTGGGCAATCATCCTCATCAAACTCTTCATCATCTTCGTGGTGTTGAAGATATTCTTTTTCCCCAACTTCCTGAAACAACACGCCAAAGGCGACGAGGCGGGCTTTGTGGCAACGGAACTGACGGAACGAGCCGCACCAGATTAATAACGACAACGAATTAAAACGAATTTTACGAATTTAAGTTATAAATGTATGCTACAAAATCTCTTTCTAAACATTGATGCCGGAACCATCGACTGGTCACGAGCGCAGTTTGCACTCACGGCAATCTATCACTGGCTGTTCGTCCCACTCACCCTGGGACTGGCTGTTATCATGGGCATCGTCGAGACGAAGTACTATCGTACTCGCGACGAGTTCTGGAAGAATGCCGCAAAATTCTGGCAGAAACTCTTTGGTATCAACTTCGCAATGGGTGTGGCGACGGGTATCATCCTCGAATTCGAGTTTGGTACCAACTGGTCGAACTACTCCTGGTTCGTAGGTGACATCTTCGGTGCACCCCTGGCTGTGGAGGGTATTGTCGCCTTCTTTATGGAGAGTACCTTTGTCGCTGTGATGTTCTTCGGTTGGAAGAAGGTATCGCCAGGCTTCCACCTCGCCTCGACGTGGCTCACCGGCTTAGGTGCCACCATCTCTGCCTGGTGGATCCTCGTGGCAAATGCGTGGATGCAGTATCCCGTAGGCTGCGAGTTCAATCCCGACACAATGCGTAATGAGATGGTGTCGTTTACCGAGGTGGCCCTCTCCCCCTTTGCCATCGACAAGTTCTGTCACACCGTGATTTCCTCATGGATCATCGGTGCCATCTTCTGCGTGGCTGTCTGTTGCTGGTATCTGATGAAGAACCGTGAGGTGAAACTCGCCACAGAGAGTATGAAGATTGGTGTCTGGGTAGGTCTGATTGCTGCTGTGCTGGCTGGTGCCACAGGTCATAAGTCGGCTCAGAGCGTTGGTGAGGTACAACCCATGAAACTGGCTGCAATGGAAGCGCTCTATAACGGTGGTGAGGATCAGGGACTGACTGCCATCGCCTGGGTGAACCCCTTCTGTCAGCCTGACTACGCCAATGAGGAGGCTGCCCCATTGAAGTTGGAGATGCCCTACGCCCTGTCGTTTATGGCAACGAATGATATCCATGGTTATGTGCCTGGCATCAACGATATCCTTAATGGCTACACCAAACCCGACGGTACCGTAGAGCCCTCTGTCGATGAAAAGATTGCACGAGGGAAACAAGCCATCGAGGCCCTCGCAGCCTACCGCAAGGCGAAGGCCGAAGGTGGCGACGGTAACTCTCAACTTTCTATTCTCAAGGAGAACATGAAATACTTCGGCTATGGCTATATCAAGGACAAGTCGGAGGTGGTGCCTTTTATCCCCATCAACTTCTGGGCGTTCCGCATCATGGTGGGACTGGGATGTGTCTTTATCCTCTACTTCCTCGTGTTGTTGCTGCTGATGTACGACATACCGTTCCTGTCTGTCTTCACGCGTCGTCTACTGGCTACCATCGGACTGTTGCCTGAGACAATGGCTAATGCGCCAAAGCGTCTTACGGGTCTCCCTTCATGGCACTACTGGACTGCCATCGTCCTCGTGCCACTGGCTTATATCGCCTCGGAGTGCGGATGGCTCGTGGCTGAGTTCGGACGCCAGCCCTGGACCATTCAGGACATGTTGCCCACGTGGGCTGCCGTCTCTGACCTGAATGCCGGCAGCGTCGCCCTCACGTTCATCCTCTTCCTCATCCTCTTCTCTACGATGCTGGCCGTTGAGATTAACATTCTCTTGAAGCAGATCAAAAAGGGGCCGGAAATGAGTAATCATAATCCCTAATTACTAATTTCTAATTCCTAATTAAATATGACATACGAGTTTTTACAGCATTATTGGTGCTTCATCGTATCACTGCTTGGTGCGATATTAGTATTTCTGTTGTTTGTACAGGGAGCCAACTCGATGGCACGTTCATTGGGCTGGACAGAAGAAGGCCGACGCCTCGTCTACAACTCTACAGGACGTAAGTGGGAGTTTACCTTCACCACCCTCGTCACCTTCGGAGGTGCCTTCTTTGCCTCCTTCCCACTCTTCTACTCGACAAGTTTCGGCGGTGCCTACTGGCTCTGGATGATCATCCTTTTCACCTTCGTACTCCAAGCCGTCAGTTACGAGTTCCAGAACAAGATCGGCAATTTCCTCGGTCCGAAGACCTTCCAGTTCTTCCTGACCTTGAACGGTATCGTAGGTCCGTTACTCCTTGGTGGTGCCGTTGCCACCTTCTTCGAGGGCTCTAACTTCATCATCGAGAAGAACAACCTCATCGACGCTGGTGCCATCACACCCATCATCTCCCGTTGGGCGAATGCCTCCCATGGTCTGGATGCCCTGCTCAATCCCTGGGTATTGGTGCTTGGTTTCGCTGTCGTCTTCCTTGCACGTGTACTGGGCATTCTCTACGTGATGAACAATGTCAACGACGAGGATATCCGCTCTCGTGGTAGTGTACGTCTGATTGGTGCTGCCGTACCCTTCGTCGTACTCTTTGTGGCGTATCTCGTCCACCTGTTGTTGAAGGATGGCTTCGCTGTCAATCCAGAGACGGGTGAGATCTTCATGGAGCCTTATAAGTACTTCAACAACTTCATCGAGATGTGGTATCTCCTCATCCTCTTGTTAATCGGTGTGGTATTGGTGCTCTTCGGTATCGGCAAGACCATCATCTCGAAGGATTACATCAGCGGCATCTGGCCTGCAGGCATCGGCACGGTACTCACCGTCCTCGCCCTGTTGCTCTGCTGTGCCTGGAACAATACCGCCTACTACCCCTCGACAGCCGACTTGCAGAGTTCACTGACACTCTCCAACTCCTGTTCGAGTGAGTTCACGCTGCGTACGATGTTCTATGTATCGTTGCTGGTGCCCTTCGTACTGGCTTACATCGTCTACGCCTGGCGTGCCATCGACGCCAAGAAACTCGACAAGGACGAGATCCAGACTGACCACGCCTACTAAAGGAAAAGGGGAGCATTCGATGCTCCCCTTCTTTTTATCCTTTATACCTGACGGCTAATAAGAGTACGTCGTCACTCCATTCTGTTCCCTCGATATAACGGTTGAGGGCGGCATGGATACTCTCGACAAACGGTTGTGGTGCCGGATCGGTTTTCTTCGCCTGGAGAGCCTCACCCAACAGTCTGGATTCCCCGTAAGATTTCCCTGCTGCATTCTTTACCTGCAGGAGTGCTTCGTTATAGAAAAGGAGCATCGTGTCAGGAGCAAGTTCATACGCCTGAGCATCCACCGGCAGTTTACTCACCTCCGTGCCAACAGTCAATGGCATCACATGACCGGCATTACTATATTCCAGATGCCCCGTCGAGAGGTCGAGTACACCCACGAACAGTTTGACGGCACTGTCTGCACCACAACTCTCTGTCAGGGCCGTATTGATGGTTGCAACGATACGTCCCGGCTCCGTCTCCACGGCAGACACCGTACGGAACTGCGTCTTTGCCACAGCCATCATCATCGACGACCAGACATCCGCATCCGAGGGATCACACACCATACAGAATAGTTTCCCGTCACGGATCAACAGATCATAGATACCTCCTGCAGACTCTTTGGCAGTGGTCTGCGAGACATACGAACTGAGTGCGGCATGCTGAGGCAGACTGTCTGGGCATAACGTCCGTTTGATAGCGTTGATGATACCCTGCTTCGTTTCCCCAGCCACCCTTGCGGTGGTCTGTGCCTCCAACTGTGTATAGGCCTTGTCCAGATTCTTGTAAGCAACCTTTTCCTTTCTGACCCTCATCCGACAGAAGGCCGCATAGGCCAGTGCTAAGAGGAAGGCCAATGCCAACACGACATAATTCCATATCCGCTGCTGACGGGCAGGGGCGGCCTGCTGATCAGCGAACTTCTCCGCCCGCCTGGCAATCGTGGCCAGTTCTTCTTTCTCTGTCTTGCTGGCCAGGTCAAGGGCCCGACTGAGTGAGTCGCATATCTGTTTACTCACGGCCAATGCCGTATCCTTCCGGCCTGCCAACTGATTGGCCTGATACTTCTTCAACAGCAGGTCCTTGATGGTCTCCATCGTAAAGGGCTCTTCCTGTTTGTCCAACAGCGCATTCAGACTGTGGTAGTTGTCGGCTGCCTCATTCCAGCGGTTAGCGATGATCAGGTAGTCATTGGCATTGATACGTCCTTCGGGCATCTGACTGAAACGGGTCTCACGGAAAGCGTCAAACACTTTGGCGGCATCTTCCTTCTTGCCAAGTCCTTCGAGGGCTCTGGCCCGGTAGATGTCGAAACGTGCCACCTGCTTGTCAATGTAGTTCTGGTCGGCATCAGGCAACTGCTCATACTGTCCGACGAGTTCTCCGAAGTGGTCTATCCAAGTGATGGCTTTCTGATAGTTGCCTGTCGTGATACAATAATAGGCAATGTTGATAAGTCCCGCAATGGCGTTCTTATAGGCCGCCGAGGAGTGGTTCCTGTCGATGTTCTCAAGGTGTTTCTGATAGGCCAGTTTGAAGCCGTCGTCCGCATCCCCGGCAGTCTCTCCGGCACTCGACTGGGAACAGCCGAGGTAGATCAACAGGTTGACGTAATCGCTGGTGGTATCGCAGCCGAGGGTTTCAAGACGGTCTACAACGGGCTTTGCCATCCTGTATGCTGAGACGAGGTCGCCACGCAGACACAACAGGTTCGCCAGTCTACTGGCCGACTTCGCATAAAACCCCACTTCCTCGGCATCGTCGGAAGTCTCTGCAGCCGTGACGGAATTCTTCCAATAGAACTCCGCCATACGTTTCTGATTGAGTTTGTCACTGGCATAGCCGCGCCAGTAGTTCGCACTGGCATGCGACACCTCACCAGCCTGTTCCAGACTGTCTGCAAGCGTCAGCAGCCGTTGGTAATCACGAGTCTTGTGGGCCACTTCTATCAGTTCCGTAGCCTTCTTACTCTGTCCTTTTCGCCCCGTATTGCCGCAGCCCACCGTCAGTACGGCAATTGCCACGCAGAGGAGCATCCATTGTCTTGTCTGTTTCATATTCTTTTGTTTTAGATGAGTTATTTCAGGTGCATAAGTAATGTGGTTTCTTGATGATGTCGATGTATTCCTGATAGGGGATATAGCGTCCTCCCATGGATCGGAGGTGTGGCGTTTCGAACTGACAGTCGATGAGTCGTCCTCCGAGTATCTCAAACATACGTGCGAGGTGGATGAGAGCCAGTTTCGAGGCGTTGGGCACCAACGAGAACATGCTCTCGCCAAAGAATGCGGCACCGAGGTTCACGCCATAGAGACCACCCACCAGCCGATCATCTTGCCACACCTCGACACTGGCGGCAAACCCCTGTCGATGCATTTCCGTATAGGCCTCGATGATGTCAGGCCCTAACCAGGCACCATCCTCCTCATTGCGGTTCTGTGCCGTGGCACAGCCTCGGATCACCCCCTCGAAATCCTGATTGATGGTAGGTGTCAGGATGTGTTTGTTGATGAACTGCTGCATCGTGTGACTGACATGGATCTCGCTGGGGAAGATGACAAAGCGTTGCAAGGGACAGTACCACAGTGGTTCCTTCTGATGACGGAACGAGAACCAGGGGAAATAACCGTTCGAATAGGCCAGCAACAGACGGTCTACCGACAGGTCGCCACCTATCGCCACCAATCCGTCGTCCTCACCCTGATAAGGATCCGGAAACCAGAGGTCGTTATCTAACTGAAACACTGCCATCGCTTTGTCTTTTTACTTTCGTCACCCTATCGTGATGGTATATCTGCTCATGAAGGAAGCCCCGGGCTGCAAATGGTTCATCAGGGGTTTGTCCTTAAACTCCCCCTTGAAGTCCCTGGGGTCGCCGATGCCGTACCACGGTTCTATGCAGACGAAGGGCGCCTGTTTGCCGTAGGGGCTCCAGAAGGCACAGACAGGTGTCTTGTAATCCACCGTCACAGCGGGCTCGCCATCGGTATCCATCAGCATGGCCCGACGCGTCTGACTCTTGTGGATCTTCACCGAGTCATTGCGGAAGAAGTTGTTGCAGATTTCCAGAATACCCATATCCGCCTCCAAAGGCACCTCCACCATGTCGTGACTACCATCGGCATAACTCTTCAAGGCATCCATCGGTTCCTCATTGTCGAGTTTGATGATACCCTCCAATCTGCCGCCAGGCACGTTAAAGGCAGGATGTCCGCCAATCTGGAAGTGGATCTCCTGATGGTCCGTATTCTCCACATGCCAGATCACATGAATCTTGTTACCTTCTAAGCGATAGGTGATGGCGAGGTTGAAATGGTAGGGATACACCTTCAACGACTCCTCCGACTCATGCAAGGCCAGCGTCACCTTCTCCTCCGTCTGACTGATCACGGTAAACTCCGTATCACGGGCAAACCCGTGACGCGGCAGATGATATTCCTTGCCATCCACCACGTAGGTATTATTGTTCACGCTACAAACGATAGGAAACAGGATGGGCGAATGCCTGGGCCACTGTTCCCCGGCCTGCCACATATACTCCCTACCCTCACTGTCCTTCACACTCTGGAGTTCTGCTCCCATCTCAGCGACCCGAATCGCCAATGCTTCATTTCTTAGTTCTATCATAGTTGTTAATAATTTGCTTTCAGATTGCAAAGATAACAATTTTCTCTTGAAATAGTACGCAAAACAAAAAGTTTTCTCAAATTATTTGGTTGTTTCATTTATTGTACGTATTTTTGCGGAGAAGATACAAATCACTTTTTTGAAGAGTTATTGAAATGAAGAAACTGTTATTATCCATCATTCTGCTATCATCCATAGCGAACCTTCAGGCACAGAGCATAAGCCATATCGAGACAACAAAGAACTGGTACTATATTTATGACCAGAACGGCAAGAAGATAAAGGCCCTCAGCACCAGTCAAGGCGAACTGAAGGGTTATAGTTCCACGTTCTATATCATCAAACAGGGTACGGCTTTCTATATTACCTATGATGTGAACGGTAAGAGGCTGCATACTTTTGGTGCTGGTTCTGTGGGCGAGATCCTTGGTGTGGCTGGTGATACATTCACTAGTAAGAACGGGGCCTGGATCTACACTTGGAGCAAAGAGGGAAAGAAGATAAATACGAGGGCGGCAAAGTGAAATTACACAACGTTCCTGTCCCCACTATGTAATCATTTCCCTTCGGTTTGAACTTGTGCAATTTTTGCACAGGTTGCCTCTCGTTCTAATTCGTCAACTCTCTATATATTGTTGATGTGACGAACTATTGAGGTTCTATCTGTTTCAAACAACTCTGCCATCTGAGCCTGAGTCAGCCACACAGTGTCATTCTCTAGGCGGACATTTCATCGCATCATCCCGAGGCCAGAAAATATTCCCTTGATTCAAATCTAAATTTTTTGAATTTAAAATATATTCCCAAAAAATAATGGGAATATTTTGGAGTATTTAAATATAATAATTTGATACAAATCTAAATATTTTAAAACGAAAATATATTCCTATTCTACAAAATTGTATATTCTGAATCAAAAATATAATGATTTGATTCAAAACTAAACATTTTCTATCAAAAAAATATTCCCAAAAATTAATAGGAATATATCTTGGAGATATAATCATTAGACCGGCACTGTAGAAATTGAAAACTTTTACTCTAAACAATGAGGACATAGCCTGGGCTATGTCCTCGTATGGTGGTCAGAAAGGTCCAGCTTGAAATAGTTGCTACAAAAGCAGATAGTTTCGCACCCTCTGACGACATTCTGACGGTGCAAAGATACGAACTATCTTTGTAACTCCCAAACTTTTTGCCAGACTTTTAAACCAAAAGAATAAAAATCCGTCTAAACAAATAGCATATAATATCAATTACTAATCAGTTAAAATAAGATGAAGAAGATTTATTTCGCAGCATTGCTTTCGCTGTCTATGATGACAGCCAATGCACAGGAGCCGACAATTCCCAGGGGGATGTTCGGCGCACCACAGGTTGACGTGAAGTTTGATGAGTACAAGGCAGCCCCGCAGGGTTTCGACCAGGAACGTGCAGGCATCGCCAAGGGTACCGTGAAACTCATCGAGTACCAGTCAGAGTCAGTAGGAACCATTCGTAAGGCCAACGTCTATCTGCCGCCGAAGTACGACGCCAAGAAGAAGTACAGCGTGCTCTACCTGCTGCATGGCATCGGTGGTGACGAGAACGAGTGGTACAAAGACGGCGGTAAGCCAGACATCATCATGGACAACCTCTATGCCGACGGAAAAGTGGCCGATATGATCGTGGTCATGCCTAACGGACGTGCCCAGAAGGATGACTCCCGGGCAGGCGGCATGGGTTCGTTCAGGGCATTCGGCGATTTCGACAAGGACCTCATCGGCAGCCTCATCCCTTACATCGAGAAGAACTTCAGCGTGTATGCCGACAGAGAGCACCGCGCCATCGCTGGTCTGTCGATGGGTGGCGGACAGTCACTCAACTTCGGACTGGGTCACATGGATGTGTTTGCCTACGTCGGCGGTTTCTCTTCGGCTCCCAACACGATGCGGGCCGCACAACTCATTCCCGATGTAGACAAGGTGAAGAAGGAGAACAAACTCCTGTGGATGGTATGTGGCGGCGCTGACGGTCTGATGAACAACAGCGCACAACTCAAGGCTTTCTGTGATGAGAAGGGCATCCCCTGCACCCTTATCAACTACCCGGATGAAGGTCACAACTTCGTGGTGTGGAAGTACGGCCTCTACAGTTTCGCACAGTTGATCTTCAAATAAGCCTCACGCGCCCTTCCTGCGGATGACGAAAGGAAGGGCGAGAAAGAAGGCGAAAGGAAGGAACAACAGCGCCGTATGAGGAACGGCCTGCGAGGACTGCGGGGATTGGCGTGCCGCAAAGGTGGTCTGATACTTCAGCATGCGGTCGATATAGGCATCGACCTGTGACCAGTTCTCGGCCTCGACCTCGGCAATCAGACGGGGAAACACCTCGTGGATGTATTTCTGGTGTTCAGCGTCGATATCGTTGGGGAGCCGTTCGTCGGCAGCATGCCATGTGATGGTACCATGAGGCTTGGCGTGGGGAAAGATGCGCAATGACTGCCAACCGCCATAATTAAAGATGTATGTGCAGAACGACTGGGCAGCACTGAGACTGTCAGTATCGTCGGTTGGCTGCCGATGGATATAACTGTTGAGCGACTGGACGGTACCCATATTGTCGCACACCAGCAATTGACAGAAATGGACGGCTGTAGCCTGGGGAAGTGTGCTGAGCGATGAGGGCTCGGCAGCACTCACAACCACGGCTACAGCCGTTGCATAGAGTATGGAACAGAATCTACGCATCAGATGGACTCGATGAAACGGATGATGGCGTCACGATCCGTCTTCGGCAGATAGTAGAACTTCTCCGTGGCGCGGTAGGCATCCGACTGCTTCGAGTAGGCGTGCCACATGATCGCCTCCAAGACGGTACGGGCACGACAGTCGTGTAATCTATCGTCGGAACCTGTCAGTTGACGAGACAGGCCACGACCCCACAACGGCGTGGTACGACACCAACCCGTACGGATGTCGTTGATCATGAACAGACGGTGCTGCACCATATCGGTATAGGGCCAGATGGTCTGGTTGGGATATTTGGGGAACATCTGCGAAGCACTCTTGCCAATGCTCTGGGCATAGGCCTTGGTGGCAGCATCGACCCACATATCGTCGGAACCGGTCTTCCACGAAGGACGGTGACACTGCGCACAACCAATCTCGGTGAAGAGATCCTTGCCGCGCTGCACATCGGCCTCGTTCAGGTTACGGGCGGCAGGCACAGCCAGACCACGGTGCCACACCATGAACTGATAGTACTGTTTGTCGCTCATCTCGTCCTGACCATTGTAGGGTGCACCGTTGAAGAGATACTTGTCGAACACATCCTTTTGCTTGATCGACGAACAACTCAGGATCTCGTTCACACGCTCAGCGATACCGGCATCGGTGCCGTCGGCATAGTAGGGATGCAGGATGCTCGACGCATCGGCACCATGCTGTTTGATATACGCGATGACCTCTGCATCCTCGCTTTGTGCCTTGGCCCAGGCGGGAGTGGTATAGAGCCAGTGACGGTCACTGCGGGTCACGTTGGTGATGTTCCAGATAGCATTGGCACCGGCACCGTCCTGCAGCGTACCACGGGTCATGGCGTAGGTGAAACGCTTCAACGGACCGTGGTCACCACGATGTTCACCGGTATCGTTATAGCCGGCAGCATAGTAGGCAGAGGCTTTGAAAGCACCCGTCTCCTTGTCCCACATGGCGGGATTCAACTCGACATATTTCGACTCTGCCAGCCACTGGGCCTCGATATCCTCGTCGCTGATGGCATCGAGCAGACCGGTACCATAGACACCGATGGTGGACTCTAAGCGCACATCGTAGTTCTCGGGTTTCGGATTGGTGTTGAAAGCCGACTGCGGGATACGTACCTCGGGATAGATGAGGGCATAGGTCTCACCATCCTCAAAATGCATGGGCAGTCCACTCTCCATCGCTGTCACCTGTTTCCACTCAATCTGAATCTGATTCTCGTCAATCGGTGCCTTGAAGGGCGACATGGCCTGCGTCTGCGGCATACCTGTCACCTCAGAGATGTAGGCATTGTTGTCGGGATGATAGATGACCAACAGATAGCCGTTGCCAATCTGGTTGGCACGATATTCCGTCTGACGCTTGCCATGACCATAGGAGGGGTGACAGGCAATACAAGAGTTACGTACCCAGGCAGGGCCCAGCCCCTTACGAGGCTCCTGTTCGAAGGTGTAGAGTTTCTCGAAGAAGCCTTCACCGACGACAAAGTCTTCTTCCATACTGGCCAGATTGGTTACTGCCGGAGCAGGTGCTGAATAACTGGCCTTTTCTGTCGTTCCCAACTGTCCGCCAGGATACCATTCCTCAGCGGTGAAGTTGCCTGTGGCCTTGCCAAAAGTCTGTTCTTCCGGCGTCAACGGTCCTAAGCCGTTCAGGCTGTCGTCATCATCGGAACATGCTGACAACATTGGTGCTGCCAGCATGCTCACGAAAAAGAGTCGTGATAATTTGTTCATAGACTATTCACTTTTCACTATTCACTTATTCTTCCACTTCCCAATCCTCGTCATCCTCAAAGTTGATGTTCCAGATGGTACAGCAGTACTTCACGAAGGGCGACGGCATGTTGCTGATACCCTCGATGGCAGAGACATAGGCATTTTCCACTTTCTGGTTGACAGCCTCGTTCTTGACGCTGGCAAAGAAGGTGTGGAAACTATATGTGTTGGCGGTTTTGTCGGTAGAACCCAACCAGACGTTACGGATGGAACGGATGTTGTCGCGGAAGTCGGTGATGGAGTTATAACTATAGGGTGACTCCACGTAAGACACATCACCGGCAGAGAAGGGATTGGCAATCTTGGCCGTACCCACCTCGTTGGCAATGGCCACACAAGAACCCTCATCATCGCTCAACACCTGGGCAATGGCTGCCTTCAGACTGGCAAACGTACTGTTAGAGCCACTGATACCGGCCTTGGTCAGGTTGTCGGCAAATGACAGACCTTTCTCTGTCTGATAGTCCAGACCGGCAGCCTTCACAACACTCAGACGACTGCTGTTAGCACCGCCGTCCCAGGCACACTGCAATTGGAAACAACGTTCCTTGAGCAGTTTACAGATGGTCTGGGCATAAGCCAGTTCTTTCTCTCCGCTGATGTTCTCGAAGTTCTTGTAGGTGTCGTTGCCCTGTAACTCTGCCACCTTACGAGGCTGACCGTCGCGGAAGAGAATGAACTCCAGGGCGTGGAAACCCAGGATGGTGGCATCCTCCAACATCTCATCGTCCATACCGTTGTTGAAGTAGTTCAGCAACAGACTGCGGTTCAAAGGCCAGGAGTCGATGGTGGGGTCGATATCGAAATCACTGGCTGCACCCATGAGGAAGGCCTCAGACTGTTCCCAATACTTACGGGCCTGTTTGAAGTCGTCGCAGGCACTGTTGATCTGTGCCTGTGTGATGGTGCTGACGGTCAGACCGTTGAGGGTATTCTCCAATGCCTCGGTCTCGTCGGCCAGTTTGGTGTAGGTGGGAACAATCACGTTGCTCACCAGATTATCCAACACCTTACGCAGATAGGCCTCATGGGTCTCAGAGAGTTTGGAGGAGGCAATCACAGCATTGGCAGCCTCCAGTTCACTCACCACACTGATACAACCATCAATGGCAGCCTGTCCGAAAGACTTGTTGGCATAACTGGCAGCATCCGTATTGGCTGGATAATTATCGTTATCGACAATCGGAGTGGTGGTGACGATATCGAAAGAATCATCGTTGCCACCATTGTCATCACTGTCACTGCTACAGGCAGTGAACATCATTACGCCCATCATCAGGGCCAAAGAATAAAAGATCTTTTTCATTTGTTCTATTTTATTTGGTTTGTTTTTAAAGAAAGAATCCTTCGTAGGCCACGCCGATACTCACCGAGGGCTCATTATTATATAAGCTCTTCAGGAAGCGCTTGGAATATTCGCCCTTGATGACAATCTGACGGATGGGATGGTAGTTGAAACCGAATGCCATCCGCTTCACTTCTGTATAGTCATAACTCACACCGTTCGTATGACTGGCATAAGGGTTGTAGGCCTCGTAACGTCCGAAGAGATAGAAACGCTCGCCTTTCTGGCGCAGGCTCTGGATCTGAGAGAAGATATCATAACCGGCTTCGATGCCGATGGCATAGGCATTGCCACTGACAAAGGCAGAGTGTTTGTAAGGCGACTTGGAGTTCAGTCGGTTATACATATATTTCAGTTGGGCAGCATCACCCAGATAACCGTAGTCGGCTTGTCCCCGGACAATCCAGTTGTGGGCATTATAGGTGAAGTCAACAGACCCGATGGCTACCTTTCCTTTATAAGTAGCACCAGCGCCATTGGCATCGTTGGGATAGGTGTTACCGATGCTGTGACCATAGTAGCCACTCAGTCCGATGCGCAAGCCGGGAACAGAATAGTTGTCGATGCGCAAGGCAGCACCGTATTTATTGGCAACATCGAACTCCATCGGAGACTTATGTCCCTTGTGAATCCAACCTACATTCGTAAACTGATCCGCATTCAGACCTGCCAGGAACTGGGCCTCGTAACGGAAGTCCTTGTAGCGGCCCCAAAATGACACACCCGTCTGATGCCATGTGGATGGCATGATGGTGTTCTCGCCCTCAGGACGATAGACGGTGAAATAACTCAGGGGCTCGTGGTGGGCATTGTTCAAGCCTACGGGTACGACGATATGTCCGACACGGATATTGGCATAAGGCGCAAACGACTTCTGAAGCCAGAACTGTTCCAGTTCCACCTCACCGCCTTTCTCGGTCTCCTGTTCCCATTCACCACCTTCCTCGTCTTCTTTCTCGTAAGCAATGCCGGCGCCGCCGTGTTCGAACTCAACCTCTGTACCAAAGGTCCAGCCCTTGCCAAAGTCATACCCAAGATAGATGACGGCATGGGGGATGTCAAATCGTCCGTGACTGGGATCGTCCTTGTGTTCCTCGGGTTGACTGTAACGACTTACATGGTCACTATAAAAGTTACGGGTGAAGTTGGCCTCGCCATAACCACCCACACTGAGGCGCGATGTTTTCTTTGTTTGGCGGGTGCTGTCGGCACTGTTCTCCTGAGCCTGTCCTGTCAGACAGAGTGCCATAATAAATAATGTGCATACAATTCTTTTCATCTCACTTTTCACTTTTCATTTCTCACTTTTCACTTCTGAAAACCGGGTGCAAAGGTACGGAGTTTAAAGAAATGCCACAATACCTAAAAATGATGAAATCGCTTTCAGACTCTTGCGTGTTTCATAGGAAATGATTAACTTTGCACCATTAAAATAAATAAGGTACAAGAACGATGAAGAACTTGAAGATGTATGAGCCCGGCGACAAGATGATCACGCTGATCAAGGACAACTACAGTGTGCTGCAGGCATTAGGCGCATTCGGTATCAGTCTCGGCTTTGGCGACAAGACCGTCAGTGAGACATGCGAGATGAATCATGTGGATACCTACACATTCCTGGCAGTAGTCAACTTCACTATTAATGGGTATGGTGACTTCGAGAACGATGAGCAGATCAGCATCCCTACGTTGTTACACTACCTGAAAGCCAGCCATACCTACTACCTCGACTTCCAGTTGCCATTTATCCGTCGCGAGTTGCAGGAGAGCATCAACGAAGACGATCCTCTGGGGATGCTCATCATGAAACTGTACGAGGGTTATGCTCAGGAGATCCGTCGACACATGAAGTACGAGGAGAAAACACTCTTCCCTTATGTCGAGTCATTGTTGGAAGGTCGTCCGATGAACGACTATAACGTCGAGACCTTCTCGAAGAACCACGAACAGACGGATAAAATCCTGCGTGAGTTGAAACTCATGATGATTAAGTATCTGCCTGCCGACACCCACCATAACAACCAGTTGACTGCCACCCTCTATGATATCTACAACAATGAGGAATGGCTTTGCCAACATGCAGAGGTTGAGGACCAGATCTTTACGCCAGCCATCAAACGCTTGGAACGGCTGACCAGACAGGACGATGTTTCGAAGAACATCTCACAGATGGTCTTCAAGGGTGGACAGGATCACAGCGAAATCCTCAGTGATCGGGAAAAGGATGTGATCATCGGGGTCGTGCAAGGCTTACAGAACAAGGAGATTGCAGACCGGCTCTGTATCTCCGTGAATACCGTCATCACCCATCGTCGTAATATTGCCCGCAAACTACAGATCCATTCCCCTGCAGGTCTTACCATCTACGCCATCGTCAACGGTCTCGTCGATATCTCCAGTGTAAAACTATAAGGAGATTCTCAAGGCACGCATGGCGTTGAGGACAGCGAGAACAGTAACACCTACATCAGCGAAGACGGCAAGCCACATGGTAGCAAGTCCGAAGGTGGCAAGGATGAGTACGGCAACCTTCACACCGATGGCAAACCACACGTTCTGACGGGCAATCTTCAGCGTTCGTCTGGCAATACGGATGGCAAGGGCAATCTTCGAAGGTTTATCATCCATCAGCACCACATCGGCAGCCTCGATAGCGGCATCAGAGCCGAGACCACCCATCGCGATACCCACATCGGCACGGGCCAGCACTGGGGCATCGTTGATACCATCACCCACAAAAGCGAAATTCGCCAATTGCTCCACCTGAGCAACTTTGTCAGCAGGGAGGAGTTCAGCATGATATTCAGAGAGATGGAGTTCGTTGGCAACATGGTCAGCCACCTCCTGACGATCACCAGTAAGCATGATGGTACGAGCGATGCCAAGTTGTTCGAGTTGGGAGATGGCCTCAGGGCTATCAGACTTGATCTGGTCGTTGATGACGATATGACCCGCATAATCACCATTGATGGCTACGTGGATGATGGTGCCGACATGATGGCAGTCGTGCCATTTCGCACCGATGGCATCCATCATCTTCGTATTACCCACACAGACGATCTTATCCCCTACCCTTGCACGGATGCCATGACCTGCAATCTCCTCGACATCACTGACGACGCAGCCATCAGTAGCCTCATCAGGGAAGGCACTACGCAGGGCTGCGCCAATGGGATGGGTAGAGAAGTGTTCGACATGGGCAGCGAGGTGTAAGAGTTCATTTTCATTGCAAGTGTCGGGATGGACAGCAGTGACGGCAAACTGGCCATGTGTGAGGGTACCCGTCTTGTCGAAGACCACGGTATCGACCTTCGCCAACACATCCATATAATTGGCTCCCTTGATGAGGATACCTTTTCGCGAGGCCCCACCGATACCGCCAAAGAACGTAAGTGGCACGCTGATCACCAAGGCACAGGGGCAACTCACCACCAGAAACATCAGAGCGCGATAGAGCCAAGTGGCGAAATTGCCACCAAAGAGTGTGGGGAGAATCGCCAAAGCAAGGGCTGCAAAGACCACGATGGGTGTGTAGATACGGGCAAAACGGGTAATAAAGGTCTCGCTCTGGGACTTCCGTTCGCCAGCATTCTCCACAAGGTTGATGATCTTGGCAACGGTACTCTCGCCAAAGGCTTTCGTGGTGCGTACTTTCAGTACACCAGAGAGGTTGACACAACCGGAGATGACCTCGTCACCAACATTGACATCACGAGGCAGCGACTCACCCGTCAGGGCGACGGTATTGAGGGCGGATGTACCCTCGATAATTACACCATCCAAAGGCACTTTCTCGCCTGGACGAATCACGATGACAGAGCCCACGACTACCTCATCAGGGTTCACATCCTCCTGACTCCTGACTCCTGACTCCTGACTCCTTTCCAGATGTGCCACATCTGGTCTTATGTCCATCAGGTGGGCGATGCTGTCGCGGCTCTTCCCTTCGGCATAGCCCTCGAAGAGTTCGCCGATTTGGAAGAAAAGCATCACAAACACCGCCTCAGGGAACTCCGTTTCAGCCCCAGGCAGAAAACCGATACAAAGCGCACCGATGGTGGCGATAGACATGAGGAAGTGCTCGTTGAACATCTCACCCTCGGTGATACCCTCCCAGGCTTCATGCAGCGTCTCGTGACCTATTATTAAATAAGGTACGAGATAAACCAACAGCAGTTGCCAAGTGGAGAGATTCAGATGTTTCTCCACCAACACGGCTGCAATCAGTAAGACAACGGTGATACCAATGAGCCAGAATTGTTTCTTCAAGGAGTGTTCCTCGTGCTCGTGGTGATGTTCATGTTCGTGATGATGCTCGTGCGAGCAACTTTCACAATGTTCATGGGAATGAGAATGTGCCATATCTTTGCTAATTTTGGTGCAAAGATACGGCACATTTTATGCAACTTGGTTGCAAACTACTGATAACACTCGAAAATTGTGTCTACCGTCTGCTTCGGCATCTTCTTCGTCAACAGACTGACAATCCAAACCACGGGGAAGCCACCCACCATAGCGATGGCACCGCAATTGATGGGATTGATGGGATTACCAGCGAGCATATTGATGACGGTGAGACCCACACCCCAGATGAAGCAGGCCCAGACAGAGGCGGTGGTCACACCACGCCAGTAGAGACCCAGCATGAACGGTGCGAGGAAAGCACCTGCCAGTGCACCCCACGAGATACCCATGAGTTGGGCAATGAACGTAGGCGGATTGAGAGCGATGAGCAGCGAGATGACAATGAAGAACATGATCAGCACACGCATCACCACCACCTTACGACGCTCAATCTTCTCTGCCACAATATCGTCGATGGTACCATCCTCCACCTCGCCAGGCAACGATTTCTTGTCGCGATAGATCAGGTCGAGGGTCATCGTGGATGAAGAGGTCAGCACCAGTGATGCCAGCGTTGACATAGAGGCTGACAGCACCAACAGCACCACCAGGGCAATGAGTACATCAGGCAGAGTGACCAGCATGGCAGGCACAATCGAGTCAAAGGCAATCTTACCTGTTGCCTCATTGATCACAGGATCATACAGACGTCCGAAACCACCAAGGAAATAACAGCCACCTGCCACGATGAAGGCAAAGATAGTTGAGATGACGGTACCACGCTTGATGGCACTCTCATCCGTAATCGAATAGAACTTACCCACCATCTGAGGCAGTCCCATCGTACCTAATGAGGTCAGGATGACCACACCCAGCAGTCCCCACGGGTCAGGGCCGAACCACGAGGCAAAGCCGCCATTCACGGTGGGGTCGGCATCGGAGGGAATCTGAGCCAGTTTATCTACGGCTGCAACCAGACCTCCCTGTGCATTCAGCACGGCGAGAATGACAGCCACAATACCGAAGAGCATGATGATGCCCTGGATGAAGTCGTTCATAGCCGTCGCCTTGTAGCCGCCAATGATCACATAGACAGCAGTGAGGATGGACATGATGATGACACAGTACTCGTAGGGAATCTCAAAGCCCATCTCAAAGAGGCGGGAGATACCACTATAGACACCTGCGGTATAGGGAATCAGGAACACGAAGGCGATGACGGAAGCCACCACACGCAGACCCTGATCGTTGAAACGGGTTCCGAAGAAGTCGGGCATCGTACGCGACTCGATATGCTGGGTCATCAGTTTGGTGCGACGACCTAAGATAATCCATGCCAAAAGGGAACCGATAATAGCATTACCGATACCAATCCACGCGCTCGACATACCATAGCGCCATCCGAACTGTCCGGCATAGCCCACGAAGACCACTGCCGAGAAATAAGAAGTGCCAAAGGCGAAAGCCGTGAGCCAGGGACCTACGGCACGTCCACCCAACACAAAACCGTCAACACTTCTGGCCTGCTTGCGTGAGTACACACCCACACCTACCATCACGACCAGGAAAATTACCGTTAAAAGAACTTTGATTAACATAATTAGAATGCTACTTGTACTTGGGCCTGAAGCCAATTATAATCTTTTGAACTGATATTCTCGCCACAGAGGCAACGGGTGTACTGCAACTGTACACGGCACTTCTTATAGAACCAGTACTGCACACCCAAGGTCAGGTTGGTCTGATCCCAGCCGTCCACCTTTGTATTTCTGTCGAAGGTCTCACCAGAGGCCACGATGTCTAAGGCACCTGCCACAGGGATCGTCGTCGTGACATAACCACCACGAGAACCTACCTCACCGTCCTCACCACCGAGCCACTCGGCACGGATACTGGCAGGACGAGCCTCCTTGTACTGACCTTCTGAATAGGGCAGTGTCTTGTATTCAGCACCTACGCTGTAACGGTTGCGCTTGTAGTTGTCGCCCACCTGGATGTCAGGGTTCCAGGCAGCCGTACCCACAGCACAGCCTGTGCCGAGATAACCAGAACCCACGATGCGAAGGCCGTCGAAGGGCTTCACTTCGAGTTTGGCGATAAAGTCTTTTTGGTTGTTCAAATCCTTGCGGTTGATTCCCTGTCCGCTCATCAGGGCGAGGTCATAGTGCAGAACCCCATTGAACAGGTCGCCATAGATATCAATACCCATATCACGACCATAGTTCACACCATTCAGAGGGTCTGGGCCTTCACCAGCCAGATAGAGTACAGCCTGTGAATAAACATCGATGAGTTCGAGTTGTGTAGGTGACATAGGATTCTCCATCGTATAGGAGTGTTTGAACTGTCCGAGACGGACTGTCAAAGACTTGTCGTTGGAGATGCGATAGTCGGTGTAATACTCCTGAACCACACTGGAGAAATCGTGCATAAACATAAACGACCAGCGGTCAGTGATACGGGCTTTTGCCCAAAGCAGTGTGCGTTTCAGATTGTAAGAGTTGGTCTTCTTGTCATTGATGTCCTGGTAACTCCAGCCACCTTGTGCATAACCATTGAGTGTGATACGACTGGTGAAGTCCTTCATCCAATCCGTCTCACCACTTTTCTTCTCTTGGCCCATAGCGGCAACACTGCTGAACACTGCCAGTGCCACTGCCAGCGTCCGAAACATGAAACTTTGTTTTCTCATCTTTTCATTTGTTTAATTAAGAGTTTAAGTTTATGCGGCGGCAAAATTAATATTAAAATTTCAAAAAACGATACATATTCCCGTTTTTTTTGTAAATTTGTGGCCAAAACAGCATAAAACATGAAACAAGACAGTATTTTACGCGTCGGTATCATCGGCGCAGGATGGATTGCCGAGAAAGCTGCCATCACGTTGAACGGACTCAACGAATGTGAATGTTATGCTATCGCCTCTCGTTCCCTGGAAAAGGCGGAGGCTTTTGCAAAGACATGGAAAATAAGAAAGTCGTATGGCTCGTATGCAGAACTAATCGCAGACCCAGATGTGGATCTGGTCTATGTCGCCACGCCTCATTCTCACCATTATGATGTGACAAAGGAGGCTCTGTTGGCAGGCAAGCCTTGTCTGGTGGAGAAGGCCTTCATGGCTAATGCCAGGCAGACAAAAGAGATTATCGAACTGGCTCACGAACGGAAGGTGTTTCTCGCTGAGGCCATCTGGACGCGTTACCAACCATTAGTAAATATAGTACGCGAACTACTTAACAAAGGTCAAATCGGCACACCACGACTACTGACAGCCACCTTAGGCTACTCGATGGGCGACAAGCCGCGTATCATGCGGGCCGACCTCTGCGGAGGAGCCTTGCTCGACTTAGGTGTCTATGCCCTCAACTTCGTCAGGATGTTCTTCCCTGCCGACATCGTCAGCATGGAGAGCCAGTGCGTGAAATCGAAGACGGGTATGGATCTGACCAATGCCATCAGTATCATACTGACCGACGGTATGCTTTGTAACCTCCAGTCGAGTGCAGCCTGCGTGGGCGACAATATCGGTGTCATCTCAGGTACGGAAGGTAATCTCATCATCGACAACATCAACAACCCCCAGACCATCACGGTGAATGGTCCAGACCGTACCTACATCGAGACCATCCACGTGCCTCAGCAGATTACGGGTTATGAGTATCAGTTCATAGCCTGCCGTCAGGCACTCATCGACGGTTTGCTGGAACCTCGCGAGATGCCGCATGAGGAGACACTCTACATCATGCAACTGATGGACGGGCTACGCCAGAAATGGGGCGTCCACTACCCGATGGACGAGAATTGGGGTTAAAATTGTTTAATAAAGTGGTTATCAAATAGACTTTGGATGTCATGCCGGGTCTTTGTTTAATGTGTCATTTAATTGAAAGGAAAATGAAATCTAGACAATTCCTACTCACAGTGCTGCTGGCGGCGGCATCTGTTGGTCATGCTCAAAACTTACAATTGAACGAACAGGAGTATTTTGAGCGTCAGGGAGTGAATGTGCTGGTGTTCAGCAACAGTTTTAATGGCGGTTTCAATGACGAGAAGAACTCTGGCATTGAAATCATTCATCATGGTGTGCGTACCGTACAGGGTGGAGCCATCCGCCTGAATAATACGCCCGAGCAATGGGATCTTGTACCGAAGATGACCAACCGAAAGGTGGATCGTGAAAACGGCAGTATCGAAGTAGCCATGCGTTACGACGACTACGACTTCGACAGTCGTGTCATCGTCACAGCCAAGGGTAAGGCGGTAGAGATTGCTGTCTATTTGGACAAGCCTGTACCTGAGAAACTGGCTGGCGAGGCTGGTTTTAATATAGAATTCCTACCCTCGCAGTACTGGCTGAAGACTTTTGTGATGGACGGTCGTTTGGGTCGTCTGCCCCGTTATGCCACCAGTCAGACCATCACCCGTCCGAACAGTGAGAAGCCCCGTCAGTTCAAGGGCTTTAAGACCTACGACGACAGAGGGACAGGTCGCTTTATCGACCCACTACCCATCGAGACAGGCCATAGCATTATCATGGCTTCCGACAGTCCTGAACGGATGATCCGTATCAGCAGTGACGATGCAGAACTGAAACTCTATGACGGGAGGATGTTGGCACAAAACGGTTGGTTTGTGCTGCGCAGTATATTACCGAAGGGCAAGACAGGCAAGGTCATCACCTGGACGGTGGAACCAAACGCCATCCCCAACTGGATCCGTGAACCGAACATCGGCTTCTCACAGGTGGGATATATCCCTGAACAACCAAAGGTAGCCGTCATTGAACTCGACAAGAAAGACAAACCACAGGCTACTGCCTCGCTGATGCGCATCAATACAGACGGTACAACAACGGAGGCTTATAAGGGTAACATCCAGTCGTGGGGACCTTACTTTAAATATAATTATGTGAAGTTCGACTTCTCTTCTGTGAAACAGCCTGGTGTCTATTATATCCAATACGGCAATACTAAGACAAACGACTTCCTCATTGACGAAAATGTCTACGACAAAATCACCGATGCTACCACCGATGTGTGGGTGCCTATCCACATGAACCACATGTATGTGAACGAGGGTTACCGCACCTGGCATGGGGAACCTTTCAAGGAAGGTTATCTGCAGGCTCCGGAAAGCGATCACTTCGACCTGCACCGTCAAGGGGCACAGACCGATACGAAGTACAAACCCTACGAATTGATTCCCGGACTGAATATTGGCGGATTCTTTGACGCCGGTGACTTCGACATTGAAACCAATTCGAACATCAACGTCGTACAGAACTTTATCCGCACCTGGGAACTCTTCAAGCCCAGCAGAGACGAGACTTTTGTTAGCCAAAAGCAGCGTTATGTGGATCTACACCGTCCCGACGGCACACCCGATATCCTGCAATTCATCGAACACGGCACACTGAACCTTGTGGCACAGGCTGAGCAGATCGGACACATGGCCTCTACCCTTTCCAACTCCATCCTCGACAACTACCACCACCTCGGCGATGCCGCCAGCATCACCGACGGTCTGCACTACGATCCAAGTCTGAAGCCCTATGAGGTTTCTGCCGACGGTAAGCGCAGTGGTACACCCGACGATATGTGGGCCTTTACCACCCGTAACCCCAGCCTCGACTTCCAGGCCGCCACAATGTTTGCTGCCGCCAGTCGTGCTCTTACGGGATATAATGACGACCTGGCACAACGTGCCTTGACACAGTCGAAACGGTTGATGCAGGAAGCTACCGAACTGATGAACCGTCGGGGACAACGCTTTGATACCCAGATTGAGGCTGAAAACAACTGGCTCACTGGCACTGGTGATGGCAATGCCAGCCAGAATCAGAATGCCCGTCGTCGTCAGCCCCGTGCCAGAAACAATCGCAGTGACTTGGCAACGAACCTCCAACTCTATGCTGCTACCAAGGAACAACAGTATCGCGACAACTACGAACAACAAATTTGGGAGGCCCTTGACTGGAATGTTTCGAACACCATGCAGACAGCCCTCGACGCTGTTCCATACATGGACGAGGCCTACAAACAAAAACTCCGTCCCTATGTAGAGAAATACGAAGCTTATATCAAGAGTTTCGACACGCAGAATCCTTATGGTGTACCCATCGGACTTGGCAACTGGGCCGGTGTGAATGCCGTTCTGAACTTTGGTATCACTGTCAACTATGCCCACATCTACTTCCCCGACATTGTGAGTAAGGATGAGGTCTACCGTGTCAGTAACTGGCTCTATGGCTGTCACCCCTACCATAATTACTCGTTTGTCGCCGTGGTGGGAGCCACCCGTCCGAAGCAGGTGTTCTACGGCAACAACCGTGCCGACTTCTCGGCCATCCCCGGTAATGTCGCCCCAGGTCTGCTGTTCCGCAAGCCAGACCACTTTGAGAACTACGATGACTGGCCCTTCCTCTGGGGACAGAACGAAGGCACTATCGCTGGCAACACCCAGTATATCATCTTTGGCTCTGCCCTCAAAAATATCGTTGGAGCAAGCAAATAAACTATAGACATGACGCTGACAGCACCTATCCGCCGTTCCCTGACTGCCCAAATCACCCTTTGGGTAGTGGGGATTGCAGCACTGGTGTTCGGCGTGATATGTTTCCTGATGTCAAACTTCTCGCACATCTTGCAGTTGTCGATTCTGACAGCCGTCGTCAGCCTGATTGTCCTGCTAATTGTCTGCTGGTTGGTGGTTTCCCGCCATCTGCGTCCGCTAGGTCTATTGGCAGCCTCAGCGGAGCAGATCGCCCAAAAGAACCTTGAAGAGCAAATCACGGAGACATCACAGAAAGACGAGATAGGCCAACTACAAAACAGTTTTGCCACGATGCAACATGCCTTGTCGGATTATATCTCTGAGATGCAACTGAAACGCAGCACCCTCAGTCAGCATAACGACGAGTTGCAGGCAGCCTACGATCAGGTCCGTGAATCAGACAGCATCAAGACCCAGTTCCTTAGTCGTATGACCGGACAGATGGTACAGAATGTGGATGCCATCTCTGAACTGACAGACACGCTCTGCGACCATTATAAGGAACTCTCCAAAACCGATATGGTGAAGATGAAAATCCAAATGCTGTCCTACACCGATGAGGTCACATTCCTGTTGGACAAGATGATGAACAACCCCACCCCTCACGAAACGCCCACGACACCATGACGCGCCTGACGACATACATCCAACAGCACCTGTCGCTGCGACTTGGCCTGCTCATCCTACTGGTGGTAGGTGGTGTGTTCTGCGTGTCGCTCAGCTACCTGTTCTACGAATCCAAGCGACAGGGCACAGAGGAAGCCGTCCATCGCGCCACACAGGCACTCGACGAAACTGTGCGCCATATCTCGTCTATTATGGATAAGGCGGAGGAGAACACCAAGGAGATGGAAGCCCTCATCCAGCAACATCTCCAACCCGACTCGCTGTTGGCCTACTCCCGTAGGATGCTGGAACAGCACCCCGACATCTTGGGGTTCACTATCGCCATGAAACCAGACTATTTCCCCCAATACGGCCAACGTTTCTCCGCCTATTCCCTCAGGCAAGGTGATAGCATCACCACCGTGATAGAAAAGCACGACTACTTCGCACAGGATTGGTACAAGAACCCCTGGGAACAGAAGCGAGCCATCTGGATGGAACCCTATATCGACGACGCACCAGGTAGTCTGACCTCGTCGGAATACAACTACTCCTACGTCAAGCCACTCTACGATGCAGATGGAGAACCCGTCGGTGTACTCTGCACCGACCTGTTGCTGAAATGGCTGTCGCAGGCCGTCACCACCGTTAAAGCCTATCCTAACTCTTCTGCCATCATGCTTGGCCACGACGGACGATATATCGTACATCCCGACACTGGGAAACTGATTAGGCAGACCATTTTCTCCGATCCTGACCCGCAAGCCCAAAAGGATGTCATCCTCTTAGGCCATTCCATGCTCGAAGGACAAAGCGGTATTTGGCAGATGATTGTCGATGGCAACCCCGCCCATGTGTTCTACCGTCCATTGGAACGCACCGGATGGAGCATCGCCACCGTCTGTCCCGACAGCGATGTGTTCAGCGGCTATAACCGTCTGTTGTACACCGTCTGGGCCATCATCAGCCTGTCGCTCCTACTGTTGCTCATCATCTGCTATCAAATCATCCGCCGCGCCGTTGCCCCGCTGAACCAACTGGCAGTCTCGGCACAGCGTATCGCTGACGGGCACTTCGACGAGACCCTGCCTCACAGCGACCGTCCCGACACCGTAGGCCAACTGCAAAACAGTTTCGTGGTGATGCAGCAGTCGCTCGCTACTCATGTCAGCGAGATCCAACAGATCAATGCCGCATTGGAGCAGCAGAACCAGGAACTGCAACAGGCCTATCTCCTGACCCGTGAGGCCGAGGAGCGGAAGATGGCCTTCATACGCGACATGTACCACGAGATACGAACGCCACTGAACATCATCAACGGCTTTACACAGGTGCTCTCCGAAATGCACCACGAGATACCCGACGATGAACTGACAGACATTACCGCCCGTATGAAGTCGAGTGCCGAGGCCATCAGCCACCTCACCCGCAGGCTCATTGACGCATCAAACGACCAAAATAAAGATTAAATACAGTTATTAGTAATTATGCGACACATTACACTATTATTAACCCTCTGGCTGCTGGCAGCGACCGGCGTACAAGCCCAGGAGGAAAACGAAGAAAACAGACGACTCACCATCAGCGGACAACTGCTGGATTCAGACCAGAAGGAACCTATGATTCAGGCCACCGTACAGTTGTTTCTCGCCCAAGACAGCGTGTTTGTAGGCGGAACGGTCAGCGACATCAAGGGTAACTTCATTATTGAGGCCCCATCAAACGGTACTTACCGTCTGAAAATATCCTCCGTGGGTTATCAGACCATCGAGCGCGAGGTCATCCTTCGGCGCTACCAGAACCAAGACCTGGGTCGACTACTGATGTCACCCGAGAGTATCCTACTGAAGGAGGCAGTCGTCGTGGGTCGTGCCGCGCAGGTCGTGGTGCGTAAGGACACGCTGGTATTCAATCCTGAGGCCATCCGTACACCCGAAGGTTCTGCCATCGAGGAACTCATCAAGCGCATGCCTGGTGCAGAGGTCGACGAGGATGGCAATATCACCATCAACGGCAAGGAAGTGAAGAAGATCTTGCTCGACGGTAAGGAATTTATGTTGGGCGACATCGAGACAGCCATCAAAAACCTGCCCATCAACATCATCCAGAACGTGAAATTCTACGACCAATCGAGCGACCAGGCCCGCATTACCGGTATCGAGGACGGCGAGAAAGAGACGGTGCTCGACTTCACGGTGAAGAAAGGCATGAACCACGGTTACATGACCAACCTCGACATCGCCGGCGGTACGCAGCATCGCTACGCCTCGCGCGGCATGGGAAGCAGTTTTACGGATAATACACGTATCATGCTGATGGGTAATATGAACAACAAGGAGGAAAACGCCGGCTGGTGGAATAACCGCGGTCTGAATGCCCGTAAGATGGCGGGCCTAAACTTGAACTACGACGACGGTAAGAAGGTGAAGGCCGACCTGAACGTGCGCTATAACCACCGCGACGGCGACAATGCCAACGAGAACACCAGCGAGAACTTCTACAGTCAGGACTACCGTACCTTCTCAAACAGTAATTCGCATAACTACACGCGCAGCAACAACTGGAACGGTAACATGCGTTTCGAATGGAAACCAGATACGTTGACCACCATCCTCATGCGCGCCAACGGTAGTTACGGTACCAACGACGGCAGACAGACCTCCGTCTCAGCCACCTTCTCCGACGACCCGTACCTCTACGTCGCCGACCCACTCTCTGATGAGGGCATCACCCAAATGTACAACGGACAGAAAGCTGTGAACCACAACCGTCAGGCCAGTCTCTCGTATGGTAAGAACAAGAACGCCTGGGGCATGCTACAACTCTTCCGTCGTCTGAACCCGAGAGGCCGCAATATCACCATCCGCTTCGAGGGCAGCCTTGGCGACAGCCAACAGGAGAATACCTCGAACAACGAAGTGCAACTCTTCCAAGTGAAGAACCAAGCCGGACAGGACTCCACCTATTTCACCGCCCGCTACAACACCACGCCAGGCGATAATAGCGGCTACGTGATGAGCACCACCTATAGTGAGCCTCTCTGGAAGGGCGCCCACCTGCAAGCCAGTTATGAACTGAGGTACAATCAGAACAAGAGCGACCGTCAGACTTACGATTTCAGCCACATGGCGGTGAATCCCTTCGCAGGTATCGTCCCACAATACCGCGAATGGGATCCCTGGCTCGGCACCGTCTACGACGACCTCGGCCAGTATCTCGACAAGAGTCTCAGCCGCTACTCCGAGTACAAGAACTATACCCACAACATCCGCCTCATGCTTCGCTATTATCAGGAGAAATATGAGTATAACATTGGCTTCCACGTGCAGCCCCAGCACTCCAACTACATCCAAGACTACCGCGGCATCTACGTCGATACCGTCCGTAACGTGACGAATATGACGCCAACACTCGACTTCCGCTACAAGTTCACCGACCAGCACTCTATCCGCGTGCAGTACCGCGGCGACACCCGACAGCCTGACATCACGCAGTTGCTCGATATCCGCGACGACTCGAACCCACTTTACATCACGGAGGGTAATCCCGGACTGAAGCCACAGTTCACCAACTCACTGAATGTCTACTACAACAACTATATCCAACGTTACAAGCGCTCCATTGTGCTCTACGCCAATTACCGTAATACCCGCAACTCCATCTCGAACATGGTGCGCTATGACCCCGAGACGGGCGGAAGTATCTCACGGCCCGAGAACATCAATGGCAACTGGAACATCAACAGCGGCCTGACATTCAACACCGCCATCGATACCACCGCCCACTGGAACATCGGAACCGACACACGCGTGCGTTACAACAACTATGTGAGTTACGTAGCACAGCAGAAGGCCGATGCCGAGAAGAACACGACGCGCTCCACCAACATCAGCGAGCGCCTGAACCTGAGTTACCGCAACGACTGGATAGAGGTGACACTCGACGGCTGGTGCAACTACCAGCACTCGCGCAACGAACTGCAACCCACCGCCAACCTCGACACATGGCAGTTCAACTACGGTGGTCAGGTGATTTTCCGCGCCCCCTTCGGACTGGAGATCAGTACCAACATCCACGAAAACTCGCGCCGGGGCTACAACGATCCGTCATCGAACACCAACGAACTGATCTGGAACGGTCAGATCTCGCAGACATTCCTCAAGAGTAAAACGCTCGTTGTGGCACTCAACTTCTACGACCTGCTCCAGCAACAATCGAACTACAACCGCTGGATTGGTGCCACGGGCCGTAGCGACACTCGCTACAACGGCATCAACTCGTATGCCATGCTCCATGTGCGTTACCGTCTGAACATGTTTGGCGGCAAGGTCGACACTGAGGGCCACTATGACAAGACATGGGGCAACAACGGCGGTGGTAACCGCAACAATCAGCAACGCGGCGGACAAGGCGGCGGTAACCGTGGCGGTCAGGGCGGTTTCGGTGGTGCCGGTGGTGGCAATCGCCCGCGTAGATAAACCGACAAGACAACTCAAAAGAATAAGAATATGAAGGATTTTAATTACTACGCACCGACAGAAGTGGTGTTCGGTGAACAATCAGAAGAGCAGGTGGCTCAATTAGTGAAGAAATACGGTGGTACAAAGGTGCTGGTACATTATGGTGGCCAGAGTGCCATTAAGTCGGGACTGCTCGACAAGATATGCGGTCTGCTGCAGGAAGGCGGCATCGCGTTCGTCAAACTCGGGGGTGTGGTACCTAACCCCCGTCTCTCACTGGCTCAGAAAGGTATTGAGTTGTGTCGAAAGGAAGGTATCGACTTTATCCTCGCCGTGGGTGGCGGCAGCGTCATCGACTCATCGAAGTGTATTGCCTATGGTGTACCTTACGAGGGTGACGTCTGGGACTTCTATCTCGGTAAGGCCGAACCAAAGAAGATGTTGCCTGTAGCCTGTGTACTCACCATCCCCGCTGCCGGTAGTGAGATGAGCGAGTCGTCCGTGATTACGAATGAGGATGGTGACGTGAAACTCGGCTACTCGAACAACCTCTCCCGTCCCAAGTTCGCCATCATGAATCCCAAGCGCACCTTTACCCTGCCTCCCTATCAGACGGCAGCAGGTGTCACCGACATGATGATGCACACGATGGAACGTTACTTTACCAAGGACGACGACATGGATCTGACCACCGACCTCGCCGAAGCCTCGTTGCGCAGCATCAAGAACGCCGTCTTCGCCGTCCTGAAGAATCCAGAGGATTACCGCTACCGTGCTCAGATCATGTGGGGCGGCTCGTTGATGCACAACGATCTGACGGGTTGCGGCGTGGCCAGCGACTGGGCCACCCACCAGTTGGAGCATGAACTCAGCGGGATGTTCGACGTGACCCACGGTGCCGGACTGGCTGCCATCTGGCCCAGTTGGGCGCGCTACACTATGCACGAGAATCTGCGTCGCTTCGTACGCTTTGCCGTCAATGTAATGGATGTACCCAACGACTACACCGATCCCGAAGGCACCGCAGAGAAAGGCATCCAGGCGATGGAGCGGTTCTATAAAGCCATAGGCATGCCTATCAACATCAAGGAACTCATAGGCCGCGACATCACCGATGCCGAGATTAAAGAGATGACACGTAAGTGCAGCCGCGACTACACTTCCACGTGTGGCGACCTGAAAGTACTGAAGGCAGAAGATATGGAAGCAATCTATAAAATGGCAAGAGGATGAAAATACTAATCATCGGTGGAACCGGCACTATCAGTAGTGCCATCACCAGGCAGTTAGCAGAGAGTAGCAACGAGTTGTGGTTGCTCAATCGCGGTACCCGTAGAAGTGAGGTGCCTGCCAGTGTAAAACAGATTATCGCTAACATCGACGACACTGAGGAAGTGCTGCGACAGATTGGCGACACACAGTTCGATGCCGTCTGCGAGTTCATTGGATTCCTGCCGTCTCAGGTAGAACGCGACATCCGTCTATTTCAGGGACGTACCCGTCAGTACGTCTATATCTCGTCGGCCTCGGCGTACAATAAACCCGCTGCCAGTCACGTCATCACCGAAGGCACAGCCCTCGCCAATCCTTATTGGGAGTACTCTCGCAATAAGATTGCCTGCGAGGATATCTTAATGAAGGCCTATCGCGAGGAAGGTTTCCCTGTCACCATCATCCGTCCCTCGCACACCTACTGTGAACGCGCCGTACCTTTGAGCGTACACGGACTGAAAGGCTCGTGGCAGGTACTGAAACGTATGTTGGAGGGCAAACCTGTACTGGTACATGGCGACGGCTCATCGTTGTGGACGGTAACGTGGAACGAGGACTTTGCCCGCGGCTTTATTGGTCTGTTGGGCAACCCCAAGGCCATCGGCGAGGCCTTCCAAATCATGAGCGACGAACAGTTGACTTGGAACCAGATCTATGAGTGCGTAGGGCGCGCGCTCGGTGTGACACCTAAACTCTACCACGTTGCCTCCGACTTCCTCGCCGCAACCTGTCCTAAGGCATGGGACTTCACCGGCAACCTCATCGGCGACAAAGCCGCTACCGTCGTCTTCGACTGCAGCAAACTGAAGCGCGCCGTACCTGGCTTCTGCGCCACCACCCGCTTCGACGAGGGTGTACGCCGTTGTGTCGCCTATATCCTCGCCCACCCCGAACTCCAAGAGGAAGACCCCGAGTTCGACCAATGGTGCGAGCGTATCATCGCGGCGCAGGAAGCGGCGAAAGGCCAGTTCTAAGACAAAAAATCCCTGAAACCCTTTTCCATTTCAGGGATTTTTTGTAATTTTGTCGCCCGATATGATTGTATGTATTGCAGAGAAACCCAGTGTGGCGAGAGATATCGCACGGATTATCGGAGCGACAGCCTCGCACGACGGGTATATGGAAGGTAACGGCTATCAGGTGACGTGGACGTTCGGTCACCTGTGTACGTTGAAGGAACCTGGTGACTACACGCCGGCCTGGAAATCGTGGGCACTGACGCAACTGCCAATGGTGCCACAGCGCTTCGGCATCAAACTTATCGACGACAACGGCATCAAAAAACAGTTTGCCACCATCGAACGCCTGATGCAGGCCGCCGACGGTATCGTGAACTGCGGCGACGCTGGACAAGAGGGAGAACTCATCCAGCGGTGGGTGATGCAGAAGGCACAGGCAAAATGTCCCGTTAAGCGGCTCTGGATCTCGTCGATGACCGACGAGGCTATCCGAGAGGGCTTTGCCAACCTGAAAGACCAACAGGACTACCAGCCTCTCTACCTCGCAGGTCTCTCCCGCGCCATCGGTGACTGGCTCCTCGGTATGAATGCTACTCGACTCTACACATTGAAATATGGTCAGAACCGTCAGGTGCTCTCCATCGGACGTGTTCAGACCCCTACCCTCGCTCTCATCGTCAACCGTCAGAAGGAAATCGAGAACTTCAAGCCCGAACCCTATTGGGTATTGGCGACGGTCTATCGCGATACGACCTTCACAGCCACGAAAGGCAAGTTCACTTCGAAGGAAGAAGGAGAAAAGGCTTTTGCCAGCATCGAGGGCAAGCCCTTCACCGTGACGAAGGTCGAGAAGAAGGAAGGTAAGGAACAACCTCCGCAACTCTACGACCTCACCTCGTTGCAGGTAGACTGCAACCGTAAATACGCCTTCTCCGCCGAGATGACGCTCAACCTTATCCAGAGTCTCTACGAAAAGAAAATCACCACCTACCCCCGTGTTGATACACAATATCTCTCCGACGATATCTACCCCAAGTGTCCGCAGATCATGAACGGTCTCTACCAGACCAAGTTTGCGGGTATCGCACCCTATGCAGAGTTCATCAAGCCCATCGGCGGCAAGCCCCTGAAGAAGACCAAACGCGTCTTCGACACCTCGAAGGTCACCGACCACCATGCCATCATCCCCACTGGCGTCATCCCGCAGAACCTCACAGATGTTGAGCGGAAAGTGTTTGATCTTGTGGCCAGACGATTCATTGGGGTCTTTCTGCCGGATTGCAAATTTTCAACCACTACCGTTTTAGGAGAAGTCTTAGGTGATCCTAAGAATGACCTAGGAGAGCCCAGCGAATCCATCGAATTCAAGGTCACAGGCAAGGAAATCCTCGATCCCGGCTGGCGCGTGGTAAGAGAAGTAAAAAGTGGAGAAGTGAAAGGCGAAAAGGCCGATGAAGAGAGCGACGAGAAGAAACAGGACGATGAGGAACGTACCCTCCCAACTTTCGTCAAAGGCGAATCCGGCGACCATAAGCCCACCCTGACCGAGAAATGGACCACACCCCCACCCTATTACAATGAAGCCTCCCTACTTCGTGCCATGGAAACGGCAGGCAAGTTTGTCGAGGACGAAACCCTCCGTGCTGCTATGAAGGAGAACGGCATCGGGCGTCCATCTTCCCGTGCCAGCATCATCGAAACCCTCTTCAAGCGCCATTACATCAAACGAGAGCGCAAACGTCTCGTTGCTACGCCGACGGGTATCGAACTCATCGACCTTATCCGCGAGGAACTCCTGAAGAGTTGTGAACTCACTGGTATATGGGAAAAGAAACTGCGTGACATCGAGCACCAGAAATACGATGCCAAGCAGTTTATCGACGAACTGAAACAACAGGTGGCAGAGATTGTACACGAAGTGATGTCCGACTCCTCCAACCGTCGCATCACCCTCTCCACCTAATCTATTGGGAAATGAAATCGTGGGGTGTGATGCCCGTTATTTCCTTGAATTTCCGTTGGAAATAAGTACGGTCGCAGAAACCGCAGTGTTCTGCGATGGTCTCGTTCGACCAATCTGGGTGGTCACGCATCACTCGTTTTGCCTCGTCAATACGCATCTCTGCCAACCAGTCGCTATAGCGCACACTCTTCTGTCTAAGCCAGGCAGAGAGCAGATAACGGGGCACACCTATCTCCTCGGCGGCACTAGGCATATTCAGTCCAGCCTTCAAGTGACCACGTTTGGCAATCCAGGCATCTACAGCCAGATCCACCCGATGCCAGGCATCGTCACTGACACGCGCAGTCGACTCTTCCGTTTCTGTCCGAGCCTGTTCAGTCTCTGCCTCCACCACCTTGGCAGGGGTATTGCTGACCACAAAAAGACAGAAACTGTCAACCAGATAGAAGATGCCGAAGAAGAACAGTAGTGCGAAAACAGCCAGAAGCGGGCCATGACCAAAGATGATGATGGGTACCATGACCGCCATCAATGTCAGTTGGATGACACTCCACTGCATCCACCTCAACACATGGTCCATATCCGCATCGTAATAGTTGGACAATGTTTCCTTCAAGTGACGCATATAGTGCATCTCACGGATCGTATAGTAGATTTGCATAGCAGCATAGAGTACGGTGGCGATGATCTCTGTCGACAACAGTTTGCCAATCATAATGCCGATGGCGATGACAGTCATCGCCAGAAACCATACCGGCACACCGATGTATTTCTCGACAAGACTCACTTGTCCTCTGCGTTGTAGATAAAGGACAGCCAGTGAGAAGAATACCGTACAGGGGATGAAGAAGGCCAGGTTGAGCATGACAGCATACGTCACCCCTCGCGCGCGCAACCCTAATATATATTGTAACAGGAACTGAAGAGCCAGAAGCGACGTGCCAGCAAACAAGAACCAGCGCGACTTCCTCACCACGTCGCTGGTAATCGTGTTCCTGGGCAACAAGAACAGTTTGAGTGCCAACAACGACAGCAATAGGATGGCTGAAAATTGCATCAGTTCTATATACATGTCTTTTTCTCTCTTTTTACCTTTTTCGGGTGCAAAGGTAAGAAAAAAAACAAAAAAATACCCCAATAATGTGTAAATTGTGGCAATTTTAACACCTAATACTCGTATTTCTCACACCATTAATGTATTTTTTACACCTATTTGCGTCTATATACTATAATTTTGCAGGCAAAAATTAAGTAACCATATAAAAGTATTAAAAATCTTATGAAGAAAAATGTATTGTTTGTCGTCGCTGGTCTGTTATTGATGACCAGTTGTTCACACAACATGGATTTTAGTCAACCCGAACCCCAGCCTCAAGAACCAGACAAGCAGGAGACCATCAAGGCAAATGTCGAGAAAATCTTCGGAGTCAACTTTGACCCGAACCAGGACTGGTGTACCACCCAAAATGGTAAGGTCACCATCACCATCGACAACCCTGAGTTGAAGGATGTCGAGAAAGTGCAGATCCTGACGGTATCACCTTTCGGTAACAGTGATGCCAACGGTGCCTTGTCACTGAATGAGAAGAAAGCCGCCTACGGCCAGAGCGTGACACTCTACTACGATGCTCCCAAGATGTACAACAGGCTGTATGCCGCCTGTGTTATGAAGAACGGTGAGTATTATATCAAGGGTTTCAACGTTGGTGAACAGAACGTTGTCTTCACCTCTAATATCGCAGGCGCACGCACACGTGGGACAGCAGGCGATTTCGACCTCGATGAGTTGGTCAAGAAACTTCCCCAGGAGCCTGTGCTCGGTGGTTCTGAGAAATCTTTTAATAATAGTAGGAACTGGAGCGGTTGGGAGAACGATCTGCTCTATAGTCTCTCAGCAGATGATGAGGCAGCCATGTGTCTGACCATCCCTGACTATACGGACGACTACCGTACCGATCTGTATGATGCCCTATTCAACAATTACCTGAAGAATAAGGTCGACAATATCGGCAAGATCAAGAACAGCCCCTATTACATGTCGAACAACAACTACCCCTTTACCACAGACGGCGATCCCATTATCCTGGCTCCTGTCTACAAGAACGACGGTATCTATCATGAGATCGAGAACTGCGACATCTACTACTATTATTTCAAGCAGGAGGACATCAAGAACTTGAGCGAGGAAGAGCAGGTGCTCTATCTTAAGAGTCTTCCCAAATACAAGGCTGTAGAACTATACACCTCCATCGTCGATCCTTACGAGATGATCAACAACCAGATCAAACGTGAAACAGCCTTTGCCCTGATCTACTGGGGCGACGGCGTACCCACTAGCGACACCAAGGGTCAATACTACTTCCCCGAGGGATATAATATCGGTTTCATGCTCCGAAGCATCGACACCCCCGAGAAACGTGAAAAGGACGGTCCCATCCGTGATGGTGAGGTCTACTGCGATGGTCGTCTGAATACCGACATCAACAAACACGGACACTTCAATACCTCGGGACTGCAGCCCACCGATCCGCGTATGGCGTGGTTCTGGGCAAACGGCAGAAAGTATCTGTGCTGTGAGTCTGGTTCCGATAAGGACTTCAACGACATCGTGTTCGAGGTGCTCGGTGGCATCATGGTTCCCCCTCCCCCCACGATTGACCAGAACAAGTACACCTTCTGCTTCGAGGATACCCCCATTGGCGACTACGACCTCAACGACGTAGTAATCAGGGCTTATCGTCAGGATGCCACACACGTGGTATGGCAGGTAGTGGCTTGCGGAGCCTACGATGAACTGTACATCCACAATATCAACGGTGATGTGATCAATTCTGACACTGAGGTACACCATTTGTTCGGTAAGTCGGGCAAGGTGTTCATCAACACCGAGAGTGCTGATCCCGCCAAACAGCTTCCCATCGTGGAAGAGACGGTAGAGGTCGATGAGGACTTCTCCTTCCTCAAAAGCGACTATCAGCCATATATCATGGATAAGACCAATGGTGCGGAGACCCATCTGTCCATCAAGGCTCAGGATCCTCATGCCATCATGGTTCCCTACGAGTTCCGCTATCCGTTGGAGAAAATCTGCATCAAGGATGCCTATACCTACTTCACGCTCTGGGCTCAGGGTCTGTCAATCACCGACGACGAGAACGGCTTCAAGTGGTATACCTTCCCCGTCGAAGGCAAGGTATCCGCAGTGATTCCCACTTTGGAGATTACCTACTAAACTAGTTAATTAGTCATTAAACCTTAACCATATATTTTTTTCAAAGGAAGGCATCCTGCAAAGGGATGTCTTTCTTCTTTTAGGATACACCCCTAAGGCAATAAAAAGACAGGTTCTTTCGTTATATGATAGTATGCGAAAGATTTTCATCATAACATCTGTTGCCATCATCGCCGTGCTGTTTGTGGGCTGCGGGGCGGATCAGGCTGTAAAGAAGGCGGAGAAATACTACGCCGTGGGCGAATATTATGACGCGGCGGCACAGTATAAGAAAGCCTATTCGCAGACGCCTTCGAAGGAGAAGGAGAAACGCGGACAACTGAGTCTGAAGATGGCGGAGTGTTATCGGAGGATCAACAATACCAGCAAAGCCATCACAGCCTACAAGAATGTCATCCGCTACAGACAAGCCGATTCGGTGACGCAACTGCGACTGGCACAGCAACTGATGAAGTCGGGTAACTACAAGGAGGCAGAGAAGAACTTCCAGATAGCCATCGACTCACTTGCAGTCTCCAATGCGGAAGAAGGTTTGACCACACTGGCAAAGAACGGTCTGCAGGCAGCAAAGATGGCTCCCGAATGGAAAAAGGAAGGTTCGAAATACACCGTGAAACGCATGGATCTCTTCAATTCGCGGCGCGACGATTTCTCCCCTGCCCTTGCCGGCGACGAGAGCAACCAACTCTTCTTCACCTCCACCCGTAACCAGGCACAGGGCGATGAGTACAGCGGTATCACGGGTTCGAAGCCCGCCGACATTTTCTGGTCACAGAAGGACGAGAAAGGTAAATGGGGTAAGCCGCAGACCATCGACTCAGAACTGAACTCCGGCTTTGAGGAGGGGGCATGCTGTTTCTCACCCGACGGGAAGACGATGTATCTGACACAGTGCAAGACCGATCCGCAATATCCCCGCTATGCCACCATCGCCGTATCCAACAGAAGCGATGCCGCCTGGAGCAAGCCCACGGAACTCAACATCGGGAAAGACACCCTTTCCAGTTATGCGCACCCAGCCGTCTCACCCGACGGAGAATGGCTCTACTTCGTCAGCGACATGCCTGGCGGTTATGGAGGTTTCGACATCTGGCGCTGTCGGCTATACAGTGGTAAAGAAGTTGGCGGTGCAGAGAACTTAGGCGAAATCATCAATACGCCTGGTGACGAGATGTTTCCGACATTCCGTCCCAATGGTGACCTTTATTTCTCCAGCGACGGACATCCGGGCATGGGCGGACTGGATATCTTCATCGCCAAAGCCAAAACCGTCGGATGGACGATTGAGCATCCGGGATTCCCGTTGAACTCACAGGGCGACGATTTCGGTATGACCTTCGAAGGACTGCTGAATCAAGGCTACTTCTCGTCGAGTCGCGGCGACAACCGGGGACTGGACCATATCTACAGTTTTTTCAATCCCGAGATTGTACAGACCGTGAAGGGTTGGGTGTATGAGCAAGATGGCTATGAACTGACGGCGGCACAGGTGTATATGGTGGGTAATGACGGTACGAACCTGAAACTCAGTGTACGTGGCGACGGATCGTTTACACAAGAGATCAAGCCTGGCGTAGACTATGTGTTGTTGGGTACCTGCAAAGGCTATCTGAATCATCAGGAGCAATTGCGTGTGGAGCCGGTGACGGAATCGGAGGAGTACGTGTTACAGTTCCCATTGGCCAACATCGCTGCCCCCGTGCTGATAGAGAACATCTTCTACGACTTCGACAAGGCGACACTACGACCCGAGTCCACTACTGCCCTTGACGAACTCGTAAAACTATTGAACGAGAATCCCAATGTAACCATTGAACTGTCGGCACATACCGACTATAAAGGATCCGACCAGTATAACGAACGCCTCTCACAGCGTCGTGCCGAGAGTGTGGTGGGCTATCTGATCGATCACGGCATTGCCGCAGACCGACTGATGCCGAAGGGTTACGGCGAGGGCAAGCCCAAGACCATCAAGAAGAAGGTGGCTGAGAGGTATGATTTCCTCAAGGAGGGTGATGTGCTGACCGAAGACTTCATCGCCCAACTTACGGAAGAACAACAGGAGCAGTGTAACCAGTTAAACCGTCGCACTGAGTTTAAAGTGCTCCGGACAACTTACGGTATGTTCGATAGGGAAGGTAAATTAATACAAACGCCGCAACCAAAAGAAGAACCACAGGATTCAGAGGAACCTCAGTCGTCGGAGCCGTGGTAAGGAAGACACTCAGCGAGGTGAACACCGTCTGGAGCACCACCATGATACCGGCCTTCAGGGTTTCCAAGCCACCAAAGACGAAGAAAAGCGCCACACTCAGCACCACACAGAACACCGTCCAGAGGAGGGACAGTCGGTGGGCCTTTTCCTGTTGACTCTCGGGCAGGCTTTTCATCACCCGCGCCGTAAAGCCATTGTCCTCAATCTGCTGCTGTGCAGCCTGTTTGAAGAAATCCTCTATTAATAAATTGTCTTTATCGGTCATATCCATTGGATTTTAAATACTCTGTCAGTTTTTCCTTGCCCCGTTTCAGGTGAGACTTCACGGTGTTCTGGGGCAAGCCCGTGATGTCACTGATCTTGTCTATCGGATGCCCGTCGATCAGTTGGAGGGTGATACAGGTGCGCTCCACCTCCTTCAGTTGTGAGAGAGCTTGATAGATGTCCATCTGCAAGCCTGCGTCACCAGAGAATGCTGACATCCGTGCCACTTCCCTCGAATCGATGTCATCCGTCTGTTTCCTGCTACGCACCTCATCATAGAACACATTGTAGGCAATACGGAAGAGCCACGTGGAGAAACTTGAAATACCCCTGAACTTCGTGATGTTCACGTAGGCTTTAATAAAAGTCTCCTGGGCCAGGTCGTCACTCAACTGTTCATCGCCCAACGTCTGGTTCAGGAAGAACCGACGCACAGGTGACTGGTATTTCCTTACAAGTTGGTCGTAGGCCCGCTTGTTGTGGAATACCGCCACCTGCGTCACAAGGGCTATGTCAGTGAGTTCTGCCATTTAGTAGAGTCTTTTCTCGGGCATCACAAGCCACAGCACGATGTAGAATATCAGTCCGCAGAAGGCTGTAAAGATGGTGAGGAAGGCATAGGCGATACGCACCATCACTGGGTCGAACTCCATATACTCGGCGATTCCGCCACAAACACCTGCTATCACTCTGTCATTAGAGCGCATCAATCTCTTGGTCATAATTCTGAGTTATTTGAGTTGTTGTTACTGTTATTATTGTTCCGCATGTTATTTAGCGGGTTGCCTCCAGTGTTTCCGGACTGACGAGCCACAAACCACTTTCCCAGTCCGATGAAGAACACCAGTGCACCGATGCCGATACCGAGTTTACCGATGATGATACCGAGGAAGATGGCGAGACCAACACCTACGAACATCTGGCGGATACCTGCCTGATACTCACTGGTCAGGAAATTGCTGTCATTATCCTTCAGAATCTCGTCGGGGATAGGCTGTCCGTTCTGGATGGCCATCTGTGCCAGTTTGTAACGCTCCTTCCGGTTTCTGTTGACGAAGTAGAAGATAGCGATGATAATCAGTAGCGGAGCCAGGAGGAAGATGACGACGATAGCGACGATGCTCACTGCCATCCAGGGGGCGAAAAAGCCGCCGACGGTATCCATCACTTCCTTGAGTTCTTCCACATCACCGCTGCTCGAATAGGTAGTGCCACGGCGATAGGTAATGTACTTGTCATCTTCAGCATCTTCGGCATCTGCCGCAGATGTGGTGTCAGAAAAGGCCTCAATAGCATCCTTTTTGTTCTTGGAAGAATCCACCTGCTCCGTACGGGGCGTGTGGCGATGCTTCTGTGCTGTTGCGTCGGCATTCTGTCCGAGCGTGAGCACCATTGCGATTGCGATTAAATACTTTTTCATATCTCTCTTGTTTTTTGATTTCTACAACCGTTTGACGTAACAAATCATAAATTAGTTGCAAAGATAATGGTTTTTCCTTTATTTTTTTTAATTTTGCAGTCAAATATGCAATTACCGGAGGTTTTTGTACGGGAAACGAAGCAATTGATGGGCGAAGAACGGTTCCGTCGCTTCATGGAGGCATTCAACGAGGATGCCCCCGTCAGCATCCGCGTGAATAAGAGGAAAGTGGAGAGTGGAAAGTGGAAAGAGAATACCTATATAAATAAAGTGCCTTGGTGTGAAGAGGGAATTTATCTCGAGGGTCGTCCGCAGTTCACCTTCGATCCGCTTTTCCACGCCGGTTACTATTATGTACAGGAGGCCGCCTCAATGTTCGTCACCCATGTGCTCCGTTCACTATTCACTATTCACTGTTCACTATTCACTGTCCTCGACCTCTGTGCGGCTCCTGGCGGCAAATCCACAGCCGTCCGCACCGTATTGCCTGAAGGCAGCACCCTCGTCAGCAATGAGCCCATCCCCACCCGTGCCCAGATACTCTTAGAAAATATTACGAAATGGGGCTGGCCCGACTGCATTGTCACTAACAACTATCCCCGTGACTTCCGTAAGGCGAAGGCGAAGTTTGACATCATCCTCTGCGACGTGCCTTGCTCCGGCGAGGGGATGTTCCGCAAGGATCCCGCCACCATCAGTGAATGGAGTCCGCAGAATGTGGAGAAGTGTTGGCGACTACAACGGGAAATTGTCGCCGATGCCTGGGAATGTCTGAATCCGGGCGGCCTATTAATATATAGTACGTGTACCTATAATATAAAGGAGAACGAGGAGAACATACGTTGGATCCTCGACACCTACGAGGCCGAGGCACTCGATATCCCCGTTGATCCGAGTTGGAACATCACGGGCTCGTTGCTTCCAGGCTTCGACGCACCCGTATATCGCTTCATTCCCGGCATCACCTGCAGCGAAGGACTGTTTCTTTGCGCGTTGCACAAAAGAGGAAAGTGGAAAGAGGAAAGTGGAAAAAGATTACCAAAGAGGGAGCAATCCCTACAAAAGAACAGACTGCCATCACCTTTGAAGGAATTGTCTGCCGCAGAACAATTTTCTTTCCTCTTTCCTCTTTCCTCTTTCCACATAGACTTGTCCTACCCCGAGGCTCTGAAATACCTCCGAGGCGAAGCCCTCGCATTGCCCCCCGATACGCCCAAAGGCATCGTCACCGTTACCTACAAGGGTGTCCCTCTCGGACCGGTGAAAAACATCGGAAATCGCGCCAACAACCTCTACCCGAAGCCCTGGCGCATCAAGACCACGCACCTACCCACAGAAGAAATCAAAATCATAGACATACAATGAAACAGTATTTAGACATCCTCAACCGCATCCTCACCGAAGGCACCGAGAAAGGTGACCGCACGGGAACAGGTACCATCAGCATCTTCGGTACCCAGAGCCGATACAACCTCGACGACGGATTCCCCTTGCTCACCACAAAGAAACTACACCTGAAGAGTATCATCTACGAACTGCTGTGGTTCCTCAAGGGCGACACCAACGTGAAATACCTGCAAGAGCACGGCGTGCGCATCTGGAACGAGTGGGCCGACGAGAACGGTGAACTGGGACCCGTCTATGGACACCAGTGGCGCTCCTGGCCCGATTATAAGGGTGGTACGATAGATCAGATACAGTACGTGCTGGATCAGTTGAAGAACAATCCCAACTCGCGCCGTATGATTGTCTCGGCATGGAACGTGGCAGAGGTCAACGAAATGGCGCTGCCCCCGTGCCATACCATCTTCCAGTTCTATGTGGCTGGCGACCGTCTGTCGCTTCAACTCTACCAGCGCAGTGCCGATACCTTCCTCGGGGTGCCGTTTAATATCGCCTCATACGCCCTACTGCTCCAAATGATGGCACAGGTGACGGGCTATAAGGCAGGCGACTTCATCCACACCACAGGCGACACGCATCTCTACCTGAACCATATCGAACAGGCGAAACTCCAACTCACCCGTGAGCCGCGTCCACTGCCTACGATGAAGATCAATCCCGATGTGAAGAGCCTCTTCGACTTCCAGTACGAGGACTTCGAACTCGTTGGCTACGACCCGCATCCACACATCAAAGCAGAAGTAAGCGTATGATCTCGATAATCGCAGCGGTGGCGAAGAACCGCGCCATCGGATATAAGAACAAACTCATCTACTGGTTGCCCAACGACCTGAAACGCTTTAAGGCACTCACCACGGGCCACACCATCATTATGGGGCGTAACACGTTTCTCTCCCTGCCGAAGGGTGCCCTGCCAAATCGTCGGAACATTGTTCTGAGCCGCAGCACCAAGGCATTCGAGGGCTGCGATGTCTATCCTTCCCTCGAAGAGGCTTTGGAACACTGCACCCCCGACGAGGACATCTACATCATCGGTGGTGCCAGCGTGTATCGTCAGGCCATGAAGATCGCCGACCGTCTCTGTCTCACGGAGATTGACGACACCCCGGCGGAGGCCGACACCTTCTTTCCGTCCTATGATGAAGGCTGGCAAGAAGAAAGCCGTGAGGATCATCCCGTAGATGACCGTCACGACTTCCCTTATTCTTTCGTGGATTACGTCAGGGCCGAGCCTCGGTAAAAGCCTCCATGATAGCCGTTGGCCTGTGATCCTTAAAGGCGCCCAACGGGTAATGATGCTCCAACTCCGGCGCCCAATAGAATACGCCATGACAGTGTCCACCCGTCTGCGTTGCGGCGGCAGATATCAGTTGTTTCATAAACGCCTTGCCTGCCTCAGGTCGAGTCACCTCGTAACCCGTCTCCACGATGATCATCGGCGTCTGATATCGCTCGTAGAGGGCATTTATATTCGCCACGCATTTCTCCAAGGTCTCATCGTCGGAGGTGGTCAGGTTCGCCTTCTGGTCCCAGTAGGGGTAGACGCTCAGACCGATCATATCCCACTTCGCCCCGTACTGCCGCAGACCGTCGAAGATGAAGTGATAGCGCTTCGGGTCGCAGCCGCCGTCAAGATGGATGATTACCTTCGCCTGCGGAAACACTTTCTTCACAGCCTTGTAGCCCGCCTGCGACAGGCCCGCATACTGTTTCATATTCGTCGAAGCGCGCCCCATCTCCCAAAGAAAGCCGTTGGTGGTCTCGTTGCCCACCTGCACCCACTGCACGCTGATGCCGTTGTCTTTCAGCAGTTGTATGGTCTCACGGGTATGCTGTGCCAGTGCCTTCTTCATCTGCTTATAGTTCAGGTCCTTCCACGCCTCAGGGATATTCTGCTGGGCAGGATCGGCCCACCAGTCGCTGTAATGGAAGTCAATCATCACCGCCATCCCCTGCGCCTTGGCACGACGGGCCATCACAAGCACATCCTCCTTGCTACAGAAGCCCGCCTTCGGATTCACCCAGACCCGCAGCCGCACGGCATTCAGGCCGAGTTCCTTCATCAGCACGGTGTTCTCCCGTTCCTCACCACGGGCATTGTAGAGTTTCACACCACGGGCTTCCATTTCTGTTGTCCCACTGATGTCTGCACCGAGCCAGAAAGTGCCAGTCCCCTGAGAATAACCCGGCAGACAGAGCCACACAACCATCAACAACGATAACAGATGCCTCATATTGTCTTGTTCTTCTCCTCCAAAAACCGCAACTCTGCTTCCAACATCTCCAGTTTCGGCATTTGATAGCCAGCCTCGCGGGCAATTTCTATAGGACGGGTGTAGAGATAGTATATCTCCATGCGTCGGTGGAAGTCGTAGTCCAGTCGCATGGACGGCGAATAGGGAGTCATCGCGTCTGTCATATCTATCATCTTATCGACAAACGCGGCATCCAGGTTCTTCACGCCCAGATGCTGGGCAGCACTCACCACCTCCATCATCTGTTCGCGAATCAGCTGTCTTGTCGACTTGTTCTTCAGCAGCAGGTCTGTCTGCGTGTGCAGCGCTACCGTCATTCCGTTGAAAGGCATATTCCAGACAGCCTTTTTCCATCGTGCCTCATGATATTCCACCAGTCCTGTCTCAATGCCAGCCTGACGAAACTCATCCACCACGGTCTGCATCAGCGCTTCGTCCTTGCATGAGTAGTTGGCCAGGTTGATGCTGCCATAACACTGGTGGTTGACTCTGCCAGGCTCTGTCTTCGCAGAACAGATAAAGGCCAGTCCGGCAGCCAGCTGCACGTCAGGGAACATCTTCTGCACATCCTCCTCTACCCCAATGCCGTTCTGAATAAGCACCACCAGCGTCTTGTCATGGAGCAATGGTGGCAGCAGCGACTGCAGTTTGCCGTTGTTCACAGACTTCAGACACACCAGCACCACGTCGCATGGCGGCATATCCTCCGTATACAGATAGGCGTTGACGTCATCCAGATGAAACGATCCGTCGCAGGAGTCTACCTGCAGGCCGTGCTGTTTCACATACTCATAGTCGCTACGCAGCAGGAAATGTAGTTCCTGTCCCGCACGAGCCAGTTTCGCTCCATAATATCCACCAATGGCACCAGTGCCGATGATTCCGTATTTCATATTACAATATTCTTGTTTGGGTTCTGGGCTACAAAGATAAAGTTTTCCCACGACACTACCAAACAATATTTGAGAATAATTCAAGCAAATTGTATTGCCCGGTAGGAATAAGATGTCACCATACAGAAGCATACAATGCCAAACCCTTCTCTGTCAAGAGATATTTTTGACGAGGATGATGGGGTTTGTCTGGATACAAAAGGTGAACATAGCCGCCAGAGATGGCAGGAGTCAGCGTATATTCAATAAAATTCTTCCTATCTTTTAAACCAACAGCCTGCATCATCTCTTTAATAGACATCTGCTCGTTTCCCAACGTCTTAATAATCCTTATTAGGTTAGCATTGTCAATATGGACGATGTCGTCTTCCGAACTTGAGGGGGTACTTGAGGGGGTACTTGTGGGGGATGTGTGGGGTACTTGTTCGGATGGTGCCAAATTCGGCTGAATGCTCCACTCGGCTGTGGGATGGATATGCAGGTAACGATTGCGCAAGTCCCACTGCTCTCCTAACAGCAGATTGCGGAAGAAACGTTCCAGATAAACAGGCGTATAATCAATACCTTTCTTTGCATTTTTGTAGTTGGCACGTACCAATGCATTGCGGAAGTACCACGAATGACGGGCAAACAAGTCATTATTCACATTAAAACCAATTGAACGCAGATACTGGATGACGAAAACAGCTGTGGTACGTGTATTACCCTCGCCAAAGGCATGTATCTGCCAAATGCCTGACACAAACTTCGTGATGTGAGCCACCAGACAGTCATCACTGATATCGCGATAACTGAAATTACGTTCCTGCTCAATGTCGTAGTCGAGAGCCCTGCGCAGATCCTCCCAGTTCAGGTAATTCACCGTATCGTTTTCAAGCACCCACTCTTTCTTGGTGATGTCATATTGACGCAGTTCGCCTGCATGCTTCATCACCCCTTCGAAGATCCTGCGATGCAGAGCGATATAACCTTTGGTACTGAAATCTATGGTCTTGGCAGAAAGAATCTTCGTGATATTGGCAGAGACCTTGTCTGCCTCTTGCTTATCATTATCGTCTGGCTCATGAACTGCCTTCGACAGATAATAATTCTTGATGAGTTCGCATGCCTGGTCAATATCTATCTCTCCCTCAATATGCTTGCGGGCCGTATCACGCAGATAATCAGAGGTCGTCAGACCATCAACGGCCTGCAACCCGATAGCAGTCTGCCAGATAGATGCCTTCTCTTTCTTGTCAGGCTCACCCTGCCGGATATACTCGTCGAAATCCCAATATCCTTCTTTCTGCATCATATACCAATATCTTTGCAAAGATACGAATAAGTGAGAACAAAACCAAACAAAAATGGATTTATTTGTCATTTCGGGGATTATTTATAGCCCGAGGGAGAAGCCGGCGATGAGCCAGCGACCAGGCTGGGTGACGAGGCCGTAGTCGTGGTAGTGGTTGTCGAAGAGGTTAGTGGCTTCCAGATAGACTTTCCAGCGTGGCTGTTGCCAGGTGAGTCGGGTGTCGAGCAAGGCGTAGGGCTGGTAGTTGCAGACACTGCCGTCGAAGTCGGTATAGGAGCCCACACGATCCTGCCAACGGAAATTCAGACTCAGCGAGAGCGGCTTTGACAATTGCAGACGAGCATTCGCTACAAGTTTGTGGCGCAGGTATTCAAGGGCGTACTGCGAAACGATGTTCGCGTCCTGTTCCTTGTCCTGATGGATGTAACTATAACTTACAGTGAATAGTGATGAGTGATGAGTGAATAGTGGAATCTCTATGGAAGCAGAGGTTTCAAAGCCGAGGCTGTTGATCTTGGTGTGGTTGACGCTCTGCCAGACGGCATCCTGACCTTGGGAGGTGTCCATGATCCAGTCGATCATGTCCGTTCCATGATGATGCCAGAGGGTGGAGTGAATAGTGAATAATGAATAGTGAATAGTTGTACCGATTTCAAGGGCGGTCATCTCTTCGGGTTTCAGGTGGGGGTTAGCACTGTAACCTTGCAGTTTGTAGTACATTTCCGTGAATGTCGGCATACGGAGTGAGGTGTTGTAAGAGGCGTGAAGTGTCCAGGCGGGATGAGGACGGTAACTGATGTCAATGCCAGGATAGACAGTCATGTTCATATTGCTCCACGTGTTCTTCACCGCCACCAGTCCAGCAGAGATGGTGAAATTGTTAAGCAGCAGATTGTGCTCCAAATAACCACTGATGTTGGTACGGTTCACGCCAAGGGTATAGTCGCGATCCGTGCCCCTGATGTGGTGCGTCTGCGACAACGGCTCACCGAGATTGCCACTGACAAGGTCCTCGTTGCGGAGTTCTGCCCCGAAGGCTGTACGTCCAGCCACCCAGTCGAAATAGTTGCTAAGGCTCACCCCATAGACATCGGTGCGGTTGTAGTTGTACGGCATCTTCTCGGGCTGTCCCCGATAACCCTCATAGCGGTCACGGTTCTGGTTCCAGTAGATATTACCACTGAGATGAAACATACCCTGCTTCGTCTCTCCCTGAATGGCGGAGTAGAGTTTCGTGGTGTGCTCATACTGGTCATCGGCCTGCCATTTCGGCGAGGCATAGAAGGTGCTTGAGCCCCATCCCTTGTCGGCGATACCCAAGTGCCAGTGCAGACGGAAAGCCTCATCGTCATACTGTCCCTGATAGAAAGCCTTCGCCCCACTGAAGTCCGTATTCAGGCGACCAGCCTTCGAACGGCTGTATCCGTCGCTGCGACTGTAGTTGGCGGAGATGCTAGAGGAAAGAGGAAAGTGGAAAGAGGAAAGAGAATACTTAAAGCCTGCATGAGCATAGCCGAATGATCCCCCTTCTGCATGGAATTGGAGGGAAGAGTCATTTCTCTTTCCACTTTCCTCTTTCCACTTTCCACTATCTACCGTCACGATATTAATCGCCCCCACGAGCGACGAGGTACCATATATCCTCCCTGCCGGGCCGTCGAGCACCTCGATGCGCACGATGTCGCTTAGATCGACAGGCAGATCCATCGCATTGTGTCCCGTTTGCGGGTCACAGATGTTGATACCGTTAAGCAACAGGATGATCTGGTCGGAGGTACCGCCACGAATGGAGATGTCCGTCTGCGCACCTATCGGGCCTCGCTGACGGACATCCACGCCTACGGCGTATTTCAACAAGTCATTCACACTTTGTACGGGAGCCTGCGCAATGTCGGCACGATCCAGTACAGTCACCATTCTCGCAGCCTGACTCTTGGTCAGGGGCGCCCTCGAACCTGTCACACAGACTTCTTCGAGCATCCTCTCACTGGCTGTCATCATTGAAGCAGAGTCCGTCACGACGGGATCTGTCGAGACACTCTCCGCAGAGGCGTAGGTCAGCGTGGCTACGGAGAGTACGCTGCACACCACCTCACGTCCGAGACAGGCAAAGAGCGAATAGCCCTTGTTTCCGAATTGACGGAACACAAGGACCGGGCGCTTCAAATTGAACGTTGGTTTGTACACCTTATTTCTTAAGTTTGAAGGAATTTTCGATGCTGCTGAGTTCGGCAGAGAAGGCCTTGTCGACTTTCAGACGCTGCTCGATGGTGTTACAACTGTGTATCACCGTAGAGTGGTCGCGGTTGCCGATCAACTGTCCGATACGTGAGGCAGGCATCTTGGTGTATTTTTGTGCCAGATACATCGACACCTGACGCACCTGTACATAATCGCGCTTACGACTCTTGCTGAACACATGTTGCTGGGCGACGTTATAGTGCTGGCAGACTTTCTCCAGAATATCGTCGATGGTGAGCGGGTGATTGTCGACCTTCACGGCACGCTTGATGATACGTTCTGCAAGGCGCATGTCTATATTTGTGTTATAGACAATCGAATAAGCCATCAACGAGTTCACTACACCCTCCAGGTCACGCACACTGCCATTGGCGGTCTCTGCAATGAACTGAATCACATCGGCAGGAATCTTCAGACCGTCGCGACGGCACTTCATTGTGAGGATGTCAATACAGAGTTGTACATTCGGTTTCTCCAACTCGGCAATCAGTCCGCAGGCGAAACGTGTCAACAGACGATCCTTCACGCCTTGCAGGTCTACGGGAGGACGGTCACTGGCCAGGATGATCTGTTTACCGATGCGGAACAGATGGTCGAAGATATGGAAGAAAGTATCCAACGTCCTAGGAGAAGTGGCCCACTCCTGAATATCATCGACAATCAGCACATCAATAGACTGGTAGAAATTGATGAAGTCATTGGTGGTATTGCGGCGTACGGCATCCGTAAACTGTACCTGGAACAGACGGGCACTGACATAGAGTACACGCCGCTGCGGATACAACTCCTTACAGCGCACACCGATGGCATTAATCAGGTGGGTCTTGCCACAGCCAGAAGGACCAAATACAAAGAACGGATTGAAAGTGGACTTTCCCGGATGCTCGGCAATCGAAAGACCAACCGTACGAGGTAGTTTGTTGGAATCGCCTTCAACGAACGTCTGAAAGGTCTTCTTCGGATCCAGTTGTGGATTCAAGCCCTGAGGCACGGCAGCATCCAGCGTCGTCGGAGCCTTATTCGCACGCGCTGTGGCGAGAGGAGCCTCCACCGCTGCAGGACCGTCGCTCTCCACCTCCTGCGAGATCTTATTCGCCTGGTCAGTCACAATACGGTAGCGCAGCACGACATTCGTCTCAAACACTCGCGCGAGTACCTTACTTAACAGTCCCACGTAGTACTGCTCCAAGTACTCGTACACGTACGGACTTGGAACCTGCACCAGCAGCGTATGCTCCGTCTCGGAGTAGGACTCGAAGACGATCGGTGCAAACCACGTTTTGAACTGTTGCTCTGTGACGTTAGCCTGGATAATCTGGAGGCAGTCAGTCCACAGCGCCTTATGACTTTTCGACATCGGCGTTTGTTTGTTTTCGATTCGCTTTGTTGTTTTCAACGATTTGTGACTGATCGTTGGTTTTCGAGTGCAAAGTTCGCACTTTTTTTTCAATTATGCAAATCCCTCAAAAATGTATCCGATGTTTACAATCGACCTAACTGCCTATCATTTGGAAGGTTATGCCGTTTCACATAAAAAAGGATACAAAACGCATTTTTTAGTTTACAACAACCTGATCATCAGCGAGTTGAAAAATCAAATTCTACTATAATTCTTCATGAAACAAGTCGCAACGACATACGCATAAAGTTGTTTTATATAAGGAGATTCTCTACGCGCTGTTGAGAAAGATTATGCGTCCGTCTTATTTAGACAAAATTAAAATTACCTGTCTTTTTTACCAAAAATTGAAAAGTGAACATACCGCTTTGGATGCTGTTTCAAATCAATCATCAACGAGTCTACATGACCCATTGTTGAGGCCATATTGCGATAGAGTTCCTGGTCACGCATCAGCAGTCCCAGTGTTCCCTCATTGCTGTTTAGTTTGGCTGTCATCTGCTCCACATTCTGGAGGGTATTGTTCACCTTTGCCATTGTCATGGCGATGTCAAGGTCGCTGAGATTCTTAGTCAGCGTCGTTGTATTGTCCAGCAGACCGTCCACCTTGGTCAACGTGCCGGGCATCTGCTGATTCAGACTGGCTGTAAGGCGGTTCAATTCACTGGTGGTCGTAGCCAGATGTGCCGTAATCAGGTCTACATTGTGTAGCGAACTACTGATGGCAGGATTGGACAACAGCATATTCACGTTGGCGAGGATAGAGTCAATCTTCGGCAACATATTCTCAATCTGTGGAAGCATGTCAGCCGCCTTGCCCAAAGCGCCAGACTGTTTTTTGCCATAGAGTGTATCACCGGGTTCCATCAAGTCATTAAGATCCGGACCGAATCTCAGTTCCAGTTTCACATTTCCCAAGAGGTCACTGGCTATCTCTGCCGTAGAAGCCTTCGGAAGACGGAGTTGTTTGTTCAGTCCGACTACTGCCACGATTTTCTCCTGACTGTCGTAGTTGAAGATAACATCCTCCACGACACCGACCCGATAACCGTTGGCATAGACCGGACAGGAAGCAGACACACCGCTGATATCGTCAAACTCCACATAATAACTGTCGTCTGTGGAAAAAAGCGTCAGTCCTTTCAGGAATTTCAATCCGAAGAACAACACCACGATTCCCACCAATGCCACCAGGGCTATTTGCACTTCCTTTGAAAAAATATTCTTCATGACTTTGAACCTTAATTATTTGTATTATTTTACCTTTTTACTCTTGAATTCCTTAATGGCATCCTGTACATTCACCCGTTTACCGTCCTTAAAAGCAATAAGAAAGGCCTCAGGAAACTTCGTGAGAAGATCTTTCCGTAACTGGTTTATCTTGTTAAAATCTTCTGATGCACCTACAGTATACTTGTACAACCCACCTTCCTGATAACAATCGGTATCCTTCGTGCCCTTAAAGCGTGAATCATTGGTATTCAGTTTTTTCGGCGATGTCAAGATCTGTACCTTGAATATCGGTCCTGTCTCAGAAGACTTTGGCTCAGACAACTTGACTTCTGGCTGCTTCGGGTGGGGCTGGCTCGTTGCAGGTTTATCTGGGGTTCCAGGATTTTCCGGGTTACCCGGGATATCTGTGACTTCCGGAGTATCCGGTTGTACAGATTGCTTCGGCTCCGGCTTAGATTCTGGCTTCGGCTCGGGCTTAGATTCTGGCTTCGGCTCGGGCTTAGATTCTGGTTTCGGCTCGGGTTTAGATTCTGGTTTCGGCTCAGGTTTAGGTTTGGGCTCTGCTTTTGGTTCTGCCATATAAGGCACTGTGATGCCGCCACTGAACCGTTTCTTATAGGCTGCGAATGCATTAAAGATACCACGCGCATATTGTTCTGTAGCCAACGACGTATTCATATACTGCTCCTCATCGCGCGTAGAGATAAAGCCCAACTCTATCAGACACCCCGGCATCGATGTCAGACGCAGTACAGCCAGATTGTCCTGATGGGCTCCCATATCCTGTCGACCCGTGGCCTGACAGACATACTTCTGCATATACTTGGCCAGTTCGATGCTGTTCTCCATATTCTTGTCCTGTATGAACTCAAACAGGATATCACTCTCCGGAGAGTTCGGGTCATAGCCATGATAGGTCTGCTTGTAGTCCTTCTCCAGAAAGATCACCTCGTTCTCACGCTTGGCCACCTCCAGATTCTCCAGCACACCATTATTCTTACCCGTCCGACGACTCTTGCCCAGCGTATAGGTCTGGAAGCCCCGGACGGTATGACCTTTCGGCACGGCATTGATATGGATGGAGATAAACAAGTCGGCCTTGTTCTTATTGGCTATTTCTGCCCGCTTGTACAGTTCCACGAACTTATCGGTCTTACGGGTGTATATGACTTTCACATCGGGACAGTTCTGCTCTACCAGTCTTCCAAAGGCCAGCGCAAACTTCAGCGTCAGATTCTTCTCCTTGACACCGGCCTTGCCGATAGCCCCGGCATCGCCGCCGCCATGTCCGGCGTCGATCACCAGCGTGAAATTCTTATTTGCAGCCGTTGCCATGGCAGCAAAACAGCATATCGTTATCAGAAATAATACTATCCTCTTATACATTCTCAGTTTTATCCTTTATAAAATGTATCTCCACCCCAGCCCCGTCGCAGTCGGCTCCCATCGGGGGATTCTGCTTCGTCAGTGCCAGGTCGATGGAAGTGACCTGCGGAAAACGCTTCACGATGGCATCTGCGATCCGCCCAGCCACATGCTCCAACAGGTTGGAAGGTTGCATCATCTCCGTCTTCACCACCTCATAGAGTGTCGCATAGTTAAGCGTGTCACCCACCTCATCACTCTGCACCGCCTGCTCCAACGGATAACCCACCCGCAGGTTGACGAGGAAGTCGCCCCCCACCCTTCTCTCCTGGGGCATCACCCCATGAAAGGCATGGAAACGGACGTTCCGCAGACTGATATAGGAGGACGTTATCCGCATCGGCTGGCTCCACAGTTCTTACAGATCAGACAACCCTCCTGATAGATCAGACTCTCACTGCCGCAATTCGGACATTTCTGTCCCTTGGCCTCGGTACCGTCAGTCACATACTTTTTCAGCGCACGCTCCACACCGTTCTTCCAGGTGTTGATGCTCTCGCTCTTCAGTTGCAGCGACGAGACAAGTCTGATCACATGCTCTATAGGCATCCGATAACGGAGCACGCCTGAGATCAACTTGGCATAGTTCCAGTATTCCGGATTGAACTTCTCCGACAGGCCCTCGACGGTTGTCTTGTAGCCACGCTTGTTCTCAAACTGGAAGTCATAGCGCTTCGTACCGTCGGGATTCACCTGTTTGATAATCTTACCGTGCGTCACCGTCTTGGGCAGCATGATTCCCTCATCGTCGTCCTGCAAACCCGTGAATATCTCGTAAGGATAACCGTCGAGCAAGCCCACGAGGGCCACCCACTTCTCCTTGTTGTTCTGGAAACGCACTACATCGCACTCCAATACCGGCGGACGCACCTCCGTCACCTCTGGATGCTTACACGGGGTCTCGGCCTTCTTCTCCTCCAGGTTGTTGTCCTTGGCCTCATCCTCTTTCTTCGTCTCTTTCTTCACAGAGATCATCACACCCGAACGACTGCCGTCGCGATAGATGGTACAGCCCTTACAACCCGAGCGCCAGGCCTCGACATAGAGTTTGTTGACCAGATCCTCATCGACATCATTGGGCAGGTTGACGGTGACGCTGATGGAGTGGTCCACCCATTTCTGGATAGCACCCTGCATCTTCACCTTCATCAGCCAGTCCACATCGTTGGCGGTAGCCTTATAATACGGTGACCTCTGCACCAGTTCGTCAATCTCTTCCTGCGTGTAACGCTGTTCCGTGTCGATACCGTTGACGCGCATCCACTCCATGAACTTCGGATGGTACACGATATATTCCTCGAAGGAGTCACCCACCTCGTCGACAAAGTCCACATGGGCACCTGCATCACCGGGGTTCACCTTCCGACGACGCTTGTAGACGGGTAGGAACACCGGTTCAATACCACTGGTAGTCTGCGTCATCAGCGAGGTCGTACCCGTCGGTGCAATCGTCAGACAGGCTATATTACGGCGGCCATACTTCACCATATCCTGATAGAGTTTCGGATCGGCATCTTTCAGGCGACGCACAAACGGGTTCTTCTCCTCCCGCTTGGCATCGTAGATCTCGAACTGTCCACGCTCCTGAGCCATCGTCACCGACGAGCGGTAGGCATTCAGGGCCAACGTCCTATGCACCTCCACAGAGAAGTCCGTTGCCTCCTGTGTACCGTAGCGCAGTCCCATCGCAGCGATCATGTCGCCCTCGGCAGTGATACCCACGCCCGTCCGACGGCCCTTGCCGCTCTTCGACTTGATCTTCTCCCAGAGGTGTATCTCGGCACCCTTCACCTCCATCGACTGCGGGTCCTCGTTCACCTTTTCCAGTATCTTGTCTATCTTCTCCAGTTCCAGATCCACGATGTCGTCCATCAGCCGCTGGGCTGCCTGCACATGTTTCTTAAACAGGTCGAAATCGAAATAGGCCTCTTTCGTAAACGGATTCACCACATAACTATAGAGGTTGATGCTCAGCAATCTACAGGAATCATAGGGACAGAGGGGAATCTCACCACAGGGGTTCGTCGATACCGTACGGAAGCCCAGATCGGCATAGCAGTCGGGGATGCTCTCGCGCAGGATGGTGTCCCAGAACAGCACACCCGGCTCGGCACTCTTCCAGGCGTTATGCACGATCTTCTCCCAGAGTTCCTTGGCGGAAATCTCCTTCTCAAAGGCCAGACTGGCATCGCCCGACTTACCCGGGTCTGTCGTGCTATCGACGGGGAAGCGCTGCACATACGGTCTGTCGTTGATGGCAGCCTCCATGAACTCATCGTCGATCTTCACCGACACGTTCGCACCCGTCACCTTACCCTCCGTCATCTTCGCGTCGATGAAGGCCTCCGAGTCAGGATGCTTGATGCTCACGCTGAGCATCAGGGCACCACGACGTCCGTCCTGTGCTACCTCGCGCGTACTATTACTATATCGCTCCATGAAAGGCACCAAGCCTGTTGAGGTCAGGGCAGAGTTGTTCACCGGCGAGCCCTTCGGACGGATATGACTCAGGTCATGACCCACGCCGCCGCGACGCTTCATCAACTGCACCTGTTCCTCGTCGATGCGCAGCACGGCACCGTAGGAGTCGGCATTGCCGTCGAGGCCGATCACGAAACAGTTCGACAGCGAGGCTATCTGGTTGTTGTTGCCAATACCCGTCATCGGACTGCCTGCCGGCACGATATACTTAAAGTGGTCGAGCAGATGGAAGATCTCCTCCACCGTCATCGGGTTCTTGTATTTCTTTTCGATACGTGCTATCTCTTTGGCGATGCGCCAGTGCATATCTTCGGGCGATTTCTCATAGATATTCCCGAAACTATCCTTCATGGCGTATTTGTTCACCCATACCCGGGCAGCCAGTTCGTCGCCGCCGAAATAGTTCAATGAGGCCTGATAAGCCTCTTCATAGGTGTATGTCTGCATAAAAACTTTTTGTATTTGTCTCTTTTCTGGGTGCAAAGTTACAAGAAAATTTCCTAAAACGGGAAACTTTTCCGAAAATTCTTCGCAAAAGGTTTCCCGATTCCGTTCATCACTCATCGACTAATCACCAAGCATCATTCACCTTTAGAGACTATTATGGGAATACGGGTATAGCAGCCTGTTCCTGATCATAAGACAGTCTATTAAGCGTCCTGGAATGAAGTGCCCCCGAAAGTCAGAAAAAAACTTTCGGGGGTTATTATGTAAGAGATTCTGTTAAAGAAACTAATAGTTGTCTTTTGTCATAACGATAATACTGGAGTAGAATGCCGGAATGTTGTAGTAACTTTGGCTGGTACGAACCGGAGAATTGGATATCAGACTGTTGATAATCATAGCCGTGTTATAGGCCATGTCCTTCAGGTTCTTGTCGATGGTCATGGTCTGCTTGCCGCTCTTGATATTGGCCTGCGCCATGGCGGTGTTGTCCTGACCCGTGATGATCGGCATGTCTGTAATACCTGCTTCCTCCAGAGCCTCAATGGCTCCCTGAGCCTGATTATCGACGGCTGCCAGAATCATATCCGGACACTCACCCGCTCCATAACTGCTGAGGCGGTCTTTCATGTCTTTCTTACCGTCGGCAACACTCCAACTATCAGCCTTCACCTGGTCATATTCTTTCTTGCCACTCTTAACGACAAGTTTTCCGCTATCGATGTATTTCTTGAGGAGTTCCATGGCTCCATCATAATATTCCTTGGCGTTGACATCGGTCAGAGGACCCTCAAGGATTTCTATGGTCATGGAAGTGGCTCCTGAAGAGTGGAAATGGTTGAGAAGGAACTGGGCCTGTGTACGCCCTACCTCCTTCGTGTCGGCCGATGAGAAATAAGCGATGTGGGGGTTATCAAAGATAATGCGGTCATGGCATACTACCTTGACATCAGGATGCTGCTCAAGCAGACCTGACTCATTGATTTTCTTATAGTCAATCGCTGTCACCACAATATATTTCACACCGTCATTGATGGCATTCCTAAGTTGCTCGACCTGCTGCACCGCCCCCTCCGGAGATTCAGGAGCGACGTAGAAAGTGGCGTTGAAACCGTAGGCAGCCATCACCGCCTCCAGGTTTGCCTTGTCTGTGGCCCAACGGGCAAGATTGACACCGTCGGGAAGCAGAACAGCCACCTTCGCCTGATTATCACTATTGTTATTGTCACTGTTGCCGCACGATGTCAGCCCCGTCATCATTGCCCCACACATCATGATGGTGGCAAGCAACCAAAATAATCTTTTTTTCATAACTGTTAATTTAATTATTATTCAAATGGCAAAATTACAAATTAATTTTCAAACTACAAAATAAAAACTCGTTTTTTTAAAAAGCCACCGACGCACCCCGTCAGGGGCATATCGGCGGTTTATCTTAGGTCTTGCCGACATCAGAGCGGGCAAGATCCCAACCACGCATCGACAATAACAATTTAACATCTTTTCAAGATTGACAACGACACATACAAACTCACTGACTTTCAGCAGCAATGCCGATTGTCAGCGGGTTAATTGATCCCCAAATGTTCCCCCTACAACCTTGTAATTAAGAAACGGACAGATTCTGTTTCACAAGGGGGCTAGGGGGAGCACTAACAGTTGGAACAGGTATCAGTCCCTGATGTTTTCAGTAATCGTCGGTTCTGACAATCATTATGATCAGCGGAATGAAGTGAACCCAGAAAGTTGGACACAACTTAAAGGTTCAAGATGAAACGGAAATGTAGTTTAGAAGAAAAGCTCGAAGCGATTGCATTAGTTGAACAA
>CACZVE010000008.1 GCA_902784565.1 uncultured Prevotellaceae bacterium
ATCACTTCTGGCTCAGCCTTGAACTCTACCAGGCAGTAGAAACCTGTAGACTTCTTCTGAATAGCATAAGCCATCTTCTTCAATCCCCAGGCCTCTTCGGAGATGATCTCTGCACCCTTATCGGTGAGGACCTTCTTGAATTTAGCGGCCGTTTCCTTCATCTGTTCATCAGACAAAACGGGAGTCAAAATGAAAACGGTTTCGTATTGATTCATACTGAATTAAAAATGTTTATAAATGTTATTTTGCAAAATGCGGGTGCAAAGGTACAAATATTAATTGAGAATTGACAATTGACAATTGATAATTAACCCAATCCTTAACAGTATTTAATACTTCTCGCCTGATTTTGTAAGTTTTACGTGGAGGATTATGCCTAAAACGATGATAATGAGACCTATTAGCAGTATGAGGTTACTCGACGTCCACCCTACCAGATAGGCTACAATCAAAAAGAGGGCGCCGATAATAACCAGCGCCACTCCTAATAATGTCCGGATCCTATTAGTCATTCTCTTCCGGCGTGATGAGTTTGTATCCCTTACCGTGGATATTGATGATCTCAATCTGCGGATCGTCCTTCAGATGCTTGCGCAGTTTTGTGATGTAGACATCCATCGAACGGGCATTGAAATAATTGTCATCAATCCAGATGGTCTTCAGGGCGAAGTCACGCTGCAGGATCTCGTTGGCGTGGCTGCAGAGCAGGGCCAACAGTTCGTTCTCCTTGGTGGTCAGTTTACGCTGCTCGTCACCGATGCAGAGCAGTTGTTTCTGCGTGTCGAAGGTGAACTGTCCGATATGATAGAGGGTTGACTCCTTGCTCTTCTTACCCTTGGTACGGCGCATGATAGCCTCAATACGGAACACCAGTTCCTCCATGGAGAAGGGTTTGGTGATATAATCGTCGGCACCGATCTTGAAGCCTTCAAGGATGTCCTCCTTTAGCGTCTTGGCAGTGAGGAAGATGATGGGCACATCGACATTCGAGGTACGGATTTCCTGTGCCAAAGTGAAACCGTCCTTCTTGGGCATCATCACGTCGAGCACACAGATGTCGAACTTGCTCTTCAGAAAGGCTTTGTAACCAGCCTCACCATCGGCACACAGTTCTGTTGCATAGCCTTTAGCCTGCAGATACTCACGGAGCAGCATTCCGAGGTTCTCGTCGTCCTCGCAAAGCAAGATTTTCAGTTTTTCGTCCATAATCAATTTCTATTTAAAATGTTAATACTATATTGAATTCACTCGGTTGTTTCTTTCAGAATAGGCAGCGACACAGTGAAAGTAGTGCCCTTGCCGACTTCGCTCTCGCACTTGATATCACCCTCATGGAGGTTGATGATCTTCTTCACATAGGCGAGACCTAAACCGAAGCCTTTCACATCGTGCACATTACCAGTATGCACACGGTAGAACTTGTCGAAGATCTTCTTCACATTCTCCTTCTTGATGCCAAGACCCGTATCACGGATGCTGAAACACAGACGTTCCTTCTCGTTCCAGGTACGGATATAGAGGTCGAGCGGCTGATCCGGTTTACGGTATTTCACGGCATTGTCCAATAGATTGGTGATGGCGTTCTGGAAATGTACCTCATCGACATAGATGGCAGAATCCACAGCCTCTATCTCCGTATAGATCTTACCACCCGTATGCTCCACACGTAGGGAGAAACTGGAGGCGATGTTTTCCAGAAGTTCATTCAAGTCGAGTTCCTTCTTCTTAAACGAAGCGGTCTTACGATCAAACATCGACATCTGCAACACCTTCTCCACCAGGAAGCGCAGGCGCTTCGACTCGTCGTTGATGACCCCACCAAGATGTTTCAGCATGGCAGGTGACTTACCCACAGAATCGTCGTTGAGCATCTGTGCAGCCAGAGAGATACTGGAGATCGGGGTCTTCAGTTCGTGGGTCATATTGTTGATGAAGTCGTTCTTGATCTCTGAATAGCGTTTCTGACGGAAGATGACCACGATGGTAAAGACAAACGTAATCAGCAGGACTATCGTAAAGATCATCGACGGAATCATGAAACGCACACTCGAGAAGATGTAGGAGTTCATGTCGGGGAAATGAATCCTCACCACACCCATCTTCGGCGAGGGGTCATTGTGGAAAAGCGTCTGGCTATAGGTGTACTCCTTTCCTTCATCCGTATAGTCCGGACAACGATAGACTTCCCGTCCGTCACTGGTCTCTACAGTGAAATGATAGGGAATATTGATACCATTGTTCTGCAGTTCCGCACGGATATCCTGATCGAGCATCTTAAAGTTGACACGTTCCCTTAATGGCTTATCGGAAGCGGTGTAGAGGATATTATAAACCACCTCGTCAAGCAGGGCCTTTTGATACACATATCGGTTACGGACAATTTCCTGCAAGGACTTTGAAGCCTCGGAGATACTGTTCTTATCTGTACGCAGGATCATGGCCTTAGGTACGTTGGCGGGTTTGATGGCAAAAGTCTTCAGTTCGAATGAAGAATAGACCGTACCATCATCGGCTGCCACCGCAAACTGATGGGCCTGTTTCACCGTACCGTCCAATCCGTCAACCATGACAGAGTCCTGTTTGAAAGCCCGACGCTCCGTTTCCTTGATGTCTTTTTCCAGATATCGCACGGTCTCGTTCATCTCAAGTTTGCGCGATGCCTGATAAAGACTACGGTTCACGGATTCGTCAAACTGTTCCTTCTTCATCTTCGCCATCTGCTCGATATAGGAAATCTGCAGCAGCAAAAGACCGATGAAGGCCAGTCCCATAATGGTTGCTATAATCCAAATTGTACTCTTTTTCATTGTCTCGTTTTCAATCTGGCAGCAAAGGTAGTCAAATTCTTAAATACGAGACTTATTTTAGTTAATTATTTCTGTTAAATTTAACGATATTAACAAAAATGAATTATTTTAATTCACCATTCTCATTCATCAAAGAAGTATCCGGTACAAAAAAAGCCTTGCTTTATCGGCAAGGCTTTATAAGAAAATATCTCTTCGGCATCATTCCGTGATGACCGAGAAAGTCAGTTTCTCATAACCCTCAAAGTCATCGAACTGTACTTGGAAGTTGGCATACACATAACGGTTTCCGCCTGTATTATGTGTCGCCTCGATGGAATTACTCTTAGCCAACGCATTCAGGATCTGATTATAAATCACTTTATCGTTCTTCTCATCAGCAATCTGAATGGCCATAGACGTCACCACCCCACCCTCAATCTTGTAGGTATAGTCGCCTGCGGCGTACAATTGGAAGTTATCTGTCTCGAGAATTGTCTCCAGTTCTCCAACCTTCTCCACCAGTTCATCGTATGTCAGATTGACGTGATTGATCGGCTCACGGTTCTCATCCAATTTGATATAGGTGGTATCAACGTCCTCCTTACCGGCGACGTTCTCTGCTGCATTCATTGATAGTGTACCAACGAGGAGCATCATCCCCATAAGTACCATTTTCCTTATATCTTTCATCTCTTTCTTCGTTATAAAACCGGTGCAAAGATAGTAATTCTACAGATATCCACCAACGATTTGCTACTTAAAAATTACAAAAATGGGGAAAACAATGCGCTTTTTGACAAAAATCAACCCCTTTGTGGTAGCAAGTTGCCACAAAGGGGTTGATGAAACAGAACATTTTAATAGTTTATTTCACTGGCTTGATGACAAAGGTGAAGTCGTAGTCCTGATAAGGCATCTGGTATTCGCTACGCGGCCAGGCTCCCCATGAGTTCACACAACCAAGACCGAACTGGCGCTGTTGGATATGTACCTGTGTCAGTGGACGCTCTATCAGGTCGCCAGAGTGGTGCCCGACCTTCTTGTCCTTGTAAGGACCGTCGTCGAGGTCTTCCAACAGATAGTTCAGTGCACTGGCCTCCATCGGTGCATTGCTATAGAACTCCAGTCCCTTGCCGGAGGCATCCATCACACGGAACCAACGGACATCGGTATGGTTACCCGACTCCTGGGGACGGACATAGGGATAATACTCATTCGCCACCTTATTATTATATATACCAATAAACTCACTCGAATTGCGGTCGATGTAATTCTCTACCGGTCCACGTCCATAGTACTGTACCTCATCAAAACGCTTCGGCATCTGGAGTTGCATGCCATAGCGGAACATGTTGGAGATCTTCGCCTCCTTATCAGCCTTCAACTGCTGACGTACGATGACCTCACCTTCTGCTGTCAACGTATAGGTCATCTTCAACGTAGCCTTCACGTCAGGCATATCATAGGTGGCCTCTACCTGATTGTCATCCACATCCAGTTCCTTCAGTCTCATCTGCGGGTTCTTCCACACGGCAAAGCGATGCTGCAGACCAGCACCGTAGTCATTATCTGTCGGTGCACGCCAGAACTCTGGGGTAATGGACTCACGATCAATGAGCATCGGTTCACCATCCACATCGAGATAATCTATCCAACCGTTCCGTTTGCCGATGGTCAGTGCGGTGCCGCCAGCATCCAGTTTGATATAGCTTTCGGTTTCCTCTTTCTGGACATTTGCCTCTTCGGCCTTGATTTCCGGGAATTGATAGGGATTCAGCACGAACTGCTGACGCGCCAGCACCTGACCCTTGTCGATGAGCGGCGCCCCATTCTTCGACTTAAACTGGAAGATGACGAAGATTTCCTGATCGCCATGATGGCCCAGTACACGGGTGATGGTGCTCTTCATGGTTTCATCGGTGATAACCTTACGTTGCTGAGGAGCGATACCGCTGATGGCGATAGTGCCACCATGTCCGAAGGTCATCCCCTCAGGACGTCCCGGATTGTCGTGATGATGTCCGCCTGCGGCACCACCGACAAACCACTCCAACTCCACATCGTCGAGCGTCTTGAAGAAGTTCTCGTTGTAGACTTCAAACTGTCCTTCCTTCAATCCTTTGTCCGTCACCCAGATATTCTGGTAGTAGTAGCGCACCTCATTGGCATGCGGATTCAGACGACGGTCCGGGGCAATGATACCATTACAGTTGAAGTTATAGTCAGAGGCGGGATAGCGTCCGTAGTCACCGCCAAAGGTGAATATCTCCTTGCCGGTAATCTTGCTCTTATCGCGCAGACCCTGATCCACGAAATCCCAGATGTGTCCGCCCTGATATTTCCCGTTCTTGCGGATGATGTCCCAGTACTCCTTGAAACCGCCCATCGAGTTACCCATGGCGTGGGCATACTCGCACTGGATCAGCGGACGGGGATTATCGGTCTTCGCATATTTCTCACAGTCCTCATAGCCCATATACATCGGACAGAAGATATCCGTCTTACCCCAGTGGCCAGCCTGTTCGTACTGCACAGGACGGGTGTTATCGTAAGCCTTGATCCAGTCGTAGGCCTTCTCGAAGTTAGGACCATAGCCAGACTCATTACCCAGACTCCAGACAATGATACTGGGATGGTTCTTGAAGGAGATGACATTAGCCTGGTTACGTTCCATGTGCATCAACTCAAAGTCGGGACGTTTGGCGAGTGTTCCCTTACCATAACCCATACCATGACTCTCGGCATTGGCCTCAGCCGTCACATACAGTCCATACTCGTCACAGAGGTCATACCAACGGGGATCGTCGGGATAGTGACAGGTACGCACGGCATTGATATTCAACTGCTTCATGATCTTGATATCCTGAATCATACGCTCCACACTGACAATATAGCCACCATCGGGATCCAGTTCATGACGGTCTGCACCCTTGATGAGGATGGGCTGTCCATTCACCAGCAACTGTCCACCCTTGATCTCGATATGACGGAAACCCACACGCTGCCTGATCACTTCCAGTACCTTATCACCCTGTTTCAGCGTCACTAAGACGCTATAGAGATGAGGTGTCTCTGCCGTCCAAGGCTTCACGTCGTTCAGATAGATCTCGTGGTTGGCATCAATCTCACTACTGATCTGGCCGTCGTCGAAGATGATCTTCGCTGTGGCAGTGGCTTTGCCTGTGGTCTTCGCATCGAACTTCAGGATGCCTCGTTTGGAATCCACCACCCAGTCCTGCGTCATTGTGAGATCCTCAATATGTACCTTCGGTCTGGCAAACAGATACACCTCACGGGCAATACCCGTGAAACGCCAGAAGTCCTGATCCTCGAGATAACTGCCGTCACACCAGCGCATTATCTGCATAGCAATCAAGTTCTTTCCGGGTTTCAAAAACTTTGTGATGTTAAACTCCGCAGCCACCTTCGAGTCCTCCGAGTAGCCGACATACTTGCCGTTCACCCACAGGGAAAGGTTACTGGTGGCAGAGCCCACATGGAAATACACCTCCTGTCCCTTCCAGTCGGCAGGCAGGTCAAAGGTCCGACGATACGAGCCCGTATAGTTATTGATCTCTCCGATGTGTGGAGGATCACTCTTAAACGTCGTTCCCCAGGCATAGCCGATGTTCTTATAGATCTTGTCACCATAGCCGTTCAGTTCGAAAAGTCCCGGTACAGGGAAGTCCACCCACTGCGAGTCATCGTACTTCAGTCCGAAGAAATCCTTCGGTGCATCCTGATGGTTCTTCACGAAGTTGAACTTCCACAGACCCTCCATCGAGAGATAGCGGGCAGACTGTGTCTTGACACCTTGTTTGGCGAGGTCTTCGTTCTCGTAGGCAAAGAAATCTGCCCGACGTACCTCACGGTTCTGTTGGTTCACGGTAGGATCCTGCCAAACAGGAACCTTCTGAGCGCCGACTGGCAACACAGTCAGACACGCTAAGGAAAACAATAATTGCTTGATCATACTATTTATCTTTAATAATTATCCTTTATATTCCGTCGGGGTGACACCGAACTGTTTCTTGAACACCACAGAGAAATGGCTCTGCGTACTGAAGCCGCACTTGTCTGCAATCTCCGAGACGGTATATTTGCCGCTCTTCAGAAGTTCCGCCGCACGGTTGAGTTTGTAGGTGCGGAAGAAGTTACTGGGTGTCTCACCCGTCAGACCCTTGATCTTGTAGTAGAGTTTGGTACGCGAGATCAGCAACAGTTTGGTAATACGCGTCACGTCGAGTTCGGAGTTCGAGAGTTCCTCCTCCATCAGTTTGTAGAGTTCCTCCATGAAATGTTTATCCTGTCCGCTCAGGGCATTATCGACACCTTCCTCCTCGGTGGTCGTGGCCTTGGTGAGCAGTTTGCGCACCCGCTCACGGTTCTTCAGTTGTGACTGGATAAGAGCCGAAAGCACGGCGGGATCAAAAGGCTTGGTGACGTATGCGTCAGCACCGACGCTCAGTCCTTCCACCTGATTCTCGGCAGTGATCTTCGCCGTGACAAGAATGACGGGGATATGACTGAGTTGGATGTCCTGTTTGATCTCCTGACAGAGTTCGTAGCCGTCCTTGCCGGGCATGGCTACATCGGAGAGCACGAGGTTGGGTTCCTCGGCACGCATCTCGTCGAGGGCGGTGTCGGCATCAAGACAGGTGATAAGACGGTAGTCCTTGGCAAAGAGCAGCCGCATGTAGTTGATGATCTCCGTGTCGTCATCGACGATAAGGATCGTCGGACGATCATCCTCCGAGGATTCTTGTTGGAGGGGATTTGAAATCCCCGACTCACGGGATGCGAATTGCAAATCCGCATCAACAGCCAGAGTTTTATCTCCTTCCAGCGGACGACGTTCTTCGTCGGTATAAGCCGTTTCTGTCATCGGCCAGACGAAGGTAAAGACAGCCCCACTACCCTCTTCACGGTTATCGACAGTGAGTGTACCGTGGTGCAGTTCAGCCAGACGACGGGAATAGTAAAGTCCGATACCCGTCCCATAATTCACAATCGCCTTCGTCTGGTTGTCGAGTTGATAGTAACGCTTGAAGATATTCTCTTTCTGATCCTCTGGGATGCCCTTGCCCGTATCGGCAACGGATACCTTCACCTGGTCGCCAGAGACATCAAGCGACACGTCGATACGTCCACCACGGGGTGTAAACTTCAGGGCGTTGGAAAGCAGATTGGAGACGATCTTCTCTAATTTGTCACCGTCCGTCCACGCTATCAGCGGCTCCTCCATGCCGAGGCGGTAAATGGTAACACCTTTCTCCTTCGCATTAAACTCAAAAATGTCGCAGATTTTGTTGAGGGCCTTCACCACGTCAGTCTGTTCAACACTCAGACGCAACGTATCGTTCTCGAGTTTGTTGAAGTCCATGAGTTGGTTCACGAGTTTGAACATCCGCTGGATACTCCTTTGGGCCACGCTGAGCAGTCCCTTGTCTTCGCCACTGAGATTGTCGCTCTTCACCAGTTGACCTACGGGTCCTGCAATCATCGTCAACGGCGTGCGGAACTCATGGGCGATATTCGCAAAGAAACTCATGTTCATCTGGTTGGTACGGAGTTCCTGTTCCTTCTCCATCTGCGCCTGACGGGCTGCACGACGGGCTGCCACCACGCGCCGGGCATTGCGGTAGAGATACCATGCCAGAGCCGAGGCCAGGGCGATATAGATGAGCCACGCCCACCAGGAATAGGCAGGAGCCGGTGCAACGACAACCCGGAGCGTACGCTCATCGGATATAATCTCGTCGCTGGTATCATCGGTGGCTTTCACGCGGAAAGTATAATGTCCTGACGGCAGGTTGGCGTAACTGGCAGTATGGGTGTTACCCGCATCAATCCAGTCGCGGTCAAAGCCGTCCATCTTATAATAATAATGTACGCGTTCATACTCCCCAAAGTCGAGGGCGGTAAACGAAAGACTGAAACTATTCTCGTTGTGGTTGAGTCTTACCTCCCGACAACTGTCGAGCATCGCCGCGATGGGGCCGTCAACCGACGGTCGGACGAGTTGGTTGTGTACTTTCAGGTCGCAGAAACGGATGGGAATCTGTTGGAGCGTGTCGATGTCGGCGGGATTGAACATAGTGATGCCCTCCGTACTGCCAAACACCAGACTGCCATTTGGCAACTGACATGAGGCGCGGTCTACGAACTCATCGCCACCGATGCCATCAGCCTTGTAAAGTGAGGTGATACGTCCCGTCTTACGATCCCAGCGGTTCAGGCCCTTCATCGTACTGATCCAGACGTTCCCCTGACGGTCTTCCTCAATGCTCCCCACATCCGAGCAGGACAGTCCGGCGATGCGCGTCATCTCGTTGGTCTTCAGATCATAACGCAACAGACCGTTGCTCACGGTACCGATCCACACGTCGCCCTTCGAATCCTGCAACATATCGGTGGGGATATAGACACTGCGGCGGATACACTGGTCGAGCGTCGGGATATTGAGTTCGCTGAACTTCCCCGTCTGCGGATTCAGGCGCACAATCTTCTGGTAGAAGGCAGAGACGAGCATCTGACCGTCGTTAAGTTTCAGCAACGAGGGGATGAAACAGAAGTCGGCATTGAACACCTGACGGGCGACAGGTTCACCTGTCAGCGGGAAGCCGATAAGACTATTGGTACTGGTGGAAGCCCACACCGTACCGTCGTCGGTCTGTTCGAAGTCCATCACGGCAAGCGCAGGTGTCTGACTGAGGATGGCGAGCCGTCCGCCCTGATAGCGACACTTCAGCACGACACTGCCAACAGACAGCCACAGATAACCATCACGGTCACAGAAGATATGCGTCACCGCATTTTTCTGTTCTCCGGCAGGCAGTCCTTCGAGGGGAATAGCCTCGGCTTTCTGCGTGTCGGTGTGATAGACGAACAGTCCTTTGAGCAGCGTGGATATCCAGAGGTTCTGCAGTCGGTCCATCGCCACGGCGAGCACGTTGGAGTGGTCGATGACGCGGTTCAGGTAGTTGTCCGAGCCACCAAACTTCTCCTTATAGTAATAGTCGGCGAAGAGTCCCTTGTCGTAGGTGCCGAGCCAGACGTTCTTCCGCGAATCCTGGAACACCAGTGTCACTAAGGCGTCGGGCACAGGCAGCGTGAGGCCCGTATCACCCTCGCCATAAAGGGTTTGCGCCAGCAGGTTCAGTTCGAACATGCCGTTCTTCGAGGTGCTGAGCAGGATGGTATTGTCTTCCAGGAGCCGTGCGGCCTGTATGATACTGCCATGCGCCGTAAGTCTTGCCTCCATCACAGGGTCGAGCGGCACCAGTTGCTGCGACTTCGTATCGAAGAGCACGATATTCCCGTAGCCCGAGAGGATCATCAACCCGTTGGAAAGCATCTCGGAGTAGAAGTAATATTGGTTGCCGAGGGGTATCTCCTTCTTCAGTTTGAACGACGAACTGTCGTAGATCATCAGCCGCTGACTCTCTGTGATCAGCAACTGGTCGGCGGCATCGATGATGCAGTTGCCCCACGTCCACTGTCCCCCACTCCGCTGACACTGGATGATGGGATGGAAGGCCTGCAGACCGTCATCATAGACCAACACCTCCGTACCATTATAGACGTAGATACGCCCCTTGCTGTCCTCGATAAGTTTCTGGGTGTTCAGGTTCGAGGTCTTCACGTCGATACGCTCGAAGCAGTCCTTGCGGGTATATCGGCAGACGCCGTTGACGGTGGCCACCCAGAGACGTCCGCGCCGGTCGCAGAGGATGTCCTTGATCTGGTTGTCGGGCAGTCCCATCGTGTCGTCGGCACAGAAATACTGGTGATACTCATGTCCGTCGTAGCGGTTCAGTCCACGGAACGTACCAATCCAGAGTTGTCCGGAGGCATCCTCGGCGATGCACTGCACGCGACTGTTCGACAGTTCCTGCGCCACCACGAATCCCTGTGTCTCGTCCTTATCCAACTGTTGCGGCGGCTCCGTCTTCCGACATCCGGAAAATGTCAGTACCAGCATCAGCAGGGTGATGATCTTCGTCTTGTTTGTCATTGTTAGTCGCAATTTGGGGGCGAAGTTACGAAAAAATCTCGAAATTTCCGCATTTTTTCGATGAAATTTGCGGGAAATAAAAAAAACAATCGGGACTCCCGCGTTGATGTGAGCCTCGATTCTTTTTGTGCTACTGGTCGGTGTCGGCTCCGTTCGATGAACCGAAGTTGTGATTTTCGGAATTCATTCTGTTGATTATATCTCCAAAAATATATTCCCATAAATTTTTGGGAATATTTTAAGGATGGAAAATATTTAGTTTTGAATCAAATCATTATATTTTTGATTCAAAATATACAATTTTGTAGAATAGGAATATATTTTCATTTAAAAATATTTAGATTTGTATCAAATTATTATATTCAAATACTAAAAAATATTCCCATTATTTTGGGGGAATATATTTTAGATTCTAAAAATATAGATTTGTATCAAGGGATTATTTTCTGACCTCGGAATGATGCGATAAAATTTCCGATATGCTCCTCACTGGGTGTTATCGGCGTTTTTTTGTTACTTTCTTTGGTATTTTGCCAAATTTGCACTATCTTTGCACACTGACAAACTACAAAAGGATATATGAGCAAAGACATCCTACGACGTTTGACGATGGTGTCAAGCAAAACGACGACCTCACCATGCTGGGCTTCCGTGTGTCCATATCAGAGTAACACATATGTAATTATGGATATAATATAAAAATGAAGAAACTGTTTGTGATGATTTGTGCGCTATGCAGTCAGTTGCTCATGGCGCAGACCGTGGGTCCTCTGATTCAGACCCAATGGGACCAGGCGGCCCCATTCAACTGTATGATCCCTGAGAAAGACGGACAGCATTGTCTCGCCAGTTGCGGTGCCGCTGCGATGGCACAGATCTGCTATTACCACCGCTGGCCGGAACACGGCATGGGCAAGGGCGACTGGCACTTTGACGATGGCGAACCCGTCCGCCCAGATCTGACACAGGACTATTACGAGTACGACAAGATGCTGCTGACCTATAATGAGAGCAGCAGCGAGGAGGCTCTGAAGGCGACAGCCCTGCTGATACGCGACGTGGCATTCCTCGGTGCAGTATTCAGTCTGGAGGAGTCGACGAGTCCTTCTGTACAGGGACTGGCAATGTGTTTCGGCTACGACAAAGGCATGCTCCACTTGGACCGTGACTACTGCACGGACGAAGACTTCAAGGCTGTCATCCGTGCTGAGTTGGATGCAGGACGTCCTGTTTATATGAGCGGTAGCAACGGTTCAATTGGTCACTCGTTTATCTGTGACGGCTATAGGGACAATGACGAGTTCCACTTCAACTACGGCTGGGCTGGTAAGTATGACGGCTGGGCCACACTGGAGGACTTCCTCTTCCCCGTCAGCATGACGATAGACTATAACATCAAGAAGGACGAGGGCGGCACACCTGGTTTTACATTGAGTTCCAATCAGGATTTCAAGTGGGTGGGCGGCAACAAACTCTATGGCAGTTACTATCTGTTCTGCCATGTACCCTGGGGAACACAACGTCAGATGGCACTGGCTGTGGAGAATACCACCACTCATGAGGTGCAGTATCTCTGTATCTATCAGCCGCCCTCCAGTGAGGAGAAATTTGAGCATATATGGGAACTGGATGCCGACTTGGCTGACGGTGACTATATCCTCTATCCCGTGGCTCAGGATGCTACAAACAATTCCGACTGGAAGAAAAGTTACTTCCGCGACCTCTGTCAGAGTGAGGTGAACCTGACGGTGAAGGATGGTGTGAAGACTTTCGTCAACGCCCACCTGTATGACCCCGTGAGAGAGGGAGCCGTGGAATTCGAAGGGCTTTGTTACGAGTTGGATGAGGATGCCGGTACCGCCTCGGTCACCTACCGCAACGACAAATTTGCCAGTTACATGGGTGACATTGTGATTCCTGAGACTATTACCGTAGGCGAAAAGACCTATACCGTGACGGCTATTGGCAGAAGTGCCTTCAAGGAATGTAAGTATCTCGACAACCTGAGAATAGCAAAGACAATTACCACCATCGGCTGGGGCGCCTTTAGCCAATGTGCTATCAATCAGGTTACGTTTGCAGAGGGGTCCCAACTGAAGACCATCGATGATTTTGCCTTCTATAGTGACGACATCAAGGAGATCGTGTTGCCAGAGGGCTTGGTGACGGTTGGCAGTTCAGCCTTCGGCAACGCCTTCATCGGCAGCCTTACCATCCCGTCAACGCTGACCAATTGGGGACAAGCCTGTTTCGAGACCACCACCCTCAAGAGCGTACATGTCAACAGCACGACGCCTCCAGTCATCGAACCGTGCTTCCGCATGAGCGACAATGACAATGGTTTTTCTGACTTCTTTGATATTTATTGGGCCTCATACGACATTTCGGCGACGGTGCTATATGTGCCTGCCGGTACGAAGGCAGCCTATGCCCAGGCCAACGTCTGGAAGGAGTTCGGCTTCATCCTGGAACCTGGCGACGATGACAGTTTCGTCAGTCAGATTGTGCGTGACGGCATCACCGTCGATGGCATTGCCTATCAGATCAACGGCTATAAAGGCATTGCCCGGGCCATTGTCATTAGGGAAGATATGACCGACGTGGTGTTCAAGAACGAGATTAAACTGGGTGACAAGACGCTGGCCGTCACAGGATTAACCGGAAACCCACAAGGCGACAGACTCATCCGTAAGGACTACAATAGCGTCGTGGTACCTGCCAGTATAGAAACACTTGGAAAGGGATTCATATCAGAAGCGACATTAGGCAGTCTGACCTTTGAGGAAGGCTCTCATCTGAAGACGATAGAAGATGATGCCATCACCCTCTTGACCACAAAGTCGCCATTGGTACTGCCAGAAGGGCTGAAGACAATCTCCGGCCTAACCTTGAGGGATGCCGACATCACCATTCCTGAATCCGTAACGACTATTGAGAATAACATGTTCTACAATCTGAAGCATGTCCGTGTCGCATGGCCTACGCCGCTGGCTGCTTTAAACTTGTTTAACAAGGGTCAGTTTGAGGCTGGCAATAATATCGATGATGCCACGCTCCATGTGCCCGAGGGTGCCAAGGATCTCTACGCCGCTGCCGACGGGTGGAAACTGTTCAGCAAGATCGTGGAGGGTAACGACGATGGACTCGGCGACGTCAACGAAGACGGCATGGTGAACATTGCCGATGTCGTCATGCTGACGAATGTCATCATCGAAGACTCATCGGATCTGAAGTATGATATCAATGGCGACGGAAAGGTGGATACTAATGATATCATCGCCCTAGTGAACATCATCACTGGGAATGCCCCCTAAATGAGTCAATGCATAGCGTGTAAAACCTTGTCTGGAATCTGGGAGACGTTTATGCACGGTGTGCATAAACGTCTCCCAGTTTTAGGGTGGGTTTTTGAGGGGTTGAGGACATCTTCCTACACCTCCGATTTGAACGAATCGGAACGGTTTTGAACGAATCGAAACGAAGGAAAACACTTTTGAACACTATCGAAAAACATTCGGACGCAGACGAACGACACCTTATTGATTTATATATACCTTTGCAGCCGAAAAGAAATCGAAATCAATTCTAACAATTAACTCAAACAATTAAAACGCAATGAAAAAAAGCAGATTACTCCTGATGCTGGCGGCAATGATGATGGCCGTCGTATCAATGGCCCAGACAAAGGGCACTGTGATTGACGAGAACGGCGAAGCCGTGATCGGTGCGACGATTGCCGACAAGGCTGACGCCAAGAACGCCACGATTACCGACTTCGACGGTAACTTCACCATCAACGTGAAGGCCGGTAGCGTGATCGTCGTTTCCTACATCGGCTACGAGACACAAGAAGTGGCCGCCCAGAACGGCATGACCATCAAGATGAAGCCCGACAACAAGGTGCTCGACGAAGTGGTGGTCGTGGGTTACGGTGTACAGAAGAAGAGTAGCGTGACCGGTGCCATCTCGCAGGTGAAGCCTGAGGACATGGAGAACCGTACGATCTCGAACGCCCAGCAGGCCCTGCAGGGAAAGACCTCAGGTGTGCAGGTGATCAACACCTCTGCCGCCCCGGGTTCATCTCCTACCGTACGTGTGCGCGGTTATTCCTCTAATGTAAGTTCTAATCCCCTCTATGTGGTCGACGGTGTACGCCTCTCAGACATCAGCGGTATCGATCCCTCGACCATCGCCTCGATGGAAATCCTGAAGGATGCCGCCTCTGCCGCCATCTACGGTGCCGAGGCAGGTAACGGTGTCGTGCTCATCACCACCAAGAAAGGAAAGGCCGGACAGGGCAAGATTGCCTACGACTTCCAATGGACCGACGAAACCCTCGCTCGCGTTCCGACGATGCTGAATGCCGAAGAGTACATGAAATACATGACTGAAGGCAAACTCTTCACGGAGGATTACATGAAGGAGAACAGGGTTGGCAATACCGACACGAAGTGGACAGACGTCGCCTTCAATCATGGTCACATGATGAAGCACAATTTCTCGTTTACCGGTGGTAACGAACGCGGCAACTACTATCTGTCACTCGGCTACCTGAACAACAACGGTATCGTGAAGGGCGATGCAGATAAATACAAGCGTCTGACCGCCTCCGTTAACGGTGAATATCAGGTTAAGGACTGGTTGAAGGTAGGTACCACCAACCAAGTGGAGAAGTACGACGTACGTCAGGTGTCCTCAAACAGTGAGTACGGCTCTCTGCTGACTGCCGTGCTGATGATGGATCCGCTGACACCAGAGTCGTATACAGGCACACTGCCTTCCTATATTCAAGAATTGGTGGACCAGGGCAAGCACCTGCTGAAGGACGAGGACGGCAACTACTATGGTACCAGCCAGTTCTACAAGGGTGAGCAGTACAACCCCATGGTGATGCGCGACAACAGCCTTTCGAAAAACAGTGGCTTCAATGTAACCGGTAGTATCTACGGTGACTTCACGCTCATTCCCAACCTGACCATCACCTCCCGCTTCGGTTATCGTCTGGCCGGAACCCGCAGTTCTACAACCTCACTGCCCTTCTACGGCAACTCTACACAGAACCGTGACTATGTGAGTCAGAGCAGTTCTTCTTCCACCTCTATTTATTATCAGTGGGAGAACTTCGCCAACTACATGAAGACCTTCGCCGACAAGCACACCGTCAGCGCCATGGTCGGTATGTCGTTCCAGGACAGCAACTCAGACTACGTGACTGGCAGTCTGTCTGATAACGGCGAGGACGCCCTGATGAAGAACGACCCGCTGTTCTACTATCTGAACTATGCCAACGCATCGGCAACGAAGGGCGTTAGCGGTGAGACCACCAACACCACGAAGTACTCATACTTCGGACGTGTAGGCTACGACTTCATGGGTCGTTACCTGTTCCAGGCTTCGCTGCGTGCTGATGCTGCCGACCTCTCGAAACTCTCGAAGAAGACCCGTTGGGGTTACTTCCCCGCCGTATCAGTAGGTTGGACCATCAGCGAGGAGAAATTCTTCAGCCCGCTCAAGGACTGGTTCAACAGTCTGAAGTTCCGTGCATCATGGGGTCAGAACGGTAGCCTCTCGGCTCTGAGCGGCTATATGTACAGCACCGACATGGCACTGGGCGGCCTCTATCCCTTCACCTCTGGCATCCAGTACACGCAGGGTGCAGCCCCCACATCGATGGGTAACGACGACCTGAAGTGGGAGACCTCAGAGCAGACCAACATCGGTTTCGACGGTATCCTGCTCAACGGACGACTGACCTTCGGCATCGACTACTACATCAAGAAGACCAAGGACCTGCTCGTATCAGGAACCACACCGTCGCTCATCATCGGTGGCACGACATCGCCCATCAATGCAGGTAACGTGGAGAACAAGGGCTTCGAGTTCGACCTGGGCTGGCGCGACCATATCGGTGACTTCAACTACAGTGTTCGCGGTAACCTCTCGACATTGAAGAACGAAGTGACCTACCTGGATCCTTCTCTCACCCGTCTGGGTGGTACAGGTTTCCACACCTACACCATCACCTACTTCGAGAAGGGCTATCCTGTGTACTACTTCCGTGGCTATCAATTCGACAAGATCAATCCTGAAACCGGTGACCCGATGTTCAAGGACCTGAATGGTGATGGTGTGGTGAATGACGATGACCGTACCGACATCGGCAATGCCATTCCCAAGATTACCTACGGTATCACGCTCACCGCTGCCTACAAGGGCTTCGACCTGACTGTCTTCGGCACAGGTGCTGCCGGCAATAAGATATTCAACTGTATCAACCGTCCTGACTACGCCACCTCTAACAAGATGAAGGAGGTGCTGTACGATGACCGTTGGACGGAGAGCAATAAGAGCGGCACCAAGCCCCGTGCAGGTGCTAACGACATGGATAAATACGCTGACTCCGACGCTATGGTCTATAGCGGAAACTACTTCAAGTTCAAGCAGATCCAATTGGGTTACACCTTGCCGAAGAACTTACTGAACAAGGTTGGTATCAGCCACTGCCGTGTCTACGGCTCTCTCGACGACTTCTTCACCATCAGCAGTTATCCTGGCTTCGATCCTGAGGCTTCCGCCAATGCCCTCTCCGGTATGGGTATCGACAAGGGTGCTTATCCTACTTCCAAGAAGATTGTTATGGGTCTTAACATCGAATTCTAAAAACAACGAATTTCACGAATTAAACGAATTAAGCGTTATGAAAAAGAATATATATAATAAGGTGTTGGTTGGAGTATTCTCTTTCCTCCTTCCTCTGTCCTCTTTCCTCTTCGTAAGTTGCGACAGCAAACTTGACATCGAGAAGCACGGCAACATGGGAAGTATGGATACATACTATACCACTGACGAAAACATCAACTCGGCCACGGCATCACTGTATCTGTCGGTGAGGTCGAACTACTTCACCTGGTACTTCCTTAAGAACCTGCTTTCCGACGATGTATGGTGTGGTGGCGGTCAGCGTGGTGACAATGGTGAAATGGAGAAACTCAATGAGTATAACTTCGACTCGAACCACGGTTCTATCGAGGGTGTATACTCCGGTTTATACTCTATTATCTACAATGCCAACCTGATTATCGGAATGACTGAGGGCGACACCCCCGTCATGAAACGCGCCATCAACGAGGCTAAGGTATTCCGTGCCTGGGCTCACTTCGAACTCGTCACACTTTGGGGCACCGCCCCGAAGGTGGACCATCTGCTTGCACCCGATGAATACCGCCAGTCGAACGGTACACCCGCTGAAACATGGGACTTCATCGAACAGGACCTGACAGAGGCTATCAACAGCGGAACCCTGCCCTCAAAGAGTGGCGTGAACGATCAGGAAACTGGCATCCGTGTCACCAAGGAGTTTGCACATGCACTCTTAGGTAAGGCCTACCTCTTCCAAGGCAAGTACAGCGAGGCTGCCACGATGCTCGAAAACGTGATCAGCTCCGGCAAGTATGCTCTTTACGACGGTGAGTACGACGCACAGTTCCACGCTGCAGCCAACAACAACTGCGAATCTCTCTTCGAACTGCAGAAGCGCTTAGACACTGAGCAGATATGGACTCAGATGGATATGGTATATATCATGCAGGGCTGGCGCTCCGACAAACTGAAGTATACTGGTGAGGCTTCCACGACGCTCGCCACAGGTACATACGGCTTCCTGAATCCCCGTAAGTCGCTCTACGATGCATTTGTAGAATGGGAAGGTGCCGACGGCTACCGTTTGAATAAAACCATCATGACCTATCAGCAGATTCAGGACTATGGCGTGACCATCTCAGGCAGTAACGCCGTCTATGGCAACGAGGGTTACTTCTTCTGGAAGACCCAGTCTTATAAAGATGACTGTGTTACCGATATGTCGTTCTTCCAGGCAGGACAGTATATCGACCTGAAGATCATGCGCTATGCCGAAGTACTGTTGATGGCTGCAGAGGCCAATTTACAGGTTGGTAACAACGGTAAGGCACTTGAATACATCAATCTGATACGTACCCGTGCCAAGGAGGAGCCGCTGGCGAGTGTCACACTCAATGACATCAAGACGGAGAAGCGTCTGGAACTCTGCTGCGAGGCCATCCGCTACCAGGATCTGATTCGCTGGGGCGATGCCAAGTCGGTGATGGGTAACCAGGGTAAGGAAGTGCCCGCCTTCACAACTGATGGTGTACAGTGGAACTGGCAGAACACGACCTATGGTTTCCAGGACAAGAACATGCTGCTGCCCATTCCCCTGAAGGAACTCGAACTCAATCCTAACATGACTCAGAATACCGGCTGGTAATGAAAGGACTAAGATGCTATCCGAAATTTTTGACGAAATTTGGTAAGAATTTCAAAAATAATATGTATCTTTGCATCGATTAAATATAGATGATAATGAAAAAGATTATGATAATGGCAGTCCTCTGCCTGATGGGTATGGCAGCCCACGCTCAGCAGAACCTGAGTTGGGGACAGGGCCCGCAAGTGGCTTCGCCTGACGTGCATGCCGACAACACCGTGACATTCAATCTGGTGGCACCGGAGGCTCAGAAGGTGCAGATTACCGGTGACTTCCTGCCTCCGAAGAAGGTGGAGTTCCAAGGTAATACCTATGAGACCACTCCAGACCCTGTGGATCTCGTAAAGGACGATAAAGGTGTATGGAGTTACACAACGGGACCACTGAAGCCCGAACTCTATACCTATAATATGATTGTGGACGGCGTGAAAATCATCGACCCGTTGAATGTCTATAACATCCGTGACATCAACAACCTGTTCAGCGTGTTGCTCATCGGCGGTGATGCTCGTACGGATTTGTATAAAGTCAACAAGGTGGCTCACGGCACCGTGAGCAAGGTGTGGTACGAAAGTCCAACCGCCGGTCTGACTCGCCGCTGCACCGTCTATACGCCTGCCGGCTACGAGACCAGCGGAAAGGATTATCCCGTGTTCTATCTATTGCATGGCATCGGTGGCGACGAGAACGCCTGGAGTGAACTCGGACGTGCTGCCCAGATCATGGACAACCTCATCGCTCAGGGCAAGGCCGAGCCGATGATCCTGGTGATGACTAACGGTAATATCTCGGAAGAGGCCTGTCCGGGTGAGACCAGCAATGGTTTCCGCGTACCCACGATGTCACTCCCCAAGACGATGGAGGGTTCGTTCGAGACAGCCTTCCCCGATGTGGTGAAGTTCATTGAGAAAACCTACCGTGTGAAGAAAGACAAGGCTCACCGCGCCATCGCTGGTCTGTCGATGGGTGGTTTCCACAGTCTGTTTGTATCCATCAACAATCCGGATATGTTCGGTTATATCGGTCTCTTCTCTGCTGCCGTCGACCAGCAGCAGGCTGACCCCAACGGACATCCTGAGATCTACGCAGATCGTAATGGTAAGATCGACGGTCTCTTCGCCAAGAAACCCAACCTCTTCTGGATTGGCATCGGCAAGACCGACTTCCTCTATAAGAACAATACTGACCTGCGTGCCTATCTCGATTCCAAGCACCACAAGTACACCTACCTCGAGACCGAGGGTGGTCACATCTGGCGCAACTGGCGTATCTACCTTTCAGAATTCACTCCACTTCTATTTAAATAATTAGTTAGTTATGAAATATTCCACATTCTTTTACCTTCTCGGCGCAGCAGTCCTCACGGGCTGTACCGCCGCCGACAAGGTGGCTCCCAAGAACACCATCAACCAAGAGGAAGTGATGGCTAAGTTGTCACTCGAAGACAAGGCCCACTTCGTCATCGGTACAGGCATGGCCGGTTTCTCCGGTGATGATGCTGTGATCGGTGCCACCCGTAGTCTTGTGCCTGGTGCTGCCGGCACAACCTATCCCCTCGACTCTCTCGGTATCCCCGCCATCGTACTGGCCGACGGTCCTGCAGGACTCCGCATCGACCCCACCCGCGAAGGCGACTCTGCCACATACTATTGCACCCACTTCCCCATCGGTACCCTACTCGCCTCTACCTGGAACACCGAGTTGATTGAAGAGGTAGGTCAGGCCATCGGCGAAGAGGTGAAGGAATATGGTGCCGACGTACTGTTGGCTCCTGCCCTGAACATCATGCGTAACCCGCTCTGTGGACGTAACTTCGAGTACTACTCTGAGGATCCCGTGGTGGCTGGTAAGACCGCTGCCGCCTATATCACCGGTGTGCAGAAGAACGACGTGGGTACAAGCATCAAGCACTTCGCCGCCAACAACCAGGAGACGAACCGCATGAACAATGATGCACATATCTCCCAGCGTGCTCTCCGTGAGATCTACCTGAAGGGCTTCGAGATTGCCATCAAGGAGAGTAAGCCCTGGACGGTGATGACCTCCTATAACTATATCAATGGCATCTACACTTCTGAGAGCAAGGATCTCGTGGAAACCATCCTCCGTGATGAGTGGGGTTATGAGGGAACCGTGATGACCGACTGGTTCGGTGGTAAGGACGGTGCCGTTCAGATGTGGGCCGGTAACGATATGCTGCAGCCGGGTAAGGCCGAGCAGTTTGACTCCATCGTGGCTGGTGTGAAGAGCGGTAAACTGGCCGAGGCTGACCTCGACCGCAATGTGCAGCGCATCCTCAACCTCGTGGAGAAGAGTCCTCGCTATCAGGGATATCAGTACAGCAATAAGCCCGACCTGAAGGCTCATGCCCAAGTAACCCGTCAGAGTGCTGCCGAGGGTATGGTGCTCATGAAGAATGAGAAGGCCCTGCCCTTCACCGAAAAAGTGAAGAACGTGGCCCTCTACGGTAACACGTCGTATGAGTTCATCGCTGGCGGTACAGGTTCCGGTAATGTGAACCACGCTTATGTCGTCTCTCTGCTCGATGGTCTGAAGAACGGTGGTTACATGGTCTCTGAGGAACTGAAGACAGCTTACGAAACCTACGCTGCCGAGCAGAAGGCCAAACAGGAGGCCGAAATCGAGGCTGCTGCCAAGAAGGATCCGAAGAATGCCATGTTGCTGCGCTTCATGCCACGTCCCCTTCCAGCCGAGAAGCAGTTCTCTGCTGACGAGTTAACGAAGCAGGCCGAAGCCGCCGATATCGCCGTGATCACCATCGGACGTATCTCCGGTGAGTTCATGGACCGTAAGGTGGCAGACTTCAACCTCAGCGACTCCGAGCGTAAACTTATCGAACAGGTGTGCGAGGTCTATCACAAGGCCAACAAACAAGTCGTGGTGCTGCTGAACATCGGTGGCGTCATCGAGACAGCCTCTTGGAACGCCCTGCCCGATGCCATCCTCTGTGCCTGGCAGGCTGGTCAGGAAGGTGGCAACAGCGTGGTGGATGTACTTAGCGGCAAACAGTCGCCAAGCGGTAAGTTCACCATGACCTGGCCCGTGAAGTTTAATGATGCCTATTCATCCAAGAACTTCCCCATCGACCAGAATCCGCGCATTGACCTGACAAACCAAGGTCAGAAGAGCGCCAATGTCCGCAACGTCGACTATACCGACTATGAGGAGGATATCTACGTCGGTTATCGTTACTTCGACTCCTTCGACGTACCCGTTGCCTATCCCTTCGGCTTCGGTCTCTCTTACACCACCTTCGACTATAGCGATGCCAAAGTGACTGAGAAGGGCGATGCCTACGAGGTGACTGTCACCGTAAAGAACAGCGGTGAGCGCGAGGGCAAGGAAGTCGTGGAACTCTACGTCGCTGCTCCTGACAGCAAGGCAGCCAACAAACCCGCCAAGGAACTCAAGGCCTACGGCAAGACCAAGAACCTGAAGCCCGGAGAGAGCGAGACACTGACACTGAAAGTGAAGACTGCCGACCTGGCCTCGTTTGATGCCGAAGCCTCTGCTTGGGTGGTTGCCGAGGGTGAATATCAGTTCCTCGTTGCTGCCTCTGCCGCTGACATCAAGGCTACCCTTCCTGCCGCCGTCAAGGCCCAGCAGACCAAGGCCCACGACGTGATGAAGCCCCAGGCTCCGATGAACCTGTTAAAGAGATAAGAATCAAAAAGATACAATCGTATGAAAAAGACTATCATGACATTGGCCCTCACAGCGGTATGCTGTCTGAGCGGCTCGGCACAGGAGAAACTCTTCAACAGTGCCAGTGTGCAATCCCCCGTCATCAATGCCAACGGCACCGTGACTTTCAATTTGTTCGCACCCAAAGCCGTTAAGGTTGAGGTGACAGGTGACTTCCTGCCAACACAGAAAATAGAGATAGAAGGCTACGGCACCTATGATGCCCCCGGCGTGGCTCAGTTGACGGAAGGCAAAAACGGTGTGTGGAGTTACACCACCGACAAACTCGCCCCCGAGATGTACAGTTACACCTTCAATATCGACGGTATGACAGGCGTAAAAGATCCTGCCAACATCTACGTGAACCGCGACATCGTGTCGTTCACCAACATCTTCATCGTCAGCAACGAGAAGGGTGATAAGGGCGACCTGTACAAGGTGAACGAAGTGCCTCACGGCAATCTCTCGAAGGTATGGTACAACAGTCCCACACTGAAGATGCAGCGCCGTATGACGGTCTATACCCCTGCCGGCTATGAAAAGGGCGGCAAATACCCCGTGCTCTATCTGTTGCATGGTGCCGGTGGCGACGAGAATGCCTGGAGCGAACTTGGACGTGCTGCACAGATTCTCGACAACCTGATTGCTACAGGCAAGGCCAAGCCGATGATTGTGGTGATGCCCAACGGCAATCCCAACTGTCAGGCTGCCCCCGGTGAGTGGTCATTTGGTATGTACACCCCCGGTTTCCGTGATGCCGGCACTGGTCCTACGGCTCCTGCCGCAGCCACGATTCCTGAGAGTTTCATGGATATCGTGAACTATATCGATGCCAACTACCGCACCGTCAAGACCCGTGCCGGACGTGCTGTCTGCGGTCTGTCGATGGGTGGCGGACATACCTTCCATGTCAGTCTGCTCTACCCCAACACATTCGACTACTACGGACTCTTCTCTGCCGGTCTGCACCTCAACAGCGGTACCATCCAAGGAGCGTCGTTTGCTGATCAGATCAAGAACAGTCCCGACTTCGCCCAGCAGTCTGCCAAACTGTTTGGCAGCAAGCCCAAACTCTACTGGATTGGTATGGGTAAGACCGACTTCCTCTATCAGAGCACCGTCGACCTGCGCAACTACTGGGACAGCAAGGGCTACAATTACGAATACGTTGAGACCGATGGCGGTCACATCTGGCGTAACTGGCGTATCTACCTGACGATGTTTGCTCAGAAGATATTCAAGTAAGAACTAAGAGATACCCAACATCAATAAATCCCTGATATCCGATGTGGATATCAGGGATTATTATATACCATTTTCTCTATCGAGGAGAAACAATTAATCCAGTCCGAAAAGTACTTTCAAACCACCGTCGACACCCGAGAAACCCATGAAGGCAAGACTCAGCAGTCCGGCAGAGAGCATGACAATAGCCATGCCCTGCATGCCCTTGGGAATCTTTACCAGTTCCAATTGCTCACGCATACCGGCAAAGACCGTCAGAGCCAGTCCGAAGCCAAGGGCTGTGGAGAAGGCATAGACCACGCTCTGTAACAGATTGTAATCCTTCTGAATCACAAGAATAGCCACACCGAGTACGGCACAATTGGTCGTGATCAGGGGCAGGAAGATGCCCAAAGCCTGATAGAGCGCTGGCGACACCTTCTTCAAGATAATCTCCACCATCTGCACCAATGAGGCGATGACGAGGATGAAGGCGATGGTCTGCAGATATTGCAGGCCAAAAGCATCAAGCACATATTTCTGTAGGAGCCAAGTAACGATGGTAGCCAGTGTCAGCACAAAGGCAACGGCAGCCGACATGCCCAACGAGGTATCTATCTTCTTCGAGACGCCCAAGAACGGACAGATGCCGAGGAACTGTGACAACACGATGTTGTTCACGAAGATGGCGGAAATGAAAATCAAGATATATTCCATAAATTATGCTTGCCTAAGTTTATTGACGATTGCGATGAGGAAGCCGAGGGTGATAAAGGCACCCGGAGGCAATACGAAGAGTAGGATGTTGTAGGTCTCTGGCAACAGCGTAAAACCGAAGACAGAGCCTGCGCCGAGTAACTCTCGGCAGATACCCAAGAGCGTCAGTCCCAGTGTAAAACCAAGGCCGATGCCGATACCATCAAACAGAGAAGCCACAGGCGAGTTCTTGGCGGCAAAAGCCTCCGCACGTCCGAGGATGACGCAGTTCACTACAATCAGCGGGATAAACAGTCCGAGGGCAGCATCAATATCTGGCAGGAAAGCCTTGATAACCATCTGGAGAATCGTCACGAAAGCGGCAATCACCACGATAAACACAGGGATACGTACCTTATCAGGCGTGACACTCTTCAGACACGAAATGACAAAATTGGTGCAGATGAGTACTGCCATTGTGGCGAGTCCCATCGACATACCATTCAAGGCAGAGGTGGTAGTGGCCAGCGTGGGACACATACCCAGCATCAGGACGAACGTAGGGTTCTCCTTGACGATGCCATTCTTGATAATCTGTATTACGTTCATACCTTATTCCTCCTTCTTTTGTTTTGTAGCACCACTCACGCCATCAGTGGTGGGCGTAGCCTTATAAGCGTTATAAGCATTATTGATGGCGAGCAGGAAAGCCCGACTGGTAATGGTAGAAGCCGTGATGGCATCCACCTGACCACCGTCCTTAGAGACTGTCAGCGGTTCAGCAGGTGACTTACCGATGATGTCACCCTTCTCACCCTTCTGGAACCACTTGTCTGCCTTGGCACCCAGTCCCGGAGTCTCCGCATGTTCCAACAGAGTATAACCGAGAATCTTACCGTCAGGATCAAAGCCCACAAGCACTTTCAGGTTACCACCGAAACCACCCGTTGTACTCTCGACGGCTGCACCGAGATCCTGTTGTTTGGCATCCTGAATCTGATAGATGATATAGGTAAGTTCTTTACCCTTGGCATCGTTCCGGCAAACAGTATCGGTCTTGGCGACAACGATATCATCGCATACCATCACTGTCTTGAGACCATCGGCAAGGGCTTTTTCTTTCTGTTGAGCAATAGGCCCTTCGGTGAGGTGGTTCACATAAGCAAGGATACCACCCATGACAACGGCCACTGCTGTGAGTACCAGCACCATATTTGTTAATGATGATTCCAGTTTCTTCATTTTGTAACCTCCCCGAATCGTTTTGGTTTCACATAATTATTGATCAGCGGCGTAAACGCATTCATAATGAGAATGGCGAACGACATACCCTCGGGATAGGCACCCCAGTTACGGATGATAATCGTAAGGAAACCGATGGCGATGCCGTAGATGATCTGACCTTTCGGTATCATCGGCGAGGTCACATAGTCCGTTGCCATGAAGATGGCACCTAACATCAGACCACCGGAGAGGATCACGGATACAGGATCTGCGTAGGCTGGATTAGCCAGATGAAGCAGTCCTGCAATGATGAACACCGTAGCGATTATCGACACAGGGATGTGCCAGGTGATGATCTTCTTCCACAACATATAGGCCAGACCGATGAGCAGTGCCAAAGCACAGATCTCACCCATGGCTCCCGCCCCGTCAGGATGACTGCCGATGAACAGACTCAACGAGTCAGGCAGTTGATTCAACACAGAGGCATCCCCACTTTTCACAGCCTCCTTCATAATGGATAGTGGTGTGGCTCCCGTCTCTGCATCAAGATATTTGTCCCACTGTCCCACCTTCGGCCATGTAGTCATCTGGGCTGGAAAGGCCACGAGCAGTGCACAACGGCCTACCAGAGCTGGATTGAAAAGGTTATTACCGAGACCACCAAATGTCATCTTAGCCACACCGATGGCAAAGAGTGCACCGATGAGAATAATCCAAATGGGGAGGTTCGACGGCAGGTTGAAGGCGAGCAGCAGACCCGTAAGGGCTGCAGAACCATCGAGGATGGTCAGTCGCTCCTGCTTCAGGATATATTTGCTGATGGCCCACTCGAAGAAGACGCAGGCTGCCACACTCGTTACCGTCACAATGACGGAACCCAGTCCGAAGAAGTAGAACGACACGAGCAACGCGGGTATCAGGGCAATGATGACCCCGTACATGTTGCGTTCTACCGTATCAGTGCCATGGGCGTGCGGCGAAAGTGATACAATTAGTTTTCCCATATCTTATTACTTTGCATTTCTGGTTCGGATGATACCCATGACTGTCGTCTTGCCGACACGGATATTGTCGAGCAACGGACGATGGGCAGGACAGGTGAACTGGCACGAGCCACACTCGATACAACTGACGATCTTCTCCTGTTCTGCACGCTCCCAGTGCTTCACCTCGGAGAGTTTGGCGAGGAGATAAGGCTCCAATCCCATCGGACAGGCACTGACACACTTGGCACAACGGATACAGGGCTGCGGTTCCTTGCGACGGGCTTCATCGTCAGAGAGAATCGTCACCGAGTTGGTTCCCTTGCAGACAGGCACTTCATCAGAAGTCAGTGCCTTACCCATCATCGGACCACCTGCCAAGAGTTTATTATCACCCTCAGGCATACCGCCACAGACATCGATGAGATCCTTCATCGGCGTACCTATACGAACAAGGAAATTGCCTGGGTTCTGGAGTCGTTTGCCCGTCACTGTGGTATAGCGCTCAAAGAGAGGCTTATGCTTCATCACCGCCTCATAGACGGCAAAGGCTGTTCCTACATTCTGTACGATGGCACCCACATTTACGGGGATGGCAGGTGGTGCCGGTACCTGACGATTGATGACGGCATCGACCAGTTGTTTTTCTCCGCCCTGTGGATAACGTTGCTTCAAGGGCACCACTTCTACCTGATACTTGGATCCGCTGAATTTCTCAGCGCATTTCTTTGTCATCAGTTCGATGGCAGCAGGTTTGTTGGTTTCTATACCAATATAGCCCGTAGTCACCTTAGCGCCCATCATCAGAAGTTCAAGTCCAATCAGAATCTCATCGGCATGCTCCATCATCAGACGGAAGTCGGCAGTGATATAGGGCTCACACTCCACGGCATTGATGATAATACATTCTGCCTTGGCAGTAGGCGGGGGCGTGAGTTTGATGAAGGTGGGAAAACAGGCACCACCCATACCGACGACACCAGCCTCTTTAACACGGGAGACAATCTCCTCAGGTGTCAGTTCGGGATGAGCCTCTACAGTTTCCAATTTGTCGGAACGGTCTATCGTCTCTTCCCACTCATCCCCATCCACATTGATAATTATCACGGGCTTACGGTAACCGGTTGCATCGATGGCAGTATCAATCTTCAAGACCGTACCACTCACAGACGAATGGATTGGTGCCGACACGAAACCGCTGGCCTCAGCAATCAACGTACCTACCTTCACCTTGTCGCCTTTCTGGACAACAGGTTTGGCAGGCTTACCGATATGTTGACTCAAGGGGAAGATGGCCTGCTTGGGCAAGGCTGCCACCTGAGTAGCCACTTCGTGAGTCAGTTTGTTTTCCTCGGGGTGGATACCACCTATACTAAAGGTTTTAATATTCATGCTTGGGCCTCCTTTCCTTCGTTAGTGGATGATGATGGATTCTCTGGAGATTCCGAGGTTTCCGGTTTCGGCTTCGGAGCCGGGAAATTCACGGCAATGATAGCATGTGTCGGACAGGCCTTCTCACACTTCCGACACAGACGACACTTGTCGGGATCGATATACGAGAGATTATTCTCGACAGTGATGGCACCGAAGGCACACTCCTTCTCACACTTGCTGCAACCGATACACGACACCTTACAGGCTTTCATCGATACAGCACCTTTGTCTTTGTTGACACAGGACACATACACTCTCCTACCCTTCGGGCCTTTCTTACGGAGTTCGATGATACCACGTGGACAAACCATCGCACAGGTACCGCACGACGTACATTTCTCCTCGTCCACCTCGGCAATGCCCGTCTCGGGATTGATGTGGATGGCCCCAAACTTACACACCTCCACACAATCGCCACAACCCAGACAGCCAAAGCCACAAGCCGTCTCTCCTGCACCACAGGCATGCATGGCAGCACAGGTACGGAGACCTGCGTATTCGGCAATCTTCGGACGATACTCACACGTTCCCTGACATCTGACGACGGCTACCTTCGGTTCTCCATGGGCAATGGCCATACCCAACAAGTCGGCTACCTTCCCCATCACCTCCGGACCGCCCACAGGACAGTTCAGACCCTCAATGGAACCAGCATCGACACCTTTCACAAGTGCATCAGCCATACCGCCACATCCTGCGAATCCACAACCACCGCAATTGGCTCCCGGCAACAAGTCGGTTACTTGTGCCGTACGGGGATCCTCATAGACCCAAAACTTCTTGGAAGCGACAAACAGCACAATGGCGGCTATCAGACCGATGGCTCCAAGTGCAATGACTGCAATCAAGATGAAATTCATAAAAGTATTCTCTATTTGTTCTTATTCATTCTTCTATCCGGAAGGACACCTGCTGACGGATGCTGTCACGCAACAGCCAGAGGAGGATATAATATGGTATCAGTGCCCCCAGTGATGCCAGTGCAGCGATGCCTTCATCGCCAGTCCAGCGAAGGACTATCAGCAGTACCGCAACCATCAGGAGCAGGGGAATACCGAAACCCAACAACAAGGCCCGGTTCGCCACCTCCTTCGAGGCTGATACCACCACCTCCTGTCCCGTTGAGTACTTGGCTGTATCACAGCCAAATACATCCACCAGTTTCTCCTTCGATTCCGAGGCATTACAATGTGAAGCCACCTTACAGGCTGCACAGGCTGATGTCTGGATGATACGTACCTTCACGCAATCGCCCTCGATACGGTCAATAACCCCAGGATGTGATATCTTATTACTCATGGAAACAATCTGCCGACCTAACGACGTGCAAAGGTACGAATAAATTAAGAATTAAAGATTAAGTATTAAGAATATTTTCAAAAAAAAGCCATAATCGTTTGCAGTTTCGGAGTTTTTTTATACTTTTGTGCCGTCATAGAGACAAAAGACAGAATGAAAGCGACAGAACAGACACTCCAGCAGATTGAACGCGCTATCCGTAAGATTAGCGAGAAGTTCCCCACGAGTAACGAGGCCACGCAGATGACAGACATCCATCTCCGTGTCACTCAGGAGTCGGGCGAACTGATGGCGTTCGACGATGATGACAACGAACTGAACAGGTGCATCGTGGAACAGTGGATAGACAACAAGGATGATGATTTCTTTGAGCAGATCACCCCTGTGCTGCGCAGGTGTCTCGACAGTCAGAAACAGGTCATAGAGAACATGTCGATTCTCAAGCCCTACTCTTTTGTCCTCGAAGACGATGACAAGGAATCCATCGCCGAACTGTTTGTTGTCGATGATGATGTGGTCATCATCGACCCCGACCTGATGGAAGGACTCGACAAGGATCTTGATGACTTCCTTGAAAAACTGTTAGCAGACTAAAACGCAGGCTTGTCCTCATAGTCTATCTCATCCGCTTCCTCGAAATGACGGGAAGGATCGATATGATAGACCCGTTGTACCTCAGCCTTGAACTTACCCGAATAATCCGTCAGACGAATCTCGTAATCACTGGTGATGACAAAGTCCTGAATCAACTGATCCTCAGGATCGGCCAATTCATTCTCCTTGGCTTCCTCCTTACTGATAGCATAGAGACTCAGTTTATCAACGGGCATATACTCATCATCGAGTGAATAGAGCCAGAGGGAATAGAGGCCGTCACCCTCATCGGCAGCCAGAATCATCAGTCTTGCTCCTGCCGTCTCAGGCAGGGAGATGGCCTTCGGTTCTATCCGTCCTTCCAACCCCATAAACGCAGCCAGTTCTGCCGGTACCACCTTATAGCCCGGCAGGAATCTCACGTAATCATCCGAATAACGGATAGGCAGTGTCTGAAGCCCCAGACTATCGTAGAACAACTGCACCGGACTGACATCACGGTCCAGATGGATGCCCTGTGCCTCCAGTTTCTCCTTGGCCTCCAACTTGGCAATACTATCAAGTTTCTGTTGCATCTGTTCTGGTGACAGACGGTTATTCTTACACGCTCCAAATACCAGCACAGCCAGTACCAGGACTCCCAAAGACACCCTTCTCATAGTTTGATCTTCTTTTTGACAATCTTACTCTCGTTTTGTAGGCGGTTGAGCGCACTCACCACATACGTATATTTCTTCTTACCGTCAGCATAAGGCAGTTTGTAATAGGTGGATGTGGTGATAGCCACTATCTTCGTGGGATCGTTGATATCCACCTTCTCGTCTGCAGCAAATCGGTAGACGACATACTTCACGGCCTCATCCTGCCAGTCCTTCCCCTTCGGAGCCGTCCAGAACAACACATAGTCACCGCTCGTCCATACGGGTTTCACCTTACTCACCTTCTTCGGCGCCTTGTCGCTGATAAACGACATCGAGGGCTGTAAGGCGGGATAGCGCCAGTAACTGTTCCTGAGGGCTGTGCCGTAATTGCCAACATTATCGACAGCAGCCTTGGCATACCAGAGCACCGTTCCCTTCACGGCAGGCAACTGACGGTGCAGGCGCATCTTGGCAGGCAACTGATGACTATTGACATTCTGCGGATCAGTATACTTCACCGTCCGCTCCACATCCTCGCCGATAATCAGGGGACGACCAGAGGCATGCTGACTCCACCACCGGATAAGTGTCTCATAGTCAGCGGCCTTGTTACCTATCTCCCAGTATATCTGTGGCACATTATAGTCGAGCCAGCCATTGTTCACCCACAACAGGATGTCGGCATAGAGGTCATCATAGTTCTGTGTACCATTGGTCTCACTACCTATCGGTGAACTCTTCTTGTTACGGTAGATGCCAAAGGGTGAGATACCGACCTTCACCCAAGGTTTCGTGGCATGGATGGTCTTATAGAACTGCTCGATAAACAGGTTCACATTATATCTGCGCCAGTCGCCGATATCCTTGATACCATTGTTGAATTGTCGGAACTGCTCTTGGTCGGGGATGGTCTCGCCTTTCACGGGATAGGGATAGAAATAGTCGTCCATGTGAATACCATCCACATCATAGCGACTGACAATGTCCTTCGCCACCTCACAGATATAGTCACGGTTCTCGGCAATGCCCGGATTGAGAATGAAGAGATCGTCATACGAGAAGCAGTTCATGGGTTTCCGTACAGCGATGTGGTTCGAGGCCAACTGTTTGGTAGTCTTTGTCTTAGCCCTATATGGATTAATCCATGCATGAAGTTCCATACCACGCTTATGACACTCTGTAATCATCCACTGCAGGGGATCCCAATACGGACTCGGGGCCACGCCCTGTTTGCCTGTCAGAAAACGACTCCAGGGTTCCAGTTTACTCTCGTAGAGCGCATCGCATTCCGGACGCACCTGGAAGATGATCACGTTCACGCCGTCCTTCTGCAACTCATCGAGTTGATAGGTCAGCGTCTGCTGCATCTTCTCTGTCCCCATACCCTGGAACTGTCCGTTCACGCACTGTATCCACGCCCCACGCATCTCCCGTTTCTGGGCAAAAACAGTGATAAGTGATAAGTGAAAAGTGAAAAGTAGCAGCAGTACTTTCACCCAAAGTCTATTATTTCTCATTTATGCTTTATTTAGATAATTGTAAATCTCCTTTGTCCAATCTTCTCCATTGACGGGCTGCATGGTATGGATTCCCAGACTGGCTGCCGCCTCCACATTTCGTGGTCCGTCGTCGAGGAAGAGGGTTTCGTCTGGTGCTATCTGCTCTGCCTCCAGTACCTTCTGGAAGAAAGCCACATCGGGTTTCATCAGTTTCAGTTTATAACTCAGGTAACAGGCATCCATATAGTCCTCCACGGGATGTCCCTCCCCGTCGAAGTCAGGACTACTCACCCACTCCATCATATAGGGATTGGTATTTGAGAGCAGGATAAGACGGTATCCCTCCTTACGCAACTGGCGCAGGATGGCCTTGTTACGCTTCGGCAGATTTAAGGCATAGCCCTGCCAGGCATAGGCACATTCCTCATGGCTCACCTCACGACCTATCAGTTCCGAAAGACTCTTCCTGAATTCCTCCGCCGTGATCAGTCCGTGCTCCAAGTCGCCGAAGATACCGTGCTGCGTATAACTGTCAAGCCGCTTGGCAGCATCCTTCACACCGATTTCCTCAAAGCGTCTGACGGCCTGATTGGGATCCAATGTCAGGATGACGCCACCCAGATCGAAAATGATATGCTTTATTCTTCCCATAAGTTCGGTTTGTTTCGTCTGGCCTCCTCCAAGGAGAGTAGTTGTTGCTGTTCCTGCTGATAGGCCACCCGCAGATGCTCGTATTTCTCATCGAGTTCACGCTCTACGGCCTGTTCTTCTGTCATCAGTTTGGCAGCCACGATGGCATTCTGCGAGGCATCCTTCATCCACACCACGGGACCGCCATAGACTGGCGCTATCTTCAGGGCGACATGCAGTTCACTGGTCGTGGCCCCACCAATCATGATAGGTATCTGCAAACCAGCCCGTTTCAATTCCTCTGCCACGTTCACCATCTCTTCGAGACTCGGTGTGATCAGACCGCTCAGGCCAATCATATCCACCTGTTCCTCCTTGGCCTTACGGACAATCTGTTCTGCTGGCACCATCACACCCATGTCGATAACCTCGTAGCCGTTACAGGCCATCACCACACTGACGATGTTCTTGCCGATATCGTGGACATCGCCCTTCACCGTTGCCAGGAGGACTTTTCCGGATTTTCCTGAATTTCCGGATCTTCCTGCCTCGATATAGGGTTGGAGGATACCCACTGCCTGTTTCATCGTACGGGCGGTTTTCACCACCTGCGGCAGAAACATCTTACCCTCACCAAACAACTTTCCCACGGTATTCATGCCTGCCATCAGGGGACCTTCGATGATATCCACCGCACGGGGATATTTTTCCAGTGCCTCCTTCAAATCCGTCTCTAAATGCTCGCCATTACCCTTGATTAGTGCCTGTGCCAGACGCTCTTCTACTGACACAGTGGGGTCAGGAACCTTTGTGTCTTCGGTGGAGGGTGCAGAGGATCCTGCCTCCTTTGCGCCCTCCATCAGTGCCCCTGCCAAGGCAATCAGGCGTTCTGAGGCATCCTTCCTGCGATACAGGATGGCATCCTCAATCACCGACAACTGCTCTTCGGGGATATCTGCGTATGTTACTTTCGTCGAAGGATTGACGATACCGAAATCCATTCCTGCCTGAATGGCATGATAGAGGAACACGGCATGCATGGCCTCACGGATATAGTTATTTCCACGGAAGGAGAAACTCAGGTTACTCACACCACCACTGACATGGGCACCAGGCAGATTCTGCCGTATCCAAGCCGTCGCCTTGATGAAGTCGGCAGCATAGGCATCGTGCTCCTCCATACCCGTAGCGATGGCGAGGATATTGGGGTCGAAGATGATATCCAGCGGATTCATCCCTACCCGTTCGGTCAGTATCTTGTAAGCCCGCTGGGCAATGGCGATACGACGTTCATAACTGGTGGCCTGTCCTTCCTCGTCGAAGCACATCACCACCACAGCAGCCCCATAGCGCATGGCATCCTGAGCATGCGCCACGAACTTCGCCTCACCCTCTTTCAGTGAGATGGAGTTGATGATGCTCTTGCCCTGCACACATTTCAGGCCGGCCTTGATCACCTCCCAGTCAGATGAGTCAATCATCACCGGCACCTTGGCGATATCCGGTTCTGCCGCAATCATATTGAGGAAGGTAGTCATCTCCGCCCGGGCATCCAACAGCCCGTCGTCCATATTGATATCGATTACGAGGGCACCGTCTTCCACCTGTTTACGGGCAATGGCGATGGCCTCGTCGTAGTTTTTCTCCTTGATCAGTCGCAGGAACTTGCGTGAACCTGCCACATTACAACGCTCACCGACGTTTGTAAAAGAGGAAAGAGGAGAGTGGAAAGAGGAAAGAGAAATGTCATGCCCTCCCACTTCGAGCAGTTCGAGACCTGAGAGCCACATGTTTTCGGGTTTCGGAGCCGGCACATGGGGTTTCTTCCACTCTTCAACTATTCTTTTTCCTCTTTCCTCTTTCCTCTTTCCTCTAATAATCCCCTTGTACAGCCGTATGAACTCATCCGTCGTACCGCAACAGCCACCGATGATATTCACCAGTCCCTCATCCACCAATTCCGCCATCTTCGGTGCCATCGACTCTGGCGTCTCATCGTAGAGGCCCAGGGCATTTGGCAGACCGGCATTCGGGTAACAACTGATATAATAAGGCGCTTTCCGTGCCAGTTCGCGCAGGTAGGGTTTCATCTGCGTGGCACCAAACGAGCAGTTCAATCCGATAGAGAAGATCGGATAGGTACTCACACTGGCGAGGAACGCATCCAATGTCTGTCCGGAGAGTGTTCGTCCTGTCAGGTCACTGATGGTGACGGAGAGCATGATAGGCAGTTCCGTGCCTCTTTGCTGCATCACCCGCATGGATGCGTCGATACAGCACTTCGCATTCAGTGAGTCAAAGATGGTCTCTATCAACAGCGCATCCACCCCACCCTCTATGAGTGCGTCTACCTGCTGCATATAGGCATCCAGCAACTCATCATAGGTCAGTTCACGGGCCGCAGGATTACTCACGTCTGGTGACATCGAGAGGGTCTTGTTCGTCGGACCGATAGAGCCTGCCACAAAACGCGGTTTTTCTGCTGTCGAAAATCGATCCGCCTCCCTACGGGCAATCCTGGCACCTTCAAGCGCCATCTCCCGTGCAGCGTCCTCCAACTGATAGTCAGCCTCACTGATACGCTGACTACTGAAGGTGTTGGTCTCGATGATATCGGCCCCAGCCTCGAGATAGCGACGGTGGATATCGGCTATCACGTCAGGACGGGTCAGGTTGAGCACGTCGTTATTGCCCTTCATCTGTCCCTTGAAGTCACGGAACCGCTCCCCACGGAAATACTCTTCAGACAAGTTGTATGTCTGAATCATCGTTCCCATTGCTCCGTCGAGCACGAGCACCCGCTCCCTGATGATATCGTTAAGCCTATTCTTCACTATTCACTTTTCACTATTCACTACTTATACACCTTCATCGCCCGGTCCATCTCGCGCCGGTCTTCCTTTTCCTTCAATGTCTGACGCTTGTCGTATTCCTTCTTACCCTTGCAGAGGGCGATATCCATCTTCGCCCGACCTTTGTCGTCGATAAACACAAGGATAGGCACAATGGTATAGCCCGTCTGTTTCGTAGCACTCTCCAACTCCCGTATCTCGCGCTTCGTCAACAACAACTTACGGTCGCGCTTCTGCACATGATTGTTGTACGAGCCGTAGAAATAAGGACTGATGCTCATCCCCTTCACCCACAACTCGCCGTTGATCACGGTGCAGTAGGTATCCACCAGACTCGCCTTACCGAGACGGATACTCTTGATCTCCGTCCCCGTCAACACGATGCCGGCAGTAAAGGTCTCAATGAAGAAGTATTCAAACGAGGCCTTCTTATTCTTGATCTGTACTGGGCTTTTCTTCCGCAGCAGTTCCTGTTCTTTGTTCATTCAATCGTCGCAAATTTCTCAAGATGGTCGTCGATGTAATGGGCGATGTCATCCATCCACTGCTCCTCATTCTCCACGAACGTATCATCGAGGTCATCAAACTCCGGGAACTGCTCAAAGAGTGCCATAAACTCCTCGTCCGAGCAGTCCTTCTCTATCTCCTCCCGGTGTTTCAACCAAAGAGTATGGGCTTCATATATCAGTTTAGACAAATCGCGCATCCCCCAGAGTTTCAATGCCTTGGCGAACGGATTCTTAAAGATGAATTCACCCAGTCCGTTGTGAATCAGTTGCACGAATCCACCGTCCATCACCTCCTCATGCAGCATGTCCCAGGCCAACAAAGTGATCTGGTCGGCATTCAGTTCCGCCATCGATTCTGCCGTCAGTTCACCACCGATGGCACCACGAATGGCATCCACGAACACCCCTACGAAGGCGTCCATTCCCTCCCCTGCAGCCTGTTGCAGTCTGCTGTCTTTGACAACCACTTCTTTCATAAGTTCAACTACAGCGCAAAGAAATCGAAGAAATACATGACAGCCGCCTGCCGGGGGTCACTCAGGTTCTCCACCTTACCGATAATAGTACCACTCTTGCGGATATCACCGTTCTTCTCGATCTTGCCGACGATCGAGCCGCCAATACGCACGTCGCCGTTCTGTTCTATCTTACCAATAATGCTGCCACGCTTACGGATGTCACCGTTCTTCTCAATCTGGCCCTCGATGGAACCGTTGACCCTGATGTCGCCATTCGACTCAAAGCGGCCTTTTATCGAACCGCCGATACGCACGGCACCGTTCGACTCAATCTTACCAACTATCGAGCCACCTTTCCTCAAGGTCTGATCACCCGCATTTGCATTCACACAGACACCCACCAGCAGCATCAGCGCCACTGCCAGTCTCATGACAAAGTTCTTTTTCATCATTCCAGTTTTTTAAAATTTGCGGCAAAGTTACGAATTAGTAAGCAAAAAACCAAAGAATATGGCGAAATCTTATTCTTTTTGCGTACCTTTGTACTTAAATATGAATTGGAAAGAGCGATATCAAAGATTCAAGCAGTGGCAGAAGGAGCCCTTCGACTATTCAAACCACTGCAAGGGCAAGGTGACCTGTGCAAACTGCGGCACCGTATTCGAGTCGAATTTCTGTCCGGTTTGCGGACAAAAAGCCGGCACCGGTCCTATGAACTGGCGAACGGTGAGACAGGGCGTCATGCAGATATGGGGCATGGACTCGCGCTCGATGGGCTACTCTCTGCTACAACTGTTGCTGCGTCCAGGCTATATGATCAGCGACTATATCAGCGGCAAGCGACAGGTATCGTTCCCGCCCGTCAAGATGCTGTTGATCGTAGCCATCGGACTGATGATTGTTGACAGGATGTGGGGTGATTCAACGGAGATTTCAACCAACCCCCACTCTGCGGCATTTGACAGTTTTTTCATATGGGCGGACTCCAACCCGGGATGGGCAATGCTGACGATTGAAGTGAACCCAGAAAGATATAATGTCGCTCCACCTTGTATACACACGGGATCAGGATCGTTGTGTATTAAATAGATTTGGGGAGAAGGTTTTGCACACCGGGCAGAATATTGCCCCAGATTCAGGGCAAACCATTTTAGAATTTCATTTATATGCCCTAGATTTGAGGCACGTTTATGCACACCGGGCAATAATCTGTCTCAGTTTTGACACTGTCATTGCCCCCAGGCATAGTGATCCCCCAGATTTGGGGGACGTTTATGCACACCGGGCAGAATCGTGCCCCAAATTTCAGGCACTCATAATGCACACCAGGCAATAATGTCTCCGGATTTTGCCATGTCATTGCCCCCCGGGCATAATGATGCCCCAGTTTTCGGACAGACTTCTGCCCCCCGGGCATAGTTATGCCTCAGATTTGGGGCAGACTTTTGGAAAACTAAAGCAATCACATTGATTTTTCAGACAGATGAATCCATTTCTGGAACACGATGACCCCAGAATCACTCATACCATCGGGAAACGAAAATGAATGGTCTGAAGATCTAGACATTTCATGCCGTTTCAAGAATATCATGTTCCAGATTTCAGGCTTGAGAATTAAGAATCACGGGGACTGGCTCTTCGAAGAGCCAGTCCCCGTGATTCTTTCGGGAGCCCCGATTTGTTCTTTATGATTTTACCAGAGGCCGCCGCCGACGTAGGCGATAGAGATTCCTCGGTTCCACTGTTGGCGGATATACGCCTTGGCATCGTCGGGGCTCACCTGAAGGTTCTGGAAGCGGTTGTCGCCACGGGCGTAGTTGCCATAGACCACCACATAGTTGCCCTCGCCATAGACCACCTCATGCAGATTGAATCCCCTATCCCACACGGTGGAACGGATGCGGTTGATCAGTTCGGAGGTGGACTTCTCCATGAAATATCCCTGAGACGTGTATTTTGGCGTACGGCTCATCACCAATGTCCATGCCTGGCCATCGAAGACCAGGTCCGTCAGGAAATAGCCACGGCCCTTCTGTTCCGTGATCCAGGGAGCCAGTTCCGACCATTCGTTGCGCCAGATGATCTGTGAGGTGATGCCGGAACCCTGTGACATGACCACCAGCCACTCGCTCTCACTTCTGGAAAGCGACGTGATGGCATAGCCGCTCCTGGTCTTCTCGGCAATCCACTCCTCAGGCCACTCCTTGGTGAGGGAGAACGACTGCTGGACATAGCCCGTATTCTTCGCCATCACAACGAGCCAGCCATCCTTGGTGTAGGCGGCTGAGACAATGCGCTTGCCAAGGTTCCAGTTGCTGGTGATGTCGCTCTCGTCGAGGGGGGCGCCCACACCGTAGGCATACCAGGTCTGTTCGGTATAGGGAAGACCCGACTCAGAGATCAACAGCGTCTTGCTCTGGGCCATGACAGCGGTCGAAATCAAGGCGAAGAAACCGACCAATAAAAATTTGAAGTAATTATTCATATCTATCTCGTTTTTAATTGTTTACGGAATGAGTAAAGACGAGTCGCCATAACTCAGAAAACGGAAGTCGTGGCTGAGGGCGTAGTCGTAGATCTTGCGCCAGTCGCCCTTGACGAAGGCACTCACCAAGAGGAGTAAAGTGGACTGCGGCTGGTGGAAATTCGTAACCAACATCTTGACGATTTTGTAGTCGTAGCCCGGAGCGATGATGATCTGGGTGCTGGAATGCAATACCTGCAAGTCGTGGGCGTCCATCCAAGAAGCGAGAGCTTGGAGGCTGAGAATCACGGGGACAGGCACCCTGATTTCCGCTGCGCTTCGATCATTGTGCCTGTCCCCGTGATTCTCGTCCCCATGATTCTCGTAAGGCTCCCACTGGGAGACGTGGAGTTGGTCTTCGGTGAGGTCGGGATTACGGAGCACCTTCAGACCCATATAGTAGAGGCTCTCCAAGGTGCGGACACTCGTGGTGCCGACGGCAATGGCCTGTCCCTCGTGACGGATCAGTTTGGCGATGGTCTCACGGCGCACACTGATATACTCGGTATGCATCTCATGACCCTCGATTTCCTCGCTCTTCACGGGCTTAAACGTGCCTGCGCCGACGTGCAGCGTCAGTTCCTCACGGTCGATGCCGTGGGCATCAATCGCCTGAAGCACCTCCGGTGTGAAATGCAGACCGGCTGTCGGTGCCGCCACACTGCCCTTAATCTTCGAATAGACCGTCTGGTAGGTGGTCTTGTCGCTCTCCTGCGTCGCACGGTTCAGATACGGCGGAATGGGCAGTTCACCCATGGCGTCGATGATCTCAGCGAAACTCACCGGGGCATCCCAAGAGAAGTCGATGCGGTGGGAGGTGCCGTGGATCTCTCCACGTGTCGCCTTAACTCTTAATTCTAAATTCTTAATGCTTAATTCCCTCGTCAGCGGGCCTTCCTTCCATTTCTTCAGGTTGCCCACCAGACAATACCACGCACAATGACCGGTGGTCTGGAACATCTGTTCATAGTCGGAGGGTTCGGCAGGCTCCAACAGAAACACCTCTATCAAGGCGCCAGAAGCCTTGCGGAAGTGCATGCGCGCCTGGATGACCTTGGTATTGTTGAAGACCATCAGCGCCCCCTCAGGCAGATAGTCCGGCAGGTGATAGAAGACATCCTCCCCTACCTCACCCTTCCGGTAGATGAGCAGTTTGGACTGGTCACGACGGGCCATCGGGAACTTGGCGATCCGTTCGTCAGGAAGCGGATAGTTATAGTCGCTGATATGGATATGTCGGGGATCTGTCATCTGTTCAGAGTTATGCGAATGCGGCACGGAGAAGGGCGTACAGGAGCGTGAAGACCAACATGCTGACAGGCACGTCGACATCATCGCGCAGATAACCCGTCTTCGTGTAATGCGACGAGGAGAATCTCATACCGGTAGACAACCGAGGGGCAAAATGCTGGTAAACCCAGTAGGCAAGAGAACCGGCACAGGCACCCCAGCAAAGGCCAACCAGGATGTCGCCCGGATAGTGGACACCCAGATAGAGGCGCGTCCAACAGTTGGTCAGCGACCAGATCACCATCGCCGTCGTGAGCAGACGGCTGCGCACCAGCCACCAGAAGAAGATGGCGATGCTGAAGGTGTTGGCGGCGTGGGCAGAAAAGAAACCGTACTTTCCACCCCGGTATCCGTCGACGATATCCACCAATAGTCCGATCTGCGGGTCGTGGGTGGGACGCCAACGGGCCACCGTGGGTTTGACGATGGTGTCGTCGATGGTGCCGGCAATGACGACACAGAGGGCGGCAGAACCCAGCACCAGCAGGATCTTCTGCACGTTCTCATTGTTCTTGATGACGACATAGAAGAGCGACAGATAGAACGGTATCCACGTCAGGGCATTGGTCAGCGTACGCACCAGAATGTCGACGTACAACGACTGACTGCCGTTGAACCATAACAGCAATTGCTTGTCAAGATCTATAATTGTCTGCCAGTCCATTAAATCAACTCTATTTGCCGGGTTTCTATCCATCCCTCCTTACCGTCGGCCAGACGGATGCCTTTCCAGTCCTTCATCGAACCGTCGGTGATGGTCACCTTCGTACCCTCATGGAGGATAAACAGGTCGGTGCCCTGTTTGGCAGGGGTGCTCTTCACCGTGACAGCAGGTGCCACGACAATGGCCCCACGACGATGGACAAGCAGATCCTTCTGCTGATAGGCGAAAACATTGCTCACCAGGAAACAGACGATGAGGATGATAGCCCCGAAGAAGCCCACCTTACGCAACCAGATACGTTCGGAGAAGAGATACAACAGCGCCAGTATGATGGCGAGGGCCAACGAGATCAAGGCGATGTTCGCCCACCCGTCGACACTGGTCAGATTAACCAGTGAACGGTACCAGGTGACAAAGAACATGTCCTGTTCCGGGGTGATCTTGTCGACGGTCTTCGAACGGGCCATCTGGAGGTTGAAACGGATATCCCTGTCGCCAGGCGACAACAGCAGGGCGCGTTCATAATTCAATACGGCACGGGTGATATTCTCCGTACGGTAGTAGGCGTTGCCGAGGTTGTAGTACAGGTCGGCAGAGGCACCGTACTTCAATAGGGCCTCATAATCCTTGATGGCCTGCTGGTATTCGCCACGTACGTAGGCGCTGTCAGCCTCAGCCTTGGTCACGGCTGATGAGGAAAGAGGAAGGAGGAAAGAGGAAAGAGATATGCAGATAAACACGAGCATTCTCGCCACATTGGTATTCTCATTCCACATTCCACTTTCCACTTTCCTCTTATTACGCTTCTTCATCGTCTCTTCAATCTTCTCGATAGCCGTCATGGCTTTGTCAAACACCTTATTCATATTTCCCTTGGGATCGCCCGGGGCATAACGCTCGAACTCACACTCGTCGAGGGCACCCATAAACTGGGCGATTGTCTCTTCGTTGACATTCCGGTCGGTCAGACGCTGACTGATATTGTCGTGAGACAACTGCTCGACAGGCATGTTGAGTTTGTCGCCCACATAACCCCAGAGGGCACGGAGCACCTCGTCATAGAACTCACCGGGTTTGTTGGCAGCCATCAACTTAGAGGCTTTCTTCAGGCGTTTCGTCGCCACCTTGTTGGCCTTACCGGCACGACGCTTGGTGAGATTGGCATTCTCGATGGCCCGTTGACGGAAGATGACAAACAACGAGACGAAGATAAGTACCAGAACTGCCAATGCGATCCAATAACCCGTAGAACCGAAGAAGAAATCATCCAAAGCATGCAGACGGGTGTCGGCGGTCTTGATATGTCGGATGTCCTTACCCAACAGTTGGAGGTCTTCCTGACCCGTATAGTCGCTGACACTACCCGTACCGGCACCCTTGGCCACATCGAGTGTAAAACCTTCGGTCCTGACGGTCTCGTAGCGCTTGTTCGTCGTATCGAAATACGTAAACTCGATGGGTGGTATCTCATACTTTCCCTGGTGACGCGGCACGGCGAGGATGTCGTAGATCATCGAACCTTCCAAGCCATTGGCAGTGAGTTTGGTCTTGTCTGTGATCTTGGCATCATACTTGTCGAAGTCCTTCGGGAACTCCACGACAGGCTGTTTGATGAGTTTCAGGTTACCGACACCACTGATCACCAGATGCAGTTTGACAGGGTCGTTGGCCTTCACCTCCGTCTTGTCGAATTGGGCGGAGATATTGAACTTACCCACTCCACCGGAGAAGTTGGCTGGACGCGTCGGTAACGGATCCACCATAATCTCTATGCCCGGGGCCTGGATCTGTTTCTTCACCTCCACATAACCAGAACCGCCATTGAAGAAGGCCTCAAAGGGGTCGATGTTACGGTTCTGCTGTACCACGATACCATTGAAGGTGATACTCGGAATCTCAAGTTTACCCGTCAGTTGCGGGAACATCACATACTGGCTCCACGTCACGGTACGATAAGGACGACCATTGACCGTCTCTATCTTGAAACTCTTCTGCTGCGGCAGGTCTACCTCCTGGGTATGGAAACCCTTCAGGTCGGGCATCTTACCTTCCAGTTGCGTGAGGGATACCAACGTATAGACTTTATAGGTCAACAGGATGGGTTCCTGTTCATAGACCCGTTTCTTATTGGCGCTGACCTTGATAAACAAGTCGGAACCGGAGATCCGGCTACCGGCATCACGGAGTTCTGCACCCTCATCGTCGTGCTGACGCTGTTGTCCGCCCCCGCCATTGGCCTGACTACGGGCAGTACCTGACACCGAGATATTCAACGTGTTGGAAGCAATGCTCTTCCCATCCACCACCGCATGGGCGGCAGGGATGGTAAAGGAACCGTTCTTCGTGGCCACGACAATATAGGTATAGGTGATCGACGACGAGGAACTGGTATGTCCGTTGATCATCTGATAACTGGACTGCATGGAACGGTTCGGGCCGATCAACACTTCCAGTTCCTCAGGAATATTTCCCGCACGAAACTCACTGACATTCTGGGTGTTGATGGTATAGGTCAGACGGAACTGCTCACCCACAGAGACATGTGAGGGAGCCGAGGCGGTCAGGGTCTGCGCAATAGCAGTGAATAGTGAATAGTGAATAGTGAATAGTACGAGCAGTACCTTCACCATCCATTCACATTTCACTCCTTTTCTCCAATTAAATATCATCATATCACAATTCACTCACCACTATTCACTCTTCACTATTCACTAAGAACTACCAGTTCTTCAGGATATTCCGACGCTGAGGCTGTTGCTGAGCCTTCTTCATACGGTCCTGGGTCTGCTTCTCCTGTTGCATGGCGGCATTCAACAGTTGCTCGGCATTGTCCTTACTCATCTGGGGCTTCTGCTGCTCCTTCTTCTGGTCTTGTTTATCCTTATCTTTATTCTGGTCCTGCTTCTGCTGGTCCTTCTTATCGTCTTTCTTCTGATCCTGTTTGTTCTGATCTTGGTTCTGTTTGTTCTGGTCCTGTTTTTCTTTCTCATGCTTACAGAGAATCAGGTTGTAACGCGTCTCGTCATCCGCCGGATTCAGACGCAGGGCGTTCTTATAGGCCTCTATCGCCTCGCCGTACATCTTATGCGACTGACAGATGACGCCCATATTATGGAACGACTGGTATTTGCGCAAGGGGTTCGTCTCCAACTTCGAGGCATTCTGGAACTGTTCGATGGCTGCCGAGTCCTTCTTCTGCGCCAACAAGGCATTGCCCAGATTATAGACGGCCTGCGGATTCTTCGGGTTCTTCTCCACCGCCTTGCGGTAAGACACCTCCGCATTGGGATAGTCACCGGCATTAAACTGCTTGTTGCCCTGACGGACATACTGACGGTCGGTCTGGGCGAGAGAGGAAAGAGGGAGGAGGAAGGAGGAAAGAGATATGCAGATAAACACGAGCATTCTCGCCACATTGGTATTCTCCTTCCACTTTCCACTTTCCTCTTTCCTCTTAAACAACGACAGATTCTTCAACAACGGATTCCTGCGGTCGAAGATACAGATTTCGAGAATTAGTAACAGGAGGGCGAGGATGCCGAAGGCCTGGAACTGCTCGTCGAAGTCGCTATAAACCGTCGTGGAGGTCTCTTTCTTCGAGAGTTTGTCGAGTTCGTTGTCGAGTTGCTGCTGGGCGGCACTGTTGTTCTCCACATGGATATACACACCGCCACCGGACTGAGCCACCTGACGACACATCTCCTCATTCAGGGCCGACATCACGGTATTGCCCGTATTGTCCTTCATATAGTCGCCCGTGCCAGGAATGGGAATCGGGGCCCCCTGACTACTACCGACACCCAGCACATAGACACTCATGCCTTTCTTCTTGGCTTCTTCTGCGGCTTCCAGTGCCCCACCCTCGTGGTCTTCACCATCGGTGATGACAATGATAGCCTTGCCGATACCCTCTTCCTGGGTGAAACTGCTCACTGCCATATTGATGGCAGTGGCAATGTCGGTGCCCTGGGTAGCCATCATCGACGGGTCGATACTCGAGAGGAACATCTTGGCGGAAACATAGTCACTCGTGATAGGTAACTGCACAAAGGCATCACCGGCAAACACGATAAGACCGATCTTGTCGTTGGTGAAATGATCCACCAGATTCTCCACCATCATCTTTGAACGGTCCAGACGACTGGGCACGATATCCTCTGCCAACATCGAATTGGAGATATCCAAGGCAATGATGGTTTCGATACCAGTGCGCTTCTCCTGACTAATCTTCGTACCTAACTGCGGACGAGCCAGCATCACAATCAACAGGGCGAGGGCTGCCAACAGCAACCAGAACTTCACCCGGGGACGGAAATGCGATACATCGGGCATCAGGGCTTTCAGCAACTTCAAGTCGCCAAACTTACGAAGCCGTTTCTTCTGATTCCGATAGGTCACAAACCTGACCAGTGCCAATACGGGTATCAGCACCAACAGCCAGAGATATATGGGGTCTTCAAATCTAAACATTATGGTATCCTCCTGAATATGGTGATGCGGAGCAGTATCTCCAACAACAGGGCCAGCACTGCGATGATGGCAAAGGGCTGATAGGCCTCGTATTTCTTACTGAACTGCTTCACGTTGAGTTTCGACTTCTCCAACTGGTCTATCTCCTGATAGATCTTCCGGAGTTCCTTGTTATTGGTGGCGCGATAGAAATCACCATCCGTAGCGGCAGCAATCTCACTGAGCGTCTGGTTGTCAATCTCCACAGGGATATTCACATACTGTACACCTCCAGCCACCGGCATCGGATAAGGTGCCACCTTGTTCGTTCCCACACCAACGGTATAGACCCTGATGCCCAGACTCTTGGCAATCTCGGCAGCCGTCATCGGCGAGATGTCACCACGGTTGTTACTACCGTCCGTCAACAGGATCACCACCTTGCTCTTGGCCTTGGAGTCCTTCAGACGGGAAACGGCATTGGCGAGTCCCATACCGATGGCAGTACCATCCTCGATGAGACCACGGGCGGCAATATCCGTACGGACATTATGAAGGAGATTCAACAGCGAGGCGTGGTCGATCGTCATCGGACACTGGGTAAAGGCCTCACCGGCAAAGATACTCAAACCGATATTATCGTTCGGGCGTCCTGAGATAAACTCCGAGGCCACCTGCTTGGCTGCCTCAATACGGTTCGGCTTCAGGTCCTCTGCCAACATAGAGGTGGACACATCCATCGCCAACATGATGTCGATACCTTCTATCGTCTTGTTTTTCCAGGAATTCTGTGTCTGCGGACGGGCCAGCACCAAGACGATCATCGTGAAGGTGAGCAGACGGAGGAGCATGGAAAGGGGCATGAGCCGTACCTTCCAACTCTTCGGCGCATTGCGGAAGGCGAAGGTGTCACTCATCCGCATGGTGGGTTCCGTCTTCTTCCGATACATCAGATACCAGATGACATACGGTATCATCAGCAACAGCAGAAACAGATATTCTTTATTGGCAAATTCCATACTTCACTTCTAATTGATGAGTTGATAGGTGGCGTAGCCCACATAGACCAGCAACAGAGCACTGGCGATGAGCAATGCCGTGATCACAACCTTGAGGACACGACGCGTCTTGATGCTGCGCTGGTCTGCCTCAGAGAGTTGCGGCTTGACGGTTTCCTCGGTAGGCACATTCTCGAGTTTCGTCTGGTTGATGAAATCGATGGCACTCACGAGGTTCTTGTCGTTCTCATTGATGAGGGTCGAATACTTGGCAAACTTCACCAGGTCGGCTGTCGTGAAGAGTTCACGGAGTTCATCAAGAGCCTTCTGATCCTGTGTGGCCATCAGCTTCTCGATAATCTCACTACTCGTCATCTCCATCGCACTGAAACCGTAACGCTCCTCGATATATTTACGGAGGGTATCTGTCAACTTCGTATAGTACTCCTTGGAGTTCTCTGCAGCCACCATCTTATCGGCCTTGATCTGTTCGATTTCCTTCATGGCTTTCTGGTGAGGCAGGAGTTTCTTAATGATACGGATATGGGTGATTATCGGCTTATTGTCCCGTAAACGCATATAGAGGTAATACGTTAAAGCCGAGATAATTAGCAATATGACACTCAACCAGAAGATCAGACTCCATTCGCTCCACAGGAAAGGATTATCCTGCACGGTCTTGGGTGGGAAAAACTTCTCAGCATGAGCCGTATCAACCTCCATCGTCAGTACCTTCAAAGCCAGACTCTTGCTCTGGTATGGCTTACCGTCGATCTTCACCGTCAAGGGGGGAATATAATATAAGGTGTCGTCGAAAGAGGTCAAGGTATAGACCATCGATTTCTCCACAAAACCATTGTCAGTCTGTTTGTCTTCCTGTGGCTGACAGGCCAGCACCTCGACACCGGGTGTCACATACTGAGTCGGCTGGAACTGGGGGAACTCCACCTTGGCATTCTCCTTTGCTACAGCCTTCAGCGTGACATGTGCCTGCTCGCCTATCAACATCTCGATATTGTCGATGCTGGCCTCAACAGACTGTGCCTGTACAGCCACAGCCCCGATAGCCCATACAACCCATATCGCCCATATCTTCTTCATCAACTTCTCTGTTTAAACAACATCATCAGTGCCTTCACGAAATCCTCGTTGGTGGCGATGCTCACATTATCCACATTACTCTTATTAAATGTCTCCAGCAACTGTGTCTGACGGTTCATCCAGTACTTGCGATAGGAGTCGCGCAGACGCTTCGAACTGGTATCTACATACTGTTCAAAGCCTGTCTCAGCATCCACCACCTTCATCAGACCCACGTCAGGCAGATCCTTGGCACGCTGGTCATAGACCTGGATAGCCACCACGTCGTGCTTGCGGTTGGCAATCTGCAACGACTGCATGAAATCATTCCGCACATAGAAGTCGCTGAGGATGAATGCTGTCGTACGACGTTTCTGAACACTCGACAGGAACTCCACTGCCTGTTTCACATCCGTCCGCTTCGACTCCGGATGGAAGTCCAGCATCTCACGGATGATATATAGGATATGCTTGCGGCCCTTCTTCGGCGGGATAAACTTCTCGATCTTGTCGGAGAAGAACACTACACCGATCTTATCGTTGTTCTGGATTGCCGAGAAAGCGATGGTAGCGGCAATCTCCGTCACCATATCACGCTTCATCTGCTTCTGCGTACCGAAATCAAGAGAGCCGCTGACATCAATGAGCAACATCACCGTCAGTTCACGCTCCTCCTCAAACACCTTCACATACGGACGGTGAAAGCGGGCTGTCACATTCCAGTCGATGTCACGTACATCATCGCCGAACTGATATTCACGCACCTCGCTAAAGGCCATACCCCTACCCTTGAAGGCAGAATGATACTGACCTGCAAAGATGTTTGAACTCAGACCTCGGGTCTTGATTTCAATCTTACGGACTTTCTTGATGATCTCGCTTGTTTCCATCAAGGAACCTCGACCTTATTAATAATCTTCGAAACGATCTCCTCACTGGTGATATTGCTGGCCTCAGCCTCGTAGGTGAGTCCGATACGGTGGCGCAGCACATCATGAGCCACAGCACGCACATCCTCAGGCACCACATAACCACGACGCTTGATGAAAGCGTAGGCTCGGGCTGCCTTTGCCAGATTGATACTGGCACGGGGCGAACCACCGAAAGAGATCATATCCTTCAGATCCTTCAATCCATAACGGTCGGGATAACGGGTGGCGAACACAATATCAGCGATATACTGTTCAATCTTCTCGTCGAGATAGACCTCACGCACCACCTCTCTGGCACGGAGGATCTCCTCGGAAGTCGTCACAGGACTTACCTTCGGCATCTCACCGGCGATATTCTCACGGATAATCTTCTTCTCCTCGTCGAGTGAGGGATAGTCGATAACCACCTTCAGCATGAAACGGTCTACCTGTGCCTCAGGCAGTGGGTATGTACCCTCCTGCTCAATGGGGTTCTGCGTTGCCATCACGAGGAAGGGATTCGGCAACAGGAAGGTCTCGCTGCCGATGGTTACCTGCTTCTCCTGCATGGCTTCGAGCAAGGCACTCTGTACCTTTGCCGGCGCACGGTTGATTTCATCTGCCAGGACGAAGTTGGCAAACACAGGACCTTTCTTCACCTGGAACTTCTCATCCTTCTGCGAATAGATCATCGTACCGATGACATCGGCAGGGAGAAGGTCGGGTGTAAACTGGATACGACTGTAGTCGGAGTCAATCAACTGTGCCAACGTCTTGATGGCCAAGGTCTTTGCCAGTCCAGGAACACCTTCCAGAAGGATATGTCCATCACTCAGCAAGCCGATGAGGAGGGAGTCAACGAGGTGCTTCTGACCCACGATGACGCGATCCATACCTGTTACAAGATTCGTAACAAATGCGCTTTGTTGTTCTATCCGGATATTCAACTCACGGATATCAATTGCTTCTGCCATAATATTTCCTTTTTATTCGATTTCTGAAATTTGACCGCAAAAGTACTGATTTAGTTGGTAAAACAAGACATTCTACCACCTAAATAATATTAAAAAAGTTTCCCAAAACCTAAGTTTTAAGAAACTTTTTCAATATTAAACCGATTTAATTGTCATTTTTGGACTTTTTTCTTCTTATGTACCAGTTTGGGGATCTTGATTTCCTGTCCGACCTTTAGGTCGGCATCACCCTTGATACCATTATAAACCTCCAGATAGCACTCCATGCCCGGGCCAATGGTACGTTTACAGATTCTTGCCAGATTATCGGTGGCCTTGACCTTTTCCACATGGTCTGTTCCGACAATGCGATAGGCACCCGTACGAACACGGGAATCCATCTGTTCATACTTGTCAAGAGCAGTTGCGGACTCAGGCTTTGGCTCGGCTTTGAGCTCGGGCTTAGATTCTGGCTTTGTATCCGGTTTGACCTCAGGCTTAGATTCTGGTTTAGTCTCGGGCTTCACTTCTGGCTTAGCCTCAGGTTCCGCAGTCTTCGGTTCCTTGACTTCTGGTTCAGTGGTTTCATTCTTTGCCTGCTCTGGTGTCGCCTGCTCAGACTTCGAGACCTCTACTTTTGGCTTGACTGTTTCAACTTTCGGTTTGGCAGGCTCTACTTGAGGTTCCGAAGACGAGGAAGGACTGCCATAAGTCATTCCAAAATAATAACCTCCTGCAAAACAGATACAGCAGGCCAGTATACCAAGTAACCACTTCTTCCAGGCACCAGAATTCTCCTCTTCATATACGTATTCTGTTTCCTCCGAAGGAGTCTCAACAGGTTCTTCTTCCTTTGGAAGTTCATCCTCCACAGGTTCAGGATCGGGCTCTGGCTCCAGCTCGGGTTCAGACTGAAGTTCCGGTTCTGCCAGTGGTTCAGGTGTCGGTGTCTGTTCTATCGGAGGTTCCGGATCTTCCGGAGTTTCCAGAGATTTCGGTTCTTCCGAAGGTTCCAGATTTACCAGAGGTTCGGGTTCGGGAGCAGGCTCGGATATAATCTGCGGTTCATTATCCGTTACAAAATCTACCAATGGTGCCATAGACGCATCTACATCATCTACAACATCTGACTCCGACACAACTTCGGGCTCCAACACATCCTCAGACTCCGGCACTGAGACTCGCTCCAATACTGGTTCGGGGTCTGGTTCCGGTTCAGGTTCGGGCTCTTGTTCGGGTTCCGGCGCGAAATCTACCCCTTCGTTTAACACAACGGTTTCAAACTGCGAAAAAGGTTTGTTCACCAGTTCCTTCATCAAAGTATCCGGTGTGAATGTAATCTTACTATGTCCCTCAATCAAGACACGTTCTCCATTGTTCACATTCACACTCTCACGGTCATCCACGTCAATGATCTTAAAGGTACCCAGACCTTTAACCTTCACCATCTTGTCCTGTCCGAGTCCTTTCTGAATCACATAGAACAGTTCATTGACAAACGCAGAGGCACTCTTTCTTTTCAGGTTCTTGCGCTCAATGAGCACAGCAGCCAGTTCATTCGTTGAGATCTTTCCCATCACTCGGTCCCTCCACTCTTTACACGTTCTTTCCAACCGACATTCGGTTTGAAATTCAATACCAGTTTGGGCGGGACGAGCATCCGCTGCCCGGTAGACGGATTCACCATAATGCGCTCCATCTTTTTCTTCACTTCGAATGTCCCGAAATTCGGAATCAAAACGGAATCATCCTCCAGAAAATGGTCTCCCATCGTCTCTATCACGATGTCCACCATCTGTTGTACGTCTTCCGCTGAATAGCCACTCTTGTTGGCCAGTTCTGTAATGAAGTCTTTATTATTCATATCTCAATATGTGATTGTGGTTGCATACAAATCAAATTCCTCGGAATCGGTGATCCTAGCTTGATAGAATTCTCCGATTTTCAGTTCCCTCTCATGGACAGGGATGAGTACCTCGGGATCTACCTCGGGTGAACAGAACTCCGTCCGTCCGACATAGTAATCACCCTCCCGTCGGTCGATGATGACACGTTGGATAGTGCCTATCTTCTCAGCCTCTATCTCGGCACTAATCTGTTGTTGGATACGCATGAGCTTGTCTAACCTCCGCTGTTTCACCTCCTCCGGCACATCATCCTGATAATGTTGTTCCGAATAGGTACCTTCTTCCTCCGAATAGGCAAAAGCACCCATCCGCTCGAAACGGGCCCATTTGGTGAAAGTCAGAAGTTCCTCAAAATCCTCTTCCGTCTCTCCCGGGAAGCCTACCATTAAGGTGGTACGCAGGTGAATACCTGGCACCTCCTTACGCAGACGTTCCACCAGTTCGTAGGTTTCCTGCCTGGTCACGTGACGCCTCATCCTGTCCAACATATGGTCGGAGATATGCTGAAGGGCAATGTCGAGATAGTTGCAGACATTCCGTTTCTCCCGTATCACCCGGAGCAAGGCCCAGGGGAAATGCGTCGGATAGGCATAATGCAGACGAATCCACTCCACCCCCTTGATATCGGCCATCTTCTCTATCAGTTCTGCGATATGTTGTTTGCCGTCGATGTCCACACCATAATAGGTCAGTTCCTGGGCAATGACATTAAACTCCTTGACGCCCAATCTTACCAGATAACGTACCTCCTCCAGGATCTCTTCCATCGGCCGACTCTGGTGCTTTCCCGTAATCAACGGGATGGCGCAGTAGGCACAATGACGGTCACAGCCCTCTGAAATCTTGATATAAGTATAGTGGCTCGGCGTGGTGATATGGCGATATCCTTCGCAGACCTTAAACGCTTCGCCTTCGAGGTCTTTCAGCAGTTTTTTATAATTGAACTTCCCGTACCAGCCATCCACTTCAGGTATTTCTGCTTCCAACTCTGACAGATAACGCTCTGACAGACAGCCCATCACGAAGAGTTTCTTAATCCGTCCCTCCGTCTTGGCCTGAGCAAATTCAAGGATGGTGTTGATACTCTCTTCCTTGGCATCATTGATGAAGCCACAGGTATTGACAACGACAATATCGCCCTGAGGGTCATCGCTATCGTGGGTACACTGATAGCCGTTGGCCTCCATCAAGCCCATCAGCACCTCGCTGTCAACAAGGTTCTTCGAGCATCCGAGCGAAATAATGTCTATCGTCTTATTCATTAAACAGCGAATCTACGAATTGGCGTTTGTTAAACAACTGCAGGTCCTGCATGCCTTCTCCTAAGCCAATATATTTCACAGGCACCTTCAACTGGTCGGAGATGCCGATGACCACACCGCCTTTTGCCGTGCCGTCGAGTTTTGTGATGGCCAACGACGTGATCTGGGTCACTGCCGAGAACTGCTTGGCTTGTTCAAAGGCATTCTGTCCCGTAGAACCATCCAAGACGAGCATCACCTCATCAGGAGCCTCGGGCAGCACCTTCTTCATGACGTCCTTGATTTTCTTCAATTCATTCATCAGACCCACCTTATTGTGCAGACGTCCTGCCGTATCTATCAGCACCACATCGGCACCATTGGCCTTGGCACTGGAGAGCGTATCGAAGGCTACGGAGGCTGGGTCAGAACCCATCTGTTGTTTGACGACAGGCACGCCTACCCTTTCTCCCCAGATACAGAGTTGTTCCACTGCGGCAGCACGGAAGGTGTCGGCAGCACCCAAATACACTTTCTTGCCAGCCTGCTTGAACTGCCAGGCCAGTTTACCGATGGTCGTCGTCTTTCCGACGCCATTTACACCTACAACCAATATCACGTAAGGCTGATGGTCACTGGGTAAGTCCCAGTTATCATTGTCCTCGGAATTGTTCTCCGCCAGTAGAGCGGCAATTTCATCTTTCAGAATACCGTTCAGTTCTGAGGTGGATACATACTTGTCGCGAGCCACACGCTCCTCTATCCGTTCGATGATCTTCAACGTGGTGTCAACACCTACGTCACTGGTGATGAGAACCTCCTCCAGATTGTCCAACACATCGTCATCCACCTTCGACTTTCCTGCCACAGCACGTGTCAGTTTGTCGAATACGCTACTCTTGGTCTTCTCCAGACCTTTATCTAGCGTTTCCTTCTTTTCCTTATTGAAAAAACCAAATATTCCCATAATACATTAATTCACAGGGCAAAATTAATAAATTTCGATGAAATCGCAAAAAAAAGAGGTCGCAAATTGCTTTGCAACCTCTCTTTTTATGCTATAAATGAATATTAGTTCTTGAAAAAGTCCTTAACCTCTTCGTTAGGAACCATCTGCTCGTCGAAGATGTAAGCACCAGTCTTCGGGCTCTTCACCATCTTGATTACCTTTGTGTAAGCGCGACCATCCTTTGAACCTTCATGGAGGGTAGCAACGGTTTTCTTTGCCATACTTCAGTCTTGCTTATTTAATGAGTGTTCTTACGATTCTTCACCGTAATATAACGGCTTGTGCCGGGCAGTCCGCTGTTCTTCATCTCGGTGCACTCCAGAATCACCTGGACGCGGTTACCTTTTGCTTTCTTGTTTGCCATCGTCGTTAATCTCCTATCACTTTAATGTCCTTCCAGTCTACATATCCCTTGGCAACAGCCTGCTTCAATGCAGCATCCAGACCTACCTTATTAATCATACGAAGGCCAGCGGCGCTGATCTTCAACTGAATCCAGCAACCCTCTTCTACATAGTAGAATTTCTTGCTGAACAGGTTGACGTCAAAGCTTCTCTTGGTGTGATGCTTTGAGTGAGACACATTACAACCTATCTGTGCCTTCTTTCCTGTAATTTGACAAACTTTAGACATTTCTATCTACTTTTTTACTTGTACTTTTTAACTACTTATTCCAAACAGGGTGCAAAGGTACAACATTTAATTGAGATTAAGAATTGAGAATTAAGAATTAAGAGGTGATTTATGTTTTTTTAACCTTCCAACTCTTTTTTCTCAAAATTTTCGGCCTTCAGATAGTCCAAAAACAACTGCATGGCACGGTTGGTGGCGATGGCCAGATTGATGTCCCGTCCGTGGTCCTCTTCTACTTTGACAGTTGCAATCCTGTCTGCATTGCCGCAGGCCAACCAGATGGTGCCAACGGGAATCTCCTTTGTGCCACCTGTCGGCCCAGCAAAACCTGTAGCCGAGATAGCGTAGTTGGTGTTCAGGGCCTTACAGGCTCCAACAACCATTTCCTTTGCAACTTCTTCACACACAGCAGTTTGTTCCTCAAGCACCTGGGGATCCACGCCCAACAGCGACTCTTTGATTTCATTCACGTACGAGATAATACCGCCCTTGAAATACTTCGACGCACCAGGTACTGCGATGATTGCTTCAGCGATACGACCACCTGTACAACTCTCCGCCGTACTGACCGTTCTTTCCATTTCCCAGAGGATCTCACTCACTTCCCTGCTGATAACTTTTGATTCAAAATCCATCATATTTTTACCTTTTTACTTTTTTCTTTTATTCGAATGTCACTTTCGAGAAGGCCGGTGCATCAATAGGACAGAATTGTCCGTCGAGATACTTGTAATAGCCCACAACACCAATCATCGCCGCATTGTCCGTTGTATAACTGAACTTGGGGATATAGATTGTCCAGCCATAACGTTTCTGGGCATCGTAGAAGGCATTACGGAGTCCATTGTTGGCACTTACACCACCAGCCACTGCCACATGTTTGATACCTGTCTGCTTCACGGCCTTTTTCAGTTTCTTCATCAGGATGTCGACAATCGTCCATTCCAACGAAGCGGCGATATCCTCCTTGTTCTTCTCAATGAAATCAGGGTCTTCGGCCACCCATTTCTGCAACGAATAGAGAAACGAGGTTTTCAACCCAGAGAAACTGTAATCGAGGTCAGGGATGTTCGGCTCGGCGAAATGAAAGGCCTTCGGATTACCCTGACGTGCGAGTCTGTCGATGATCGGGCCACCGGGATAGCCCAGCCCCATCACCTTCGAGCACTTGTCGATAGCCTCACCAGCCGCATCGTCGATGGTCTGCCCCAGCACCTCCATATCATTGTAAGCATTCACTTTCACAATCTGCGAGTTACCGCCCGACACCAACAGACACAGAAACGGCAGTGGCGGAATTCCCTCACCCCCACTCTCTGGTTCCCGGATAAAGTGCGCCATGACATGTCCCTGCAAATGATTCACATCGATCATCGGAATACCCAACGATCTGGCAAATCCTTTGGCGAAACTCACGCCGACCAACAACGACCCCATCAGACCAGGGCCTCTGGTAAAGGCAATCGCCGACAGTTGTTCCTTGGTGATACCAGCGCGCTTGATGGCCTCATGCACTACCGGCACCACATTCTGCTGATGCGCCCTGGATGCCAGTTCCGGCACCACGCCGCCATAGGCCTCATGTACCGCCTGCGAAGCCGTCACGTTCGACAGTAGCACATCATTCCTGAGTACCGCCGCCGACGTATCGTCGCAACTCGACTCTATCGCTAAGATATATATTTCTTCACTTCTCACTTTTCACTTCGTTAATACGAAAGTACTTCCACCCCGTGCTCTGTCATCAGCAGCGTATGCTCCCACTGTGCACTCGGCAGTTCATCCTCTGAGATCACCTCCCATCCATACGGGTCGTCGGCATCGATAAACACCCGCCACGTGCCCATATTTATCATCGGTTCAATCGTAAAAACCATCCCAGGCACAAGCAACATCCCCGTGCCACGATGACCGAAATGCGCTACATCAGGCTCCTCGTGAAAGGCATTCCCTACCCCATGACCACATAGGTCGCGCACTACACCATAATGATATTTCTTACAATGTTTCTCAATCGCATGACCGATATCGCCCACAAACGAATAGGGCTTGGCGGCCTCCATACCAATCTCCAGACACTCCTTCGCCACACGCACCAGTTGTTCCTTCTCCGGCGTGGTCTTACCGATGATAAACATCCTGCTGGCATCGGCATAGTAGCCATCCAGAATCGTCGTAAAGTCCACGTTGATGATGTCGCCCTCTTCCAGCACATCCTCCTCCTTGGGCACCCCGTGACATACCACCTCATTGATGCTGGTACATACCGACATAGGGAACGGCGGCGTACCGTCATCGCCTCCATAGTTCAGACAGGCAGGCGTGGCATGGTGCTCCTCGCAGTACTTACGGCAGATCTGGTCGATCTCCAGTGTCGTCATCCCTTTGTGGATGACAGCCGCCACCGCATCGAGCACACCCGTATTCACGACACCCGCTTTGCGGATGCCCTCTATCTGCTCCGGGGTTTTTATCAGGTCTCGCGACGGCACCTCCTTACCCTTGTTCTCCCAGTACATGATGGTCTTGTCCATCTCTGTAGGTTCCTGTCCGGAAAGACAGTGCCAACGCCTCTTCTTGTTCTTTGCAGTCATCCTTATACCTTATTAATATAATATAAGCGGGTGCAAAGGTAGACATTTTCCATCTCATTGCCATGAATGTTAAACTTTTATAACAAAGCATTTCAACTTTTTACTTTTCATTCCAAAGGGCGTCTAAGGGACATTGAAGGGTGTAAAAGTAACAATTATCTTAATATAATCACTTAAAAAATTAACGTATGAAAAAACTATTTCTTTCAATGCTGGCTCTGACGAGCCTGACGGCATGGGCTCAGTTTGGTGCGCCCAGACAGAATCCCATCGTTCCCTCAGTAACGGAAAACGTGGTTGAAGACTTCAAGCCCGCCATCACCAACCAGGAGAACAAGCAGTTCCCTGCCATCAACTCACAGCGTATGGTACGTGCACAGATCTCGGCTCCGCAGGCCACATTCGTAGGACTCGACATCGCCGGTAAGATCTATGAGATGAAGAAAGACGAGAACGGCGTATGGACTGGTACATCCGAGCCTCAGGACGAGGGCTTCCACTACTATCAGTTGAACATCGACGGTGCCAACGTGCCCGATCCGAATAGTTTGTACTACTATGGCGCCAGCCGTTGGGGAAGCGGTATTGAGGTTCCTTCCGACGACATGGATTTCTGGCAGGTGAAGAACGTGCCGCAGGGCTCGATGTGTGAGGTCTTCTACTGGTCGACCTACACGGAGAAGATGCGTCGTTGCCATGTATATCTGCCCGCCGAGTATTTCACCAATCCCACCAAGAAATTCCCTGTATTCTATCTGCAGCATGGTATGGGTGAGAACGAGTACGGCTGGGCTGAGCAGGGTCACACCGCTCAGATCATGGATAACCTGATTGCAGAGGGTAAGGCCGTTCCCTGCATCATCGTGATGGATAATGGTCTGAACACACAGCGTCCCGGTGAGGCCGGAGGCTTCGGCGGCTTTGGTGGCCCGCGTCCACAGGGTGCTCCCGGTGCAGGTCCCCAGGGTGCCCGTCCGCAAGGTGCTCCTCAGGGAGGTTTCGGTCAGGGAGGTCAGCGTCCGCAAGGTGCTCCCGGACAGGGTGGTCAGCGTCGTGGCGGTTTCGGTGGCTTCGGTGGTTTCTCCGAGGGCTTCAAGAATGTGCTCTTCAATGATATCATCCCAATGATTGAGAAAAACTACCGTGTGATTGCCGATCCTCAGCACCGTGCATACGCCGGTCTGTCAATGGGTGGCATGCAGGCCCGTGAGATTACGCTTGCCAATCCTGAGAAGTTCGCCTATGTTGGTTCATTCAGCAGCGGTGCATGGAATGTTGACCAGGTGAAGGGCTCAGAAGGCTTCGCCAAGAACGTCAAACTGCTCTTCATGAGTGGTGGTGGCAAGGAGAACATGGGTTGCGTTGAGGCAGCCAAGAATATCAAGGAGCAGCTCGGCATGAACGCCGTCGGTTATGAATCACCTGGCACAGCCCACGAGTGGCACACCTGGCGCCGTAGTTTGTACCAATTCGCTCAGTTGATTTTCAAATAAGAATACGCCTTAATCATTATATGGAGGCGGCACTGCAGGAAAGGCAGGAGCCGCCTCCTTTCGTTTGGCACGGTATTTGCAAGGGTATTGGCAAAAATAAATAATAAAAAGTACAACTATGCAAAAAGGTAATATCGGTGTGACGACTGAGAATATATTTCCAGTCATCAAAAAGTTTCTTTATAGTGACCACGAGATTTTCCTCCGTGAGATGATTTCCAATGCTGTCGATGCGACGCAGAAGATAAAGACCCTGCAAGAGAAGGGCGACTTCAAGGGTGAACTCGGCGACCTGACCGTACGTGTCAACTTTGATGCCGACAAGGGTACCATCACCATTTCTGACCACGGTATCGGCATGACGGAGGAAGAGATAGACAAGTACATCAACCAGATCGCCTTCTCGGGCGTAACGGATTTCCTCGAAAAGTACAAGGACAATGCCAACAATATCATCGGCCACTTCGGACTCGGCTTCTACTCTTCGTTCATGGTATCAAAGAAGGTGGAGATTATCACCAAGTCATGGAAAGACGATGCCAAGGCCGTGAAGTGGAGTTGTGACGGCTCACCTGCCTACGAGATTGACGAAGCCGATCGCGCAGAACGCGGTTCAGACATCATCCTCTATATCGACGATGACTGCAAGGAGTTCCTCGACAAGTACAAACTCGAAGGGCTGCTGAACAAATACTGTAAGTTCATGGCCGTACCTATCGCTTTCGGCAAGAAGCAGGAGTGGTCGAAGGACGAGAGTAAGATGGTGGATACCGCAGAGGATAATATTATTAATAATGTGGAACCGCTGTGGACCAAGACGCCATCGACGCTGAAGGACGAGGATTACAAGAGTTTCTACCGTACCCTCTACCCCATGAGCGACGAGCCGTTGTTCTGGATTCACCTGAACGTAGACTACCCCTTCAACCTCACGGGTATCCTCTACTTCCCAAAAATCAAGTCAAACATCGAACTGCAGCGCAACAAGATTCAACTCTACTGCAACCAGGTGTTCGTGACGGATCAGGTGGAGGGCATCGTACCGGAGTTCCTGACGCTATTGCATGGTGTCATCGACTCGCCGGACATCCCGTTGAACGTGAGTCGTTCATATCTCCAGAGCGACCGTGAGGTGAAGAAGATCTCCACTTATATCACCAAGAAGGTGGCCGACCGTCTGAAGGCCATCTTTGGCGAAAACCGCAAGGAGTACGAGGAGAAGTGGGACGACCTGAAACTCTTCATCAATTACGGTATCCTCTCTGAGGAAAATTTCTACGATCGTGCCAAGGAGTTTGCTCTGATGAAAGATACGGAGGGTAAATACTTCACCTTCGACGAGTACAAGACCCTTATCGAGGCCAACCAAAAAGACAAGGACGATCAACTCGTCTACCTTTACGCCACCGACAAGGAAGAGCAGTACAGTTACATCAAGGCTGCCCAGGACAAGGGTTACAGCGTATTGCTGCTCGACGGTCAACTTGACGTGCCGACCATCCAGACCTTGGAGCAGAAATTCGAGAAGAGCCGTTTCACCCGTGTGGATTCGGATATCATCGATCGTCTGATTGTGAAGAGCGACGCCCCGAAGTCCGACCTGTCAGAAGACGAGAGTGACAATTTGTCAGCCGTCTTCCGCACCCAGTTGCCGAAGATCGACAAGACCGAGTTCATGGTACAGGTGGATGCCCTCGGTGCTGAGGCCCGTCCGGTTGTTATCACACAGAACGAGTATATGCGTCGTATGAAGGATATGAGTAAGTTCCAGGCTGGCATGGGATTCTACGGACAGATGCCCGACTCGTTCAACCTCGTGTTGAACTCTGACCATCCGCTGGTGAAGAAGGTACTCGACGAGAGCAAGTCCGCCACAGAAGAGGTCTTGAAGCCCATCGTCGCAGAACTGAAGGGACAGGAGGCTCGTCTGGCTGCCATCCGTCAGGCTCAGGACAAGAAGAAATACGACGAGATTACCCAGGAAGAGAAAGACCAGAAGGCTGAGGCCGAGAAGGCCGTGCAGGAGCAGAAGGACAAGAAGACTGCCGTCATCGCCGACTATGCGAAGGGTAACTCCATTGTCCACCAACTCATCGACCTGGCCCTCCTCCAGAACGGTATGCTCAAAGGCGAAGCACTCGATAAGTTCTTAAAGCGCAGCGTGGAACTAATCAAATAACGATTGGTGTATACTTACTGATCTGCCTTTGCCTCTTCACACTTGATCAGTTCGACATTCAGACTTTCCACCAACGACAGTTCATCAAGGACACCATCGTTTGATGGACGGGGACTGAACCAAGGCTGACTGCCGAAATAATCGACCAGATCATGTGAAGAGAACATATAGCCATGCTTGGCCAGGATAGAGTTTCGCAGGATGCGGAGTGTAGATTTCTTCATCTTGCGAAACATCTTATCGTTGAGCAGGATGCGGTTGGCATAACCGAAGCGCGGCTCTGCATTCACCCAACTCAGCAACTTCTGCTGGTCTTTACGCTTGAACATGCCATATTCGTCCTGTTCCACCTCGTAGAGAGTCAGACCGTCGAGAGTCTGCACGGCTTCCCACATACCTTCAAGGTCGGTAAGTCCGCTTATGCGGAGCACGCCCGTGACAGTGCCATTGAAAGCAACATTCTTATATTCGGCACGGGCTACACCTTTCTCATAAATGATTTCGCGACCGATCTCCAGCGTGTCACCATAACTATCGACATATTTGCCCATGATCTGCTGCATCCACTTGCCCATAGCCACGTCCTCACCTTCTCCAAAGAATGAGCCGTCAAGCACATCGTGCAGATTGCCTTTCAAATCATACAGACAGATTAGTTTCCACCCTTGTTGTTCAATGTACTTGGCACGTGGTGTCTTGCTGAAAGGATTGAAACCATCAGCATTCAGTTCCTCTGTGAGGACATACTCGTTTTTCTTACTATAGTTGGGTGTCAGACGGAAAGCCAACTCCTCACCCTCAGCCATAGCAGTGAAGGTGATGGTCTTGTCAATATTCACTTTGGCCTCGTAGACCAGATTACTGATATTCCACTTGGAACCGCTCTTAATACCTTGAGCGCTTGCTGTCAAGCCCACAAAGGCAAACATCATAAATAACAAATACTTTTTTAATTTCATATTCATAATCGACATTTGAACTTCAGTCTGCAAAGGTACGAATAAGCGAGCGAAATACCAAATTTATTTGAGTTTTTCCGAGCGGGAGTGCCTTCGAGCATAGCTCAAAGGTACGAATAAGCGAGCGAAATACCAAATTTATTTGAGTATTTAGGAGTTTTCCCTATTATCTTTTCGGGAAATTCCCCCTCCGAATTATGATTTTTCCTTTGTAAACTTCGTCAAAAGTTCCGATCTTTGCACCGAGAAAAAGAAATAAATGTCTCACCATTTAAAGTATAGGAGATTAAGATATGAAGAAGATGATGATTCTGGCAGTGATGATGGTCATGACTATCTCGGCCAACGCAATGAGCTATAACGCAGCAAAGCACGAGGCACTGTTCTTGAGCGACAAGATGGCTTACGAGCTGAACCTCACTGCTGCACAGTATGAGGCAGTCTATGAGATCAATCTCGACTACCTGATGAGCCTGAACGGACACGGTGATGTCTTCGGCATCTGGTGGGATCGCCGCAATGCAGACCTCCGCTTTGTGCTGAACAGCTGGCAGTATGATAAGTACATGAGCCTAGCTCACTTCTATCGTCCTGTGGCTTGGAAGGCTGGTGGCTGGACGTTCGCAGTGTACTCTCACTATGACAGAGGCCATTTCTACAACGCACACCCGAAGGTATTCGTTACCTATAAGGGCGGTCACAACAGAGTTCATGGCTCACACTATGCCCACATGCACAAGCCCGCTGTGCACCATCCTGCACCTGCCGTGCACCACAAGGCACCTGCTCCGCACAACGGAAAGCCTGCAGCAGCACATCATGATCGCAAGGGCACTGATCGTCACATGGCAATGAACACGAATCGTGGCAATGGTGGCCACTTCGGACGCAGGTAATTTCCGGAAACTCTACTATATGCCTTGAACAAAGGACTCACGGGGAATCTCAGAAATGAGGTTCCTCGTTCTGTTTTTGAGAAATCTATGTTAAAAGAATACGGAAAAGCTATTTACCTGTCGACAATCTGAGATTTTTTAAGTACCTTTGCAGCGTGAATATGCAGAAACAGAAGAAGATATTGTTCCTTCACGGCTTCTATGCCAGCGGCAGTTGTGTGCCGGCTCTGGCATTGAAGGAGGCTTTCGAAAAGAGAGCCACTGTGCTGACTCCAGACCTTCCCCTCTACCCTACTGATGCCATCAGGCTCATCAGGGAAATCTGTGATCGGGAGAAGCCGGACATTCTTGTCGGCAACAGCTGCGGATCATTTTATGCGCAAATGATATCACCCATCATCGGAGTACCTGCACTCTTGGGCAATCCACATTTCAAAATGTCAGACTTCCTGCGCGAGCGCATCGGCAGCCATCAGTA
>CACZVE010000009.1 GCA_902784565.1 uncultured Prevotellaceae bacterium
TTGCAGCGGGGTCCCACCTCTTCCCATTCCGAACAGAGAAGTTAAGCCCGCCTGCGCCGATGGTACTGCAATGCAATGCGGGAGAGTAGGAGGCCGCCTCCTTTTTTCAGAAAAGGAAAGCCCTGGAGAGAAATCTCTGGGGCTTTTTCGTGTTTTTTACCCAAATCCTTCGTTATTTGCGAAAAAGTTCATATCTTTGTCGGCGGTATGCAGTGGACAGACAGAATACGGCAAGTGAAGATCATCCTTGTTATAGTGGCAATCGTGATTGCGGTGGCCTCGTTATTGGTGTCGCATCTGTTAGTCAAAGATCTGCAACGGGAGGAACGCAACAAGATGGAAATATGGGCGGAGGCCTTAAATGCGCTGAACAATGCCGACGAGAATACTGACCTGTCATTGGTGCTGAATGTGATCCAGGGTAATAATACCATCCCCGTGATTGTCATGGATTCCGATGGTGTGGTTTCCGACTACCGTAATATCGAGATAAAAGCCAAGACAGCCACCGATTCTGATGCTTTCGTTTCCCGTTATGGGAAACGGATGTATGACAACGGTGATTTTATCAAGATTTATCTGACGGAAAGTGATTCTGTGGTGGCTGATTCGGCGGAGTTGTCTGAAGAGTCACATCCCTATACACTAGTTTGCTACGACGAATCGATATTGCTGAAGCGGTTGGCACAGTATCCCTATTGGCAGCTGGGTATCGTGATGATCTTTGTTGTGGTGGCTATCTTTGCATTGTTGGCTTCAAAACGGGCTGAGCAAAACAAGGTATGGGTAGGCTTGTCGAAGGAGACGGCCCACCAGTTGGGTACGCCGATATCCAGTCTGATGGCATGGGTGGAAATCCTGAAGGAGAATTATCCGGATGACGCGTTAATCCCAGAGATGGATAAAGATGTGAAACGTCTGGAACTGATTGCAGAGCGTTTCTCGAAAATCGGTTCACTGCCGGAGCCGGTCGATGCGTCGATGAACGAGGTACTGGCGCATGTGGTGGACTATATGAACCGTCGGACCTCGAAGAAGGTGGAGATTGTGAGTCACTTACCGGAGGATAATGTAATTGTGAAGATGAATGCCCAATTGTTTGAGTGGGTGATAGAGAATCTTTGTAAGAACGCCGTCGATGCGATGGAAGGTAAGGGACGGATTGACTTGACCCTGACAGACGAAGGGAATCGTGTCATTGTTGAAGTCAGTGACAACGGTAAAGGTATCAAGAAGAAGGATATCAAGAATGTGTTCACGCCAGGCTTTACCACAAAGAAGCGGGGTTGGGGACTGGGTTTGTCGTTGGCTAAGCGCATCGTTGAAGAATACCATAAAGGCAAGATCTTTGTCAAGGAATCGGAAGTGGGTGTCGGTACTACTTTCAGGATAGAAATTTTGAAATAGTTGCACAGTTGAAGAGAAAGTGTGCGAGAATAGGGCTTGGTGGCTGGTGATTTATCGTGAAAAACATAAAAAAAGCAAATAAGTGTTTTGTATGTGAGAAAAAGTTTGTAACTTTGCACTCCAAATGTGAGTGAGTAAATGTGTAGTTTAGAGCAGTTTAAGATAGATTTGAAGCGTCTGACAGATGAGGTGACAACCTTGGAATTCGACTTGGATAATCACTTCTTTACGGCTCTCGACGGTTCGGAATTGAGACAGGGGACATTGCATGTGTCGGTGTCTATACGCAAGGCTACCGGCTTTTTTGAACTCCAGTTTCATACCGAAGGCACAGTGACCGTCACCTGTGACCGCTGTCTAGACGACATGGATCAGCCAATATCGACTGACAATCGTCTGGTTGCGAAACTGGGTGCGGCCTACTCCGAGGAAGATGATGTCATCACGTTGCCTGAGGACGAAGGAATACTCGACACGTCGTGGCTCATCTATGAGTTTATTATGCTGGCTATACCCATCAAGCATGTGCATGCACCTGGCAAGTGTAACCCTGCGATGAGCCAAGTTCTGGAAGAACTCTCAACTGACCGAAGCAGCGATGAGGAGTCCAACCAGCCAATAGACCCCCGATGGAGCAAACTTGCAGAAATACAAATTAAAGATTAAACATTAAATAATTAAGAATTATGGCACATCCTAAAAGAAGACAATCAAGTACTCGTCAGGCCAAGCGTCGTACTCACGACAAGGCCGTAGCACCTACACTGGCAGTATGCCCCAACTGCGGCGCTTACTATGTATATCACACAGTATGCCCCACTTGCGGTTACTATCGCGGTAAGGTTGCTATCAAGAAAGAGGAAGAAGTCGCTGAATAATGAGCAGTAAGATCAGTGCGATAATCACGGGTGTTGGTGGCTATGTGCCCGACTATGTCCTCACCAATGAGGAATTGTCGAGAATGGTAGACACCAGCGATGAGTGGATTATGACACGTGTGGGTATTAAGGAGCGCCGTATCCTGACAGAAGAGGGACTCGGCACTTCTTATATGGCTCGCAAGGCTGCCAAACAGTTGATGCAAAAGACAGAGGTTGACCCTGACACCATCGATGCACTCATTGTCACCACTTCTACCGCTGATTATAAGTTCCCGTCAACAGCCAGCATCGTGCTGGGGAAACTCGGACTGAAGAATGCCTTTGCATTCGATTTCTGGGGAGCCTGTTGCGGTTTCCTCTATTCGCTCGATGTTGCAGCGTCGATGGTTCAGTGTGGCCGCTACAAGAAGATCATTGTCATCGGTGCAGACAAGATGTCGTCGGTGACCGACTACAAGGACCGCCAAACCTGTCCCCTTTTCGGAGATGGTGCGGCTGCTGTTCTGGTAGAGGCTTCGGAAGAAGAGAATATCGGTGTGATGGACTCCTATTTCCGTGCCGACGGTAAAGGACTGCCGTTCCTGCATCTGAAGGCAGGTGGCTCCGTCTGTCCGCCATCGCATTTCACGGTGGATCATCGTCTGCACTATCTCTATCAGGAGGGTCGTACGGTGTTCCGTTATGCTGTGACGAATATGAGTGATGACTGTGCCTTGATAGCCGAGCGCAACGGACTGAATAAGGATAATATCCAGTGGATTGTTCCCCATCAGGCCAATATGCGTATCATTGAGGCCGTGGCAAAGCGCCTGGAAGTTCCGATGGAGCAGGTGATAGTGAATATCGAGCACTATGGTAATACCAGTGCCGCTACCATCCCTCTTGCACTATGGGATAATGAAACTAAGTTCAGAAAGGGTGACAACATGATTTTTACTGCTTTTGGTGCTGGTTTCGTCCATGGAGCATCCTATTACAAATGGGCTTACGACGGAGGTGAAAAGTGATCAGTGAAAAGTGAATAGTGTGCATAAGGCAGGATTCGTCAATATCGTTGGAAATCCCAACGTCGGTAAAAGTACGCTCATGAACCAACTGGTTGGTGAGCGTATTTCAATTGCAACCTTTAAGGCTCAGACCACCCGCCATCGCATCATGGGTATCGTGAATACACCGGAGATGCAGATTGTCTTTTCCGATACACCGGGTGTGCTGAAACCGAACTATAAATTGCAAGAGTCGATGCTGGCATTCTCGGAATCGGCCCTTCAGGATGCAGATATACTGCTGTATGTCACAGATGTCGTGGAGAATCCGGAAAAGAATATGGATTTTCTGACGAAGGTGCAGAAGATGACGATTCCCGTGTTGCTGCTGATCAACAAAATCGATGAGTTAGGGGAGAGGAAAGAGAATAGCCAGCAAGCCCTTGCTGAGATTGTAGATCGTTGGCATGGGTTACTGCCTAATGCTGAGATTCTGCCCATCTCTGCTAAGAACAAGTTCGGTGTGGATATGCTCTTGAAACGTATTCAGGAACTCCTGCCAGAGAGTCCTGCCTATTTCGACAAGGACCAGTTGACAGATAAGCCAGCCCGATTCTTCGTCTCGGAGATTATCCGTGAGAAGATCCTACTCTATTACGACAAGGAGATCCCTTATAGTGTGGAGGTGTCTGTGGAGCGTTTCAAAGAAGACGAGAGGCATATCCATATCAATGCGATTATCTATGTGGAGCGCGATTCGCAGAAGGGAATTATCATCGGACATCAGGGTGTGGCACTGAAGAAAGTCAGTACCGAAGCCCGGAAGTCGTTAGAGAAATTCTTTGGCAAGCCCATCTTCTTGGAAATCTTCGTCAAGGTGGATAAGGACTGGCGCTCCTCAGAAAGAGAACTCAATCATTTCGGATATAATCCAGAATAAAAAACGTATGGCAAATTTAGTAGCAATTGTTGGTCGCCCGAATGTGGGAAAATCTACTCTGTTCAATAGATTGACGAAGAGCCGTCAGGCTATCGTCAGTGACGAGGCAGGTACCACACGTGACCGTCAATATGGAAAATGCGAATGGAACGGACGGGAGTTTTCCGTCGTGGATACGGGTGGCTGGGTAGTCAATTCAGACGATATCTTCGAGGAGGAGATTCGTAAGCAGGTAATCATTGCTACAGAAGAGGCTGACCTAGTGCTCTTCCTCTGTGATATCAAGAACGGCGTGACAGACTGGGACATGGATGTGGCTCAGATTTTGCGTCGCGCCAAGTTGCCTGTGATTCTGGTAGCCAACAAGGCTGACGATAATAAGAATCTTTATGACCAGTATGAGTTCTATAAACTCGGACTGGGTGATCCGTATTCCATCAGTGCCGCCACAGGCAGTGGTACGGGTGATCTGCTTGATAAGGTGTTGGAGGTGTTGCCTGAAAAGGTTGGCGACAACCTAGAGGAGGGTATTCCCCGTTTCGCCGTTGTCGGACGTCCAAATGCCGGTAAGTCTAGTATTATCAACGCCTTTATTGGTGAGGAACGCAACATTGTGACGGAGATTGCCGGTACAACACGTGACTCTATCTATACCCGCTATGATAAGTTTGGCTTTGACTTCTATCTGGTGGATACAGCGGGCATCCGTCGTAAGAACAAGGTGACGGAGGATTTGGAGTTCTATAGTGTGATGCGTTCTATTCGTGCCATTGAAAACTCTGACGTGTGTATCCTGATGATTGACGCTACCCGTGGCATTGAGGCACAGGACATGAACATCTTCCAGTTAATCCAGAAAAATAATAAGAGTCTGGTAGTGGTTGTCAATAAGTGGGATTTGGTAGAGGATAAGTCGCAGATTGTCATTGACACCTTCACAAATGCCATCCGCAATCGCATGGCACCCTTCGTGGATTTCCCCATCATCTTCGCCTCCGCGCTCACCAAACAACGTATCTTTAAAGTCTTGGAGACGGCAAAGCAAGTCTACTTGAACCGTAAGGCCCGTATTGGAACCACTAAACTTAACGAGGTGATGTTGCCCCTCATCGAGGCTTATCCGCCTCCCTCCATCAAGGGCAAGTATATTAAGATCAAATATGTGTCGCAGGTGCCGGATACACAGATACCCACCTTCGTGTTCTATGCCAACCTGCCACAGTATGTGAAGGAACCTTACAAGCGCTTTTTAGAGAATAAAATCCGTGAGAACTGGACACTGACGGGTACGCCCATCAATGTCTTTATCAGGCAGAAATAAGATGAAACATCTCTTGACATTGGTTATCGCGCTTTTGCTCCTTTGTGCCTGTTCTGGTACATCGGCAGAGGAAATGGCTTCACTGGCTGCCAAGGGCTATTATGAGCACTTGATTCAAGGTGAATATAAACATTTCCTGGCAGGTAAGGCTGGTGCTGACAGTCTGCCTGAGTCGTATCGCGAACAACTGATCACTGGGTATAAACAGTTTATGATCCAGCAAGAGAAATTACATCATGGTATTCATGAAATCCGTATTGTCGGAGCGAAGGCCGACACCCTGCTTCAGTGTGTCAATGTATTCCTGGTGTTCTGTTTCGGAGACTCTACTAACGAACAATTCTCTGTTCCGATGGTAGAGTATCATGGAGCCTGGCGGATGAAATAGAATAGTATCAACACTTAATTATTAAACAGATGAAGAAGATTGTTTTATTGTTTATTGCCATTTGTTCTGTTCTTACGGCAAGTGCGCAGACTTCAGAAAGTCAGGAAAAAGGTTTTTTTAAGCATCTTGATGCGTCCTTGACGATGGGAACAACAGGTCTTGGATTAGATGTGGCTTCACCTATGGGTGAATATGCGCAGTTGCGTGCAGGTTTCTCTTTTATGCCCCATATTCATTATACAATGAGTTTTGGTGTTCAGGTAGGAGATGATCCCGCCAAATCAGAATCGAAGTTTCAGAAACTTTCTGGATATCTGAAGCAAGTGACAGGTTATGATGTGGACAATAGTATAGATATGATAGGTGTTCCTACTTTCTATAATTTCAATCTGCTTGTAGATGTATTTCCCTTTAAAAATAATAAGCATTGGCATTTTACGGCAGGCTTCTATTGGGGAAATTCACAGATAGGCAAGGCTTATAACACCACTGAGGATATGACCTCACTGATGGCTGTCGGTATCTATAATACGATGTATGATAAAGTAAAAGCCGGTGACCCTGTTTATGGTGCGTTTTATCTTCCTACTCAAGTGGAGGACGCTATCAAGGGTTATGGACGTATGGGAATCTCTGTGGGAACATACACACATGATATCTACGGCATTTTTCCCACAACGGAATATGACGAAGAGGGGAACAAACTGCACGAGGCTGGTGAATATGGGGTTATTCATCATGCAGGTGAATCTTATATGATGGAGCCTGGTCAGGACGGTATGGCAAAGGCCTGGGTGACTGCTAATTCATTCAAACCTTATGTTGGTTTTGGCTATGGTGGAAGACTGATTAAAGGAAATGATAAGTTAAAAGTGTCATTTGATTGTGGTCTTATGTTCTGGGGTGGTACTCCAAGTATTGTCACACATGATGGTACGGATCTGGCTAATGATGTTGAGAATATTAAGGGGAAAGTCGGTGACTATGTGGATCTGATAAAAGGCGTGAAGGCATTTCCTGTCCTGAATGTGCGCTTTACACATACAATCTTTTAGGAATCAACATAAAATATAATAATTGAGGGCATGTTTGGAAAAACATGCCCTCAATTGTTATAGTGACTATAATGACTATTTCTTAATGAATTTCTTTCCGTTGACGATATACACGCCTTGTTGCAGTTGATCTTTTGACTGGATCTTCTGTCCTTTCAGGTTATAGATGCCAGTTGTTCTCTCGTCCATTATGATATCATTAATGCCTAGAGTGAAAGTCTTGATATTCTTGAAATCGCCCCATATTGCAGCGGTTTTGTATTTTTCTACACTGCCTTCAGGAACATAAAGGGTGCACGTCTCGAGATCAACACCTTTAAAAACCGAACTGCCGTCGGCACGTGTCCTGGCCTTGTTGAGGTCGATAGGATTCTCCGCATAGATATAAATCGCTTTCAGATTCTCGCAACCGGCAAATGCGTTTTCACCAATCTTGGTGACTGAAGCAGGTATCGTGATCTGGGTCAGATTCTTGTTCCCTTGGAAGGCTCCGTTACCAATGGCATCTACAGTGTACTCTGTACCGTCATATTCGGTGATTGTCTCAGGAATCTCATAACGATTACTTACATTATCGTCGCTGACAACAATCACGGTTTTTTCTTCTTCATTTTTCTCGTATACAGCCTCATTGTCTGTTATGGTCTTATTGGCCTCTTCAAATTTATCCTTTCCAAGTAGGATTAGGACGTCATCTGTCGGGAAGGCGATAGACAGGTAGGCTTTGTTGGCAGGAAGATATTCTCCAAACTGAAGATAATCTTCCGGCGCATTGATGAATGCCAGTTTACCATCTTTCTCACCCAACACTTTCATGGTGCGTGCGTTGAACTTGATGGTGCCTTCCATCAATTGTTTGGCCAAGTCTGTCGTAGCGACACCTCCCTTAGAGGATTTCCTAACATAGTTGAAATAGAGACCCTGCAGTTGGTTTCCGCTGACTGTTGAATTTGCACTGCTCAGCAGCGTAACGATGTTGTCATTGGGGTTCTCTGAACTACATTCGATAATGGCAGGTGTTCCTGCAGGAACGATACCGTCTGCTATCTCATCCATCTGAGCCGCTTTGTTAGAATAGTCGCTGACATAGTAGGCTTTCATCCCTTCTCCTAACTTGAAAGCAAAACCGGCGAAGATAGTCGTGTAATATTTGCCACCGACAGCCAAATCAGGTGTGATGGCAAAAAACTCGTATGTCTGGTCAATAGGATTGATATACCAGTTGCCTATGTCTTCGTTCCTCCTACCTGTCTTACAGTTACCCTCACTACCACTTCCAACGTCTGTCAGATAGAGTTTGAAGCCAGAGTATTTACCAGCTAAGTTGTATGCTCCTTTGATGTTACCATTCTCAAATGCCAGACTGGCTCCACTTGGCAACAGACTTGAAGTATTCATTCCTTGGCTAATCAGGTCGTAACTAGAACCGTTTTTCCTGATATATATGATTGAGCCTGGATCGCTTGTTACGTTCGAGTAGGTCGCCAATGAATAAATATTTCCTTGGTTACCTGACATCAGGGCATTCTTGTTGGTCTGGTCAACCCTGTTGTTAGCGATACTCAGATAACGACCTGTCCCGACATTCTGAATACGATAGAAACCATCTGCCGCGAGTTGAGCGAATGATTGAATAGTTATGACTGAGGCAATCAGTGATATTATTATTCTTTTCATGTTTATAAAAATCCCGACCCACATCTTCTTTGATGAAAGATGAAAGGTCGGGATTGATTATTTAGTTAATACTTTAACTTTCAAATTACTCGGCAACACAGATTGATACACGGTTCATGTCGTTCTCAGCGAACGGCTGTACGCGTGAACCCTTGCTGTCGTAAGAAATACGAGACTCAGCAATTCCGTAGTCCTTCTTCAGTGACTTCACAACAGCGTCGGCACGGCCAGCAGCGAGGCGGTCGTTGATCTTGTTGTTACCAGTACCAGCATCAGCATAACCGGTGATCATCACCTTGGCTGTCGGGTGCTCGTTCAGGTAGTCAGCAATATCCTTCACCTTCTGTGCCTCTGACGGACGGATGTTGGTCTTGTTGATCAGGAAGAAAATGTCGCGGCGCAAAGGCTCAACCTCAGCAACTGCTGCAGCGGCAGGAGCAGGAACGGGCTTCTCAACGATCTTCTCAACGATCTTCTCAACATAACGGATCTCAGGCTCGGGAACAGGAATCTCACGAGTGGTGTAGGTAGGACCAAGGTTGATCTTCACACCAGCGAGGGCGTTGAAGTACCAGTCCCAGTTACCAGCCTTCTTTGAGTTGTACTTGTCGCTCAAAGTGTTGGCACTGAGTTCGAGACCTACGCTCACAGCATCAGAAATTCTGAAGTCACCAGCGATACCAGCCTGACCGAACAGACGAACCTTTGTACCATCCCAGAGATAAGAAAGGTTGTCAGCCTGATCCCACATAGCAGTATTCACGAGACTGGGGAATTTATTCATGATGTCTGTACGCGCATCCTTGGCTTCATCGTTGCTGAAACCGATGTTTGCACCAAGACCTCCGAATACACTGAAATTGAACAGGCGGTTAGGATTGAAACCGCAGAAGAGGTTTGACAGGTTGAATGTCACGTCCACTGAAGGAGCAACATACTTCCATTTCCAATCGAAATTCCAACCATCAATCTTAGAGCCAGCCTTGCTCTGCCATGCGTTGACAGCGAGGCGTGCGCCAATTACTGGAGTGAACTGGCGGCCTAAGGCTGCCTGAACGTTGTATGACAACAGGTCACCGAAATCGCGCTCACCGAGAGTGTATTGTACGCCCAGGGGCTGTATCTGTACATACCAGTGTGGCTCGAAAACGTATTCCGTCTTAGGCTGCTGATCCTGTGCGGATGCTGTGAGGAAACCCAGCGCCAGCAGGCAAGACAATATTGTTTTCTTCATTTTCATATTCTTATTTGCTATTTAGAATTCTTAAATGTTAATTACTTACCCTTGATGGTGTAGTAGTGAGTCCTAGTTACACCGAAGAAGTCTACTGCAGAGTAGGCAATCTTATAGGTCTTGCCAGCCTCAACATTCAGGTAAACCTTCTCGTTGCCATACAGGATCTCACCCAGGTTGCCCTCGTTGTCAGCAGCGGTAGCGGGCTTACCGTCAATTGCTACGACAGCAACGAACTTAGCGTATGCGGGAGCAAGCAGTTCTGAAGTCCAAGTGGTGGGAACCAACTCAATCTTACCTGCATCCACACCACGACGTACACGCTTATACTGGTCGTTGTCGATCATCAACAGGGTGGGCTCAAGAGCCTTTGTGTTGAATGCGTTGACCAACTTAGCATAGATGTTGTTGGCTCTGTCGAAGTAGCCACCGATCTTGTCGCTGAGTTTGGTACCCAAGTTAGAGAACTTCTGAATCTGATCGAGCAGGTCGTTCACCTCAGCAAGGTCGCCATTCAGACCGTCGATAAGGTCGTTCAGAGCATCTGCTACAGGAACAGTTGCTGTTACAGTCTGTGCGTCAATGTTAACGGTTGTGCCGTCACTTGCAGTTGCTGTACTTGCGGGAATGATAACTTCAACATCAATCAGAGTGACAGGGTCTGTCTTGTCATACTTCTTAATAACAACCTTTGCATCAGCGCTGATGTCAACGTTGAGTTCAGCCAGCAGGTCGTCGATGGCATTCTCTACGCGGCTCAGTCCAGGAATCTTCTTGGCGAAACGGCCAGGAATCTCGAAATCGAATGACAACGGCTTGATAGCGGTAGCCATGATCTGATAACCAGAGTTAATGCTGAACTTACCCAGAATGTCATTATCATACTTTACATTTACTGCGTATGCAGGAGCAACCTCCTGAGCCTCGTAAACGGCGTCAGCAACGAATCTTGCAATAGCCTTCTTTGTACGCTTCTGAGCAGCCTCCTTGGCCTCACTCTTCAAAGTCTGGAAGTCGATGTTCAGTTTCACATTGCTGATATCCTCGGGCATGATAGCAGTAGCCTCATAGAAGCCAGCAGCACCACGAGTCTTGAAACCAAAGTTCAGTTCATCATCAGAAGAAGCGAGCGCACCCAGTGTGATGTCAGAGATGCGACCGGCACTGCTCTGGAGAGCCAGTTTCTTGCCCTCTATAGATACATTGTTCGGGTTCAGTGTTACATATACCTTACCAGCCTCTGCGCTTACCAACTGCTCACCGGCATCAACCAGCAACTGATCAACACCCTTGATATTGATTTTGTCAGCAGGGAATGCGATGTCTTCCTTGGTCTCTGCATAATATCCGGCCAGTACGAGCGGATTGAAACCAGGAATGGAGATAGAACCGAATACAGGGTTGAATGTACCCTCTACGATAACGGTAGAGATGACATCCTTCAGAGCAGCATTAATCTTGCCAATCTCTTCCTCAATCTTGGCGAGAGCGGCCTCTGTGGCAGCCTTTGAAGCACCAGACTTAGCATTGGCCTCAATCTCGGCGAGTTGATCCTGCAATTTGGCAATCACCTCTTCGGGAGTTGCACCGTCTTTACCGGGTTCACCATCTTTACCCTTAGGTCCTTCAGGTCCCTGAGGTCCAACTTGCTGGCTGATCTTGCCAAGATCTTCCTTCAGTTGAGCGATCTTGTCCATTAACTCTGTTTTTACATCTGAATCATTGTCTTTACAAGAAACAAATGCACTCGAAGTAGCAAAAACCAATGCCACTAAGAGAATTCCATTAATAATTTTCTTTTTCATTGAACTTAAAATTATAATTAGACATATATATGTTGATTCGATATAAATCGAGGCAAAATTAAGCATTTATTTCGAAACCGCCAAGAAAATATTAAGTTTTTTTTAAAAAAGAACGCATTTTGTGATAAAAAACTGCCATTTTGGTGAAAAAACTCCCCGAAAATAAAGCATTTGGCTCATTCCGGGGATGATTTCATGTGCGCCTGATAGGACTCGAACCTACACGACCTGAGCCACCAGATCCTAAGTCTGGCGCGTCTACCAATTCCGCCACAAGCGCATTAGGATTACCTAGGCAAACCTAGGACATCCTAGGAAACCGGGTGCAAAGGTACGAATTTTTATTCATTCCACCAAAAGTTTACGGGCAAATTCTATCAAGGTGTCTTTCCCGTTGGCAAAATCATCATCATTCTGATTGACAGCATAATCTGGGTCGATGCCAAATTCCGTTTGTTGACGTTGGCGGTCATACATCGGACAGGCAGAGAAACGGACTGTCCATCCGTTGGGTAGTGTACTGGAGAAGGGCAGTCCGGCACCACCGCCTGTCTTATCACCTACAACCTTTACCTGTGGCATGCATTTTATGTATTTTACAAATTCGTTGGCAGCACTGAACACATGGCGGTTGGTCAGTACCACGACAGACTTTTGCCACCTCATGTTACTGGATGGCTCGATATACTGTTCTTCCATCTCGGAGAAATCATGGTGTCCTTTTCCTGTTTTATGCTGAAGGTAGCCCACGAGTGTCTTTTCATGACAGAAACGCGCAGCTAGTTTCTCGGCATAGGTCAAGTTACCCCCTCCGTTATTGCGGATATCCAGGATCAGTCCATTGCATAAGGCCAGGTGTTGGATGACCTCATCTAGGTTGCCTTCGCCAAAGCCATTCTGAAAACTGCCGCAATAGAGATAGCCGATATTGTCGTCGAGTATAGTGTATTGGAGGTTGGAGGCGATATGGTAGTCGGTTCCGAGGTAGATGCGTTGCAGTGTGTCGCTGAAATTGGTGGGATAGTCCTCGTACCAAGACCAATAGCGTCCATAGTCGAAAGCCGTTGACAGGTTGACATGCCCGTCTTTCAGTTCACCCAGCATGTCTGTGAGTACTTCAAAGAGTTGTTCTCTGTTGAGCCCCTCTCTCGCGCGTACATTATATTTATTATATATGGCGTTCCAGTCGAGACCATATTCATGCTGTTTGTAGTCGAAGAAACAGTAATGTTCATCGATGATTTTCCAGAGGGCCTCGAAGTTGCCTTGTGGGGTGTTCTCGTATTCGACTTCGTCGATACATGAAGTGAAAAGTGAGAAGTGAATAGTGAATAATATTCCCCACACGATATGTTTTCTGATGGTCTTGATGTTCATGGGCGATAGCGGAGGGTTCTGAATCGCCTCACGATGCCTATCATCAACCGATGGACATAGAAGTGCGATTTGAGGTTATTCACTTGTGCCTGTTGGTAATGACCCAGATAACCGATGCGGAGGGTCCACTTCCGTCCGGCATTCCAGTCGATGGACAGTTGCTGCCGCAGGTTGGGGGCACTGATAAAGGTGGTAGGTACGATATTGTGGTCGTAGTTGCCCTGACTGAAGATTTCGTAATATGACTGTCCGTAGTTAGGGCTGAACATGATACCCACGAGCGGCAGGTCCAGTTCGTACCGCAGGGCGAAATGCTTCTCCCATAGGGAAAAATTGTATGTGGCGATACCTGACGGCATGAGTTGGGCCGAAAGACGGGCCTGAGCAGGATTGTTCGAGTTGACGGTATTGTAGATGAAACCGATATTGGCATTAACCAGACCGCCTACTTGTATGTTCAGTCGCTGGTCTAAGATGTTCCAATTGTAGTATTTCCCCCAGAAGAAACTGTAGTCGCCTTGTAGTTCGTTGGCTTTATCACTTCTGTCATGGGTAGAGGAGAAGTTGACCTCCTGCTGTCTGACCGTGCTCCAACGACAATCCTCGCTTTGCCATTCACTCAGGTGGAGGTAGGAGAGACCCAAGCCAGAGAATTTCTCCTGTGACAGATAGGTATCGAGGAGATAGGAAGTTCCCACTCCCAACATATCTACTGATGTACGGATACGGGTGGAGTCAGTCGGTTGTGCGAACATTGGTGCCAGCAGACATGCAAACACCAATGTCCAGATAATCCTTCTGTTAATCCTCATCATCGAATAGTCTGAGTTGTCCAGTCAGTTCATCGCGTACCTGTTGCTCGCTCTTGCCGGCATCGGGATCCAGATCCTCGTCTGTGTCCTCCTGCTCATCCGGTTCTTCCGGAGATTCCGGCTCTTCTGGGAAACGGACGGGCTCCAGTTCCTCGATGCTCTCAATCTGCCAGGTGCTGATACGCTTGCCCTTGGCCTTGAAGCCCTTGACAGCGATAAACTGCTCCGCATCAATCTCTTCGGAACCTCTGAAATCATCGGCGCCACCATAAGTGACCTTGATGAGCGGGTAGACCACATCCGTCAACAGGATGAGTCTTGAGGCAGGATTGTCACTGAGCCAGTTTTGTTTTTTCTTCGAGGCATCCATCAGGAAACGTTTCAGATAGGGATAGCCCTGATTGTCGGCATCGAAGAGTACAGCCGTCCATACCTTGTCGGCATCATACTTCTCAATGCGTAAGATGTTTTCTTCGAAATGGATGTTCAGGTCGAAACTGGTGAGATAGAAGTCGCCATTGTCCAAAATCACCAGTATCTGGTCTTCGTCGTAGAATTCTCCGAGCAGTCGTCCGTGCTCGTCGTAGTTCAGACGGTTCACATCGGGGTCGTACCAGACCTTCCTTCCGCCGAGTGTCGAGTGTCCGTGACTCTTCAGGCCGATGCGGTGTACGGGATTTTTGGTTAGCAGATTACCCTTCGACGTGCGTCCTTTGATCATCACCTCCGAGAAGTCCTGTTCGATGAATATCTTCTTCAGTTTCGGATTCGGGTCGAGTGTCACCTTGATGACTTCCGCCTCACCATTCGGGTTGGCTGTGAAGTACATCACCTTCGAGCCAGGCGTGCCTTGGGTCAGGTCATACTCCTTGTCACGGGTCATCGATGTCACATTGAAACGCTTCATATAGTAGAAGCCTTTCTTGCCGTCGCGATAGACCACATTATAGATGGTGCGCGAGTCGTTCTTCTTGAACACTTGCAGGTGGAGCACGTTCTTGCCCACAAACACTTTGTCTGCCACACGGATCACCTTGTATTTACCGTCCTTGTAGAAGATGATGATATCGTCGATGTCGGAACAGTTGCAGACGAACTCATCCTTTTTCAGACCAGTGCCGATGAAACCGTCTGTGCGGTTGATGTAGAGTTTCTGGTTGGCTTCCGCCACCTTCGTTGCCTCGATGGTGTCGAAATTGCGGATTTCTGTGAGACGCGGATGCTCCTTGCCATACTTGTCTTTGAGGAACTGGAACCAACTGGCAGTCACTTCCACCAGATTGGCCAGATCACGGTCAATTTCCTCAATCTCGGCCTTGATGCGGGCCATCAGTTCGTCGGCCTTTTCCTTGTTGAATTTCAGGATGCGCTGCATCTTGATTTCCAACAGTTTCAGGATGTCGTCCTTCGTCACCTCACGGATGAGGGTGGGGTAGTAGGGCGTCAGACGGTCATCGATATGTTCGCAGACCTTGTCGATATTGGGTGCCTGCTCGAATTGACGGTCCTTATAGATACGTTCTTCGATGAAGATCTTTTCCAGTGACTGGAAATGGAGTTGTTCCAACAGTTCGTTCTTGCGAATCTCCAATTCCTGACGGATGAGATCCTTGGTGCGCTCCACATTGTGGATGAGCACGTCGCTGATAGTCAGGAACTGTGGTTTGTCCTCCTTGATCACACAGCAGTTGGGCGAGATATTGATCTCACAATCGGTAAAGGCATAGAGGGCATCAAGGGTCTTGTCACTCGACACGCCAGGCATCAGGTGTATCTGGATCTCTACCTGTGCAGAGGTCAGGTCATCCACACGCTTGGCCTTGATTTTACCCTTCTCGATGGCCTTTGTGATACTCTCGATGAGGGTGCCAACGGTCTTGGAATAGGGCAGTTCGCGGATGACAAGCGTCTTCTGATCAAGTTTTTCTATCTTCGCACGCACTTTCAGCACACCGCCACGCTGTCCGTCGTTATATTTCGACACATCGATGCTGCCGCCTGTCTGGAAGTCTGGATAGAGGTGGAACTCCTGTCCGTGCAAATAACTGATGGCTGCCTCGCAGATCTCACAGAAATTATGAGGTAGGATCTTGGAACTCAGTCCTACGGCAATGCCTTCTGCCCCCTGCGCCAACAGCAAGGGATACTTTACTGGCAGTGTGATGGGCTCTTTGTTTCGTCCGTCGTAGGAGAGTTGCCACTCCGTGGTCTTGGGATTGAACACCGTGTCGAGGGCGAATTTTGAGAGTCGGGCCTCGATGTATCGGGGAGCGGCGGCCTTGTCACCTGTCAGGATGTTGCCCCAGTTTCCCTGGGTGTCGACGAGCAGGTCTTTCTGTCCCAACTGCACCAGTGCGTCGCCGATGGAAGCATCGCCGTGTGGGTGGAACTGCATCGTGTGACCAACGATATTCGCCACCTTATTATACCTACCATCGTCCATGCGCTTCATCGAGTGCATGATACGGCGCTGCACAGGCTTGAAACCGTCCTCAATATTCGGTACGGCACGCTCTAAGATTACGTATGAGGCGTAATCCAAGAACCAGTTCTGGTACATCCCGGAGAGGTGATGCACAGCAGCCGCATCGAAGCGGTTTACGGGCTTATAGTCGGAGTGACCTTCTGCCTCTCCGCCATTATCGTCTCCTGCAGTACCTTCTTGTTCCTGCTCTTCGAGAATTTCGTCGTCTCTTGTTTCGTCGTCCATTATGATTATTGGTCTTTTATTTCTGTGTGCAAAGTTACGCAAAAAAAGCGAGAAAAAAGAGAAAATTAGGATTTATTTTTGGCTGTATCATGGAAAATGCGTACCTTTGCGCTTTGAAAAAGTAATAATTAAAATATAGCAATGACAGCAAACGAGATTCGCGACTCATTCAAGAAGTTCTTCGAGTCGAAACAGCACGCCATCGTGCCCTCAGCCCCGATGGTCATCAAGGATGATCCCACACTGATGTTTACCAACGCTGGTATGAACCAGTGGAAGGATATTATATTAGGTACACGCGACCCGGAGCCGCGCCGTCGTGCCGATACCCAGAAGTGTCTCCGCGTGAGCGGTAAGCATAACGATCTGGAAGAGGTGGGTCACGATACCTATCACCATACGATGTTCGAGATGCTCGGCAACTGGTCGTTTGGCGACTATTTCAAGGAGGGTGCCATCGATATGGCGTGGGAATATCTGGTGGATGTGTTGAAACTGGATCCAGAGAATCTGTATGTGACCGTCTTTGAGGGTTCGCCTGAGGAAAACATCCCTCGCGACGATGAGGCTGCCAGATACTGGGCCAAGCATGTGCCTGAGGATCATATCATCAACGGCAACAAGCACGACAATTTCTGGGAGATGGGCGATACGGGTCCCTGTGGCCCCTGCTCCGAGATCCACGTGGACTCTCGTACCCCCGAACAGCGTGCCGCTAGTGGCAAGAGTGGTCGAGAACTGGTGAACCAGGACGATCCGCAGGTGATAGAGATATGGAACCTCGTGTTTATGCAGTTCAACCGCAAGGCAGACGGCTCATTGGAAAAGCTTTCTATGAACGTCATTGATACGGGTATGGGTTTCGAGCGCCTTGTCCGTATGTTGCAGGGCAAGCACTCGAACTATGATACGGATATCTTCCAGCCGATCATCAAGGCTGAACAGCAGATTACGGGACTGAAATACTTTACTTTCGAGGAAGAAAGCGTTAATCCTATCAGCAAGGAACAGGATGAGATCAACGTGGCCATGCGTGTCTGCGCTGACCATCTGAGAGCCGTGAGTTTCTCGATTGCTGACGGACAACTCCCCTCGAATGCGAAGGCAGGCTATGTCATCCGTCGTATCTTGCGTCGAGCCGTACGTTATGCTTATACCTTCCTCGAACAGAAGGACGGCTTCCTGCATAAACTCGTGCCTACGCTTGTGGCAGAGATGGGTGATGCCTTCCCAGAGTTGAAGGCTCAGCAGCAACTGATTACCAAGGTGATTAAAGAAGAGGAAGAGTCGTTCCTGCGTACGCTCGATAAGGGTATCGGTATGCTCAGTGATGCCATGGATCAGTTGAAGGCTGAGGGTAAGACGGAACTTGATGGTGTGGAGGCTTTCCGCCTCTTCGATACCTATGGATTCCCCCTCGATTTGACTGAGTTGATCTGTCGTGAGAACGGTTTTACCGTCAATGAAGCACAGTTCAATGTAGAGATGCAGAAGCAGAAGGAGCGTGCCCGCAATGCCGCTGCCGTCGAGAACTCCGACTGGACGGAACTCGCTGCAGGCGAACAGCAGTTCGTCGGCTATGACTATACCGAATATGAGTGTCATATCCTCCGTTACCGCAAGGTGACGCAGAAGAAGAATGAGTTCTATGAGGTGGTGCTCGATTACACCCCGTTCTATGGTGAGATGGGCGGACAGGTCGGTGATTGTGGCGTGCTTGTCAACGAGGCTGAGACCATTGAGATCATTGATTCCAAGCGAGAGAACAACCAGACGGTACACATTGTGAAGCAGTTGCCGAAGGATCCTACGGCTCAGTTTATGGCCTGTGTGGATACCGATAAGCGTGATGCCTCTGCTGCCAACCATACCGCTACCCACCTGCTCGACTATGCCTTGAAACAGGTGCTTGGTGATCATGTGGAACAGAAGGGCTCCTTTGTCTCTCCTGACACCTTGCGCTTTGACTTCTCCCACTTTGAGAAAGTCAATGACGAACAGATCCGTGAGGTGGAGCGTATGGTGAACGATATGATCCGTCAGGATATCCCCCTCGATGAGCATCGTGATGTACCTTTCGAGGAAGCCAAGAAACTTGGTGCCATTGCCCTCTTTGGTGAGAAGTACGGTGATAAGGTACGTGTGGTGCGTTTCGGCCCTTCGTGCGAGTTCTGTGGTGGTATCCACGCCAAGGCTACGGGTAAGATCGGTTTCTTCAAGATTATTGCCGAGAGCAGTGTGGCTGCCGGTATCCGTCGTATCGAGGCCAAGACAGGTAAGGAATGCGAGGAGTTGCTCTACAAGACCGAGGATATGTTGAAGGTGGTTAGGAACTTCTTCAATAATGCCAAGGATCTGCAGGGAGTGATTGCCAAATATATCGAGGAGCACGACTCCATGAAGAAAGATATCGAACAGTTCCAGGCCCAGCGCGTACAGGAACTGGCCAAGAAATTGGTCGAAAAGGGATGTATCGTAAATGGTGTGAAAGTCATTACTTCATCCAAACTGCCGATAGCCCCCGATGCTGCTAAGGATCTTGTGTTCAAGATTCGCGAATTGTGCTCTGAGAGTATGCTATGTGCCATCGGTTCAGTTTATGGCGAGAAGCCTATGCTGAACGTGATGATCAGCGATGATCTGGTAAAGGATAACGGTCTGAATGCCGGACAGATTGTCCGCGAGGCTGCCAAACTGATGCAGGGCGGTGGCGGTGGACAGCCCCACTTTGCCAGTGCCGGTGGTAAGAATCCAGACGGTCTCTCTGCAGCCGTAGATAAAGTGGTAGAACTCGCCAACCTTTAAATAAATTGCCTCGCTATCGGCGAGGCAATTTCATTATAGTTGTATTGGTATGATGACCTTGAACACGACATTGCGCCCCATGTTGTAGACACCCTGTCGTCCAGTCGCATTATTGACATCACAATACTTGAGTCGACTCAGATGATTCTGGTAGGCCTTGTTAAGCAGATTGTCGGCAGTGACATATAGTTCTGCCACTTTCTTGTGATGGATATTGACATCTGTGCCTGCTGAGAGACTCAGCAATGCATAGCCAGGTGTACGGGTCTCCGTATCGTCCACCTTGTAGTAATGATTCTGTGCCAGGTTGCAGTCCAGACCTATTGCCACGAAGGCATTGTTAAGGGTGGTGTGCCCATGGTGGGTTATCTCGTATTTCAGTTCCGATGTCCAGCGCGGTGCCGGTGTCATCGGGAGATATTTGGCGTCAGCCTCGGCATGCAACTGTTGGGCATCCACATACGAGAAGGTGTTCTGGAAATGCACCCTGTGGATGGGGTGGAGGTCGAAGCCTGCCTCAAAGCCCAACAGTCGCGCATCCCCCTGTGTGTACTGATACGTGCGGAACCCCTCTTCCATGATCTGGTCGATGCGCTTGGCGAAGATGTAGTTCTCGATGCGGTTGGCGAAAAGAGCCGCCTGTACGGAAATGTATTCCGACGAGAAGTCAATCCCGAGATCTGCCTGCCAACTGTATTCCGGTTTCAGGTCTGGATTTCCCATCTCATAGCGCAACGTCCCTTCGTGGACACCGTCAGATCCCAACTCACTCATGTTCGGTGCCCGGAAACCGCGTGCCATATTCAGACGGATATTAGTATGCTGACAGACGTTCCACACGGCACCGACGCTACCGGAGATACCTCCGAAGTTACGGGAATGGAAGTCGATATGACGGTGGTCGTAGCGCAGTCCGCCGTTCAACGTCAGGTTGTCCAGTGTCTTGCTGACGGTGGCATAACCGCCGATGTCAAAGAGTCTGTATTCTGGTATCAGTGCCTCCTCGCCCAGATTCAACGATTGTTGCCACATGCCGTTCACACCGCCGGCCATCTTCCAACCGTTCCATTCCTGTGAGAGGTAGCGCACATCATAGGTCAGCGTGTGGAGTTTGAAGTACAGTTCGTATTCATCCTCACTCTCCTCGAACTCCCGACGCTGGTTTTGTTGGTAGCCGATGATGGCTTTCAACCAGCCTTTCGACAAGTTAAAGGAGTTGTCCCAGACAGCCTTGTAATGCTTAATCTGTTGGAAGGGAAGAGATTTCGAGTAAGTCTTGACATTGTCCGAGACGCATTCCAACTCGCCTGTAACCTCATCGCGCTCGCCCTCTACGATGCAGGGTGTCTGGTGGAAGATCGTCCCTGTCAGATGCGAGTGTCCCCACCGTTCGTTCATGCCAATCATCAGTCGGGCGGCGCGTTCCTTGAACTGTGATCCCGGCACATAGCCGTCATACTTGTTTTTATAGGCATGTGCCATCTTGTCTGTGAAACGCGCATCCCAGACGAATGCCTTCTGATGACCGGCGAAGTTCAGGGAGTAGTCAAAGAGACCGTTGTTTGTCTGATATTCTGTACTGACAGTCGCCTTCATCTCGCCTTCTGGCAGGATGGGGGCGCCGTGCAGGATGAGCACACCCGCCATGGCGTCGCTGCCGTACATCAGACTGGCAGGACCCTTGAGAATCTCCACAGAATTCACGTTCTGTGGGTCTATCTCTATGCCGTGCTCGTCGCCCCATTGCTGGCCTTCCTGTCGGATGCCCTCGTTCATCACGATGATCCGGTTATAGCCGAGTCCTCGGATGATAGGTTTCGAGATACCGCTGCCGGTAGTGATCTGTGCGATTCCAGGTTGTTTGGCAATGGCGTCGATGATATTTGTGGAGGTCGTCTGTCGCAGTTCCTTACCCGATATGATGGAGATGGGAGCCGTGGAATTCTTCATCTTCGTATCGCCCGTGACACCCGTCACCACCAGGTCGTTCAGTTTCAGATGTTTGTAGAATACATCGGTGGAGTCATTCGGGTGTACGTGGTTATGGTATTTGTGTTCGTTTTGTGCTGTCACTGTCATGCCTATGCACAACAGAGACAGGATGAAATATAGTTTCTTCATTCTGTTTATTCTGATTAATAATTAATGATGTGATAAAACTCCTTAGTCTTACAGAATGAAGGGAGGTGCCCGGGTGGGCTTGTACAGGCTCGCATCGCAACAAGTGAAGTCGATGTTGCCATGAATTGATAGAATAGTGAGACATGTTGGAACAGTAACCTGCAGTGTTACTGCTGGGGTGTAGATGAGACTGAGAAAATTGCATAGTACGCAATCGTCAAAATGCTCGTCAGCAGTTGTGAAGTGCCCAGAATGGTGGATGTGATGTGTACAGTCTACACAATCGGCAGCAGGATCTACTATCGGCTGGTGATGGTGCAAACCGGAAAGTATTATCATCGATACAAATACCGATAATAAAAACCACGCTGACGCTATCCTTTTTCTCTGTTTCATCATTTTTCGGGTGCAAAGTTATACATTATTCCAAAATAATTATTATCTTTGCAGCAAAATAATGTGAATATGGCACTGAATCTGAACAAAAACCTCAAATTGTATTACAACATCAGCGAAGTCGCTAAGATGTTTGGCTTGAATGAGAGTACGCTTCGTTACTGGGAGCAGGAGTTTCCGTATCTGAAGCCGAAGACGAGTGGCCCTGCCAAGATCCGTCAGTATCAGGAAAAGGATATTGAACAGATTCGTGTGATTCACAATCTTGTCAAGGTACGTGGTTTCAAACTTGCTGCCGCCAAGAAGATTCTGAGTCAGAATCGCAAAGGCGCCGACAAGAGGACCGATGTTCTCAATACTCTTATCGGCGTGCGTACCGAATTGCAAGCCTTAAAGAAGCAACTCGACTTCCTGCAGTAGCCTTTGCGCTTAGGTTGCTCTCGACATCCCCTTTGAAGGACTGGGTTTTCACTTTGTGCTGACCCCGTCTTTCTAAGTCTATTTCGTTGATTGTGTTGTATTTACACCCAAAGTTTTTTAGAAATTTTTGGGTAATTTTCTTGGCGGTTTCAAATAAAATTTGTAAATTTGCCCCGTCTATTTGTATGCAGAGTGCTAATCTTTTATGCATTTTTGACAGATATCATTTAGTTATTTAAAGTATTTAGTATCTTATTATTATTAATTTAAACAATATTCTTATGAAAAAAAGCGTGTTACTATTCGTGCTTTTGCTGGCCAGTGTCGGCATGTGGGCACAAAAGAAGATCATGGTCTACGTTGAAGATGGTAACGAGCCTGCTCAGTATCAGCTCATGGACTGGACAGAAGCAGACCAATATCCCTTCGGGTACTCTGATGAAGAGGGCATGACAATCACAGTAGGTGAAGAAGGCTTGGAATATTTCGTTCCAAAGTCTATGGACTACATGACTCCTGAGGCACCTATTCTAGAAGGTGCAACTCTTTTAAAAGATCGCGACTACAAAGTTGTTATTACCGCCAAGATTCCTTCAGACGGTTCGATTGAGGTTCATTTGGGTAGTGATATTCGTTGGGTTTCGAATTCTTATGTAGCAGCCAGCGACAATTTTCAGGAAATATCATTCCTTTACAAATACTATGAACTTCTCTGTGAAGGCAATGGTAAAGTGATTATACGAACCGATGGTTTGATAGGAACCACTGTTATTAGTAAAGTGGAGATTTATGATGTCACAGGTGATCGTCCTGTCGAGGATCCCTATCCAACCAATTGGGTCAATATTATCAATAACAGCGACATGGAAGGCGATGACGTAAGTTGTTTCTACACCGATCGCGAATACTGCTCCACTATTGTCGAAGGTGCTGGCTATGACGGCACACGTGGTGTTGTAGTGACTTCAACCAATGAACCTGAAAACGCCTATGATTCACAATTCCACCTCCGTTTGCCGCAGGCTCTGCCCGCAGGTTCATACTATCGCATATCGTTCGACTATATGGCCAATAATTATGTGTATGTTCCAACGGAAGCCCATGCTGAGCCAGGTGAATATATCGATTGGGGCTTCTTTAGTGATATTAATTTCACTCCCTATTGGCAACACTTTGAAACGGAGGGCATTGTAAACAAAAATCAAAGCCTTGAGGATAAGATGTTGCATAGTATCGCTTTTGATCTTGCCAATATCGAAGAACCTACCACTTACTATTTCGACAATATCGTCTTCGAGATTGACGAAAGTAAGGTTGTTGACCCCGATTATCCGGAAGTTCAGCCTGGTCCGAAGCCGGAAGAGAAGCCCGCTGAGCCCATTGCCTATCAATTAATGGACTGGACAGAGGCAGAAGAGTATCCTTTCGACCCTGGTTACGAAGACTTCACCACCTCCATAGGTGAAGAAGGCCTGGAACTTGCCTGGCCATACGTGAATTCATGGTCTCCTTCTGTGAATATTTTTGACAAGGCAACGCTCATTGCAGGCCACGACTACAAGGTTGTTATTACCGCCAAGGTGCCTTCTGATGCCAATATAGAAATTGGTATGGGCAAAAGTAATAACATGTGGTGGAATGGTATCAGTGTAACTGGCAGTGAAGACTTCCAGGAAATCTCATATAGATTCGATGACTATGGCCAAACGACCAAGAAGGCTAAGATTTATATGGATTATTATAGGATGAAAGAAACTTTTGTCATTCAGAAGGTTGAGATATTTGATACAACTACAGATCCTGTTCCTTATCAGTCTAAGGACTGGACAAATTGCACCGAGGATGACTTGTATTGGAGTGAGTTCACCGAAGGTTCGGACGAAAGTGTCAAGGCCACTGCTGATGGTATTGAAATAGACAATCCTGAATATTCGCAGGAATATTGGTTGCCTCAGACTAAGGTCATGGACGGCATTGTTCTCAAGCGGGATCATCAATACATCATTCGAGTTACCGCAAAGGTTCCTCAGGGTGAACTTTATCTCAGAGTAGGAGACGAAGATCCAAATAGTAATACGAATACATATCATAAGTATATTGATTATGCCAGCAACGACTTCCGTGATCTCGATTTTGAATTCACTTGGGAAGATTATAGTTGCAATGGCGACGGTGTCGTCTTATTCCAGAACGGTTGGACTGTAGGCACCTGCGTTGTCAAGAAGGTGGAAATCTTTGATATGACTATGCTGACTCCTTATGACGTGATGGCCATGACTGGAAAGATCACGGTGACAGGCTATCAGGAACTCGACTTCCCGAAGGATACAGATCCGGATTTTAAACCTTCGATAGAACTGTCGTATGATAACAACAACTGGAATCTCGGTCGTCTGACACTGAATGGCAACCTGTCCGTTATCAGCGACCTCTCGATGTGGTATGACTTTGCAAAAGCAAGTGACTATCGTAGATGGTATGAGGACCTGATGAGTTGGGATAACGACCGTCAGTACTTCACCTCATTTATCAACAATGCCGCCACCAGTATTGATGCTGCTACCGTGACCATCAGACTGATGCCATACAGATGGGAATTCATCACTCTTCCGTTCGACGTCAGAGTGAAGGATATTAAGGGCAGCAACAACGTGCCATTTGTCATCCGTAAATACGATGGTCAGAAGCGCGCCGAAGGCCTGCTCGACGAGACATGGGTAGACATGACGGAAGACGACATCCTCCAGGCAGGTGTCGGTTATATCTGGCAGACGGCTTATAATTACGATGGCGATTATTACAACACCTTCGTTTTGAAGGCAGCCCAGAATGCCAACCTTAACAAGGTGCTGACCAGCGATGACGTAGAGATGCCTCTTGACGTCCACAAGGGAGACTTAAGTTGGAACCTCGGCTGGAACCTGATAGGTAACCCCTATCCTTCTTACTTCGACAGCCGTGCCATGAGTTTCACTGCTCCGTTCACGGTATGGAGTAATTATTATGGTACATATGAGGCCTTCTCGCCCATTGACGATGCCTACATCCTGAATCCTGGACAGGCCTTCTTCGTTCAGAGTACCGAAGACCAGTCAAGCATCATCTTCCGGAGCGAGGGACGCCAGAGCGATCTGGAAGTTAACTATGACGCTGTCTACGGCAACCGCGCCCGTCAGGTCACACCATCGGCTGAGCGCAAAGTCGTCAACCTGATTGTCAGCAACGGAGAGTTCGGCGACCGCACTCGTATCGTGATTAATCCGGAGGCTTCTCTCAGTTACGAAGCCGACAAGGATGCTAACAAGTTTATGAGTGCTGATGCCAAGGCCATCCAACTCTACTCCATCGAGCAGGGTGTAGCCTATGCCATCAACGAACGTCCGCTGTCTACTGGCGAAGTACAACTTGGTATAAACTGCATTGCAAGTGGTACTTACACATTGACCATGCGTACAAGTGCCGACTGCACAGTGGTGCTGATTGACCGTCTGACCGGTGAGGAGGTCATACTCGACAATATTGAGGGCTATACTTTCCAAAGTGAGACCGGTACATTCGACAACCGTTTCGTGGTCCGCTTCTCTGCTGGCGACAACGCCACTGGCATACAGACTGTCAACAATGCACGGCCTACAGAGAACACTTACTACGACATGCAGGGTCGCCGTATCAGCCGTCCTGAGAAGGGCATCTACATCCAGAATGGAAAGAAAGTCATGGTGAAATAAAATGTGATAGTGGAATAACTTGAATAACCTTTAAAGTGATTCATTATGAACAGATTATATAGTTTATGCCTGTTGCTTTTGTGCCAACTCACCCTGTGGGCACAGATAGGAGTCACAGATGACTTCAACCCAAGCAACCCGCCTAATCCCGACGCAACAAGCCTGAGTTATCGGGTTTATGTAGAAACACAGCCGGAAAGGTTAGGAACCAGTTTGGCAAGTGGTTCAAGATTCCAACCTGGTATGGAATGTTGGATCTATGCCTACGAGAATGATAACTACAAGTTCCAATACTGGCAACAGGACGGTAAGACCGTTTCCAAGGAACGGGAATACCATTTCACGATGCCGGAGCATGACGTGAAACTTGTGGCAGTCTATAAGTTCGATCCCCAGAATCCGGGCAACCCCAATGCGAATCATTGGGATCCCGGTACGGGTGAACTGATCATGGACGAGTTCCCTGCCGGCGACCTTTCATGGAGCATCTCCAGAAAAGTGGGTAGTGATAACTACGACAAGATTACCTCGCTCACCGTCATAGGAACGGTTAACAGTTGGGACCCAGGAGTCGTGAGAAGTTACAGTCAGTGTAAACTGCTCGACCTGAGTCGTACCAAGGGCATGGATTTCGTGCCTAGTTGGCTCTTCGAGGATTGTACGGCCTTGACAGATGTCATCCTACCCAGTTCCATCAAGTCTATTGAGTGGTATTCATTCTATGGCTGTACCTCATTACAGAGTGTCACCTGCTTTGCAGAAGTGCCACCCTATCTGGATCCTACCGCATTTGAAAGCGTGGGCGACGGAGTGGTGATTTATGTACCTGTCGATGCACTCTCGCTCTATCAGGATGCTGAGATTTGGAAGGAGTTCACCATCCTGCCAATCGCCTCACAGGCCAGTTCTGTCACAGTCAATCTTCCTGAGGGAACGGATGTCTCTCTTTATAAAGATATGTTCCTGGAACTCATCAACCAGAATACAGGTAAGAAGCAGCGTTACGTGATAACAGGCCGTACGGACTATACGTTCAGCAGTCTGCCCCACAACACCGTCTATACCATCAATCTGGTGAACAAGAAAGGTGATGTCCTCGGTACAATACCTACTGTGAACCTGAAGGAAGAGGACATCTCCGTGACCTTCGGTAAACTGGAGATTCCAAGAGAGTTGAAACTGACAGTGATAACACCCGAAGGAAAGGATGTCACCGACCAGTTAAGCATCACCTGGTTTGACGAAAAAGATACCTATCTCAACAGCGGTGCCACACTCAGTAGCATGCTGAAGGGGGACATTGTGAAATACCGTATCCAACTGCCCGAGGCTCTTGCAACACAATACCAGCAGGAAGAATATGATCCTTGGGAGGTTTCTGATGACAACGACATTACCGAGACGCTGACAGCGATTCCGACGACCTCAGTGAGTGGTAGCGTCTTCGATGCCGCAACAGAACTGCCGATCTTCAATGCGACAATCACCATCTCGCAGACACTGAATGGCCAGTACACAAAGAGTTTCAGTGCGAAGACGAACATGCAGGGACTCTGGAGTTGCGAAAACGTCTTCCAGGCACCGACTGACATTACTGCCTCGGCTACTGACTATGTCAGCCAGACCCAGAAAAAGGTTGCACTCAATGCCGACATCCCTGCGTTCAGACTGAAGGACATCAACGGTACCATGATCCAGTTGGGTTACACCTTCACGACCACTGCCGGTGAGACAGAAGATTTCTACAGCGACTATACCAATGTCAGTTATGAGATTACCAACAAAACCCTGAAGAAGCCTGTGACCGACTTCAATGTGCAGTATCCGCAGATTGTGCTGATGGAGTCATTGCCACAGGGAACAGAACTGAGTATTAAGGCTATCAGCAAGAACAATAAGTTTATGCCTGTGACTGTTACTGGTACTGTTGACGAGGTGGACAGGGTGAAGGTTACGATACCTGTTAAGCAACTGGGAGGTCTCACCGCCAAATACGGCTCTACCGAGAATGCCAAGGTATCCGGCATTCTTTACGATGCCGACGGTCATTTGGTGAAGAGCAGTGAATACGCTGGTGGAGAAATCGCCTTCAGTGAGTTGCCGGATGGTATCTATACCCTTGTTACGATGGGTAAGAGCGCATTCTTCAACTCCATCTACGATCTGTCGCAGTTCCGCGGTTCGGGTCTGAAGGAGAAGATTGACTATGTGCAGAATCAGGCTACTGTGACCAGTGGGACTATCATCATCGTCGAGAACGGTCAGATACCTACTTTGGACGAGACGAAACTCTACTACACGAACGACAACACGGCAATCACCGTCAATAAGTCGCAGGTGACGGCGGGACAATATCTGACCCTCAACAGCCGCATCGGCTTCAAGGATGTGTATGCTAATGACGTAGAGGATGTCAAGTTGATTGTGGACCTGCCACAAGAGTGCGACTTTGTCAATAATTCTGTCATGGTGGGCAATAGTACGGCAAGTTATACTTTTACAGACCAGCGTCTGACCATTCCTCTGATCAACTACTCTGACAAGGTACGCTTCTGCGTTGTCCCGACGGCTGGCGGTACCTATTCTCCTGGTGCATCTATCCAGTTCACGATTGATGGAAGGGAGATTACCCAGCCTATCGGTAATGTCAGTTATACGGTGAAGGATTTGTCTATCAATGTTCCTTCTGTCACTGCCGACACCAAAGTACCCGTTAGCGGCGTGGCTGTCGGAAAGGCAGATGTGGAGATCTATGATAACGGCATGCTGGCCGGTAAGACTAGTTCGCTGGCCAACGGCGCGTGGGCAACCACCATCGACCTGGGTGAGCCTTACAACATGTCGACCCACCAGATCTATGCCAAGATCAAGACGGATAAAGGACAGGAACTGGCTTCCGAGACCAAGAGTGTGACTTATGACAAGGATGCCGTCCAGCCCTCCAAGGTGACGATGTACTACAGCAATCCGGAAATCTACCAGAACTACGAACTGGTATTCGACTTCCTGAACCCGAAGACATCGCCGATGCGCTATACCTATTATATATATAACAGGTCATTCACCTTCACCGTTGACTTCACTGCCAACGATCCGGATCGCATTGCCAATGTCATACTCTATGTGAAGACGGGTGACGGCAAATGGCATCCGCTGGAGACTACCTGGGATGAGAAACAGCAGAAGTGGGTTGTCAGCCAAGAGTTCGGTAACATGTACGACGGTATTGTACCGGTGAACGTGGATGTATCCTATACCTTCATCAGCGACTCACCTGTTGACAACAGCGCAGCCTTCCAGACGGAAATGGATGCCATCGCCGTGCTTGGCGATTACAGTGCTACTCTGGCTGAGAAGTTGATTACAGCAGAGTTGGAGGAAGACGAGGAGACTTATTCTACCTTCATCCTGAAGAGTGAGCAGGTTCCCGGAGTATCCGTACGTGTCAAGGTCGAACCACTCGACTATAATGAGGCATATGCCCTGACATCAAAGGAACAGTTCTCCTTCGCTATTGACGGTGACGGATTCTATTGTGTGCAGGATGCTTTGACAGATAATGTCTATGTGGCTACCATCGTTGACACCAACGAGCAATATGCGCTCAGACTAACGATGTCAGATGTAGATGTGCCTGATGTGCAGGCTGCCCGTACCAAGGCTCCAGCCGTAAAGAACAGCATCATTCGTAATGCCATCAATGCATTCAAGAGCCAGGACGGCACCATGTTCTTTAATGGCCTTGGCATGTTCTCCGATATGCTCGGACTAAAGAAATACACTGATGCTGCTGGCTTCAAGAACTGGCTTGGTATGTTAGATGATTATGTAAACTCCGATCTTCAGTGGCGACAGATTGCCCTCAACGCCATCCTTGCAAAATGTGCTGACGGTGATTATCGTCTCAGCAAAGAGAAGATAAACGAACTTAACAACAAGCTGCAAGATATTGAGGCTGCTGCTGACGGATTCCACAAGATGTATCTCGATTATCTGGAAAGTTATCAGGTTGCTTTGCGTAATTCTGCCATGTACGACATTGGCATCAACGTGGCTACCATAGGTATTGGTAAACTGGTTGACGCCGGTGCGCATAGTTTGGCTTATGCAGGACGCATCCTTACGAATTCAAAGAATGCAAACTATTTCCAGTATATTCTGCCTACCAAGAACAAACTGACCCGCGAACGTGTGGCTAATATCTTGGCATTCCGCGGCAACCAGATTATTTCAGGATTAATAGACGTTATTGAACCGGAAGTCAATAATTTCGAGAAGATTTCCGAGGAGATGGGCGAATGGGCTCCCAAGCAGAATGCAATGCTTTCACAGGCCTATCAGAAACTGATCGACGAGGCCAAGGCCAACTACGGCAGTTGTAAGCCCGAGCCTAATCCTACGGACGACACGCCGCACAACACCGTTAATCCGGACTGTGATGTGCCTATCGACCCGTCAGGTTATGTCTATGAGGCAGTCAGTTCTAACCGCGTCCAAGGCGCTACGGCAACCGTCTATTATAAAGAGACCCTTTATGATATGTATGGTGATCCGTATGAAAACATCGATAAGTGGGATGCTGCCGAATATGCCCAGGAGAATCCGCTGTTCACCGACGAGAACGGTATGTACCGCTGGGATGTGCCACAGGGACTTTGGCAGGTGAAGTTCGAGAAGGAAGGCTATGAGACGACCTACTCGGAATGGCTGCCCGTTCCTCCGCCACAATTGGACGTGAACATTGCCATGACTCAGATGATCCAGCCTAAGGTGGCAAGTGCGAAGGCATTCGACAAGGGTGTGGAGATTGAGTTCGACAAGTACATGATTCCCGGCACCCTGACTGCAGGAACAATCAGCGTACAGAAGAATGGCAACAAGATAGAAGGTAATATCGTCCTGCTTGATGAGGAGAAGGCCAACGAAAACGACGAGACGACCTATGTATCGAAGATCCGCTTCGAAGTACCTGAAGGACAGGAACTGACGAGCACCGATCAGATTCTGTTGACGGTCAGCAAGTCTGTCAAGAGTTATGCCGGTGTACAAATGGCTGAAAATTACAAGCAGGAATTCGACGTTCTGCCGATTGTCCGGGAAGTGGGAACAGAAGAGTCGCTTGTTAACATTGAATACGGCAAGAGCCGTACATTGAAAGTGGCAGCAAAGCCTGGTGACGCCGCCAAGGAGAAGACCGTGAAAGTCATGTCACTCTCTGAGACGATTGCCAAGGCTAATGTCAAGACCCTGACACTGGACGCAAACGGCGAGGCTAGTCTGACCATATCTGGTGAACTGCCTGGCTCAACCGCACTGACCTTCGTTGTCATGGAAAACGAAGAGAAGGAAAGCGACGTGAAGGGACAGGTCATTGTGAACGTGAAGGAAGCCGCCAATCTGTTGACGCTTGCTCCTACTGCTTCTCGTATGTCTGGAGCAGAGGTCTATAGTGGTACCAAGATCCAGTTGGCATCAGAGACCAGTGGTGCCAAGATCTACTATACCGTTGACGGCAATAGTCCAAAAGACAACGAGGATCGTCTGACTTACAACCCGGATGAGCCTATCGTCATCATTGACGACAACACAGTCATCAAGGCCATGGCACAGGGTGAGGATCTGCCTGAGAGTGAGGTGAAGGAATTCAAATACACCTTGAAGAAGACGAATTTGAACTACCAGATGCCTGCTGGCTGGAAGTGGATCTCCCACAACTTGGCAGACCCTGTGGATCCCGCCTCCTTCCTGAATGTAGACCGAATCCTCAGTCAGACGGCGGAAGTCATCAAAGACCCGGTCTTCGGACTGATTGGTAACCTGAATGCCCTGCTGCCTACGCAGGCATACAAGGTGAAGACCTCTGAAGCAAACGAGAAGCCGTTGCAGGGTTATGAGTTCAATGCCAGCGCCAATGCCGTTCCTCTGGAAATTGGTTGGAACTGGATTGGATACCCCGTCAGCCAGCCGATGATGATTGGCGACGCCCTGTATTACTTCGCACCTTCCGAGGGCGACATGATGGTTGGCCAGGATGGTTCGGCAACGTTTGTCAATGGGGCATGGAAGGGAGACCTCAAGATGATTCCCGGACAGGGCTACCTCTATAAGTCTGGTAAGAAGACGGCAATCGACTACAACACGACGATCACCTCGAATGCAACCGGTCGCGTCAGGAAGTCGAAGAACCAGGTTAACAGCCCATGGGCATACGACAAGTATGCATACGCCAACATCATGCCTGTGACGGCACAACTCTTTGACAATGGTGTCAAGGTCGATGACGTCGAGTTTATCGTTGGTGCATTCGCTGGTACAGAATGCCGTGGTATCGGTACTTGGATTGAAGGCAACCTGATGATGAATGTCTATGGTAATGGTGGTGAGGACATCCACTTCGTGGTGTTCAACACGGCTAACGAGCGGTTCTACGACCTGAAGGAGAATGTGACCTTCACTGCTGACAATCTTGGAACCTGGCAGTCACCGTACCGTATGTCGATGAATGATCATGCCACGGGTATTGAGAGTCAGAGCAGTGACTTTAGCGTGACACCGGCTGTTGCGAAAGACTTTATCACTGTGAATGCCGGAGGCCGTCACATCAGCAGACTGACAATCACCAACGCAGGCGGTCAGACTGTAGTGGCCATCAACGAACTGGGTCGTGGCGGTGTCATCACAACCGCCTCACTCCCAGAGGGTGTCTACATTGTGACCATCCAGGCTGAAGGACAGAATTATTATCAGAAGATTTTCAAAACAAGCAAGTAAACGATGAAGAGTATTAAATTAATAATAAGTTGCGTTCTGGCACTGTGGGCTACGGCCCTCAGTGCACAGACACACTTCACTTACGAACCGAATTACGGGAAAGATATGCGCATCTTCTTCCAACTTGCCAATGCTGGAGAGGTGGTGGATAAGACCGATAACTATGAAGTCGCAGCCTTTGTAGGCAATACCTGTCGCGGCGTAGGCGAGTTCGTTACTGCCGAAGGTACAAACGGTCAGTCTGTGAAGTATGGTTATCTGGTTGTACACAGTAACCATGATAGTGGGGAAACCGTCACTTTCAAGTATTACGACAAGAAGGCGCAGAAGGAAAAAACCATTCGGAATGCTTCTGTCGATTTCGTTGCGGATACCAATGTTGGTTTACCCAGTGCCCCCTTCATCCTGGACATTGCTGCCATTGATGGCGACGCAAGCGATAACGGAAGCGTGGATGCTAATGATATTGTGGTCATCGTCAATTATCTTCTGAATAAGAACAGCAAAATCAATCTTGATGGTGCTGACATGAACAAAGATGGCAAAATCAATATTGCTGATATTGTTCAGATCGTGAATAGAATCATGGGTAATTAACGAGAACCTAAATAAGGGTTAGAAAATGTGCTGCGGATTCGCGGCACATTTTCTAACCCTTGTGATGACGTGCCTGAGAATCCGGGCACATTTTCTAACCCTTATGATGACATGCCGCGGATTTTAGGCAAATTTTTTCTTTTTTAAAGAATCTTCCCGACGATTGTCACGATATCAGCGGCATTGATGGAACCGTCGCCATTGGCATCAGCCTTGTCGGCATTGAATCCGGGAACATCCTTTCCCATCAGGAAGTTAATAATCGCCACAATGTCATTGGCATCCACGCTTCCGTCATCGTTGGCATCACCGGGAATCGTCTCACCGACGGTGATGGGCGCAGAAATGAAGGTCTGGTAAATGGGTTCCCCGTAAACATCATATCCATTGACATAGGCTAAGGCCACGTTGTAAGTGCCTGTTGCTTCCGGTAGGAAGGAGAAACTGCCGGTGGCATTGCCGCCGGCCTCTATCTCGATGACCCTGCCACCTTTGCATTTTCCGTCGACGAGCAGGAAGACCTCCTTGTTGAAGAAAGAACCGTTGTTGGTAATGGTAAACGCCAAGGGTTGCTTCACGTTGACTTCCAGCACGCCTGTGGCTTTGATGGTTCCTGTCAGGTCAACGAACGCATTCCGGATTGTCAGGGTATGTCCGGAGATGATGGCTGTGATACTGTAGTTATCTGCTTCGATATCCTTGTTCCATTCGGAAGCGCCGTTTTCACGACTGATAGGGGCAATGGTGTATGTTCCATCGGACAGTCCTGCACCGAAGGTGAAGGCATCGCGCATCTCGCCTCCGTATCTCGGGGCGATTTCAGCGTAAAACAATAATTGATCCGTTACCAATGCGCCGGTGGAATTGAAAGCACCTAATCCCACGTCGAAGGTATATGTGTTGTTGAGATAATTCCATCTGACGTTGGCGATGTTGACGGTGAAATCCTCGGCAGCACTTGTTCTCGTGATACTAAAAGACTTCTGGGTGTCTTCGCCCTCTTCTTGATAAGCATAGAAATTGCTTGTTGTCAGGGCCACCCTTTCCTTGAATGCGTTCCCCGTAGACGGTTGGATGCCGATCACGGCATCCTGTCCGAAACTATATCCATCGCTGCTACTGCTGGCACCAATGCCGGTACTGGAGTCCGGATCAAGGATGGAAAGCAGGAAATAGTTGTCCAGATAACCTCCCCATCCCCAGTTGATGTGGAAGAAATCGTCGCAGTCATAGCCGTCGACGACGAAAGCATGTCCGGTACCAGACGACTGACCGCCATAGATCACAGGCCGATTCTGTAGCAGTTCATCATAGATGGTCTGGTTCCATTCGGCTGCCCTGTAGTACAGACGTTCGATGAACCGGGTGCCGGCATCGTAGTCGAAATAAGTCTTCAGCGCATGAGGAACGTAACTGGTCGAAGCGGAACTTCCATACACGCCGTAAACCATCTCGACGGATGCGCCGCAGAGAGCCATCAGGGTTGCTACCGCGTTGATCTGTGTCTGACTTTCGTTGCCATTGTACGATGACAACATGTTGGCCCAGTCGATGGTTGTAACGCCCCAGCCCGGAAACGTCGTGGAACTGCCATCATAGTAATCAATAGTGTAGTCCGGTATTACCTGTGTCGACTGATTCGGGTGTTGCCAGTATCGCATGACCTGAGCCATGGCGGTGGCCACGCAACCGGTGACGCATTTCTTGGTGTTTTCCCCGTCAGGACAATTCTGATTATAGGGATGCCCTTGATTGAAGGTGATGTCACCGAGAAGTGGGGCGATGGCCGCACCATTGACGGTCTTCTGTGGGACAGCCTTGATGCCGCGTGTCTGGATGGTCAGGATCTGTTGCTCCAGACTTTCCAGGAAGGAACGCATGTTGTCCGGAATTTTCTGACTGTCGAAAGTACCACTTTTGCTATATCCGAGGATTTCCGGTGTGGCATCATCTCCACTGACGATCACAAAACCGCCATTATCTGCGATGTTAAAGACATAATAGGCATCGGAGGCGCTTGCCAGTCTGATCTTAAGTTGTCCTCTGGCGAGTGCTTTATTTCCGAGGATGAACTTGGTTGCTTTTTGTTGGGCGCTCTCCCTGTCAACCGGATTGGCTGAAGCCGTCCATGCTGCGACGAGCGCGATGAGTAATAGATATAGTCTTTTCATATGGCATAATAGTAAGTTGTCTTAGATGATTTGGGAGATCTCCTTCAGGTCGGCCACCGACTTGAGGTTGTCTATGATAGTCTTCACATCCTCGCGGTCATGGACACGCAGTTCGATGGAACCGTCGAAGATGCCGCCCTCGCAGGTGATATTCACGGTGTGGATGTTCACGTTCATCTGCGAAGAGATGATCTGCGTCACCTCGTTGAGCAGTCCCACACGGTCGATGCCGCCGAGACGGATAGTGGCATCGAAGAAGAGTTTCTTGTGCATGTCCCACTTGATGTCCAGGATACGGTTGCCGTAACTGCTCTTCAGTTTGGTGGCCACCGGACAGGTGCGCTTGTGAATCTCTATTTGGTTCTTGTTGTTGATATAGCCGAGGGCATCGTCGCCCGGGATGGGATGACAGCACCCCACGAACTTATATTGGTTGATGTTCTCTTCTGAGATGTAGATAGGTTTCTTCCGGTTGAACTTCTCCGGGACGATGAAGAGGTATTGTTTGGGCAGTTCTTCCTTCTTGTTGCCGATGAAGGGGATGAACTTGCGCCAGCCCGACTTACCGTCCTGTTTCTTGTTGTTACCCTTCAACTCGTCGAGGTCCTTTTCGCCCAGTAAGACGGTCTTCTCGCCAAGGGCAACCAGGAAGTCGTTCCTTTTTGGAATCTCGTGGAACTCCGCCAACTGGTCGATGACAGCCGGCGTCAGGTCCATCTCGTTCTTCTGGAGGAACTCCTGTAGGATATCTTCGCCGGCTTTCAGACTCTCCCTACTGTCGCGGCGCAGGATGGCCTGGATCTTCGCCTTGGCCTTGGCAGTGGACACGAAGTTGATCCACGACGGACTGACATGCTGTGACTTTGACGTGAGGATCTCCACCTGGTCACCGCTGTTCAGTTTATGACTCAGGGGCACCAGTTTATGGTTCACCTTGGCACCGATACAATGGCTGCCGAGGAAGGTGTGGATGGAGAAGGCGAAGTCGAGGGCCGTACAACCGGCAGGCATCGTCTTGATCTCCCCTTTCGGGGTAAAGACGAATATCTCACTGGCAAAGAGGTTCAGTTTGATGGTGTCGAGGAAGTCCATAGCATCCGGCTGCGGGTCGTCGAGGATCTCCTTGATGGTACGGAGCCAGTCGTTCAGTTCAGCCTCGTCCTCGGTATATTCCTCGTCCTCCAGACCGTCCTTGTATTTCCAGTGGGCGGCAAATCCCTGTTCTGCCACTTCGTTCATGCGGTCGGAACGGATCTGTACCTCGATCCACTGGCCCGTCTTCGACATCAGTGTGACGTGCAGGGCCTGGTAGCCGTTGGCCTTCGGATGACTGAGCCAGTCGCGCAGGCGGTCCGGGTGCGACTTGTAGATCTTCGAGATGGCCACGTAGATATTGAAACACTCGTTGACCTCCTCTTCCCTGACTTTCGGTGTGAAGATGATACGGACGGCGAGGATGTCATAGATCTCCTCGAAGGCCACATGCTTGTTCTGCATCTTGTTCCAGATGGAATAAGGCGTCTTCACACGTTGCTTGATCTCATAGTCGATGCCCATCTTGTCGAGGGCCTCCTTGATCGGCGCCTTGAACTGCTCGAACAACGCTTCGCGCTGTTGCTGGGTCAATTCGAGTTTCTGGGAGATGGAAGCGTATTCGTCGGGGTGCTCGAAACGGAAACTGAGGTTCTCCAGTTCCGACTTGATCTTGTAGAGACCGAAACGGTTGGCTAGGGGCGCATAGATATAGAGCGTCTCACCGGCAATCTTATACTGTTTGTTGGCGGGCTGCGACTCCAGGGTGCGCATGTTGTGCAGACGGTCGCAGATCTTGATGAGGATGACGCGGATATCATCGCTCATCGTCAACAGCAGTTTCTTGAAGTTCTCTGCCTGGGCAGAGGCCTGTTCACCAAAGATACCGCCGCTGATCTTGGTCAGACCGTCGACGATCTGGGCAATCTTCGCACCAAAGATGTTTTCAATGTCTTCAACGGTATAGTCGGTATCTTCGACGACATCATGGAGTAGGGCAGAGCAGATACTGGTAGAACCCAAACCGACTTCCTCGCAGGCGATGCGGGCGACGGCGATAGGGTGCATGATATAAGGCTCGCCAGACAGTCGTCTGACACCTTTGTGTGCCTGACGGGCGAAGTTGAAAGCCTTGGTAATCAGGTCTACCTTCTTGCGGTGGCGGGATGACAGATAACTGTTTAACAGTTGTTGGAAAGCATCATTGATCAACTGCTCATCCGCGACATCTTGTCTGGTCTGCTCTTCATCCATAGTCGTTACCTCCTCCTACGTGTGGTCTTTTTCTTGGTCGTCCGGGACTTGCTGGTGGTTCGCTTGGCGGTCGTTCGCTTAGCCGTGGTCCGTTTGGCCGTGGTCCGCCGTTTGGTGGCTGTCGTCCGACGGTTCCTGACGACACGTTTATTGCGCGAAGCCCTTGAATTCCGGCGACTGGCCCTTGTGTTCTTACGGGTATAGGTCGGCACATCATCGTTGATGGTCACCTCAATGCGTTTGTTCAACAGTTCGTCGGCGCGATAGGCATAAATGGAGTCTTCCTGGTCGATGAAGCGGCCGGTGTCAGCCAGCGGCAGACGGATGGCGTAGGGCTTGGTCAGTCCGGGTACCACGTCATGACGGAACTCCGGGTTGAGCGAGCGCAACATGTCGATGTCCAGTCCGAGAACGCCGGCAATCTGTCCCAGGTGTACATTCCTGTGAACTACCACGGTGTCGGTCTGTGCTGGCAGACGGGTTGTCATCGGACAGATATTGTGGTCACAATAATAGGTCATGATGTAGTTGGCGGCAATGAAGGCCGGCACATAGCCTCGTGTCTCGGCAGGGAGATAGGGATAGATGTGCCAATAGTCCTTCTCAATCTTCGTGATGGGCGTGTCGTCCTGGGCATGCCCTGCTGCCGCACGGGCCCGACGGATGGCCTTGTTGATGTTCTCCGGTCCGCAGTTATAGGCGGCAATGACCAGGTTCCAGTCGCCGAAGATCCGATAGAGTGCCTTCAGGTAACGGGCGGCGGCGTAGGATGACTTGACGGGGTCGCGACGCTCGTCAACGAGTGAGTTGACCTCCAATCCGTACTGTTTACCGGTGGCCAACATAAACTGCCATAGTCCGGTAGCACCGGCTCTTGAGACGGCTTTGGGATTCAGGGCCGACTCGATGATGGGCAGGTATTTCAGTTCCAAGGGCAACTTATAGGCTTCCAGGGCCTCTTCGAAGATAGGCATGTAGAAGTTGGCGGCACCCAGCATATAACTGACGGAATAGCGCAGACGACCGCTGTAACGATCGATGAACTTCTGTACCACGTCATTGTAGGCCAGTTCCATCACCGACGGGATACGACTGAGACGGTCGATATATTCCTCCTTGGTATAGACGGGATTGACATCCTTCATCTGACAGTCGTTGTCGCCGCTCAGATAGGTCTTCGACATGTAGAGATTCAGCAGACTGTCCAAGTCGTAGGTCATGGCTTCGGGGAATTCCACGACTTCCTCGTTGCCTTCATTGTCAGTGACGGAAAACTCGTCTTCCCCGAGCGGTATCACCTCTCCGTCGTCATCATCATCTTCCAAATCGTCGTCTTCATCCTCCTCATCGTAGTCTGTCTCTACAGGGTCTGTTTCCACCACCACTTGTGCCTGTAACGTGTTACAGGTACCGATGAGTAGCATGACGGCTAATAACCATAAAAATTTTATCTTCATATCTCAACTATTGATGTTTCACATCGAGCCCGCTCACGCTCGGCATTGCTCAAGCACGCTTGGCTCTGCTCTCGCTTAATCGCGGCCTTCACTATTCACTATTCACTTTCAAAAGTTCACGCTGCACTGGAGTCCTATCGACGCGGCGTCGAAGGGATTGTTCGAGGCGTGCGTGTTGATGATGGTCGGCTCCACCCTCAGACTCAGGTCCTTGGAGATATCGAAGACCGACAGTTCTGCATCTACGTAGGCGTCGATGACAGAGAGGGCATAGACACCGCACAGACAGAAGAAACTCAAGTCGCGCCACCGACGGTACTTGTCCTTGCGCTTCTGGAAGATTTCCGTATAGCGTTTTTTGTTGGCATCTGTGATCTGTACGCCGAGGTGCAGGAATTTATTGTAACTGGCCGTGCCAGGATCGTTGTCCGTGATGTCCAGAAAGGCCTGGGAATAGTCCTTGTACTGGGAGTTGTTCCAACTCATGGCATACAGACAGCCCACGAACCCGCCATACACCAGAGGTAGTTTCCAGTATTTGCGGTTGTAGATCTGTCCGCCCCCCGGGATGACCAGAGCCAGCCATAGCGCCCTTTTGGGATCGGGCTTCCAGGTGGTCCAGTCCTTGGCGACCTTGGTGGGGATGGGCTTGTCGATACTCATGGCAAACTGTTTACTGATGCTGTCATTGAAGACGCTGTCTGTCGGAATACTGTCCGCAGGAACCATGTCCTGGGCAGACAGAATACCCGTGCCAGCCCACAGCATCAGAATCAGGATGGCCAGTTTCTCAATCATGGATACCATCAATTATATTCATGATGCGTTCCAACTCATCTTCATTGGAGAAAGGAATACTGATCTTCCCTTTTCCCTTCGGTGAGCAGGTCATCTCCACCTTGGCATTGAAAAGGTTCGACAGACGGTCGCGCAGGATGGCATATTCCCTGGGCAATGTCGCCTTGGCGGGGATGCTCTTCTTGAGCATCTGTATGTCCTTGCCTTTCTTAAGCAACTGCACCATCTCCTCCACCTGACGGACGGAGTAGCCGTTCTTTTGGACATCCTTGAACATTTTGATCTGGGCCGAAGGACTGTCCAGTGCCAGCAAGGCGCGGGCGTGTCCCATATCCATCTCGTGATTCTTCAGGGCCATCTGGATCTGTGCGGGGAGTTTCAGCAGACGCATATAGTTGGTGATGGCGGTGCGACTCTTTCCCACACGGTCGGCAATGCCCTCCTGTGTCATACCCAACGTGTCGGCCATGTGCTGATAGGCCAGGGCAATCTCAATAGCGTTGAGATCCTCACGCTGGATATTCTCCACCAGCGCCATCTCCATCACGTTCGCATCCTCTACGGTACGGATGTAGGCCGGCAGACTTTTCAGACCGGCCTGTTGGGAGGCTCTCCATCTGCGTTCGCCGGCAATGATCTGATATTTGCCGTCGGGCATCTGACGGAGGGTGATGGGGGTGATGATACCGATTTCGCGGATGCTGTTGGCCAACTCGTTCATGGCGCCTTCGTCAAACTCACGACGGGGCTGGTTCGGATTGGGCTCGATGAGGTCGATGGAGATCTCGTTCAGGTTGGAAGTACCTTTCGTCTGTACGTCACCGGTGTCAATCAGAGCGTCCAGACCTCTGCCTGTGCCGATTCTGTCCAGACCTCTTCCTAATGCATTTCCGTATTTCTTTTGTACTGCCATAGCCCCTATTTGTTCTTGTTAATGATTTCCTTAGCAAGTGCCAGGTGATTCTTACTACCGGTGGAGTCCGCATCGTAGAGGATGGCGGGGAGTCCGTGACTGGGTGCCTCGCTCAGTTTGACGTTACGCTGGATGACGGTCTTGAATACCAGTTCCTGGAAATGGCGTTTCACCTCGTCGTAGATCTGGTTGGCCAGACGCAGACGACTGTCGTACATCGTCAACAGGAAACCTTCAATCTCGAGCGTGGGATTCAGTTTCTGTTTGATGATGCGGATGGTGTTCAACAACTTACTGATGCCTTCGAGTGCGAAGTATTCGCACTGCACGGGGATGATCACGGAGTCGGCGGCTGTCAGCGCGTTGACGGTGATTAAACCCAGTGACGGGGAACAGTCGATAAGGATATAGTCGTATTCCTCCTTGACAGGAGCCAGCAGTTCGCGGATGAGTTTCTCACGACGGTCCATGTTCAGCATCTCTATCTCTGCTCCGACCAAGTCGATATGACTTGGAATGATTTCCAGTCCTTCTATGTCTGTCGTATATATGGCCTCACGGATGTCTGCCTTGTTGACGATACACTCATAGAGTGAACAGTCCACCTGTTGGATATCGACACCCAGACCGCTGGAGGCGTTGGCCTGCGGGTCGGCATCGACCACGAGCACCGTCTTCTCCAGTGTGGCGAGCGAGGCGGCCAGGTTGATGGTCGTCGTCGTCTTTCCAACACCTCCCTTTTGGTTTGCTAATGCAATAATCTTACCCATGTTTCAAAAACTTTATACCTTATAAAATAGGAAATTTGGGCACAAAGTTACAAAATTATTGAGAATTAAGAATTAATAATTAAGAGAATTTTGTAACTTTGCACCCAAATAGGTGATATTTTATGGAAATTAAACGACCATTACTCCTCATTTCCAACGACGACGGGTATCGGGCCAAAGGCATCAATGACCTGATAGATATGCTCTCCGACATTGGCGACATCATTGTCTGTGCACCGGAAGAGGCGCGGAGCGGCTACTCCTGTGCCTTCTCTGCCACGACGCCGTTGCGGTTGCATTGTCGTGAGAAACGGCCGGGCGTGGAGATATGGTCCTGTAACGGGACCCCTGTCGACTGTGTGAAACTGGCTTTGGCAGAGATCGTACCGCGCAGGCCGGACATGGTCATCGGTGGCATCAACCACGGTGATAACGCCTCTGTTAATACGCATTACAGTGGGACGATGGGGGTGACGCTGGAGGGCTGTATGAAATATATTCCCTCTGTGGCATTCTCGTTATGTGATTTCCATGAGGATGCCGACTTTGAACCGCTGCGGCCACTCATCCGCACCATCACCCAGCATGTGCTGGCCGAGGGACTACCGAAGGGGGTCTGCCTGAACGTGAATTTCCCGCTCTTAGGATTGCCTGGGACCACCTATGCTGGTGTCCGCGTCTGTCGGATGGCGCATGGCACCTGGAGCAGTGAGGTCACGAAATGTCATCATCCGCGGGGTTATGACTACTGGTGGATGGTGGGCCATTATCAGAATGACGAGCCTGAGGTGGAGGATACAGACAACTGGGCCTTGTCACACGGTTATGTGGCCATCACCCCGACGCAGATCGATGTCACGGCCTATGCTGCGATGGAACAGATCAAATCCTGGAACCTATGAAGTACTATCTGATTGTGGGCGAGGCTTCGGGCGATCTCCATGCATCCCATCTGATGCAGTCGCTGAAAGAAATTGACAAGGAGGCGGAGTTCCGTTTCTTTGGCGGTGACTTGATGACAGCCGTCGGAGGCACCCGCGTCAAACACTACCGCGAACTCGCCTATATGGGTTTTATCCCGGTATTACTTCATTTGCCCACCATCATGAAGAACATGCGGATGTGTCAACAGGACATCACGGCGTGGCAGCCCGACTGTGTCATCCTCGTGGATTATCCGGGTTTTAACCTGAAGATAGCCAAATATGTAAAATCGCGGACAGACATTCCTGTCTATTATTATATCTCGCCCAAGATCTGGGCGTGGAAGGAATATCGCATCAAGCACATCAAGCGCGATGTGGATGAACTCTTTTCCATCCTGCCCTTCGAGGTGGAATTCTTCGAAGGGAAGCATCATTATCCGATCCATTACGTGGGCAATCCCACGGCGGATGAGGTACGGGCGTGGAAAGAGAAAAAAGGTAAGTGGAAAGAGGAAAGTGGAAAGAGGGAAGAGAATACACAAAGGCCCGTTATTGCGCTGTTGGCAGGAAGTCGGAAGCAGGAAATCAAAGACAATCTGCCGGCGATGCTGGAGGCCGCGAAGGCCTATGAAAAGGACTACCGCATCGTGGTGGCTGGGGCACCAGCCATCGCCCCCGATTACTACCGTCCGTTTATGATCGGCAGCCATGCTGAAATTGTGTTCGACAAGACCTACGAACTCCTTTCCCAGTCACATGCCGCCTTGGTCACCAGCGGTACCGCCACCCTCGAGACCTGTCTCTTTCAGGTGCCGCAGGTGGTGTGCTACGAAACCCCGTTGCCCTGGCTTCTCGGTTATCTGCGCCGACATTTCATCAAGGTGAAGTATGTCTCACTGGTCAATCTCGTTGCCAACCGCGAGGTGGTGCCGGAACTCGTGGCAGAGACCTTCTCCGTGGATCATATCCGGAAAGAACTGGGTCGTATCCTGGAAGGACCGGCCCGTGAAACGATGTTAGAGGGCTATGAGGACGTCCGTCGCAGACTGGGCGACCAGAAAGCGCCCGACAATGCCGCCCGAATGATCATTCAGTTATTAACAAACCATAAAAAAAGCGTATGAAAAAGATTTTATGTATCGCCCTGACGGCTGTAGCAGCCCTCACGGCAAACGCACAGAACATCCAGTTGCATTATGATTTCGGTCGTAACATCTATCCTGACGAGGAAGCCGGACGTCAGAAGGTGACTGTCACCCTCGAACAGTTCAAGGCCGACGACTGGGGCTCGTGGTATTATTTCGTGGATATCGACCTGAGTCGTAAGGAGACGAAAGGTGCCTACACGGAGATCTCGCGTGAGTTCAGTCTCGGCAAACAGTCGCCCTTCGCCGCCCATGTCGAGTATGATGGCGGACTGGGTTCCCGTTCCGGCAGTTACCAGCAGGCCGCGCTCGTCGGTGCCGCCTACAACGGACATACCAGTGATTTCTCCACCACCTGGTCGGTACAGTTGCTCTACAAACGTTTCTTCAAGAGTTACGACTACAACTATGCATTCAACAGCGCCCAACTGACGGGTGTCTGGGGCACGACGTTTGCCAATAAGAAATGTACCTTCTCCGGCTTCATCGATTTCTGGCGGGAAGAGAAGGCCAACGGTCACGGTAAACTGGTCATCCTCTCCGAGCCGCAGTTATGGTTTAATGCCACGGAGCATTTCAGCCTTGGCACCGAGGTGGAGATCAGCAATAACTTCATCTTCAATACCTACAACGACAAGACCTTCTTCGTGAATCCGACCGTCGCCGTGAAGTGGAACTTCTAATCAACCCAATTATATCATTAAATTAAAAGATTATGGCTTTTACAGAAACAACAACAACAGGTTATGGAACGCGCGTCGGACGCTCGTTCAAGAGTATTGGATCTGGGTTCATTATCTTCTGCCTTGCCACGGCACTCCTCTGGTGGAACGAGGGACGTGCCGTGAAGACGGAGAAGATGCTCGACGAGGCAGGTAATGCCTACGTGGAGATGGAGAACCCCAACAAGAAGGATGCCTCCCTGGAGGGTGAACTCATCTGTGGTACGGCGATGGCCACCACCGAGGACTCGCTGACGGATGCCCAGTTCGGCATCGGTGCCAAGGCGATTGCCCTCCGTCGTACGGTAGAGTACTACCAGTGGGTGGAGCACGCTCAGAGCAAGAGCGAGGACAAACTGGGCGGTAAGGAAGTGACCACCACCACCTATACCTACAGTAAACAGTGGGTGTCGAGTCCTGTGGAGTCGGCTCAGTTCAAGGATCCTGCCTATCAGAACAAGAACATGGTGCTGACCACCATCGATGAGGCTGAGCAGTATGCCGAGAATGTCTCCTTTGGTGCCTACAAACTGAGCGAGAGTCTCATCCACAGCATCTCTTCCCGTGAGGGCATGGACCTGGCTATCGCCGAGGACCTGCTGGCACAGTTTGACAAGAGCACGCAGGCCGCCTATGAGCGTTTCTATGGCGTGCAGCCCAAGACCACTCAGCAGCAACCCACCCAGCAGCCCGCTCCCCAGCCCGCCATTCCCGACTCTATCAGGGCGCTGCTCTCTGACTCTGCCAAGGCTGTGCTCGACTCGTTGCAGGCTGTGAACGACTCGATCGTGAGGTCGATGGCCAATGCCGAGAACAAGAAAGACCTGCAATATGTCCACCAGGCCAGCAACGTGCTTTACTTCGGACGCGTCCCCGGCTCGCCTGAGGTGGGTGATGTGCGTGTGACCTTCGAGAAGGTCGTTCCTGCCAAGGTGACGGTGATGGCTGTGGTCGACGGCGACTCCTTCAAGCCTTACAAGGCCAAGAACGGCAAACGCTTCCAGACGCTCGTCATGGGTAAGAAGAGCGGCGATGAGATCATCGATGCCGAGAAGGAGGCCAACAACATGATCCTCTGGGCGCTTCGTATCCTCGGTGTGATGCTGGTCATTGCCGGACTGAAGGGTATCTTCGGTTTCCTGGAGACCATCCTCAAGGTGGTGCCGTTCATTGCGAATATCTTCGGATGGGGTGTCGGTATCGTCTGCACCGTCATCGGTATCGTCTGGTCACTGATTATCATTGCACTGGCATGGCTCTTCTACCGTCCACTGCTTGGTATCGGTCTGTTAGTCTTGGCTGGCTTCCTGGTTTGGGTCTTTGCCTTCAAGGGCAAGGACAAACTGAAGGAACTGGCTTCCAAGGGCAAACAACCGCAGTCCGTTCCTGTCGAGAACGTATAAACAGTAAGGGCTCCCGATTGGGAGCCCTTACTGTTTATTTGATAATGATTTTCTTTCGGTTGTGGAAGTAGAGTCCCGGTTTTGTGGGCTCTTCTATCTGTTGCCCGTTCAGGTTGTACCATTTGTTGTTATTGCCCATCCTGTCTTTGTCGGTATAGAGGATGGGAATGATGCCATCCGTGTCGATCTCTATTACAGGGTCTTCTGACTCGGGAATCACACCTCCAGTAGCTTCAGAGGGGGGATCGGTAGAAATGGCACTCTTGACCTTCACGCTGACGGATACCACCTTGCCGTGGGCCGTCTCACGCTTGCCGATAGGTGTGACACCACGGGCGCCTGCACCTTTCTTCACCATATAGAGGAAACAGTAAGTAGGCGCTCCCACATTGAATGGGATTTCTGCCTGTACGTGTACACTTTTGCCATCGTATGGTCTGATGATTGAATTATTTTCATTGAGCGTGATGGGCTTGTTTATACCGATGATCAGGTGGAACTCATAGTCGTTTTCCACAATTTCGTCAATCTCAATGGTACCCGAACCAGCGATTAGCTTGAAGGTGAAACCGTCGTATCTCTCGGCGTATAAAGTACCACCAGGCACTATCTTATTATCATTTACATCTTGGGCCACTTGACCTGCCTTTGCATCGGTCATGGTGTCTTCAATATAAATACCGCCAACGCCGTTTTCAATGTCGAAACCGCCAGCGTCTGGACCAATATTGGCAGGATTCAAACTAATATGTATTACGTTCTTTTCCGGTTCTCCTGTTGTCGACGCTGGGGCGTAACTATAGTTCGCCAGGTTTGCGGCTATAGGTTTACCGCTTGCATCTAACTTCGGTTTACCGTCCTCATCTTTCTCAACGAGTTGACTTTCCTCGAAGGTGATGGCTCTCTTTTCTGTAATTGGTACAATCGCCTCGCCGATGGTTATGGTGTCGGCAATGACAATGGCTTCCGTCTCATCCTTATACATCATCTTGAGTGTCGTCGTGTCGTAGTATGACCCATCAGGTTCAATGGCCGTCAGATCCCAGTTATAACTGATATTCGAGAATCCTTTAATGGCACTCTCGCCCTTTGTCGGGTTGGCTATGATAAGTTTGCCTGGGAAGTTTCCGTTCGTGGTGAAAGTCAGATTTCCTTTGTTAGAGGTATCGCCGGTGTTGTTAAAGAATATACGCTTGATCTTGTTTGCATCCTTTATGTATACCGTCAGTTCTGGCATACGGCTCTCTATGACGGTGGTCCTCGTCTGGTCGTTGTCCATATAGAGCTGTTTCTTGTCCTTATTATAGATATAGTACGGTTTGCTGGAGTCATTTTCATGTCCGAGTACGTCCTCTGCATTATCCGATGTCACCTGAGTGTCATTCACCCAGAGCAGATAGCCCTCGCCCGCAGCGCGGTTTACGGTGAGGGTATAGCTGGCTTCAGAAGCCTCGTAGACTGTTGATCCTGCAAACGCAGCCTTGATGGTGGTCTCGCCAGCGCCCACGAGGGTCACTGCTCCCGTGGTCTTATCCACGGTGGCAGCAGCAGTGTTCGACGATGTGAACTCCACGCCCTCCAGATTCTCAGGCGTCTTCGTCAAAGTCGGTGCCTCAAACTCTGCGTTCATCGTTGCCTGAGCAGTAGCTGCTGAGAACTTCAGTTCCGTCTTGGCCTTGCTCACGGTCAGGGTGTAACTGGCGGTCTTTTTGGTATAGTCATCATTGCCTGCAAAGGCGGCGCTGATGATGGTTGTGCCGGCAGCAACGATGTCCACTGCTCCATTTTCATCCACCGTAGCCACATCTTTATTGGATGATGAATACTCTACGGTGAGGTTGGCTGGATTGTATAGCGTTGGCATACCCGAATAGTCTCCTCCGAATATCAGCGAAATCTCCAGGATTTCGATCTCTTCTCCTCCCCAATTGAGCGTCGGCTCTACGGGCTCGGGCTGTGGCTCGGGCTCTTCCTCCTGTTTTGCATCGACGTTAAGGGTGTAGGTTGCTGTCTTGGTTCCATAGGTGTAGTTGTTGCCGTCGACCACCGTCGCCGTGATGGTGGCACTACCGGCACCGATGATGGTCACCTCGCCCGTCTTTTCATTGACGGTGGCCACAGCCGTATTCGATGAAGCATAACTCACCGTGCCGTCGCCCGTGACGGTAGCCGTCTGGGTGAAGGCGGCATCGCCCTCGGTCTTGTTAACGGTAGCCGTTGCGAAACTGATGCTGCCTGCGGCCTGACTGATGGTGACGGTCTGACTGCCCGAGACGGTGGTGAAGTTTGGTTTCGTCACCTGGTAGAAGACCGTATAGGTACCGGCCTCGGTATAGGTCGGTGCCGCATCCAGATTGTAGGATCCTTCTGTCGTGCCATATTTCACGGTAGCCCCGTCAGGTGCCGTGACAGAGATGGTATGTGCCTGACCGTCGTAGGTACCGGTATAGGCTGTAGCCGACACCTCCATCGCCTCTGTACCAACACTGAGCAGGTAGGAGGCTGTCTTGGTCTCGTAGGTATAGTTACCGCCGTCCTTGTCGGCCACGGTAGCCGTGATGGTTGCCTCGCCATTACCCACGATGGTCACTTTTCCGGTTCCATCCACGGTGGCTGCCTTCTCGTTCGAGGTGCTGTAGGTTACGGTTCCGTCGCCGGTGATGGTCAGTTCGTTGGTGAAAGGCTCATCGCCGTAGGTCTTGCTGACGCTGGCAGTGGCGTAACTGATGGTTCCTGCCGCCTTGTTGATGGCAAAGGTCTTGGTGGCTGTGCCTGTGTAGGCACCGATACCAGTGACGGTCACTGTCGGCTGCAGACTGTTGGCATTTGCCGGTACATTGATGTTATTGCTGAATGCCACCGTATAGTCGGTTCCCAATGTCAGGGTGTTCTCCCCGACCTTTACGGTTACAGTGGTCTCCTTGGCCGTTCCGTCGTAGGTCACACTCTCCGGATTCAACGTGATATGCTCGGCGCTGATCGTTGTCCGCGTGCCAAAGTTGGCCCTGACCTCCACGTCGTAGGGACTGTCGGGCATCGTCAGGGTGTAACTCGTCGGCTGACTGAGGTCTGTTGGGTTCTCGGTGGCTGCCGTGACGGCGATGCTGCCCTCATCGATGCCGGGAACACGGGTACGACCCTGTGAGTTGTTGCTGTCGATGGTCCTGACAGCCGTGATGCCTATCAGGTAGTAGTTGCTTGCCGGTGTGACGGTCAGCGTACAGGTTGTGCCGCTGACACTCGACTGCACCTCACCCGGGGAGGCCTCGGCTGCTTCCACTCCGTTCACTTGCTTGACGATGGCTACCGTTCCGTTGGCCCATGTGCCAATGGTGGTCCACAAGAGGGCTATCGTCACTAAGAATGATTTCATATACTGTTTCATCTTGTCCATATCTTTTGTCGTTTACACGTCTTTTACTTGATTACCACTTTCTTTCCCTGATGGATATAGAGTCCTTTCTTCGTGGGCTTTTCGATGCGCTGACCCTGCAGGTCATACCACTTGTCATTGTTCATGATGCGTTCATCATTGAACACGGCCCCGATGCCGGTCGACTCGTCACCGTGTCTGATGCCCAAGGCACGGGCTCCGTTACCGGTGTTCGCTGCCAAATGCAGGTAGATGTGCTTTGCAGAGACACTGTTGTTGGTGGCTCTTACAAACTGACCGTTGTAGAGCAGGTACACCGTACCTTCGCTCCTGTCGACAGAGGTATTGTTTGCTGCATATTTCAACATGTTTCCATCCGTCTGGGGAACACCCTCAGGACGTGTGGTGGCAGTCTTCTTCTCCAACAGTACCGGCACGTCCTTGGGGATATAGCCGATTTCTGTCGCGGTGACGGTCTTGCCATCGCAGTCTGTGATGATATAAGCCACGACGGTCTCCGGCAACAACAGGTCTTCGGTCAGGTTGATGTAGGTTCCGTAGGTCTGGCCTGCGGCAATGCCTAACTCCTCCTCCGTTGCCGTGCGGTTGATGATGGCGAACTGAGCCGTGACCTCGCCCTTGAAGTTGTTGGCGATGTCCGTCTTAGCCGTTACGGTGACGGTATAGGTGCCGGGTTCCTTACCCGTGTTACCGCTGACGGTATAGAAGTCGCTGGCCACCTCGAGGGTTCCTGCCATGACTTTCGTCACGGTGACGGTCTGGTCACTGCCGGAATAGATCAACTGTGTGGCACTCAGTGTCACGGCATCGATCGTGGCCTGTCCGATGGTGAAGGTGGCAGATCCGCTACCCGAGTAGTTACCCTTCAGGGTCACCGTGGCCTTGGCCGTGTTCGTGCCGGCATTGGTATTGTCTGAGTAGGCAACCGTATAATCGTTGCTGGTCAACGTCACGGGGTCTGCATTCTCTCCTTCTCCAGGAATGGTCACGGTGACGGCGGGTTCCTTGGCTGTGCCGTCGTAGACATACGAGGTGGTTGCCAGTGTCACGGTCGGTGTCGTCTCCTTCGCCGTGATGGAGAACGTCGTGCTACCGCTGACGGTGTAGTTACCGCCGTCCTTGTCGGTGATGGTCACCGTCGGCGCGTTGTTGTCGGTGGCGGCTGCCACGTCCGTATTGTTCGTGTAACTGACGGTATATTCGGTAGACGGGATTTCCGTATTGCCATCCTTTACGGTGACGGTGGGCTGCTTGGCCGAACCGTCGTAGACGAAACTCGTCTGACTCAGTGTGATGGTCGGCGCACTCACCGTCTTGGCAGCGATGGTGACTTCCAAGGAGGCCGGTGCGATGTCGTTGTGGTTGCCATCGCCCTCCACCTTGTAATAGACGGTATAGGTCTTGGCGTCCTTGCCGGTGGGGATGTCCTCGCTGTAGTCTGTGGCTTCTGCTGCCGTCAACGAGTACTTCATCGTACCGGTTTCGGAACTGCCGGCGGTGATCAGTGCCTGGTTCTGACCATTGTAGGTCAGTCCCTCTATGGCCGTCGGGAGTGTCAGTGAACCGTCGGCTGCGAGAATGGTGAATGTCGTGCTACCGCTGACCGTGTAGTTACCGCCGTCCTTGTCGGTGATGGTCACCGTCGGCGCCTTGCTGTCGGTAGCGGCTGCAGCATCGGTATTGTTCGTGTAACTGACGGTATATTCAGTGGATGGGATCTCCGTATCGACGTCCTTCACGGTGACGGTGGGCTGCTTGGCTGTGCCGTCATAGACGAAACTCGTCTGACTGAGCGTGATGGTCGGTTTACTCACCGTCTTGGCGGCGATGGTGACATTGATCGAGTTAGGAGCCACGTCTTTATGGTTGGCATCGCCCTCCACCTTATAATATATAATATAGGTCTTGGCGTCCTTGCCGGTGGGGACGGTCTCGCTGTAGTCTGTGGCATCAGCGCCCGTCAGTGAATATTTCACCGTACCGGTGGTGGAACTGCCGGCGTTGATCAGTGCCTGGCTCTGACCAGTGTAGGTCAGGTTTGCGATGGCTGTCGGAGGCGTCACGCCGCCGTCTGCTGCCGTAATGGAGAAAGTCTTGCTACCGCTGACCGTATAGTTACCGCCGTCCTTGTCGGTGATGGTCACCGTCGGCGCCTTGTTGTCGGTAGAGGCGGCCACGTTGGTATTATTCGTGTAACTGACGGTATATTCGGTGGACTGGATTTCCGTATCGCCGTCCTTTACGGTGACGGTGGGTTGCTTGGCCGTACCGTCGTATTCGAAACTCGTCTCACTCAGTATGATCGTCGGTGCACTCACCGTCTTGGCACCGATGGTGACATCCAGCGAGGCAGACTCCGTACCGTTATAGTTGTCATTGCCCTCCACCTTATAATAAATGGTATAGGTCTTGGCTTCCTTGCCGGTGGGGATGGTCTCGCTGAAGTCCGTGGCGTCGCCTCCTGTCAGCGAGTACTTCAACGTACCGTTGGTGGCGCTGCCGGCGGTGATCAGTGTCTGGTTCTGACCGTTATAGGTCAGGTTTGCAATGGCTTCGGGGACAGTCGCCAACGTAGCCGTTCCTTTCGCCACAGTCAGCGAATAGGTGGCGTCCTTGGCGTTGTAGTTGTCATTGCCTGCGAAAGAGGCCGTGATGGTAATCGCCTCTGTGCTGGCTGCCTTTGCCGTAATAGCACCCGTCGATTGGTCGACGTCAGCCACGTTAGTATTGCTCGAAGTATATTTCACTGCCAACCCTGTCGGTGTCGTCGTTAACGTCGGCTGGGTGAATGCCTGTCCGAAGGTATAGGTAGCCGTCGCTGACGAGAAGGTCAGCGTCGGGTTTGCCTTGGCGATAGT
>CACZVE010000010.1 GCA_902784565.1 uncultured Prevotellaceae bacterium
TGACGTTCAGGTCACCGGCGGTGAAGGTCAGACTGCGTCACACGACACACAGACAGGCTGCCCGCACACGCGCGGCATCCCCCTTCCGGTCCGTTTCCAGGCATACCTATCCCAACGTGATGGGTGTCATCGCAGAACTGCAGAAGGACAACGAGAAGGTGGAGCCGGGTCTGTTCTCACTGTATGCCTACGATGCCGACGGTGAGTGCCGCGGTGAGGGGAAGTGGGTGAACGGACTCGCATGGATGACACTCTACGGCAAGGGCGGGGAGGCACTCTCCTACCGCGCTGTCGACCTGTTGGACGGCACGGTCTATACCGTCCGGGAGACCATGCCGTTTGCAGAGGGCATCACAGGCAGCATCGGTCAGCCACGTGTGCTGACGCTGGGTGAGACGGAGGGCAGTGCCACCATGATCGACGGCATTCCCGTGGCACCGGCACGTACAGACATCGAGGGATACTATAACCTCAACGGTACACGCATGTCACTCAGGACAGCAAAACGCGGCATCTACCTCGTGAAATACAAGGATGGATCATTCCAAAAAATAATCGTCAAATAATAACAAAAAAGATATGAAAAAGATAACGAGTATTGCGCTATTGTTCATGTTGGCCACCATCAGCATGACAGCCCAGAATGTCATTGATATCGTCTATAACGGTAATCAGGCGACAGTCAATCTCAATGGCATCACAGACGTCACATCGACAGTGAGCGGTGCCAATGTCACCATCAAATCCAAGACTACCACTGAGGAATATACCTACCGGGTCAGCGGCACATCCACGGACGGTTCACTATATATCGAGGGTGAATATAAACTGACACTGCAGTTGGCTGGCGTGAAACTGACAAATGCCAGCAATGCCAACGGAGGTTATGCCATCGATGTGGAGTGTGGTAAACGCATTGCCGTAGAACTGGAAGACGGCACCGTGAACACCCTGTGCGATGTCGCCAACGGCGGACAGAAGGCTGCCCTCTACTTCAAGGGACACGCAGAGTTCAAGGGCGGTGGTACACTGAATGTCTCCGGTAAGACAAAACATGCCATCAGGGCCAAGGAATACATCGAACTGAAGAGTTCCACAGGTACCATCAACATCCTGGAAGCCGTCAGCGACGGTATCCACTGTGGCAAGGGCAAACCGGACTATGAGAGCAACTACTTCCTGATGAAGGGCGGTATCGTCAATATCACTAACGTGGGAGGTGACGGTATCGACAGCGATGACTATGGTGCCATCAAGATTCACGGTGGAACCCTCAGCGTGAATATCAAAGATGACGCCTCGGGACTCAAGGCCGACAGTACCGTGACCATCAAGGACGGTACCATCAACATCTCCGTGAAAGGAAATGACAGCAAGGGCATAAGGGCCAACCATACCGTCACAGTTCTGGGTGGTAAGACTACCATCCTGGTAGATGGCGACGGTTCGAAGGGCATCAAGGCCAAGAATTACAAGGAAGGTGAATCGAATCCTGTCATCAACGGCGGCTATCTCAACATCAACGGCGGCAATCTCAACATCCAATGCACCGGCGACAACCTGGAGGACGGTACGAAGTGCGTGGCCGTCAGTGTCGATGCAGACCTGACACAGACAGATGGTGACGTAGACATCACGGTGACCGGTCCGGAAGCCATCGCCTGCACCGTAGACGGCAACAAATCACTCACGGGTGGATCATTCAATACCAAGAGGATTCCCTGGAAGGTACAGACTAGGGACTATCAGTATGACATGACAGTCTATGTGGCAGTGAACAACAATGGTGTTAGACTTGCCAACTACGACAAGGTTGCTGTTGGCGCATTCATCGGCGACGAGTGCGTGGGTTACGGCATCTTTGAGGATGACTACGGTGTGATCCGTGTGAAGAGCAACGACGAGTCAGCCAAGGCTGTATCGTTTAAGATCTACCGTTTCACCGACAAGACAGAATACGACCCCACCACCAGCAAGGCCATCACATTCGCGAACCAGACCTCTGAAGGTGAGCCCAGCAATCCCATCGTGTTGAGTTGTAGCATGAAGTTGGAGGGTGATGTCAACGGAGACGGCACGGTGGATGCCAAGGACGTTGTGGAGATCGTGAACTATCTCATGGGCAAGAAGTCGGATAAATTCATCGAGAATGCGGCCGATGCAAATGGCGATGACACCATCAATGCTGCTGACATTGTGACGATTGTGAACATCATCATGGAAAGTAGTCATTGAGAAAACGGCGTATAATAATACTGTTTTTGTCCCTATGGGGGACAATTGCTGGTATGGCACAAAGTGTCATGCTGACAGAGCGGTATAATGTGTCGTATATCGACCTGAAAAGCGGACTTCCCCATAACAATGTCAGCGCCATCTTCGTTGATTCCAATGGATTCCTGTGGATAGGCACCTACGGCGGCGGCTTGGTACGCTACGACGGTTACGGAATGATGACACCTGTGATGTGGCTCAAAAGTAATTCGTGCAAGAGCATCGCCGAGGACCGTTTCAAGCGTCTCTGGGTGGCCTTCGACGAAGGGACGAACATCATCGACCTAAACACAATGATGGGTATCTCTCCAGAGTCATTGTCCGATTCTGTCAGGACAATGCTGCCCGAGCCGAGCACCAAGGCATATTGCGACGCCTTGGGGCGCATCTGGCTGGTCACCTTTTCGTCGGTGAATTTGCTGGCTTTCGATGAACAGGGACGCATCTGCAAAGTGAGCACCTACCGATATCAGGGGAATACGCCCGATGTGTGCATACGTGATGTGGAGGGCAACGGAAAACCTTGGATTGGCATCGACGGCGGACTTTTCCGACTGGTGGAAAAGAACGGTAGTCTGGTACGTGAGGAGATTTCACCATTGTTCCGTTCCCTGAACGGCCTGTATATCACAGATATCCTGAAACGGAGCAATGTGTTCTGGATTACGACAAACCACGGCCTGTTTCGATACAACCCATACCAGCACAGTTTGGACCATTACGTGCATATTGCTATTGGAGGCTCGTTGTCGCATGAGTTCTTGTCGGCTCTTGCCCTGATGCCTGACAATACGCTACTCGTGGGTTCCCTTTCCGGCGTGAATGTCTATGACGAACAGACGGATCACTTCTCCGTGTGGAATTCCGCCAGCATCCAACCGCTGCAAAGCGATTTCGTGCATTGTCTCCTGGTGGATAAGGGACTGATTTGGATTGGCACAGAGTCGGGAGGCGTTGCCAAACTGGTACCGAGACAGTTGTTGTTGCAGAACTACGTCCACACCGCCTCGCCCACATCCATCTCGCCTAATCCTGTGAACGCCATGTATGTTGAACCCGATGGTACGCTTTGGGTGGGTACAGTGGAAGGCGGACTGAATCGGAAAGAGCGGGGGCAAACAGGTTTTGTCCACATGACGAAGGCAAACTCAACCTTGTCACATAACAGCGTTTCGGCCTTGGTAGCCGATGACAAAGGCAGATTGTGGACGGGAACGTGGGGCGGTGGTCTGAATGTGGTAGACCTTGCCACTGGTGCTGTCCATCGGGTGGAGATGACGGAAGAAGAGGCTCGCCTGACCAATTTTATCGGCGCACTGGCATACGACGCAAGGAACAACGGGTTGTGGATAGGCAGTAACGATGGTATCTTCCTATATGACCTCAATACAAGACAACTCACGGAGCCTTTCGAAGGATGCGGCTTGATTCGTGGGTGTATTGGTTCTATCATCGACAAGGACGGGGTACTCTGGATGGGGTGTATGCGAGGAGTCTGTGCCATAGATCTCAAATCGAAGAAGGGCGGGAAGTTTAGGTTCCGCAATCTGATGTATCGCCTGAACGATCCTGACTCACATATCTATGATAAAATTTCATCCTTCTGCGAAAGCAGCGACGGCACACTCTGGTTAGGCAGCAACGGTTATGGTCTGTACCACCGGATGGTGGGGAAAGACGGTAAAGAGACATTTGAGGTACTAACACAAGAAGACGGACTGGTGAACAATGCCGTGAAGGGTATTGTGGAAGACAAGAACGGGAAACTATGGGTCACGACTCAGAACGGACTCTCGGTCTACGACCCACACTTAAAGACTTTCACAAACTACACCCAAGCCGACGGACTGGCCAGTTCACAATTCTATTGGAACTCGGCAGTAATCGCCAAATCAGGCATGATCTATCTGGGCAGTGAGGCAGGGCTGATAGAAGTGACCAGTGAGAATCCAGAAGCAACCTACCAGGGACATCTCGTGTTTACCCACCTGATGGTGGACAATCAGGACATCCAGGCGGGGAGCAGTTATCTCGACGAAGACATCTCCATCGCAAAGACCATCACACTCAGTGAGGGTAATCGCTCTTTCTCGATTGACTTTGCGGCCCTGAACTATGGCTATGAGACGCAAGGTATTTTCAGTTACAGGATGAAGGGTTTTGATGATGAATGGACGCTTCTGAAACCAGGCCAGCATTCGGTGAGATACAGCGTCCTGCCTGTGGGTAATTATACATTTGAGGTGAAATATGAGTCGGCGCTATCGTCTGTCGAGGAAGAGACCATCGCCATAGATATTGTGGTGGAACCACACTTCTGGAATAGTTGGTGGTTCCGTCTTTTGCTGGCACTCCTCTTTATTGGTCTGATAGTATATATATATAATAGGTGGGCTGCAGAACTGAAACGCCGTGAGGCAGAACAACTATTGAGTCCTATCCGTAAGGTTCTGGAAGAATCGAAAGACCCCAAACAACTTCAAAAGCGCATCAGTAATATCCTCGACAATCAGGAGCGTTATCAACAAAGTGTAACGAAGAGTGTGGAGGCAGATAAGGAGGAGGTGATGAAAAACACACGTCCACTGATGGAACAGGTGATGGAAATCATGGAGAAACATTATATGGATTCCGAATTTGGCGTACAGGAATTCTGTGATGCTTTGGGCATGAGCCGCAGTGTAGCCAGCAAGCATCTCAATACAGAGGCAGGTCTGCCAGTAGGACAGTTCATCCGCAACTATCGTCTGAACATGGCCAAGGAACTCCTCTCAGCCAAGACGGGCAACCGTAACATCACGGAGATAGCCTATGCCGTCGGTTTTAACGACCCCAAATACTTCACCCGTTGCTTTACGAAGATGTTTGGTGTCAGTCCCAGTACATTTGGAAATAATTGATTTATATCATTGATATACCTCAAGAGGTGGAAAAAACGTGCAATCGGGTCTAAAATACGTTTTATCCACCACATAAAACGTTTTGTCCACCTTTACTTTGTTTCCATTAACTACTTTTGCAGCACATTTCACTAATTAAAATTAACTTCTAAACAAAAAAACAATTAAGATGAGAAAACAAATTCTATTCTCTGTGATGTTCATCTTGAGTATGTTGGGAGGACTAATCGTCAATCCAGTTCCCGTGATGGCATCAGTGGCACAGCAGACCATTCAGGTCAGCGGCCAGGTTGTTGACCAAGATGGTGAGGCACTGATTGGTGCAACCGTCAAGGTTAAAGGATCTACAACAGGAGTTGTGACCGACTATGAAGGCAACTTCCAGTTGAATGCTCCTTCGGACGCCACACTCGTGGTGAGTTACGTGGGCTATAAGGATCGCGAGATCGCAGTACGCGGACGCGCGATACTTGGACAGATTCAACTCGAAGCAGATGCCCAAGTGCTAGATCAGGTGGTTGTCGTGGGTTATGGTACTCAGAAGAAAGCCGACCTGACAGGTTCTGTGTCAATCGTTAATGCCGATGAACTGAAACGCGTATCACACAACAACATCTCTTCCATGCTTGAAGGTAAGGTGGCTGGTGTACAGATTACCTCTGACGGTCAGCCGGGCGCAGACCCCGCTGTTCGTATCCGTGGTGTCGGTTCCTTTGGTAGCACGGCTCCACTTTATGTTGTGGACGGTGTTCCAATGGGAACAACTATTCGTGATTTCTCTCCAAATGACATCGAGACCATTCAGGTGCTGAAGGATGCATCTGCCGGTGCCATCTACGGTAGCCGTGCTGCTAACGGTGTGGTCATCATCACCACTAAGGGTGGTAAGAAAGATCAGCCTTTGAAGGTGGACTATAAAGGTTACTTTGGTGTGGATATGATTGACAAAGGCATGTATGACGTGATGGATGCAGACCAGTATAGCAGACATTTTGCGCAGGCAAGCATCAATTCAGGAACACTAATTCCTGCCGGTTATATTCAAGGGGCTGATGGTGTCTACAGATTCCAGGACGACACCAATACAGACTGGGTAGACGAGGTGTTCAAGACAGGTATCCGCCAAAACCACAATGTCAATTTGAGTGGTGGCGGTACCCACAACACCTATAATATTAGTCTTGACTATTTCAAGCAGAAAGGTACATTGGAGGGAGCGGGTCCCAACTATGAGCGTTATACGGCTCGCGTGAACAACACGATGGACACAAAGTTTATCAAGTTCCGCACGAGTTTTGTCTATTCTCACTCAAATCAGGATGGTATGGGTAGAGCCAACACTGATGGCTCATTTGTACAAGGTTTATATGGTTCTAATGAGCCTGTTATCAGCGATGCTTTGAGTATGGTTCCTACCGTAAAGGCCTATGATTCTTCAACATGGGTGCTTGACGACGTGGTCAATGCGGCAAACAACTGGAACTACGATGCATACGGCTATGGCGTTTATTATGACAAAGTTCATGGCGACTTACGTCTGAGGAACCCATTACATTTTAACAACATGCTTACCCGTAACACACTTGTTGACCGTTTCGTAGGAACAGCATCTGCAGATGTTGACCTTCTGGAGATGATAGGTGTCAAGAGTAAGAACCATAAGTTGAGCTACAAAATCAACCTGTCATATAGCAAGACTCATGCTCAGGATAAAACATGGGTATCTGCCTGGATTGAGAGTAATAATGTAGCATTGGACAAATCTAACGAAAAGTTGACCAAGGGCACTCGCACCTATGGTGATGCCTTGATAGAGAACACCCTTACCTATGACGGTACGATTGGCTTGCACCACGCAAACCTCGTTGTCGGTCAGACTTTTGAACAGGAAAATACTGATATCGTTACAGCCTGGGGTAATAACTTTACCGAGCCTTACTACCTCCAGATTCAGAATGCCGCTACAAGGAATGCAGAATCCTATGAATACAAGCATACGATGGCATCATATATTGCTCGTCTGAACTATGATTATGATGGCAAGTACCTCCTTTCAGCGATTGTACGCCGTGATGGCAGTTCCCGTCTGTCTAAGGATAAGCGCTGGGACACCTTCCCGTCTGTCTCTGTTGGATGGCGCTTTGATAAGGAAAGTTTCTTCCCCATTGATCGTAACATTATTAATATGTTCAAGATTCGTGCCAGTTATGGTGAACTCGGCAACGAGAATATCGCAGATGGTGTCTTTGAGATGACTATGTCCCGTAATAACATGACCTATAGTTTTGGCAACCAGCCTGTCACAGGATCAGCCGCTTCTAACTTTGTGATTGAAGATGTGTACTGGGAGAAGAAAAAGACCATGAACGTGGGTATCGACCTCGCTATGTTCAACAATCGCATTGAGTTCACTGCCGAGTGGTATAAGAACAAGTCGCAGGATCTGCTCTTTGAGCATGTTCCCGTCCCTAATAGTGGTGGTTTTGCAAATGCAGAGGTAACTATGAATGCAGCCTCTATGGAGAACAGTGGTTTTGAGTTCTCTGTTACATACCGTAACAACGATCACCCGCTGAAACACCAGATTAGCGCAAATCTTAGTACCCTAAAGAATAAGGTCACTTCGCTTGGCTTCGGAACAGAGTCATATCTCACCGGCGATTATATGACAATCGTGGGCCAGGAAGTAGGACAGTTCTACGGATATGTCTATGAGGGAATTGCCCGTACACAGGCAGATCTTGACAATCATGCAAAGCAGGATGGAGCCACCGTCGGTGATTGTCTTTATAAAGATGTGAATGGTGACGGTGTGATCAATACAGATGACCGCGTTATCTTGGGTGGCGGTCTGCCAAAAATCAACTTTGGCCTGAGTGCACATCTGGAATATAAGCAGTTCGACCTGAGTATCTCTACCTATGGAGCACTCGACTACCATGTTGCCGACCATCTTTACAATATGCTCCACTCGTCATATGGCGTAGGGAACAAGGATGTGGATCTTCTTGATGCCAATCGCTGGGATGGTACTACATATATCTCTAACGTTCCCAAGACGTATTATGCATCACCAAGTTCGATGCTTTGGAATGACCTGTTCAGTGAGCGTAAGATTCAGAACGCTGCCTATTGGAAAATTGCCAACGTGGAACTCGGTTACAATGTTCCCGACAAATTGTTTGGTGGCTATGTTTCAGGTGTAAGAGTATATGTTTCTGCACAAAACCTCTTTACTTTCACTGGCTACAAAGGTTACAATGTTGACTATGCCGGTGGTACGTTTACTCCTGGTTATAACTACTGCTCATACCCCAATGCACGTAGTTTTATGGCAGGTCTTCTCTTCTCATTCTAATGGAGGACAGGAAAAAAGAACAAAAGAAAAAATGAAGTATTCTATGAAACTATATAAAATATCATTGGCTCTATTGATGGGCCTTGGCACATTGACGTCGTGTGAAGACAAGTTGGATGTCGTTAATGTCAATCGACAGACAGCAACCACCTTTGGCCAATCGGCATCAGAGTTGGAGGAAACCGTTATCGCAGCATACAACCACGCCCGTATGGAAGGAACATACGCTCGTGTTGGCTATGGCTATGATCTGTGCAGAGGTGACGAAGTGTGGAACTCTTCCCAACAGTGGTATCTGCCTTATGATGACTTGAACACAGCCATTGACAACGAGATGAACCAATGGGTGTGGCGTGATTGGTATTACACCATCAACGTTTGTAACTTTATCCTCTCAAAATTCAAAGACGTTGATAACAATACGTTAGATACTCCAATGAAGTATATAAAGGGACAAGCTCTGTTTATGCGCGGACTGAGTTACTACAATTTGGCAGGGTATTACCAGAATCCTACGCTTATGCTGGACTATAGTGACTATAGCGCACTTGAGACCCTCTATTCTCCAAACAACACTTATGATGAAGTTTTTGAGCAGGTGGAAGCAGATCTGTCTGAGGCTATGACATTGCTCCCCACACGTGATCTCGGTGGCCAATGGGCACAGGGGCGTGCCACCAAGGGTGCTGCTGCCGGATACTATGCACGTGCGCTGATGATGCGTCCAAACAACAGTAACTTCGTCAAGGCTCTTGAGGTTTTGAAGGGTATTATCAGTGGACAGTATGGCACTTATAAACTGATGGCCAACTATGGGGATAATTTCCGTGAGGGATCAAAGTATGAAAATAACGAAGAGAGCCTCTTCGAAATTCAGTATCTGGATTATGGTACACAGGGTACAGATGATGAGTGGACACCTGTCAATACGAGTGCCAATGCCACTCAGGGACATGCTATTGAGAGTAATTTCGGACCTGGAGACTTCGGTGGATGGGCAGACCTCTCAGCATCTCCATGGCTTTACAATCTCTTTAAGGCAGAGCGCACCACATCAGGCTCTCTTGACCCGCGTCTCTACTGGACCATCGGCACATACGAGCCGGAATGGGAAGGCTTTGAATATGGTAACGTATGCTATAATTCTCCAATGAAGGCCGACGAATATATCGTTACAAGCAATAACTATGGTGGTCTGCCTATCGCAAAATGGACAAACTTCCGCACAGGTCTCTATAGCAATGTCGTGACAGGCCTGCACTGTGGTATCAACCTGCGTATGATGCGTTATTCAGACGTACTGCTTCGCGCCGCAGAATGTGAGAATGAACTGAATGGTCCTACACAGCAGGCTATTGACTGGATTAACCAGGTGCGCAGACGTGCAGGACTTGCAGATCTTAACCTTGCAGACTTCGGTTCAAAGGACAAATTGTTCGAGCAGATTGCGAATGTTGAACGTCCAAAAGAGTTCGGCTGTGAGTTCGGACGCGGTTTCGACCTCATTCGTTGGGGCTTCTTCTATAGCAACGACCGTATACAGCAACTCAAGGAGCATGGAGCGGTCAATTTCTGGACAAAGTCAAATTATGAAAACGGAACCATCACATATACTCCAAAGGATCCCGTAGATTATAGTTCCTGCAGCAAGTCTTCTTACGATACTTGGAAGAAGGGCCATGAGTTCATTCCTATTTATCAGGGAATTCTTAACGCCAATCCAAATCTGGTGGGAAACTCTGCTAATACAAGCAGCGACAATGCAGAATACTACACTTGGACTATCCACCCTGTAGTTGACTTAAGTAAATAAGTATAATGCAAACAATAAAAAGAATAAGATTATGAAATATCTAAATAAAATAGCATCAATCCTCTGTTCGGCTGCTCTTGGAATACTGGTTCTGACGAGTTGCGAAGGTGCCGACCTGTATACAGTAGGAGCCCCCAACTGGCTTTCTGAGAAGGCTGACTCTATCGCTGCAGCAAAAGCCGCTTCACAGCAAGAAGAAGTTATTGAAGGACTTCAAGAGGACGTTTATGATATTGGCACAGCAGACCTGAAAGCAGGTTTCTGGACGTTGGGCAAGACTTATGTGGTTCCTGCTGGTCAAATATGGAAGGCTCAGTTTAATCTGCTGGTTAATCCTGACAATATGTATTACAAGAATTTCTATGTGGTACTCAATGCTTGGAATGGCACCTTGGGAGATGAGTTTGGCGTTATCCGATTCGACAACGACCCCACGAAGAACTCAGAGTGGAACACCACGGGTACAGAGATAGACAGAAGTCTTGTAGGAGGAAATTTCAGTAACTCTTCTGGCGATGACTCTCTTGACCCCAGCGTTCAGCAGATGAATGGCAAGATCACTCTGACGGTTGACCGTACCAATGGAGGTCTCTATATTGAGATGACCAACGGAACCCTGACAAAGACTTATACCCAGAAGACCTCTTTCCCATCGACTGGCTCTGATGCAGACATTTGCTGCCGCATCGGTGTTGAGGGTTCTCTGGTCAGTTTCCTTGGTTCTACCATCGAACCAATAGGTGGCTTTACATCCAGGGAGGATAAACAGCCAGAGGCTCTGATTCTGAATGGTGTACCTCGCAAGATTCTCCAGGGCACCCCCGCAGAAGAAGCATTTGCGAATGTCACAGCAACTATTCAGTTCGAACAGGGTGTGTCCAAGAATGTTAACATGGCCGACCTTACTTATCAGGTCGTTCCTAATATGAGCCAGTTAGGTAAGCAGACCCTTATTGCCGCTTATGCCAAGACCTTTAAGGGCGAGGCTGCCAATGCACCTGTTATCGGTACAGCCGAGTTTGAAGTGGTTGATAAGATGTACATCACGATAGGTGCTAGCGACAACACATCTGGCTGGTGGTCTGTCCACTCTGATAAGATTAAGGTTAATCCTGATGAGACCTTTGTCAGCACATTCACAAACTATACTTCAGGTGTAAGCAACTGGAATAACTTCGTGATTTGCTTAACTAATGCCGATGGATCTACCGAATACGGAATCCTGCGCGCCGACAACTGGGGCTGGGGTACAGGTTGGGCTGGCGAAGAGTTGGCTTCGAAGTGCACACCAAGTGGTGGTCAGACCGATTGGGCTACATGGCTCTCTGCTATGGATGGTGCCAAAGTAACAGTATATGTAACCAACAATGGTGACGGAACTTGTGATGTAAGGTCTACAATGATTGGTAACGACGGCAACACTTACCATCAAGACTACATTGGCTTGAACACAGTAACCAATCCTGACGATTTCTACTTCCACTATACTGTAGATAACTGTCACCTCGAGTTCAATGAAGTTCTTGGTAATGAGGATAACACTACCGGTTGGTGGGTTGCACACTCTACCGATATCGAAGTGCCTGCAGGCATGACTTACACCACACGCTTCAAAAACTATACCAATGGTGCCGCCAACTGGAACAACTTCCTGGTTGTTCTTACACGCGAGGACAATACCGAATACACTGTTCTACGTGCTGACAACTATGGATGGGGCGATAGTTATGCCTCTTGCACTCCTGTGATGGAAGATGGTAGAGATTGGGCTACATGGCTCTCTGCTATGGATGGCGCAACCGTTACCGTATCGGTAACCAACAATGGAACTACTGCTGATGTTAAGTGCGTCATGCTTGGAAACGACGGTGTAACCTACAAGCAGGACTACCTAGGCATCAGTCCTATCGAGGCAAACAACTTCCGCTTCCGCTTCACTGTTGAGGGTGGACACTTGGTATTTGAATAATTGATAATGAGAAAGTATCTATATATATTATTGTCTGTACTGGTTCCCATGAGTGCAATGGCCTACACACTGAAACGTGTCAGTGTGCACGACCCCAGCATTGTGTGGGAACCAGTGTCCCAGACATATTATATCTTCGGCTCTCACCGTGCAGCGGCCAAGACCACTGACTTGATGAATTGGACAGCGTTTACAGCCCCTTGGGCCACAGCCACAAGTAATAATGCCACCAATAGTGCGGCACTTGCCGAGGCTGTGAAATGGTCAAAGCGAGGCAGCACCAACTATAGTGTCGACGGCAATATGTGGGCTCCTGACGTTATCTGGAACAAAGCCATGAACAAATGGTGTATGTACCTGAGTGTCAATGGTGACAATTGGTATTCGAGTATCGTCCTGCTGACGGCAGACAATATCGAGGGTCCCTATCTCTATCAGGCTACCGTGGTGATGAGCGGATTCCACACAGGCACGACCTACAAGGACACAGACTTGGAACAGGTCATCGGTACGCAGGCCTCGTTACCTGGGCGTTATGCCATAGGCAACGGCTGGGGCAGACGGTATCCCAATTGTATTGACCCATGCGTGTTCTACGATGAGGAAGGCAAATTGTGGATGTCGTACGGTTCATGGAGCGGTGGTATCTGGATGCTGGAACTCGACGAGAATACAGGCCTGCGTGATTATGATGTCACCTACACGCTGACAGGATCGGGTGACGGTGTGACCATCGACCCCTATTTCGGTAAGAAAGTTGCAGGCGGATTCTACGTCTCGGGTGAGGCCAGTTATATCGAGTATATCGGCGGATACTACTATCTGTTTGTCACCTATGGCGGGCTCGCTGCTGGAGGTGTGGCAAACGATTATAACAATGGCGGCTACCAGATGCGTGTGTTCCGTTCGGAGAATCCCGACGGTCCGTACAAGGACTCCCAAAGCCACGATGCTGTGTTTACATCCTATCTGCTGAACTTCGGTCCAAACGAGAACGATGGCAACCGCGGTGTCAATATCTTCGGTGCCTACACCTCGTGGGGCAATCAGGCCAAGGGCAACTTTGGTGAACGCTCACAAGGCCATAACTCTATTATTGCTGCTGAGGATGGACGTACCTATTTGGTCTATCATACCAGATTCCAGAATCGTGGCGAGGAGCATCAAGTACGTGTACACCAGGTATTCCAGAGCAAGAACGGTTGGCTGGTGGTTGCTCCATTCGAATATACAGGCGAAGAGGTGAAGAGTGCTGACATGGCTACAACGCAACAGATTGCTACCGACAGGATTCCCGGCAAATACATGTTGTTGATCCATAATTACAAACTAGATCACACCAAGAAGAATACAGCATCGCCAACCGAAATTGAAATGAAAGAAGACGGTTCAATCACTGGAGGTGCTATTGGTACGTGGAAAATTGAGGAGGGTACTTCTTATATCACCCTCAAGATTAACAATACCTATTATCACGGTGTGATGGTTGAGCAGACTTTAGAACCCACCGACACAAAGGCTCCGGCCTTTACGGCCATTGCTGCCACAACAGGTACCACCGTATGGGGATACCAGACAGAGGCTTCTGCTGCTGGCATTGCAAACATTACGATTGACGACGATTCTGCAACTGGTGCTATCTACGACCTACGTGGTCACCGAGTTAAAAATACACATAGTAAAGGAATTTATATCCGAAACGGCAAAAAAATTATAGTTAGATAATAACATGAGGAAAACAGCCATTTCCTTGATGCTGTTAGCCCTGGGTGTCACTCTGATGGCGCAAGGGCAACAGCATCACTTAAGACACGTGCCTTTCACAACGGAGACACCGATGGTACACGACCCAGTAATGGCATACGAAGACAGTACCTATTACATCTTTGCTACCGGCATGGGGATCCAACAGATGACCTCGCCCGACCGCAAGAAGTGGACAGTGAAACCGGAACCGCTGATGTCGGTGATTCCAAAGTGGACGTCCGATTCCGTGCCAGGTTTCCGTCATCATGTGTGGGCCCCTGATATCATCCAGTGGCATGGGCGCTGGTGGCTGGCCTATAGTTGTTCTACATTTGGCAAGAACGGCTCAGCCATCGGATTGCTTTCTACCCGCAAACTGACTGACGGTTTATGGGATGACGAAGGTTGCATTGTCTGTTCTCGTGAGCAGCGCGACAACTGGAATGCCATCGATCCCAATTTCATTATTGACGACAACGATCAGCCTTGGCTCGTGTGGGGCTCTTTCTGGGACGGCATTCAGTTGGTGCGCCTCGACACGACGATGCATATGGCCAAGGGTGCCAAGCCCCGTACGATAGCCCGCCGTTATAATCTGAACGACAAGGATGCCAAGGCTGCACTGCCCATCAATCCGAACCCGCCTAAGAATCCTACGTCCGACTTTGCCGGTCCTAACGCTATTGAAGCACCATTTATCTTCAAGCACGACGGATGGTACTATCTGTTTGTCTCCTGGGACTATTGCTGCCAGGGTGCGAAGAGTAATTACCGCGTGGCAGTAGGTCGTAGTAGGTCTGTTGAGGGGCCCTATCTCGACAGCAAAGGCTTTGACATGCGCTATGGCGGAGGCAATCTCTTCCTCGAAGGCGACAAGAAGGCATATGAGGCCGCAGGACACTGTGCTGCCTATCACATAGACGGTCAGGATATCTTTATCTGTCATGGCTACAGTGTTGCCCAAGGAGGAGCCTCAGTGCTCATCCAGCGTCCTATCCGTTGGACACCTGACGGCTGGCCAACATTGGTGAACTAAACTACTGAAAAGTGAAAATGCGAAAAGTTATGAACAATATGGTTAATGTAAAAAAAGTTAGTTGGATAAATTGGTTGAAAACAGTTATAATGCTTTTCGCTTTTCACTTTTCCCCGAATTCATGTTTCTCCCAGTCATGGACTGCTGACAATGGCAATGGAACATATACCAACCCACTGTTTTATGACGAGTTTTCTGATCCTGATATCCTTCGTGTGGGAGACGACTATTATCTGGCAGGTACAACGATGCATACTGTGCCGGGACTGGTCATTCTTCATTCAAAGGACTTAGTGAACTGGGAGAATATCTCGTATTGCTTCGACCGCTTCGACTTCACCGATGATGCTTTCTCGCTTAAGAACCACAAAGAGATATACGGTCAGGGTGTCTGGGCACCTGCTATTCGTTATGCCAATGGTCTGTTCTATGTCTTCACCAATATCAACGGCAAGGGTTTGCAGTGCTATACCTCCAAGGATATCCGGGGACCTTGGAAGCATCACAACATGCAGGGACGCATCTACGACCTCTCCGTGCTTTTCGATGACGATGGAAAGATTTATGCCATCCATGGTTACGGGGAAGTGAAGTGTACAGAGTTGAGACCAGATATGAGTGGTCCAATCGAAGAGACGGAGCGTACCATCATTCCTGAGGGCAATGCAGTTGGCGAGGGGCATCATATATATAAAATAGGTGGTATCTACTACCTCATCTCTACCGATTACAAGCCCAATGGTCGTACCCTCTGTTCACGTTCCAAGAGTATCTGGGGGCCCTACGAGACAATCACCATCACTGCCGATGAGACCTTCGGCTATCATGCAGCCCCTACCACACAAGTGCCACATGGTGAGAAATATCGCATTGGCGAAGATGGTACGAAATTCGTTATCCCTGAAGTGGATCAGGACGCTACGGCTTGCACCAATATCCATCAGGGGGGTATCGTGGAAGATCAGAGCGGACAGTGGTGGGCTTTGCTCATGATGGATTTCCATTCCATTGGCCGTACGGTCACTCTCGCCCCCATCACTTGGAAAGACGGTTGGCCAATGCTTGGGCTTGAGGGAAATCTGGGTCGTACGCCACGCACATGGCTCAAGCCGCAAATCAATGCCAATGTCATGCCCCATGCTCCTTATGAGCGCAACGAGGACTTCAATACAAATACGCTGGGACGCGTGTGGCAATGGAACCATAACCCGGATGACACAAAGTGGAGCCTTCGTAAGGGTCGTCTGCGTCTTCAGTCGATGCCTGCCGACCAACTCATGTGGGCGCGTAACGCCCTCACCCAACGTGTGATCGGTCCCACATCCATTACGACTGTCGAACTCCACACCAAAGGTATGAAGGATGGAGATGTGGCTGGTTTGGGCAATATCAATGTACCTTGTTCGTGGATAGGTGTCGTCAAACATGGCAAACAGTCGATCCTACGCTGTTTCGAACAGGCCATCAATGACACAATCGACACACCAGTTACGGCAGAGAAACTTTGGCTTCGAATGGTGGGTGACTTCGATAACGATCGTTCCCACTATGAATACTCACTTGACGGTTCTACTTTCCAGAAGTTAGGCCGCGAGATGCCACTCTCTTACCAACTCATCTCCTTCCAAGGCTCGCGCCATGCCCTTTTCGTCTTCAACCACAAGGGACAGGAAGGCGGTTTTGCCGAATTCGACAATTTTACTGTCGACGAACCTGATGCCGACCGTCGCGGTAATCTTCCTTATGGGAAGACCATTCGCATTATCAACCTTGCCACTGGCAAACCGATGATTGCCCTGCCGCATGGTTTAGTGTATGACACAGAGGTTACAGACAAGAGCCCACAAACCCGTTTCCACATAATCGACAAAGGGCAGGGGAAAGTGATTCTCCAGTGTGAGGACGGGCGCTACCTTTTCTGCTCAGGTTTTGGCATTGCCGGTGATGTCCGTCTGACCACTGACGAAGCAAAGGCTGAAGTCTTCATGTGGCAGGACTATCTCTACCACACTTTCATGCTAATGTCCATGCGCACCCACCGATATATTGGCAAAAGTCCCACAACGGGCAGTCCTTACTCCATGGACTTCACGGGCTCTGACCCAGCCCGTCGCAATGGTGCTGTCTTTCGCTGGGAAGAACAATAGTGATAGAAGAGAAGCAAGGGGGCTGGCGTTTTGCCAGCCCCCTTGCTTTATTTCTTCACCTTATATAGTCGGAACGACATAGCGGGGATATCGTCGAGGAGCAGGGTGGCTCCCTTGCCGGCATCCAGTTTCAGGGTGCCATTCTTCGGTGTGATACGCTCAGGATTGTCGAGAGTATTCTCATCGTCCATGCCATTATGGCTGAGAGTGATGGTCTGAGCCATACGCTCGCCCTTCATGCCAGTCAACTGAATGCTAACAGGCTGCGACTGCTTCGAGGTATTGATGAGCTTGATGATGACCTCGTCGGTATTCTTGTCGAAGACAGAAGAGGCGAAGAGGCCGTCCTGCCCCTCCTGACCAGCAATAGGCTGTTTGTTCATCGTCATTTGCAGGACGTTAGTACCCTTGTTGGCGGCATACATCTGCTGCACATAGTAACTGCATGACTTGAACATACGGAGGTTGTCGTACCAGATAAGGTCGGGACGCCACTGCCAGCCCTCTATATGGGCGAAGAGCGGAGCATAGGCCGTCATATAGACCACATCAGCATTACGCTCCAAGTCGGTCATAAAGGCAGCCTCAAGGATAGAGGCCTCGTAGTGGTTCCACTTCTTGCCGTTAGCACCGTGACAGGCATACTCGCCGGCAAACACCTTCGGGCCTTTACGGTCATAGTGCTCATAGCGCAGGGCACCACAGAACTCACCATATTTATCCTTACCTTCTGCATTGCCCAGGAACCACGATTCCGGACGATAGAAATGCTCGTCGACAAGATCAGCCTTCAAGCGTTTCATAGCCTCCCAACCCTTTTCAAACATCTTACCTTCGGAGTCAGGGCCGCTGGTGCCGACAATCTGGATACTGGGATACTTGGCTTTGATGGCAGCCACGAATGGTTCCAAACGCTTGAAATAGAGATCGTCCCACTGCTCGTTACCCACGCCAATGAACTTCATATTGAACGGCTCAGGGTGGCCCATCTCAGCACGTTTACTACCCCACTCGCTGTCGGCAGGGCCATTGGCAAACTCTATCAGGTCAAGACAATCCTGAATATAGGGCTGCAATTGGTCATAAGGCACATGGGCAGTATCGTCGTCCCAATTCTGGAACTGACAGGCCATTCCTACATTCAATACAGGAAGTGGCTCGGCACCGATATCCTCAGAGAGTTGGAAGAACTCGAAGAATCCGAGACCGTATGACTGGAAATAGTCAGGATAGAAACGGTAGGGGAAGGTATACTCCCAACGGTTCTCGTTTAATGGACGATTCTCTACGGGACCGATGGTGTTCTTCCACTGATAACGAGTGGCAAGATCAACACCCTCCACGATACATCCGCCAGGGAAGCGCAACAAGCCAGGATGCTCGTCGGCAAGAGCCTGAGCCAAATCACGACGCATACCATTTTTGCGGTTCTTGAAGGTATTCACAGGAAAAAGGCTGACGTGCTCCAAATCTACACCGTTCTTGCCATCGAGGAAGATACGCAACTGCGCCTTGGCGATGGTACGGGGTGATTTCATCACCACCTCGTATTGCTTCCACACGGGAGAGTTAATGGTCAGGTTAGTCTCAGCAAATTCCTGATGCTCCTCCATCGTAGCACGGTCGATGAACTGCACAATGAGTTTTCCCGTACCGTATGGTGCTCTTGCCCACACAGAGAAACGGTATTCCTCGCCCTGATGCAGACCGATGCCGAAGAAGCCGTTGTTGCTCAGTCCTGAACGGCGCTCCTTATGACCAGGATCACGCAACTGCACATAATGCGGACAACGCTCGAAGGGACCGTCATCCTCCACATCAAACTTACCAAAAGCCTCCCACCCCATCAGATGGTCGGGAAACTCGAAGGAGCGGTTCTTAACCAATTCACCATACAGGCCACCGTCGGCAGCGTAGTTGATGTCCTCGAAGAAGAGACCATACATCGTGGGCTGCACGGGTGCGCCGAGTTTCTTTGTGTTCACCTCCATCATGTGGCTCTGAGCAGATACGGTGAGAGAGGAAACGAGTGCCATAGCACCAACAATTAATTTCAATTTCATCGCTATTTAGTTTAGAAGTTATCCGTTTTCTTTGATTCAGATGCAAAATTACTTTAAAAAATCAGTAAATCATTTGTTTTTTCGAAGAAAAGAAGTAATTTTGTGAATTATTAATAAATCATCTGTAAAGACTAACTTTAGAACATCATAATTTATAAGGTAAGATATGAAGAAAATTTTAATTGCAGAGGACAACGACAGTAACTTCATTCTGATGACGTATATCTTGAAGAAATACTATCAGTATGAACGTGCCCACAACGGACAGGAGGCTGTTGATATGGTGGACAAGGGAGACTATGACATTATCCTGATGGATATCAAGATGCCCGTCATGGACGGTATGGAAGCCACCAAACTGATCAAGGAGAAACATCCCAACCTCCCGATCATCGCCCTGACAGCCAACGCTTTCGACAGCGACCGTCAGTTGGCTTTTGAGGCCGGATGCGACGAGTTCCTGCCCAAACCCATCAGCAGTGATGTCTGTCTGAAGACCATCGCCAAATTTATAGAAGAGTAGTTATGCTTGACAAAGAGAGAGGGCTGTATATCGCCCATTGCGCCAACGGAGCGCTCAGCATTACTGGTAAGATGGCCAACCGCCACGGACTCATTGCGGGAGCCACCGGTACAGGTAAGACCGTCACCCTGCAGGTGATGGCAGAGACATTCTGTCAGGCAGGCGTGCCCTGTTTCATGGCAGATATGAAGGGCGACCTCAGCGGTATCTCCCAAGTAGGTAAGATGAGCGGATTCATCGAGAAGCGTCTGCCAGAATTCGGCATTGAGAACCCTGAGTTCCAGGCTTGTCCTGTTCGTCTCTACGATGTCTTTGGCGAACAGGGACATCCCATGCGCGCCACCATCTCACAGATGGGACCGTTGCTGCTCTCTCGTCTCATGCAACTCAACGAGACACAGGCCGGCGTACTCACCATCGTGTTCCGTATCGCCGATGAGCGCGGTCTGCAACTCCTCGATGTCAAAGACCTGCGGGCCATGCTCGACTGGGTGTCGCAGCATGCCAAAGAGTACAGAACCAAATATGGCACGGTGACCAGTATGACCGTCGGTTCTATCCAGCGTGCCTTGTTACAGTTGGAAGAACAGGGTGCAGACAAGTTCTTTGGTGAACCGTCGTTCGACATCTACGACCTGATGCAGTGTGAGGGCGGCAAGGGTGTGATGAACGTGCTGGCTGCCGACAAACTGATGATGCAGCCGAAACTCTACTCCACCTTCCTGTTGTGGTTGATGAGCGAACTCTACTCTACCCTACCCGAGGTGGGCGACCTGGAACTGCCGAAACTCGTGTTCTTCTTCGACGAAGCGCACATGCTATTCGCCGATACCAGCAAGGCCCTGCTCGACAAGATTGAACAGGTGATCCGTCTGATCCGTTCGAAGGGTGTGGGTATCTACTTCATCACCCAGAGTCCGTCGGATATCCCCGAGAATATCCTCGGACAACTCGGTAACCGTGTACAGCATGCCCTCCGTGCCTATACGCCAAAGGATCAGAAGGCCGTGAAGACCGCTGCCGACACCTTCCGTACCAATCCGGAATTCAAGACAGACGAGGCTATCATGAACTTAGAGACCGGTGAGGCACTTGTCAGTTTCCTCGACGAGAAGGGCGCGCCCAACATTGTGGAACGTGCCAAAATTCTCTTCCCCTTATCCCAGATCGGTGCCATCACCGACGGACAACGGCTCGACCTGATCAAGCAGAGTCGTATCTATGGCAAATACGATACACCCATCGACCGTGAGAGTGCCTTCGAAGTGCTGGTGGCTGAGGCTGACCGCCAACTGGCAGAGCAGGAACAACAAACGGAGATTGAGATTCCGAAGCCCTCCGGCAAAGTTGAAAAGGCAACGAAGACCGAGAAGAAAAAGCCCGGTATGATGGGTAAGGTGGGCAAGGCGATTATGACTGCACTGACCTCCACACTGGCTGCGCTTCTCGGTACCTGGGTCAGTGATAAGATATCCGGCAAAAAGACAAAGTCAAAAACCTCCGCCAAAGAGAAAGTCGTGAAGAATGCCACCAGTGCCGCCACCCGTACCATCACCAGGGAATTGACACGTGACATCCTCGGCAACCTCATCAAATAGACCTAGTTGCCACGACAATCATTAGCCCATGAACTTTGTAAGAGCCTTAACTGCTACGCTTCTCAGCATCTCGACAGCCATTGTTGCAATGGCTCAGGATGCTGTTGCCGACAGTGTCGTCAGCAGTTCAGGTGATAGTAACAGGAATGTGCTGATGAATGCGGCTTCGGTCTCACAACCCCGTCAGATTTCCTTAGGCCTGCCCATCTCCGGCCATGCCTATCTCTATGAGGACGGTCTGCCGGTATCCTACTATAATTACCAAGTCTATCCCTACAAATCATGGCATGGCGGCGTCAGTCATGAGTCTGTACGGACAGCAGGTCCGCAGGATATGGTACTGAAATATGGTGTCATCACCTACAGTGTCGACAGTTACTCCAAACTGGCTGGCGACTCGCTTGAGGGGAAGGTCAATTACACCTTCAATCACTTCGGGCGTCATGCGGTAGATGCGAATGTCTCAACACCCGTCGGAAAGGGCTGGGGCCTCAGCATCGGCACCTACCATAACATGGACCCAGGAAGCAACCATCTCGACATGACGACCCTGCAGGAGAGCATACACTTCTACAAGGCAGCCGTCTCGAAGACCTGGAACGAAGGCAGGGGCAAAGCAGGCCTCATCTACCAGTATTCGCACAATAAGGAGATCACCGAGAACTACGGTCCCTTTATCTTCGTGGGCGACGGCAGTGTGGAGGAGTACGACGGTTTCAAACTGGGTATAGACCAATACCGTCCTGCCAACAAGATGGTGAAATACTTAGATGTGGCCACAGGACAGATGACAGAACAGGACATCGACGATGCGAACATCAATCAGGTGCACAACGTGAACTTCTTGTTGGACTACAAATGGGACAACGGGATGAAGTTGTCCGTCCACAGTAAGTTCAAGCATGGTCATTCCTTCCGTGCCAACCCTAACATGATGGGTGTGAGCGAGGCCACTGCCGAAAGCAGATACACCTATGAGGACGGTACACCCTATATAGGAAAGGTGCAGACACGCCGCATGCTGCATTTCGACGGCTTCGAACATTCCTGGATGACCAATGCGGAACTGACGGGCAAGTCCAGGGACCACCGGCACCATTGGCGTGCAGAGATCGACTACTGGCTCAATGCCGGCGGTACAGAAACCTCCATGTATCTCTATGGCCATGAGGCGAAGAAAGACCCGAAGATGCTGTTGCTCAACGGCAACGAGGGCTATTCCTATAACTCCTACGCAGAATTTTACGACGGACATGAGCATAAACTATTTGGTCTGGCCTCCGATGAATGGAATGTCTCCAACCGTCTGTGGCTCTATGGAGGCGTCAGACTGGAATATCTGAATGTGCGAGGCTGGGCTGCCAACCAACCGTGGAAGGGTAATACCCGTCACCCTTGGTTCAGTCTGACGGACGAGGATGTCAAAAGGAATCATTTCAACAACAACCACTTCAACTATGCCTTCATCGGCAGTGCCCGTTATGCGTTACTCCCCGGATTCGGCTTACAGGCAGAATACTCCTCCGCCATCATCCATTCACAGTTGTTCCATTACGGCACTTACAACTATCCCACACAGGAGAGTATGCCGACAAACTATTTCCGAGGGGGTATCTACTGGAAGAACAAATGGATAGACCTCACTTCACAGATAACCTACATCAGTATGAAGAACTCGCAGGAGCGTCCTAACTTCAGTCATGTGTTGACGAAAGATGTCGGTGATATGAAGGCTGGCATGAGTGAATCGTTCACCACACCGTTCTTCTATGACATGGCCACACTCGGATGGCTCACCGATGCCATGATCACCCCTATCGACGGTCTGAGTATTCATGTGATGTTCACCATCCGCGACCCCAGGTATAAGAACTTTAAAATCACCCCCACTTTCAGCGACGGTGTGACAGAGGAATATGACTTCACCGACAAGACCATCACAGCCCTCTCGAAGACAGAACTGGAGATTGAGCCCTCCTACCGCTTTGGCAACTGGCGTGTGTGGCTAAGTGCCAGGTATTTCAGCAAGCAGTACATCAATAAGACGAACTCACTCTATTTCAACGGACGTTGGGAGACCTTCGGAGGGGTGGACTTCAAGTTGAACCGCTACCTGAGTTTTTCGGCAAGTGTCGTGAACATCCTGAACCAGAAAGGTGCCAGCGGTACCATCCCTGCCGCCGACCTGATCACAGATGCTTCACGATATAAGAATTATGTGATGTCGGGTACGTTTATCCGTCCCTTCACCTTTGAGTTTACCACCAAGTTTAGTTTCTAGATGCAGACCTGTCAGACGCACGAGCATACCGTATAGGTGTATTGTGTTTTCTCAACGGTAGTATATTGATATCTGTCTGTATCAATCACGGTTTTCATATCATTGCTGATACCCGTACCCATGAGTTTCATCGTGGCCTCCTTCATTGTCCAAAGACGGATAAAGGCTGAGGCCGGATTATCTGCTGATTCTATCTGCTGGGTTTCAGCGTCGTTCATGGTATAACGCACCAACGACTCCTTGTATTCCCGTATCGACTCCACATCGATACCGACGGGCTGGTCACTGACCACACAGGCCACAGCCTCCTTACAATGGCTCAGATTGAAGAAGATATCAGGATGTCCGACGATGGAAGGCTTACCGTGTTCGTTGTATTCGAAGATGGGATTCTCCGTGATGCCGTATGCTTCACGCAGACCCTGTTTCAGCAATTGGTAAGCCAGTACACAGAGGCGCTGGCCCTGTTCATGTCTGAACTTCAGTGCCTGTTCCCGACGCTGCACCGAGATCTCTCCCAACGCCGCTTCGAGATCAAAGTCCCAAATATCCTCACTCACCAGCACCCTCATCACTTTTCATTCTTCACTATTGATGTTTCACATCGAGCCCGCTCACGCTCGACAATGCTCAAATGCGATTTGGCATTGTTCTCGCTTAATCACGGCCTTCACTTCTACTCTATCCCCACCTCCGGCATGGGAATTTTACGATTCGCATTTTCCTTGGCACCCAGGTCCACGAGTTCGCGTCCCTTCTGTACCACACTCTGCCGACCCGAAATCAGTTTATTGTTCGTGCTGTCGTAAGCCTCTTGTACCTTATGCAGTTTCTCACCCAGGTCATTATAGCGTTGAATGAAGTCGCCTAGGCGATCCAACAACTGCTCCGCCAGTCCGAAGACCTTCTGCTGATTCTCTGCCTGTTGGTTTTGTACCCAGGCAATATGGATCATATGCAAGATACCCAACAGGTTCTGTTCACCTGTCACGAATACTTTCTTTTCAAATGCCTCGCGCCAGAGTGTCGGGTCATTGGCAAGTGCCAACTGCAACGACGACTCGAAAGGCACGAACATAATCACGAAGTCCACGGCGTCGCGTCCGTTCTTGATATACTTCGAATAGTCCTTACGCGCCAGTTCATTCACATGCTGCCGCACACTCTTGATATGATCCTGCAGATAGCGTTCCTTCTCTTCGGGTGTCTCGGCATTCACATATTTCTCGTAGGCCACCAGCGACACCTTCGAGTCAACGATGGCATCCTGTCCCTGTGGGTAGTGCAGGATCACGTCGGGCTGCATCTCACGACCCGTCTCGTCATTCTTCAACGGACGCCCCATCTCATCACGGAGCCGTGCCTGTACCTCGTAGTGGATACCCTCCGTCAGTCCCTGCGAAGCAAGAAGGTCACCCAGGATGATCTCACCCATATTACCGCTTACCTTATTGTCGCGCCGCAACACGTTCGTCAGACTGTCCGTCTTCTCACCCAACTGCTGCGTCTGCTGCATCATCTGTAACATCTGTTCACGGAACGAGGCCGAATGGGCGGCACTCTCCTTCTGTGTGTCGTTGATGGCTTTCTGCATATTGGTGATGGCCTCTTTCAAGGGTTGGGTGATGCCCGTCATCGCCTCCGTATTCTGCTCCTTCAGTTTCGAGGCACTGGTCTCCAACAGTTGCTGGGCCATATTCTTGAAACGTTCCTCATGCCGTTTCAGTTCCTCGTCCATCTGCTGGCGCACCAACTCCAGTTCCCTACCCTGACTCTCAGATTTCGCATGAAGGTCTTTATTCTCAGCCTCCAAATGTTGCACACGACTGGTGGCCGAAGCCAACTGTTCTGACTTCATTGAGAGTTCGATATCCTTCTTGCCACCCTCGATGCGGAGCGTATCCATCTTACGGTCCATCAGCAGGTAGAGCACCACTGCTCCCACCGCTATACCTATTATTATATAGAGTACAATCATCATCTTTACTATTATTTTTTTGCAAAAGTACAGAAAAAACGCAAAAAAATCCATATAATCCATATAATCTTTGTTTTTTTTAGTATCTTTGCAACAGAAAACTTATTAAACTCACAAACTTTTAAACCCAACAGATTATGGATTACAAGATTATTGACATCGAAGGTGTAGGCGACGTTTACGCAGAGAAACTGGTTGCCGCAGGTATCAACAAAGTGAGCGAACTGCTCGAGAAGTGTGCAGCCCCCAAGGGCCGCAAGGAACTGGCCGAGGCCACTGGCATCAGCGAGAAACTGATCCTCCGCTGGACCAACCATGCAGACCTCTTCCGTATCAACGGTGTAGGTCCTCAGTTCTCTGAGTTGTTGGAGAAGGCTGGTGTTGACACCGTGAAGGAGTTCCGTCATCGTGTGGCAGAGAACCTGCAGCCGAAACTGGAAGAGATCAACGAGCAGTTCCACATCTGTGGTCGCGTTCCTGCTGTCAGCGAGATCCAGAAGATGATCGACCAGGCCAAGGAACTCGAGCCGAAGATGACTTACTAATCGTCTATAAGCGACAAACAAAGCGGGTATCCTCAATAGAGGGTATCCGCATTTTTAACAAGAACCGTTTATGAAAAAACTAATTCTATCCATCAGCATCGTGGCAGCAGTCTTTATAGCCTGCGAGCCAGCACAAAAACAAGTGGCATTCAAGATGCCTGCAGTAGAAGACATCGCCATGTATCAGGTCAATCCCCGTGTGTTTGCACCAGAGAAATCCCTGAATGCTGTGGCAGCACGCATCGACTCTATCAGTGAACTGGGTGTCAACATGATGTGGGTGATGCCCATCTATCCCATCGGTATCGAGAAAGGCAAGAACTCTCCTTACTGTATCCGTGATTACAAGGCTATCGCTCCTGAGTTTGGTACCATTGACGACCTCAAGAACCTCGCCAATGTCTGCCATGAGCACGGCATGGGGCTTATCCTCGACTGGGTGGCTAACCATACGGCATGGGATCACCCCTGGGTGAAGGAACATCCTGACTGGTACACCCACGACGAGAAGGCCGACACCATCATCCACCCGCGTCCCTGGGACTGGTTCGATGTTGCCGATCTGAACTATGACAACAAAGACATGCGTGCCGCCATGATCGATGCCATGAAGTTCTGGATTGTTGACGTTGGTATCGACGGCTTCCGCTGCGACGTGGCCGACGGTGTGCCAGCCGACTTCTGGAAGGACGCCATCGGACAGTTGCGCAAGGCTGCTGCTCCACGTAAGATCGTCATGTTGGCAGAGGGCAAGAACCTTGACAACTTCACCGTTGGTGGCTTTGACATGAACTACGGCTGGGACTATAAGGACGGCCTCGTAAAGGTGTTCAAGGGTGCTCCAGCCCAAGAACTCATCAATGCCGACATGTTAGAATATCACGACCTGCCTGCCGGCAAGGTCAAATTGCGCTTCACCACTAACCACGACCACTCTACTGAGGTGACGCCCTGCGTGGAGTTTACTAACGATCGTGGTGCCATGGCGGCCTACGTAGCCAGCATCTTCCCCCACGGTGGAGCCCTTATCTACGGTTCGCAGGAAGTAGGCTATCCTGAGCCTATCAACTTCTTTAAATATGTACCTGTCGACTGGACGGCCAAGCCTGAGATCTACCAGGAATACAAGAAACTGATAGAAATCTACAACAAGCATTCCGCCCTGCGCAAAGGCACGATTAAGGCCTGGCCAGACAAGGATGTGTTTATTTTCGAGAAACATGACAAAAAAGAGACGATCCTCGTCGTCGTCAATGTCCGCAACAAGGCAAAGACCATTCAGATTCCAGACAATTGGAAGGGTCGTAAGGCAAAAGACCTCATGACAGAGAAGGATTATCAACTCGACGCCACCCTCGAACTCGAACCGTTCCAGTATCTAATCCTGAAGTAAAATAACGAAGAAGCCCGCCGGTTGGCGGGCTTCTTTATTTCTTGTCGTAGGCGTGGACGGGATAGTCGATGGTGAAGTGGAGTCCTCGACACTCCTTGCGCTCCAAGGCCCAACGGGTGATGAGATAGCCCACGTTAATCATGTTTCGCAGTTCACAGATATCTTTGCTGGCCTTCACACGCTTGAAGAGACGTTCCGTCTCCTCGTAGAGCATATCCAGACGATCCCAAGCACGGTGCAGACGGAGGTCTGAGCGCACGATACCCACATAGTTGGCCATGATCTGATTCACCTCACGGACACTCTGCGTGATCAACACCTTCTCTTCGTTGGTCATCGTACCCTCGTCATTCCACTCAGGCACTTTCTCGTTAAAGTCGTAGAGATCCACATGCTGCAACGAGTCCTTGGCAGCGGCATCAGCATAGACCACTGCCTCGATAAGCGAGTTGGAGGCCAGACGGTTTCCGCCGTGCAATCCTGTGCAGGAGCACTCACCGAGGGCATAGAGCCGTTCGATGCTCGACTGTCCGTTGAGATCCACCTTGATACCACCACACATATAGTGAGCCGCAGGGCGCACCGGGATATAATCGGTAGTGATGTCGATACCCATCGACAGACATTTCTGATAGATATTCGGGAAGTGGTGACGTGTCTCTTCAGGGTCTTTGTGGGTCACGTCGAGACAGACATGATCGATACCGTGAATCTTCATCTCCTTATCGATGGCACGGGCCACAATGTCACGTGGTGCTAACGAGAGTCGTTCGTCGTACTTCTGCATAAACTCCTCGCCGTTGGGCAGTTTCAGGATACCGCCATAACCACGCATCGCCTCAGTAATCAGATAGGCCGGATGCGTCTCCTTCGGGTTGTGGAGCACCGTCGGATGGAACTGTACAAACTCCATATCAGCCACCGTTCCTTTGGCACGATACACCATAGCGATGCCGTCGCCAGTGGCAATAACAGGATTCGAGGTGGTCAGGTAGACGGCGCCACAACCACCCGTACACATCACCGTCATCTTCGAGAGATAGGTATCTACTTTCTGTGTCTCGGGATTCAGCACATAGGCACCATAGCACTGGATATGGGGGGAGCGTCTTGTCACCCTCACACCGAGATGGTGCTGGGTGATGATCTCCACGGCGAAGTGGTTCTCCTTGATCTCGATATCGGGATTGTTGCGTACAGCCTCCATCAGTCCGCGCTGGATCTCGGCACCTGTATCATCGGCATGGTGCAGGATACGAAACTCGGAATGTCCGCCCTCACGGTGCAGGTCGAAGGTACCGTCATCCTTCTTGTCGAAGTTAACACCCCACGATACCAGTTCCTGAATCTGTTCCGGTGCCTTCGTGACCACCTGTTCCACAGCCTTGGGGTCAGAGATATAGTCACCCGCAATCATCGTGTCCTCGATGTGCTTCTCAAAGTTGTCCACTGCCAGGTTCGTCACTGAGGCTACACCGCCCTGGGCAAACGACGTGTTGGCCTCATCGAGCGAGGTCTTACAGATCATACAAATCTTACCCTTCTTGGCTCTTGCCACCTTCAGGGCGTAACTCATACCGGCCACTCCGGCACCGATAATCAGGAAGTCGTACTTGTAAACCATAATCGAAATCAATATTTGTGTGCAAAGATACAAAAAAAGCCACAGATTAAACAGATTATCACAGTTTTTTTGCTACCTTTGCCGATGAATATGAAGAAAATACTGTTTTTATCCTATATTCTGTGTCTCACGGCAGGGCTGCGAGCACAGACAGAACCACAGGAAGTGGGCAACTACAAGGTGGCCTTCACCGAACCCGTCGACTCTGTATCCCCAGACACCAGTTTCTTACAACCTGATTCCTTGGCCCTCCCCTGGCCGGAGAATGTGATTACGCGTCTCGACAAACTGTTAGACGAACCCGTATTGAAGAAGTCACAGGTCGGACTGATGGTCTACGACCTCACTGCCGACACCATCATCTTCCGTTACGGTGAGCGTCAGACCATGCGTCCAGCCTCCGTGATGAAACTGGTGACAGCGATTACGGCACTGGATAAGTTGGGCAGCAACTACCAGTTCCGTACCTCTCTTTATTATACAGGCCAACTGATAGGAAACGTACTCAACGGCGACCTCTACTGCGTAGGCGGTATGGATCCCCGTTTCAACAACGACGATATGGGCGCCTTTGTGGATCGTGTCATCGGTATGGGTGTCGACACCATTCGAGGTCGTATCGTCGGCGACTATTCGATGAAGGATGAGACCCGTTTGGGCGAAGGCTGGTGCTGGGATGACGATAACCCCATCCTCTCGCCGTTGCTTATCTCGAAGAAGGCTGATTTCCTCCGTAACTTTGTCGATGAGATGCGTAACAGGGGTATTGTGGTAGAAGACAATTTCGCTGAAGGAACGCTGCCTAACGGGGCTTATGTCGTTGGTTCCCGTTACCATGCCATCGACCAGATTCTGACGCGGATGCTCAAGGAGAGTGATAATCTCTATGCCGAGTCGATGTTCTACCAGATTGCGGCTTCTGGCGGTACCAAACGGGCCTCTGCTGCAAATGCCAGGACACATATCAAGAAACTCATCAACAAGATCGGTCTCAACCCCGACAATTATAAGATTGCCGACGGTAGCGGTCTGTCACTTTACAACTATGTCAGTCCGGAACTGATGGTACGTCTGCTGCGTTATGCCTACCGTAATTCCGAAATCTACAGCAGTCTCTATCCCTCCCTGCCCATTGCGGGTGAGGACGGTACACTCAGTAAACGGATGAAGGGAGAATACACGATTGGTAATGTCCGTGCCAAGACAGGAACGTTGACGGGGGTATCTTCACTGGCAGGCTACTGTCGTACCGCCAACAACCATCTTTTGGCCTTCTGTATCATCAACCAAGGGGTGATGAAGAATGCCGACGGCAGGGGCTTTCAAGATGCGGTCTGCACAGCGCTTTGTCAACCATAATGAAGAAGCCCGCCAGTTGGCGAGCTTCTTCGTTTATTTCTTCGGGGTTGTACACTCGTTGACAAGGTAGACGATGGACATATACGGGATGCCAGTGTTCGTCTCCAAGCCAATCTCACAGGTACGACTGTTCGAATAGCCCACTTCGATATGATTCGCCTCGATCTGCGGACGGAGTTTGCGCAAGCCGTACTTGTTCAGTTCGGGGAAGGTAAAGCCCCTGTCACCAGCAAAGCCACAGCACCCTACTCCCTCAGGCAGATAAACCTTCGTGGAACACTTCTTCGCAAGGTTGATGAGGTCATCCGCCACGCCCATCTGTCGGGTAGAACAGGTGATGTGCAGGGCGATAGGACGGTCTATCGGGTGGAAGTCGAGACGCGGCACGAGGTATTTCATGATAAACTCGGCAGGCTCGTAGAGTTCCATCTTCTTCATCACCTTCTTCATCCTGTGCAGACACGGACTCTGGGCACAGAGCACGGGGTACTCGCCTTGATTGGAGGCTTTCCACAAGGCTTTCTCCAGTTCGGCACTCTTACGGTCAGCGATGTCGAGCATACCCTTCGACTCCCAGATCTGTCCGCAACACATCTTCTCCATGCCCTCAGGGAAGATCACCTCATAACCAGCCTTTGCCATCAATTGAATCACTTCGTCGACGAGGTCATGCTTCTTGCCGCCTTGCTTCGACTGTCCCATCGTCTGGTTGATACAACTGGGGAAGTAGACAACTTTTAGAGGTGAGTGTTCTTCCTCCTTCTGAGGCACAGACTTCTCGATGATGAATTGAGTCAAATCGGAGGGCTTGGGCTGACGCCTCTTCTTCGGCATGGCGGTGGTCCAGAGCGGCAGGCCCATCTTGTTCATCGTCCGACAGACAGTCGTCATTAACTTCGGACCTAAGGTGACATGTGCGGCATGCGCCACATCGAGGACAACACGCAGACCCGACTTGATACCCGCCATGTGATTGGCAGCAAACTCACCCACCTGATAGCCCAATGTCGAATTGTTCATATCCATCTGACGAATCAGATGGGTCAGTTCACCCGTATTGATCTTCATCGGACAGGAGGTGGAACAGAGGCCATCCGTCGCACAGGTCTGGTCACCATAGTATTTATATTGCTTGCGTAGTTTGGCAGCCCGTTCCGGATTGGAACCTGTCGCCTCCAATTCTCGGATTTCACGTTGCACGGCGATACGCATACGACTCGAAAGCGTGAGTCCGCACGACATACAATTCACCTCACAGAAACCACACTCGATACACTTGTTGGCACGCTTCACCTGTTCGATGGTTTCCTTGGCCGTCGAGAGTTTGGGTTCCATCAGATACTTGCCACCGTCAGGTACACTGTCGAAATCAAAGTCGAGCACAGGCAGAGGTTTCAGACACTTGATGAAACAGTCTGGATCATCATTGAAGATGACACCCTGATTCAAGAGTCCCTCAGGATCGAAGATCGCCTTCAACTCCTTCATCGCCTCATAGGCTTTCTCACCCCACTCGTACTTCACGAAGGGTGCCATGTTACGACCTGTGCCGTGCTCCGCCTTCAATGAACCGTCGTAACCTTCTACCACTAATTTCGCCACGTCACGCATCATCTCGGCATAACGGGCCACCTCATGCTCGTCGGCAAAACTTTGGTTCAGGATAAAGTGGTAGTTGCCTTCGAAAGCGTGACCATAGATACAGGCATCATCGTAGCCATGATCGGCAATGAGTTTCTGGAGTTTCACCGTTGCCTCAGGCAACGACTCGATGGGGAACGCCACATCCTCTATCAAACACGACGTGCCAACGGGGCGTGTACCACCCACACTCGGGAAGATACCACTTCGGATGGCCCAGTACTTGCCGTAAACGGCAGGATCCTCCGTAAACTCGGCAGGGATATACAACTTAAACTGTCCCAGACGCTCCTTAATCTTCTCAATCTTCTCCAGTAATTGTTCGTGGGTAATGCCCTTGGTCTCCGTCAGGATTGCCGTCAGGTTATGATAGTCGCCAGGCTCCACGCCCTCGATCTTACCTGCATCCACATCCTTCTGATATTGCAGATAGACAGGATCGTCCACACTGCTCAACGACTTATAGTCCAACATCTCTGCACTCTTCACCATCAGGTTTTCGGCACTCATCTTCAGGTCTTCCTCACCAGCCTTCAGTTTCTTCATGGCTACCACTGCCTCACAACTCTCCTTCATCGTGAGGAAATAAACCATTGCAGAGGCTTTGTACTTGTAGTCGATGAGTGTCTTCATCGTCACTTCCGAGAGGAAGGCGAGTGTACCCTCCGACCCTACCATCGAATGGGCGATGATGTCGAACGGATCATCGTAGGCAATCAACGGACGGAGGTTCAAACCCGTCACGTTCTTAATAGAGTATTTGGTACGTATGCGCGAGGCCAGTTCCTCATCGGCACGAACTTTATCACGCAGCGCCTCGATTTTTGCCAGAAATTCCGGATGAGATTTGCGGAAGGCCTCCCTACTCTCTTCGGAGCCCGTATCGAGGATGGTACCATCCGTCAGGATAATCCTTGCCGATACCATCATACGATCGCTGTTGGCATGCACGCCGCAGTTCATACCTGAGGCATTGTTGATGACGATACCACCCACCATTGCCGAGCCTATCGAAGCAGGATCAGGCGGGAAGACCCGTCCGTAGGGTTTCAGGATCTCGTTGACCCTCGCCCCCACAATACCGGGCTGCAGTTTGATGCTTTCAGCATCCGACGAAAGTGTAAATCCTTCCCAGTGCTTGCCTGCCACAATCAGCACGGAGTCCGTACAACTCTGTCCGCTCAGTGACGTGCCTGCCGCACGGAAGGTGAAGGGTAACTTGTATTTCCGGCACAACTGCACAATCTTCGAGATTTCCTCTTCACCGTCACTGCGGATGACGACCTTCGGAATCTGGCGATAGAAACTGGCATCCGTTCCCCAACAGAGGGTACGGAGTTCATCGGTATAAATACGGTCAGACGGCAGAAACTGTCTGAGGTCTGATAGGAATTGGTTCAGCATAAGGCACAACGGGTTTTTAATTATACTTTGGCGCAAATATAAGAAAAAAAGTGAAAAGTGAAAAGTGAAAAGTGAAAAATTTGCTGCCGCCATGACGTAATTTTGTTTTTTTCACTAAAATAAGATGGTTATCTGGTCGAAAAATCGTATATTTGTACCCAAACTTATACAATAATCACAAAGAATAACTAACAACACCTATGTCAGCATTAGTATCTGTCATCCCAATCCTGTTGCTCATCGTCCTGATGATGGGTTTCAAAGTGTCTGGTTACAAGAGTGCGATGATCACCCTTGTTGTAACAATCATTCTGGCTCTGTTTGCAACCCCTGCTATGGGTATTGTACCAGAGAAATATGCCGAGGCATCCATCTTCGGCATCACCATCTGGTCGGTGGTTGAAGGTTTTCTCAAGGCCTGCTTCCCGATCATCCTCATCATCATCTGCGCCATCTTCAGTTACAACATACTCTGCGAGACGAAGGAGATTGAGACCATCAAGACGCAGTTCATCCAGATGACCTCCGACAAGGGACTACTCGTGCTCCTGCTGACATGGGGTCTGGGTGGCGTACTCGAAGGTATGGCTGGTTTCGGAACGGCAGTAGCCATCCCCGCTGCCATTCTCATCGGACTGGGCTTCAAACCGATGTTCTCCGCTGTCATCTGTCTGGTGGCGAATACGGTGGCTGTAGGTTTCGGTGCTGTAGGACTGCCTGCCACGACACTCGCCAACCAGGTGGCTGCCAGTGGTGTGGCAACGCCAGAGGAACTCTGTGAGGTGGCAACCTTCATCATCCTGCAACTCTCGCTGATGTTCTTCATCACGCCGTTCCTCATCCTGATGATGACGGATCGCACGAAGATTGTGAAAAATATTACCATCGCTCTCTTCGTGGGAACGTTCTCCATCATCGTACAGTTCTGCTGCGCCCACTTCATCGGCCCGGAGACACCTGCCATCCTCGGTTCTGTGGCGGCTATCATCGCCATGCTGATATACAATAAACTGTTTATCCGCGACGAGAATCCTGCCGACGAGGTGATTGTCGAGAAGAAAAAGTTTGGTCTGGCGAAGACTCTCAAGGCCTGGAGCGTCTATGGACTGATTATTTTCTTCATCCTGATTTCGAGTAAGATTGTGCCTCCCATCAACGAACTGTTGAACCAGACCCTCGTGACGAAGTTCGACATGCCTGTCATCGGCAATACCTTTAAATTCGGCTGGCTTTCGAATGCAGGTCTGATGATTTTCCTCGGTGCCATGATTGGCGGACTGATCCAGGGCATGAGTTTCGGCAAACTGATGAAACTGTTGGCCAAGACCACTGTGAACCTCCAGAAGACGGTGGTTACCATCTGTTGTCTCGTAGCAATGGCCATGCTGATGAACAATACCGGTATGACAAACGACATCGCCAAGGGCCTCGTCTTGTTGACGGGTGCTGCCTTCCCGTTCTTTGCACCGCTCATCGGTTCTATTGGAACATTTGTCACGGGTAGTGCCACGAATGCCAACATCCTCTTCGGTAAACTGCAGGCCACTGCTGCCAGCGACCTCGGTTTGGTGAATCAGGGCACGTTCTTCGGTGTGAGTGGTAATGAGACCAACTGGCTCGCTGCAGCCAACTGTGCCGGTTCGGAGGGAGGTAAACTTCTCTCGCCGCAGAGTATCGCCATCGCTACTGCCGCCTGCGATATGGAAGGTCAGGATGGTGACATCATGCGCAAGACGATGCCATTCGCCATCTTCTGGATCCTGATGAATGGTCTGATGGTGTTCCTCGGACTCCACGTTTTCTAACTGAAAAATACCTATTTCTTCTTTAAATACAAATGGCCCACAATGATGTGAGCCATTTGCTTTATACAGAATAAAGAGGAGTCTTATTTTGTAAGTTCAAAGCCTACACGAGCACCGTTGGCACTCTTTGCGAGTTTGCTGACTGCTTGAACAGCAGTAATGTTGCTGACCTTACCTTCTGTCTGAAGGAGGTGGGTCATCTGCGTGGAGTCAAACATCAAGCCCATCCCTTTCTCGGTTCTTGTCACGTTGCCCTTGATGATCTCCGTAGCCGTCTTAAGTGCAATTTCTCCGTTTTGAGGGTTATAAGTGTATGTTCCACTGAATGGGATGCCATTCACCTTAGCCGAGAACTTGTTACCATTAAGGAACGTAAAAGAAGTGTTGTTACGATTGATACCGATGTTGTTGTAGTTGCTTGCCAGAGACGAAGACATGTTGGAAATGGCAGCAGTACCTCCGGCTTTTGTCAGAGCATGTTGGGTGGTAAAGGCAGCACTGGGAGCATTGTAGTTCCAACTGCCAAGAATGTCCGACTGGCCACCTAACAATACGCTGCTCAACACAGCGCCAAGCACATTGGTCAGCACATCGTTGCTTGAATTGGTGGTAGATGTGGTTCCGAGTCCGGTTGTCATGCAACTCGACATGAACAGTGCCATGGCTGCAAGAATTGTCAAAGAAGTTTTCTTCATAATGCGATAGATATTAAATAGTAAATAATAATATTTTAGGCCTTTAGAAATTCACGCCGAAGTTGGCGAAGAAGGCACTGGAATGAGCGGACACATCGTCCATCTTGGAAATGTTCGTCACACCCAGTTGGTAGCCAATCTCAAGATAGAGATGGTTGTACTCGGCACCGCATCCGAACTTGAAACCCATGTTGGCACGCTCCAAGCCCATCCACTCGTCATCGTCGTAGGTACTGACCTTCTCGATTCCGCCAAGACCATCATCCTTCTTAGTCTTTCCGCTGATGCCATAGGCAAAATAAGGACCAACGAAAGGCAGAACGGCGATTTCGTCAGTAGCATGGAAACCATATTTGATCAATAGGGGAATCTCAAGGTTGTTGTAGCCACAGGTGTACTTACCCTCCTTACCGCCACGCTCCGTGTAGTAGAGTCCGCTCTCAAGGAATACAGGTACAGAACTGGACAGACGGATGCCGATGATGCCACCAAGAGTCATACCCAACTTGGTACCCATTTCTGCATATTTTGTATCACTGGAAATACTGGCCAAGGTGCCACCAAAACGGATGCCATAATAGATGTTATCCTTGTCAATTTCAAAACCACCGCTCGTAAACTGAGCGAAAGACGGGATAGTCATCAGGGCAGCCACGATGGAAATCAAAAACTTTTTCATACCTCTTTATTCATTAAAAGAACCATAATTGTCGTTATGACGATGCAAAGATACAAAAAAAAGTGAAAAGTGAAAAGTGAAGAATGAATAATTTGCTACCGCCTGCCTTTTTTTGTATTTTTGTAGGCAAAAATAGATGATTATGGCGAAAAAAGCCCATAAGATGGCACAAACGACGACAGATTTCTCACTGACACTATTGAGATGGTTCAGGGAGAACGGACGTGAACTGCCCTGGCGGGAGACACGCGATCCCTATGCCATCTGGCTCTCTGAGATCATCCTGCAACAGACTCAGGTGAAACAGGGCTGGGCCTATTGGGAACGGTTCATGCGACGATGGCCCACGGTAGAGGATCTCGCCGATGCCACAGAGGACGAAGTGTTGCGCGAGTGGCAGGGACTGGGTTATTACAGCCGAGCGAGGAACCTACACTTCGCCGCCAGACAGATGGTGGCAATGGGTGGCTTTCCACAGACACTCGAAGGCATTAGGAGTCTGAAGGGTGTGGGTGACTATACCGCTGCCGCCATTGGGAGTTTCGCCTTCGGACTGTCTGCCGCAGTGGTAGACGGTAATGTGTACCGTGTGCTCAGTCGGCATTTCGGTATAGAGACACCCATCAATACGACGGAGGGTAAAAAGGAGTTTCAGGCGTTGGCGGAGCATCTGTTGCCGTCGTCAGACTATGGGGCCTACAACCAGGCCATTATGGACTTCGGGGCCATACAATGTACACCACAATCACCGAAGTGTGTGGTCTGTCCGTTGCAGGAATCTTGTGTTGCCCTGCGAAACGGAAAGGTGGATGCTCTGCCTGTAAAACAGAAAACGCTGAAAGTGAAAAGTCGTCACCTTATTTATATTTATGTGCGTTGTCTGGGTATGACAGCTATCCACCGCAGGGGCGAGGGAGATATCTGGCAAGGGCTTTATGAACCTTTGATAGTGAATAGTGAAGAACGAATAGTGAATAGTGACATGCGGCTTATCTCGAAGGGGGTGAAACATGTGTTGACGCACCAGGTGATTACGGCAGACTTCTATCTGTGGGAGACAGACGAGCGCCCCACCCTGCCTGAGGATTATATTTGGATTCGCGAAGAGGATATCGACAACTACGGCATTCCAAGACTTGTGGACAAACTATTGTCCTTCCTCTAACTGCGTCCTGGGCCAGTTGACAAGGAAGAGTTTTTCCGTGGCACGGGTGAAGGCAGTATAGAGCCAGTGGATATAGTCAGGCGTCAGCATGTCGTCCGTCATATATCCCTGATCCAGATAGACATGCGCCCACTGACCACCCTGTGCCTTATGACAGGTGACAGCATAGGCAAACTTGATCTGCAAGGCATTGTAGTACGGATCAGTCTTGAGTTTCTTGATACGATCCGTTTTATTCACCACCCATGCATAATCTTCCAGGACAGCCTCATAGAGATGTTGTTGCTGTTCACGAGTGAGTGCTGGAGCCTCTGTCATCAACGAGTCGAGGATGACGGTGGCAGTCAGTTCGTAGTCATCGTAGTCAGGAAACAGCAAGGTGACCTCGGCAAAACGGAAGCCATACTGTTCATGGACATGGCGCACCCGTTGCACTACCGCAATGTCGCCATTGGCAATGAAGCCGATTCCAGATTCCTGACTCTTCTCTCCTAATGACTCTATCCAATAATAGTTGTTCTTCACTATCATGAGTTGATCCCCACGACAGAGTTCGTCCTCGCGATCCAACACGGTGTTGCGGATGCCTTGGTTGTAGATGTTCGCCCGTTTGTTACTACGGGTAACGACAATGGTTTCATCCATCCCCACCTGACTGTAACTGGTAGCCAGAGACTCGATGAGTTCATCACCCGTCACTACCTGGACATCCCGAAAGCCCTTCAGTCGGATCTGCGGGAGCATCATCTCCCCACCCCTGATGCGGGTGGCATTCCAGAGAATACCCGAGTCCTCACTCTGACGGAGCACTTGGTTCAGATCGCACTCATAAACCTTCATGCCGTAACTCCGTAGGACAGAGGTCATCAGTGCCGGACTCTCTTCCTCGCCAACGGGTGGCAACTGCGCCTTGTCGCCAATCAGCATCATACGACAGTTCATGCCATTGTAAACAAATTGCATCAGATCGTCAAGCAGACGTCCGCTGCCGAAAGCCGACTCCTGAAATCCTTCATTTGCTATCATCGAGGCCTCATCGACGATAAACAAGGTGTCACGATTCAGGTTGTCATTTAGACTAAAGGAAGACAAGTCACCTGCCGATTTCTGACGATAGATACGACGATGGATCGTATAGGCCGCATGTCCTGCATTCAGGGAAAAGACTTTCGCAGCACGACCCGTTGGAGCAAGCAGAATCATTTTCTGCTGGAGCCGTGCCAGAGCCTTCACGATGGCTCCTGCAAGGGTGGTCTTCCCCGTTCCTGCACAACCACGCAAGATCATCACCGTCTGTTCCTGACGATCCAACATGAATGTCGCGAACACGTCGAGGGCATGTTCCTGTTCCGTCGTCGGCACCAGTCCGAAGGTCTGCAAGATACTGTATTTCAGTTGATCCTGAATCATAACGGATGCAAAGATACAAAAAAAGCCACAGATTTCACAGATTATCGCAGATTTTTATTACCTTTGCAGCCGATATGCAGATTTCAGATAAAGTGATCAATATCCTCTTGGCCATCGTTGCGGCAGGACTCCTTGCCGTCTGTATTGCCAGTGTGATGTCAGGAATAAGATAATGGATAAAGGAAGATTGACCATACGAATAGGCAAGAACACCCTGTCGTTTACAACGACGGATGCCACGAATACCGAACAGCCCATCACCTACCAGCCGGTTGTCGTGAAGAGCGGCATTTCTATGGCAGCCAACCTGAGGGAAGTCCTAAAGAACCAACAGTTCATGACGGACACTCAGAATTGTAGGCTTCTAATTGACTCGAAAGTGCTGATGGTACCTGTGGAACGCTTTCAGGAGAGCGATGCAGAGACGCTTTATCGCCATTCCTATCCCCTGAGCGAACAAAACAGCGTGGTTTACTATAACATCCTGCCGGAATTGAATGCCGTGGCGATATTCTGCATCAACAAGGACTTGCGGATGGTCATCAAAGACAATTTCGGCGAGGGTGTGCGAGTGATCCACGTGATGTCTCCCGTATGGCGTTATCTGCACCAACGCAGTTTCACCGGACACCGGAATAAGTTATACGGCTACTTCCACGACAAACAGTTGGAGATTTTCTCCTTCCAACAGAACCGCTTTAAGTTCTGTAACGTTTTTGAGACCGTCCGTGCCCACGACTCACTCTATTTCCTGTTATATGTCTGGAAACAACTGAACCTGCAACCCGAACACGACGAGATGCATCTGGTAGGTGAGATACCTGAAAAGGATTGGCTGTTGCAGGAACTGCACCGTTATCTGCAGAAAGCCTATTCACTGAATCCCACAGCAGAGTTCAACAGGGCTCCTGCCACCCAGATCAAAGGAATGCCCTTCGACCTGATGACGTTGTTGACGAAGGGACGATGAGAATCATCACAGGGAAATACAAGGGACGGCACTTCGATATACCGAGGTCCTTTAAGGCAAGACCGACAACGGACTTTGCCAAGGAAAACATCTTTAATGTGCTGACGGGGTATATCGACTTCGAAGGAGCAACGGCCCTGGACTTGTTTTCTGGTACAGGTAGCATCACCTTGGAACTATTGTCACGTGGTTGTTCACAAGTAGTGAGTGTGGAGTTGGATCGTGATCACCACCGATTCATACAGCAGTGTCTGCAGAAGCTGTCACAGGGGGACGGTTCTTTTGTGACAGCACTCCGCGGCGATGTGTTTCGCTTTGTGAAGTCCTGCAAGCAGCAGTTTGACTTTATCTTTGCCGATCCGCCGTATGCCTTGAAAGAACTGCCGACGATACCAGATTTGATTTTTGAGAAGAATCTGCTCAAGGAAGAAGGAATTTTTGTCTTCGAGCATGGCAAAGACCATGATTTCTCTGCACACCCGCACTTTGTGGAACACCGCAGTTACGGAAGCGTCAACTTCTCCATTTTCCGATAACATCACATGACAGGTGACAACAGCCTGACCACCGATTCGCCCAGACGTTTCATAAAACGGGGGTGAATCCTCTTAGGGATGTCGCTAAACAATATGGACTGCTTTTCATCAGTCAGATAGATGCCGCGCATCTGCACAGCCACGTCTTCATCGTAGATAAAAATGTTTGCCTCGAAATTATTCTCAAAACTGCGGAAGTCAACATTCGTCGAACCACAGGAACAGATAGCATCATCGCTGACCACTATCTTGGAATGGAGGAATCCCGCCTGATAGAGTGACACCTTCACCCCCGTATTCACCATGTCGCGGAGGTAACTGCGACTGGCCCACTCCACAAACTTCGCATCGTTGCGTAACGGTACCATAACACGTACATCGACCCCACCGAGGGCGGCAGTCTTCAGAGCAAACAGCACTGCTTCGGTAGGCAGGAAATAAGGTGTCTCGATATAGACGTAACGTTTGGCGGCAAGGATGATCCTCACCAGACCCTGCATAATCTCAGGATATGGCGTGACAGGACCACTGGTCACCGTCTGTATCAGGGTATTGTTGAGTGCCGGCTCGATATTTTTCGGATAATACTTACGATCGGAAATCTGTGTACGATCCACGAAATACCAGTCTACGAGGAAAGCCCGTTGCAGGGTGTACACGCCATTGCCCGTGACCTGCAGCATCGTGTCACGCCAAGGCTGTGTCTTCGTTCCTTTCACATAGCGCAGGGCGATATTCATACCTCCAATAAAACCTGTCTTACCGTCGATGACAATCAGTTTACGGTGGTTACGGTAGTTTACCTTACTCGTAAACGATGGGAAACGTACTGGCAGATAAGGCGCCACCTCAATGCCTTCCTCACGCATCCGTTCAAAGAATCCGTGTTTCACATTCCAACAACCCACATCGTCGTAGATCAGTCTGACTTCCACCCCCTCACGAACCTTATCTATCAAAGCATCGGCAATAAGGTTCCCCAACGGGTCGTCGGCAAAGATATACATATCAATGTGGATATGGTCCTTGGCGGCAGCAATCTCACGGAGCAGTGCATGGAAGAAAGCATAACCATCGGTAAAGATTCTCACCTCATTATTCTTGAAGGGCAGTGAGAAGTTCTCATTGACGAAGAGGTCGATGGTGGCTTTGTAATCTTTCGGCAGAGTGAGATCCTTCTGTTCCACAAATTCCAGCATCGAGCGTTTGGAGAGTTGATCCAGACTCCGTTGGCTTATCAGTCGTTCCTTACGGGTATTAATACCGAAGAAGAGGTAAAAGACAATACCGACCACCGGCACGAACCAAATCACGAGAGCCCAAGCCATCGTCTTTGCAGGTTGACGGTTGTCCATCACGACATGGATAATCGTCACGATGACGACTATCTGATAGATTGTGAACAATATGAGTTTCCAACTAATCATTATTCACTCTTCACTACACTATCAAGTCATTTCCCAGTTGCTTGGCCAGCGCATTACGCAATTCCTGGGCCGACTTGAATTCCTCCATCAGTTGCATGGCCCGTTCCATGTCATTACCAGCCTGTCGCATCTCCGTCTGTATCTCCTTCAGTCTTTTCTCCACGATGTCCATACGCAGGTCGAGCACCAGATGCTGTACATGTTGGCGCAGACTCCCCTCACGCTGTTTCACCTGGAAACTCTTACCGAGTTGGTGACGGTCGATGGCGAGTTGGGTAGACAGATGACTGATGTCGGCATCAGGATGGTGCATGAAGTAGGTCTCTGCCTTGAAACCCTCCTCACCGCTATGTTCCACGGCCTCTTTCAGAATCTGGTTGTAACGTTCATCATGGAACATCAGACCGTCAGAGCCTAAGTCGTAGTCAATATACTGCGCCACCGTCAGACTGATGTGTCCACCATCATCCGTCTCAATGTTCTCGAAGATGACTGCGTCGCCATGACGGATTACCGACTGGATGAGCAGACGCTCCACCTCCTGCGTCTGTTCGTCAGCAGTATGCAACCCGATGATTTCTTGCGATGGTGCTTTTGATTCTCCCTCAACGGAATTCCCCTGAGTCTTCGCCCGTTCCCGCTCCTTCTCTTTGTCCTCGATATCCTTACGGATCATACCGTTCATCGAGTTCAGCAGGGTCTGTTCCTTCAGTCCTAATCGTTGGGCGAGCGTACTGAGATAGGTGGAACGCAGGATCTGTTCCGGAATCACCGAGATACTCTTCACGATACCGCCGATAGCCTCGCTGCGCTTCACGGGATCGGTCACATTCTCCACCGTCAGACGGGTTTTGAAGGCGATGAAGTCCGTGGCATTCTGTTCGATATATGCCTTGAACTCCGTGGCAGTATGTTTACGGGCAAAAGAGTCTGGGTCATCGCCATCGGGCAACAGCAATACCTGAATGTTCATGCCCTCTGCCAACAACATATCCGTGCCTCGCATGGCGGCATGGATACCAGCCTCGTCGCCATCATATAGTAAGGTAATGTTCTGCGTGAAGCGGCGTAGCAACTTGATCTGATACACTGACAGGGCCGTACCGGAGTTGGCCACCACATTCTCCAGACCGCACTGGTGCATGGCAATCACATCGGTATAACCCTCCACCATATACACGCGGTCCTCCTTCGCAATGGCTTTCTTTGCCTGGAAGAGTCCGTAGAGTTCATGGTCCTTGTGATAGATGTCCGAGTCGGGTGAGTTGACATATTTCTGCTGCACTCCTTTCGTACGAGAGTCCAACAGTCGTCCACCAAAGGCCACCACCCTACCGCTGACATTCAACCAAGGGAAGATGACGCGTCCTGCATAGCGGTCACGCAACGCATCCTCGCCATAGCACAGTCCCGTTTTCACCAGATACTCCGCCTTGTAGCCGGCTTTCTGAGCAGCGAGTGCCAAGGCATCACGCTTCGACAGGGCATAGCCCAGATTGAATTTCTCGATGATATCGTCGCGGATGCCACGACTGCGGAAATACTGTTTGCCTATCGCGATACCGTCAGGATCATCCTTCAGGATGTCCTGAAAATATTTCATCGCCCACTCATTGACGATGAACATCGAGTCGCGATCGCTCTGTTGCTGTTTCTCCTCATCGGTGAGTTCCTTCTCCTGGATCTCGATATTATACTTCTTCGCCAACCAGCGCAGGGCCTCAGGATAGGTGATCTGCTCATGCTTCATCAGGAAATTCACGGCGGTACCTCCCTCGCCGCAGGCAAAACACTTACAGATCTGTTTCGACGGTGACACCATGAACGACGGTGTCTTGTCATCGTGGAACGGACAGAGTCCCTTGTAGTTCACACCGGCCTTACGGAGTGTGACAAAGTCGCTCACCACATCCACGATATTCGTGGCATCCATGATCTTGTCTATGGTCTGTCTGTCTATCATATCGGTAAGGTCATGACGAAACGGGCACCACCCGAATAGGTCGTATCCAGTACAATATCACCACCCAGTTTACGGGTGATGTCACGGGCCAGAGGCAGACCAATACCCGTACCTGACTCATATTCGTCGAGTTTGACGAATTCGCCGAAGATGGTCTCGTGGGCTTCTGCCGGTACACCGATACCCGTATCCTCCACTGTGAAAATGACTGTCTGTTCGTTTGAGGTGACGCCCAGATGGACATAGCCCTGTCTTGTAAACTTACGGGCATTCTCCAACAGATGTCGGAGGGCACGCTGGGCAAAATGCGCATGCGTCATGATGGTCAGTTCGTCAGCCACCTCGTTCTGGATGTCAAAACGCACAGGACTGGCGGACTGCTCTGGGGCGGTGGTGTGGGTGATACCCGACATCTCGACGGCTCTCTCGACGATGGTACTGGCAGTGACCTTTTCCGTGCGTTCGATGACAGTACTACTGAATGTCTCCGACATCTCCAGCATCTTATTCACCAGTTCCGACATACGTTTTGAATTCTCTTCCACCCGTTGACTGATATTGGCTTTCTCCGTCTCCGTCAACTGTCCCTCCTGATCTATCAGTACCTGCGTGAAGCCATTGAGGATATTCAGGGGGGTACGTATCTCGTGCGAGATGTTACGGATAAAGGCCGTCTTCATCTTCGACGACTCCTGCGCCTTCTCATTAGCCAACTGCAGTTCGGCATTGCTGCGCGCCAGTTCGTCGTTTTTCTTCTTGAGTCGTCGTGCGGCAATATAACGGTGAATGAGGTACAGCAACAGTGCCAATATCACCACTGCACCGATAATCTTCGTGTACCTGTCCTGCTGTTCGACGTTCTGCTCTCTCAGTTCGTCTACCTGGAAGAAGGTACTCATCTCGTTCAGTTGTTCTCGGGTCTGCATCGTGTTCGTCGAGTCGTCGAGTTGGTAGACACGCTTATACATCTCCGCGGCTTCCTTATATCGACCTGCCGAGTAAAGGATGTCTGCCCGTTGCAGATGGATGGGAATCATCGTCGGCTTGTCATCGATGACATGACTGAGTTTCAGACGTTCGGCATTCAGACGGAGGGCTTCGTCATAGTTGCCGTCACGACGGGCCAACTCTGCCTGATAATAAAGGAGGTACAACCACTCGAAGGTCGTAGAGTCGCTGATATTCTTCGCAGCATCCTTCAGTGCCTGTCGCGCCTCGCTGGTACGTCCCAGACCCAACAGCGCTTGGGTGCGTCCGATGTAGTAGTTGGCATAGACCGGGGGCATGTCCAACTGGTTCTGGTTGTCTTTTCCGAAGTGATCCACATGTTTCTTCCACTCCTGCGTCATCTCATCCAGTTTCTTGTAGTCCTTCGTGGCTTCCAAGGCATCGCCATAGTAGGGATACACCTCCAGGAGCACCGACTCACTACTGTCTTCCCGCTGCAACAGACGGACACTCTGTTCCAAGGCTTCTACCGCCTGACGGAAGTGACGCATCGTGAAGTAGGTATTACCCATATTATAGTAGGCCATCGACTGTCCGAAAAGGTCATTCTTCACGATGGCTTCCTCGTGCATCAGTCTACCCTCACGGATGGCGGTATTGTATTGTCCCTGGGCATGATAACTACAGATCATCAGATGCCACGCCTCAAAGTATTTGCGTGTCAGTGCCTGTTTGTCGCGACAGAAGTCCATCGCTTCCTGGGCCGTCATCCTCACGGAGTCATATTGCGCCGAGTTGTAGTAGTCCACCACCATGTTCTGACGGGCCACACTCTCACTCCATTCGTCCCCATATTTGTGGGCATCAGCAATCCAGTCATTGAGGGTTTGTATCGAGAGACGGCTGTTGCCAGTCTGAAAGGCCAGATAATAGAGGGTTTTCCACGCCTTCATCCGTTCCTTGCCCTTCGATGTCTTGAGTTCTTGGCGCAAGGAGTCCATCTTCGCGGAGGTATCGGCTGCCGCCATACGCCCCACCCCAATTGTCAGCAACAGCAGACAGAGGATCCTTATGAGTTTTTTCACTTCTTTCCTATGGCTTCATAAATACAAAATAGACTGCTGCCACCAGACAGAGTGCCGCAGCGGCATGGTTCCAATGGAGTTGTTCATGCTGGAAGATCAGATTGGCAATCACGGCAAACACCACCAGTGAGATGCACTCCTGAATCACCTTGAGTTGCACCAGGTTAAAGGGTCCGCCATTGTCTACGAATCCGATCCTGTTTGCCGGAACTTGACAGCAGTATTCAAAAAAAGCAATCATCCACGAGAAGGCGATTACCAGATAGAGGGGCCAGTTGGTAGACACGCCCGACTGTTGGAGTCTGAGGTGACCATACCACGCAAAGGTCATGAACACATTGCTCATAATGAGCAGTAATATCGTATAAAATCCGTTAGCCATAACATCGTCAGTTAGATATCGGTTGCAAAGATACAAAGAAAAAGTGAAAAGTGAAAAGTGAATAGCGAATAATTTGCTACCGCAGCAGAAGAAATCTTGCACAATTTATCTAATCTGTGCACAAATTGACTGTTTTTGTGCAATTTATTTGGCTGTGTGCACAAAAATGAGTACCTTTGCGCCCGATTTTCAAGATACACATTATTTATATATATAATATGGCTTTAAAGATTGTTGTGCTGGCCAAGCAAGTGCCAGACACCCGTAACGTGGGTAAGGACGCTATGACAGCCGAAGGTACGGTGAACCGTGCTGCCCTACCCGCCATCTTCAATCCAGAAGATTTGAATGCCCTGGAGCAGGCCCTTCGCCTGAAGGAGCAGAACCCAGGCTCAACAGTAGGAATCCTCACGATGGGTGGTCCTCCACGTGCAGGTGAGATTATCCGTCAGGGACTTTATCGTGGCGCCGATACAGGTTGGTTGTTGACCGACCGTCTCTTCGCAGGTGCCGATACCCTTGCTACCTCTTACGCATTGGCAACGGCCATCAAGAAGATTGGCAATGTGGATATCGTGATCGGTGGTCGTCAGGCTATCGACGGTGATACCGCTCAGGTAGGTCCTCAGGTGGCTCAGAAACTGGGCCTAAACCAGGTGACTTACGCCGAGGAGGTGCTCAGTGTGAAGGATGGTAAGGCTACTATCAAACGTGTGATCGACGGTGGTGTCGAGACTGTAGAGGCTCCGCTGCCAGTAGTTATCACTGTGAATGGAAGCGCAGCCCCCTGCCGCCCCCAGAATGCTAAGTTGGTGATGAAGTACAAGCGTGCTACCTGTCCTATGGAGCGTCCTGCCGAGGGCACACCATACGACTATCTGTATGATGAGCGCCCTGAACTCACACTGAACCAGTGGAGCGTGGCCGACGTGGATGGCGATGTAAACCAGTGCGGTCTAAATGGCTCACCTACCAAAGTGAAGGCCATCAAGAACATCGTGTTCCAGGCTAAGGAGTCGAAGACTTTGACGGCTTCTGATGCTGATATCGAGGGAATGATCAAAGAATTGTTGGAC
>CACZVE010000011.1 GCA_902784565.1 uncultured Prevotellaceae bacterium
TGGGTGAAGAAATCCCGCCCCCGGGAAAACATGCCCCGGATTCAGGGCAAAACATTCTGCCCTCAGGAAATTATCCCCTGAATCCGGAGCAAGAAATTCTGACCCCAGAATATCTTCTCCGGTTTTTAGGCAAGATTTTACACAGGGGGACAGGAACGTGTGTACTGGAACTGTGTACGCAGTTGTTTTGAGGATTCAACATTATATCGATTTCTCCCATGCATCCCAGTCTATGTCCGATAGAAAACTGGCAACATGTTCTTTTTATTTGTCATTAAGCGGCTCTCTCATATATTAGGATTTTATCACGATCAACACTCTCACGGGCAAAATCCATCAGGCCCTTTACCGTAACCAGGTCAACTGGCAGACCGAGTAAATCTTGCAGGTCGAGGTGCATACCACTTAATTTGAATAAACCGACGGGCTGCGACCTGTCGACTTGAATCAGTATGTCCACATCAGAGTCTTCGCGCTGTTCGCCACGAGAGTACGAGCCAAATATCCATGCCTTCAAAATGGGTTGCTTCTTGAAGTAATTGGCAATCAGTTGTTGCATCTCTTGGGTAGCCATAAGCATTTCTGTTTGTTGTTTCTGCTGCAAAGATAGAAAAAAAACACATAGACTCCAAATAAAAAAGGCAAAAAAGTAAATAAGTAGCCAGATGCAAATAAAAGTTCTCGATAATGAGTCGATTTTTACTTTTTTCCTTCCATGGAATGGATGATGAGAATACCCTCGACCATCCTGAGCGTATCACACCGAAGAATGGTACATTAAAACTGGATGTCGGCAAGGGCTCTACGCTGCTCCTTGACGACATCCCTGCCATGTCCTTCCGTTTATATAAGGTGAAGAAATAATTATTTCTGCCAGAAACGGGAGGTGATATCCTCAAACTCGCCCGTGTCGTTCTGGCGGTAGAGGCGCTGGTTGGTGGTTGGTTGCTTGAGGGGGCCTAAGTGCTTGAGATAAGGTCCTATCTTGATATAGTCGAAATCGGTCTTGTTGACTGCTGATGTAATGCGTACACGTCCGCTATACCACGCCACCTTATACTGCGGGTGCTCCTCGTGGATGTACTGCGCCAGCATGTCCACACCCTTGGGGTCGCCGTCGCCCCCCATGAAGGCGATGCACGTGATGTTACGCCCATACTGACTGACAAAGGCATCGATGGCATCGGTGTTCAGGGGCAGGCCGATGTCCTCCCAGAGATAATGGCTGTGACACCCCGGACAGTGACACGGGCAATTCGAGATGTTGATTGCCAGTGTCACTTCGTCGGGTATCTCCTGAAACACGATGCCGGTGTTAACGTATTTTAGCATCATGATCAGTTAGCATGGGCATAGTAACGGCGTGAGGCTTCTTCCTGACGGGCCTGGGAGAAGTTGGATACACGCTTCAGGTATCCGATGATACGGGTCATGTAGTCGACGTTCTTCGAGTGACAGTTCGGGCACTCATGCAGGTAACGCTTGTCGATATGACCACACTCGTTGCACACGGTGTTGGGGATGTTGAACGTGAAGTAGTTGCACCCCTCCTTGGCAGCGACCTTCAACAACTGGGCATACTGTTCCTTCGACAGATGCTCTTCGAGATTCATGTGCAGGGCAGAGCCTCCCGTCAGGTGCTCGATATAAGGTGCACCGTGCAGTTTGAACTTGTCGATGATGGTCAGCGAGTCATCCTCGACCACATAAAAATACGAGTTGTAGCAGTCGCGCGGCACGAAGTAGCCGTCCTCACGATCCCACTTGGCGTGCTTCACACCCACATTCTCGGCAGGGATCATCTCGCAGTTGAACATCACATCCTTTGTGCGGTACTGTTTGTTGTACTTCTCGATGAGTCCGAGGATGCCCTGTACGAAGTGCAGATAATCGTCGTTAGGCGTGATCTTCAGACCCATGAACTCCGCAGCCTCCACCAGTCCGTTGATACCGATGGTGAGGTACTGGCGCCCGATGTTGATATAACCAGCATCGAAGAGGGGCAACATACCACGCGCCTGCAGTTCCTTCAGGTTCTCGTTGTAGGCGAGTTGTACCTTGTGGCAAAGGTCGATGATGCCGCCGAGATACTCCAGGTAGTCCATCTTGTGGTTGACGGCATACTGGATGCAGCGGTTCAGGTTGATGGTGAGTACGGACTTAGAACCCGTGCTGACACCACCTGCACCGAGGGTGTAACTGAAACCATTGTCCGTGATCTCGTTGCGCAGACGGCAACAAGAACTCAGTGAGTCGGCATTGTCACTCATATAAGTGAAGAAACTGTGACCCTCACTGTACATCTCTGCCGTGAAGTCACCCCACTCCTTGTCCTTGCACTCACCGTTCTCGTCGACGAGCAGTGCCATCGTCTCCACAGGGAAGGTGAGCATGGTCTTGGTGCGTTCCTTATTGAACCACTTCATGAAACGCTTCTGTAACCAGGACAAACCCTCCCAGTCGGGCTTCGAACCGTCGGGGAAGTAGAACTCGCCGAAGATACTCTCGAAATAGTACTTGTCGTAGTAGGCCACGTTCCAGAACACAGCCTGGTAGTTACGAGCACCTGTGGGTTGGTTGAGGGTGTAGACGATCTGCTCGAAATAGTCGGTGATGACCTTGTCGATGGTACGCTTCTTCAGCGAGAGGTCGGCCTGCTGCTCGGGATGCTTCCAGTAGTCGAGTCCGTACTCCTTGCCGATGAAGTAGTTCATGTACATCAGGAACTCCGGTGTGGCACAGGCACCACTCAGCATGGAGGATACCATGAAGACCATATTGACGAAGCCGCCTGCAAACGATTTGAGGTTCGTGGGTGCCGTCGAGTTGCCGCCAATCTCGGTGGTACCGTTGATGAGCCAGGGGTACATCGTGATGGAGGCGCAGTAGTTGGCCAACGAAGTCTCGTCGTTCTTATATATAAAATGGTGGGTTAACTTGTCAATGTATTCATCGGCTAAGGGTTTGCCGTACATCTTCTTGATGCGGTCGGTGAGCAGACGACGGTTCAGACGGATGAAGTTCGACTTGGGCAGTTCACCGATGAGCGTGGCGATATTCTTGTGCTCCACGTTGGCATTGGCATCGTACTTCGAACCGGTGGCGGCGTTTACCGACTCAGTGTACTCGGAGAGGAACATCATCTTCTCTAAGGTATCACGATCCTCGGAGTGCAACTGACGATAAAGGATAAACGACTTAGCCACATTGTAATATCCCTCGCGCATGAGTGCTTCCTCCACCTGGTTCTGGATTTCCTCCACGGTGATGTCGTCATGCATGTCGAGGTGGTTCAGAATCTTGGACACGATGCCCAAGTCTGCAGGTTCTTTTACGCTTTCAAATGCTTTTACGATCGCATTCATGATCTTGTCGAGTGAGAACTGATCCTTCGTTCCGTCTCTTTTCGTGATGGTAAAGTTCTTAATTTCCATATCGTTGTTTCTTTAATAATTTAGGCTCATCCCGCACAAAAAGTTTTCCGTTTTGGGAAACTTTTTTGTTTTGAACTTTCAAAAAGTTGTCCGTTTTGGAAAACTCTATTCGGCTGCAAAGATACAAAAATATCCCAAAAACCATATCATTTTAAATCTTAAAATTTATAAAAAAATGAATTTAATTGGTGGTGTCGGAGAAAAGTATTATCTTTGCACACAAAACAAATCATGTGCAATGAAGAAAGTAATTATTCTGGCTCTTGCCTGTTGTCTGATGGCAATCGGCTGCGGTGAAAAGAAAGAAAAAGGGGTCAAGGCTCCGACGAGAGTGAAGACGCTGATAGTCTCGCCTGCTTTTGTGGACAATGCCCAGACCTATGTGGGTATCGTGGAGGAGAATGAAGGGACTGCCGTCAGTTTTACCAGCATGGGTGTGGTGAAACGGATGCTCGTGAGTGAGGGACAGGCTGTCGGTCGCGGACAACTGCTTGCGGAGATGGACGACACCCAGGCCCGCAACCTGTTGACTGGTGCCGAGGCTCAGATGACCCAGGCCAACGATGCCCTGCAACGATACAGTATGTTACACGACAACGGCTCGTTGCCCGAGGTGCAGTGGGTGGAGATACAGAGTAAGGTGGCCCAGGCAAAGTCGCAGTTGGAAGTGGCTAAAAAGAATCTGGCTGACTGTCGTCTGACGGCACCCGTCAGCGGCATCATCGGACAACAGCAGGTGAAAGCAGGCGAGACGGCTCTGCCCTCGCAGGCTGTTGTTACCATCTTCGATATCAGTAGTGTGAAAGTAAAGGTGGCTGTACCGGAGGCGGAAGTGGATGCTATCAGCAGCACTACGCCGACAACCATCCATGTGGAGGCTGTAGGCAAACAGGTGAATGGCGGACGGATAGAAAAGGGAGTCGTTGCCGATGCCCTCACGCATACCTATGATATACGTATACGCGTGAGCAATAGTGACAGGAAACTACTTCCCGGTATGGTAGCCAGTGTCCGTTTCATGACAGAGGGCTCACAGGGTATCAACGGGAAATCGTTGCCAGTGACAGCCGTACAGAAGGCTGCCGATGGGAGTATGTTTGTATGGACAGTTTCCAAAGACAGTACCGCCCATCGCGCCAAGGTGACCATCGGCAGTACGAATGGAAACAATGTGGCCGTCACCGAGGGGCTTGACATGGGACAGCGTGTCGTTATCGAGGGTTATCAGAAACTGAGTGAAGGAACGAAGGTGGTCTATTAAATTGAAAATTGTAAATGAGCAAGATGAATTGGCTGAAATGGCCACTGGAACACTATTCCATCACGCTGCTGATTATCCTGATATTGTTTGTGATGGGTATCTTCGGGATGTACACCATGCCGAAGGATGAGTTCCCCCATGCCACCATCCGTCAGGGTGTGGTGGTAGCCGTCTATCCGGGTGCTACCTCGGAAGAAGTGGAACTGCAGGCAGCGCGTCCGTTGGAGCGTTACCTCTTCACCTTTGGTGAGGTGAACCGTACCAAGACCACCACCACTTCGCAGAACGGCATGTGTATCGCGATGGTGAAACTGAATGACGATGTGAACAATAAGGATGAGGTGTGGAGCAAGATCAAGCATGGACTGAATGCTTTCAAGTCGCAACTGCCCGCAGGTGTCCTCGCCATCGTGGTCAACGATGACTTCGGTAACACCTCCGCCCTGTTGATTGCCATCGAGAGTAGCCAGCGCAGTTACCGGGAACTGAAACAGTACAGCGACGACCTGAGCGACCGTCTGCGGCGTATCCCCTCTGTCGCCAACGTGAAACTGTTTGGTGAACAGAAACAGCAGATTAGTCTTTATATCGACCGGCAGCGGTTGCAGGCCTACGGCATCGGACAACAAATGCTCTTTTCCCGTTTGCAGTCGCAGGGTATCACCACGATGAGTGGCAGCGTCAGCGACGATGATCAGCAGATACCCATCCACATTGAGAATACGGACGACTCCGAAGAGGAGATTGCCAACCAGATCATCTTCTCCGACCCTGCCACTGGTAAGGTGGTTAGGGTGCGTGACGTCGCTACCGTCAAAAGGGAATACGACCCGATGTCGAGTCGTATCGAACAGGACGGGCACCCTTGTGTATTGTTGTCGATGGAGATGACGCCAGGGAATAATGTGGTGGAGTACGGCAAGGAGGTGGACAAGGTGCTCAACGACTTCCGTCAGAACGAACTGCCTGAGGATGTGAATGTCACTCGTATCGCCGACAAACCGAAGGTGGTGAGTAAGAGCATCCGTGACTTCGTACGTGACCTGCTCATCGCCATGTTGATCATCATCCTTGTCATGATGGTGCTCTTCCCGTTGCGCTCCGCCATCGTGGCAGCCATCACCATCCCACTCAGTACATTTGTCAGCGTGTCTATCATGTATATGATGGGTATCGAACTGAACATCGTGACACTCGCGGCGATGATTGTCGTGTTGGGAATGATTGTGGATAACAGCATCGTCGTCATTGACGGCTACTTAGAATATTTAGGCAAGGGCTACGAACCCAAACAGGCTGCCATCGACTCCGCCAAACAGTACTTTATGCCGATGATGCTGGCTACAATCTGTATCTGCGCCATCTTCTATCCCTTCCTCATCACGATGAAGGGCATGTTCCACGACTGTCTGAAGGATTTCCCCATCACCATCACCATCAACCTCATGGTGTCACTCTTCCTGGCGGTTGCCGTGATACCGTTCCTAGAGGTGCTGATCATCAAGCCCGACAAGGTGAAGACAGGCGGTAACGCCATCACCAAGTGGGTGCAGAGAACCTACGACAAAGCACTCGACTTCACCTTCGCCCATCCCTGGATCACCATCGGAGGGGGCCTTGCGGTGATCTTGCTATCGCTGCTCATCGTGCCGACATTGAAGATACGACTCTTCCCCTACGCCGACCGCGACCAGTTTGCGGTGGAGATCTTCCTGCCTGACGGCAAAGGACTGGCAGAGACGGAGGCGATAGCCGACTCCGTGCAGCATGTCTTGGAGAAGGACGAGCGTATTACGGGTATCACAGGCTTCATCGGTTGTTCTTCGCCACGATTCATGGATGCCTATGCGCCTCAGATGGCAGGTAACAACTATGCGCAGTTTATCGTGAACACCACCTCCGACGGAGCGACACTCGATCTCCTCGCGAAATACCAGCCAATGTTGGGTGAGGCCTTCCCCAAGGCTTACGTGAAATTTAAGCGCCTTGACTATTTGGAGGTCAACGAACTGGAGTATCGTTTCTACGGCGACAATCTCGACTCGTTGCACGTGGTGGCGGAACGTCTGATGGAACGGATGCGGGAGATGCCGGAGTTAGAGTGGGTACATACCGACTACTTCCAGCCCTATCCGATTATCAATGTGGAACTCGACCCCGTGACTTCCGCTCAGTTGGGTATCACACGTACCACGGCACAACTCGCCCTGACAGCCACGTCAAGTGACCTGCGGGTGGGACAGATCTGGGAAGGTAACTACGAACTGCCTATCATCGTGAAGGATGATACGGATATGACCTTCTCCGACATCGCCAACCTCGGTATCTCGTCGCCCACTTCGATGGTATCCTCTGCCGTCCGACAAGGTAACAGCACCGTGCCGCTGCGACAGATTGCGAAGGTACAGCCCCAATGGAGTGAGAGCCGTATCATGCATCGTGGGGGTGAACGTTGTATCACCGTCACGGCACAGTTTGTACAAGGCGTCTTTACCGCTCCTGTCGAGAACCGGATTGCCGAGATCATGCAGAAGGAGATCGAACTGCCGCAGGGCATCCGCTGTGAGGTAGGCGGTGAGATAGAATACGGCGACGAGGCCCTGCCGCAGATATTTGGAGGTATTACTATCGCGATGATCATCGTGTTCTTCTTCCTGCTGTTTAACTTCAAGAAATACGGTGTCACCACTGTCTGTATGGTGGCCCTCGCATTGATGACACCTGGTGCATTGATCGGTCTGGGACTGATGAACCGTGCCTTGGGTCTGACCTCCATCTTCGGCCTCATCACACTGATGGGAATGATCATGCGTAACGAGATCCTCATTTTCGAACACGCCATTGACCTGATAAAGAAATATGTGGCAGAACACGGTAACTGGACGGTGGATCGTGAGGGCTATAATAATGCCGTGAAACAGGCTGCCTACGATGCCGGTAAGCGTCGTATGGTGCCGATCTTCCTCACCACCGCCACCACGGCAGTCGGTGTGGTGCCGATGATCATCGCCCAGAGTTCGTTCTGGATGCCTGTGGGTGTCACTATCTTCGCAGGCGGCATCGGCTCACTCATCATGGTGGTCATCATGCTACCCGTCATCTATTGGAAAGTAAACCTCAAATGATTATGAGAAAGATATTAGCAATCATAGTCTGTGCCGTCTGTTGCTGTGCCACAGCAACAGCCCAGACCTATACGCTGGAACAACTCAAAGCCGCTGCCCTCCAGAACAATATCGCCACGCGCAGTGCCCGTCTCAGTATTGATGCTGCCCAGCAACAGCGCAAGGAGGCCTTCACCAAGTATTTTCCCAATGTCAGTGGAACGGGCCTATGGTTCAATGCCAACAAGGGCATGGCCCAGACCACTCTCAACCTTGCTGAGAACATCTCGCCTGAACTGGGTGCTGCTCTGGCACAGAGTCTGCCTCCCGAGGCCCTCGTTGCCTTGGGCAATCCCATCGATGTATCGATGATGAAGAACGGTACCATCGGTTCACTGATGGCGGTACAACCCGTCTTCGTGGGGGGGCGGATCATCAACGGCAACAAACTGGCGAAGGTCGGTGAGGAGGCCAGTCGTCTGCAACTGCAACTGTCGGAAAACGAGGTAGAGAAGACCACCGAACAGTATTACTGGCAGATCGTTTCTTTGCAAGAGAAACTGAAAACCGTCGATGCCGTGATGACCCTGTTGAACGATATCACAAAGGATGTGGATGTGGCCGTCCGTGCCGGTGTCGCCATGCGCAACGACCTGTTGCAGGTACAACTGCGTCAGAACGACATCGAGAGTCAGAAACTGAAACTCAACAATGCCCTGAGCATCGTCCGCCTGTTGTTGGCCCAATATTGTGGACTGAGCAGTGCGGAGTTTGAAATCTCTCACCAGACCGAGGATGCGCAACCGCTTCCTGCAACGGGAATGGGATCTCTCTCCTCCCTGCCAGAATACCAACTCCTTGGCAAGCAAGTCGAGGCTGCCAGTCTCCAAAGGAAGATGACTGTCGGTGAGAACCTGCCATCCGTATCTGTCGGTGCAGGCTATAATTACCACAACCTGCTTGATAAGGACCACTCCTTTGGTATGCTCTTTGCTACTGTCAGTGTACCCATTTCCGACTGGTGGGGTGGTTCCCATGCCATCAAACGCAAGAAGATTGAACAGCAGAAGGCCGAAGAACAGTTGGCCGACAACTCCAAACTGTTGGAAATCCGGATGCAGAAAGCCAGGAACGATGTCGAGGAAGCTTACCAGCAACTGGCTATTGCTCAGCGTAGCATCGAACAGGCAGAGGAGAATCTCCGTCTGAACCGCAACTTCTATCAGGCTGGCACCTCCAAGATGAGCGACCTGTTAGAAGCACAAATGCTCTACCAGCAGGCTTGCGACAAACGCACCGATGCCTATGCCGACTATCAGAACCGACTCTTGGAATACCGCCACGCCACAGGGCAATAAGCCAAAAGTCGCTGATATATTCATCCGGCAACGGACATTCAGATATTGATACCGTAGTTTTGTTTCACCTCACTCATCACGAAGGTGCTTTCGATGGAGGCCAGACTCTCTATCTCACCGAGTTTGTTGAGCACAAATTCTTGGTATTGTTTCATATCTCGTGCGCGTACCTTTAATAAATAATCGTATGCGCCAGAGGTGTTGTAGCATTCCGTTACCTCTGGGATGCGTTGGATGCGACGCACAAACGAGTCGGCTATCTCGTGGTTGATCTGCTTTAGTTTTACCTTGCAGAACACCAGCAGGCTTTGGTCTAACATCTCCGGATTGAGAATAGCCACATACTTCTTGATATAACCTTTCTTTTCCAACCGTTTTTGACGTTCAAACACCGGGGTTGGGGTCAGATGGACGGCATCGGCCAACTCTTTCGTGGTCAATTTCGCGTTTTTTTGCAGCGTTTTCAGGATCTGCAGGTCGGTTTCATCGAGGATTTCTGCCATATTTTAGAGTTTTATTCTGTTAGAAGACATTTTGAAAGTCTGAATCGGAATGATTTTCTGTTTCGGCTGCAAATTTAGGGATATTTTCTGAATTACGCAAGAAATTTGGTGGATATTTCTAAAGTTCGTACCTTTGCACCCAGAAATCAATTATTAATTAAAAAAAAGGAAAGGATAAGATTATGAGTAAGAACAATTACAAATTTGAGACATTGCAACTTCATGTAGGCCAAGAACAGGCTGACCCCGCAACCGACGCACGTGCCGTGCCCATCTATCAGACCACGTCATATGTGTTCCACAATTCTCAGCACGCTGCCGATCGTTTCGGTCTTCGTGATGCAGGTAATATCTATGGTCGTCTGACCAACTCCACTCAGGGTGTATTTGAGGATCGCGTTGCTGCCCTTGAGGGTGGTGTGGCTGGACTCGCTGTCGCTTCTGGTGCTGCTGCCATCACCTACGCCCTGCAGAATATCGTACAGAATGGTGACCATATCGTTGCTGCCGACAATCTCTATGGTGGTTCGTACAACCTGATTACCCACACGCTGGCTACACAGGGCATCAGTAATACCATTATCAATGTGAACGACCTCGAGGCCCTCGAAGCTGCTATCCAACCCAACACAAAAGTAGTATATGCCGAAACCTTCGGTAACCCCAACAGTGACGTACTCGACCTCGAAGGCGTGGCTGCTGTGGCCCACAAGCACGGTATCCCCTTCATTGTCGACAATACCTTCGGCACACCGTATTTGATCCGCCCACTGGAGCATGGTGCAGACATTGTTGTACACTCTGCCACCAAGTTCCTGGGTGGTCACGGAAGCAGCCTTGGTGGTGTCATCGTTGATGGTGGCAAGTTTGACTGGAAACAGAACGACAAGTTCCCCACACTTGCCAAGCCCGATCCCTCGTATCACGGTATCGTATTCGCTGATGCTGTAGGTGCTGCCGCTTACGTCACCCGCATCCGTGCCGTCATCCTGCGTGATACCGGTGCAGCCATCTCACCCTTCAATGCCTTCATCCTGTTGCAGGGTGTTGAGACACTGAGTCTGCGCGTGGAGCGTCACGTGGAGAATGCCCTGAAGGTGGTTGATTTCCTCGCCAAGCATCCCAAGGTGGCCAAGGTGAACCATCCTGCCCTGGAGAGCCATCATGATCACAAACTCTATCAGAAGTACTTCCCCAACGGTGGTGCCTCCATCTTCACCTTTGAGATCAAAGGCGGACAGGAAGAAGCCTGGAAGTTTATCGATGCCCTGCAGATCTTCTCATTGCTGGCTAATGTGGCCGATGTAAAGAGTCTGGTAATCCATCCCTACACCACCACACACTCACAACTCTCGCCCGAGGAACTGGCCGAGCAGCACATCACGCCTTCGACCATCCGTCTGAGTATTGGTACAGAACACATCGACGATATCATCGCGGATTTATCACAGGCTTTCGATAAGATTTAAAAAAAAGTTCGTACCTTTGCACGCAAAAAGTAAACGATGAGGAACTATATCTTAGCAGACAATCAGGAATTGACGCGCTTCGCGCTGGAGAGTCTTATCCAGAAAGATGAAACAGCCGTGGTGTATCGTGCATCCGACAAGGCCTCACTTGTGGCTTTGCTCAAGGAGCATGAGGCTGCCGTGGTGTTGCTCGACTACACGCTGTTCGACTTCGCCGACGAAGACCAACTCCTGATTGTCGCTGAGCGGTTCAGCCTGTCGGAGTGGATACTCCTTAGCGATGAACTGACCCCTCAGTTCCTGCGTCGTGTGGTCTATTCGTCTCATCAGTTCAGCATCGTGTTCAAGGATGGTCCGCTGAAGGATATCCGTGATGCCCTTGATGCCGTCAACCGGCATAACCGTCATATCAGTCAGCGGGCATTAGAGGTCATCATTAACCAACAACAGGAGGACGAGGAGCATCCCAGCATACTGACGGAGACGGAAACGGAGATTGTGCGGGCCATCGCCCAAGGCAAAACGACAAAGGAGATTGCCAACGAACGGTTTTCGAGTGTCCACACCATCACCACCCATCGCAAGAATATCTTCCGCAAACTCGGTGTCAATACGGCACATGAAGTCATTAAATACGCTTTACGAGCGGGATTGGTCGATTCATCGGAATTTTACATTTAATAAAGGCGTGAGGTTTCTCACGCCTTTATTATTTCAAGCTTTGTTTGATGTCTTCAAGCAGATCTTCGCCGGCTTCGAGACCGATGCTGAGGCGGACAGTCGTATCAGGGACTGACATCTCCGCACACTGTTCGGAGGTGAAGAGGCCGAAGATGGTCGAGGCTGGATGGATAGCCAACGATTTACGGTCGAAGAGGTTCGTGGCGCGACGGATAATCTGGAGTTTGTCGATGAACGCCCATGCAGCCTCTTTCGATTCGAGGTCGATGGTGAAGACGGCACCAGGCAAGGGACCGAACTGTTCACGAGAGAGTTCGTAGAAGGGATTATCCTCCAAACCCGTATAGTTGACGCGTTTGATCTCAGGCAGTTGCTGGCACTGCTTGGCGAGCCATAGTGTGGTCTCGGCCTGACGACGGAAACGGATATCGAGCGTGTCGAGACCGAGGGTTTCCATGTAGGCCGCCTGGGGTGTCATCAGCGCACCGAGGTTTGTGATCAGTTCCGTCTTTACTCGCGCTGTAAAGGCCATTTTCTTGCCGACCTTTTTGATGCGAGCCTGTAGGGCAGGGGAAGGAGACTGCGACCAGTCGAACTTTCCGTAGTCGATGAGCAGACCGCCGAGACCTGTACCACCACCAGAGATATACTTTGTGCTCGACACTACCTCGATATCCACGCCGAAATCAACGGCACGGAAGGTGGAGAACGGCACGATGGTGGTATCGGCAATCAGGGGTACGCCAGTCTGGTGGGCGATGTCGGCCAACTTGCGGATATCAGCCACGAACAACTGCGGATTGGTAATGATCTCGAAGAAAAGAGCACAGGTCTTGTCATCAATCTGTGCCTTCACCTCTTCTGGTTTCGTGAAATCGACAAAGTGCGGTTCTACGCCGAAGTTGCCGAGGGTGTCACGAATGAGTGAGACACTATTGCCAAACAGATGTTTCGAGGCCACGATGTTGAGTCCTGCCGCGCTGACAGCCGTGAGGGCATAGTGGATAGCCGCCATGCCTGTATTGAGCGCTGTTACACTCGTTGCGCCCGTCAACTGTCGCACGCGCTCCTCTAAATAGGTCACCGTGGGGTTGGCTATGCGGGCATACGACGGGGCCATGGAACGACCGCAAAATGCGTCGCCCATGGCCTTGGCAGACTCAAACTCAAACGCCGCCGTATAGTAGATGGGCATCGACAATGCCCCGTATGCATCAGGTTTCTGATACTTCGTTGTGAGTATTTTCGTTTCGTACTGCATTATCTTCCTATTATCTTCTTTACTGCAATCACGAGTTTGTCCACGTCTTCGCGGGTGTTGTAGAGGGCGAAGGTGGGACGCACGCTCATCTCATAACCCAGGGCTCGGAGGGCGGGCTGGGCGCAGTGGTGACCAGCACGCACTGCGATGCCCTCCTTATCTAACAATGTACCTGTTTCTGGAACGGGGATGCCGTCGAGGACAAAGCTCACCACAGACACACGATTCTTAGGATTGCCGATGAGCGTCAAGCCTGGAATCTGGGCAAGTTGCTCGCGGGCATACTCCGTAAGTTGGTGTTCGTGGTGCTCGATGTTGCGCAGACCGATGTACGACACGTAATCGAGGGCAGCACCCAGTCCAATAGCATCAGCCACGTTGGGCGTTCCTGCTTCGAAGCGGGCGGGAGGCACATTGTATTCCGTACGCTCGATGGTCACGTCCTTGATCATGTTACCACCACCCTGCCATGGCTGCATCTTGTCGAGCAGTTCCTTGCGACCGTAGACCACACCGATGCCATTAGGGCCGTAGATCTTATGACCGCTGAACACGAAGAAGTCTGCACCGAGCGCCTGCACGTCGACAGGCGTATGGGCGATGGACTGTGCGCCATCAATCAGTACAGGGATGTTGTGTGAATGGGCAATCTCGATGATGCGCTTCACATCGTTGATGGTGCCAAACGTGTTGTTCACATGACCCACTGAGACGAATCGCGTGCGAGGCGTGATGAGTCGCTCGAATTCAGAGAGAATGAGGTCCCCATTCTGATCCGTGGGAATGGCGCGCAGTGTGGCGCCTTTCTCCTGAGCCACGCGCTGCCAAGGCACAATGTTAGCATGGTGATCGAGTTCAGAGACGATTACATCGTCGCCTGGTGTCAGGAATTGGCGTCCATAAGTCTGTGCCACAAGGTTGATGCCCTCGGTGGTGCCTCTCACGAAAATGATCTCCTCGCTGGTGGCGGCATTGATGAACCGCTGCACTTTCTCACGCGCTTCCTCGTAGGCATCCGTCGCACGGGCAGCAAGAGTGTGCGCCCCGCGATGGATGTTTGAGTTGTACGTACGATAATACTCAGAGATCTTATCGATGACTTGGTTCGGCTTTTGCGTCGTGGCTCCGTTATCGAGCCAGACGAGGTCGTGGCCGTTCACCTTTTGATTAAGCACAGGGAAGTCGCGCTTGATCTGTTCCGAGTTCAGCGTGTCCGCCTCCTCGTAGTGCAGGTCGCGCAGTTTCTGCGTCTCAGGGATACCGATGCCGAAGCCGTCGTCTTTGGGCAACGAAGAGGTATGGGCGTCTGTGTCACCGATGTAGGGCAACTCGCCATAGCCGCTACCGTCCGCCAACAGTGCATTGTAGGCTGTCTCCAATTCCGTGAGATTCAATGCTTCGTCAGGAATAACCTCCTGACGAGACGCCTGAAGCTCTTCTGGGCAGTACTTTTGGGCCACTTCTCGTAGCAACGCAAAGCCTGGGTCTTCGATACCGTATCCGTTAATATTCTGAATATCTATCATTATTTCTCTACTTTGTTACGATGCTGATAATCGTGATAATAGCCCACTTCGACATTCTCGAGCACAGCAATGGCATCGTCGGTAAGAGCGGCTAATGAGAAGTATTTCGTGAGCAGATAAGAAGCCACACCGAACTTGTCGAGACCCATCAGACGGGCACTCAGAGACGGGGCAATCTCGCCGGGGATGCCGCTCTGGTGCAGACCGATAACACCCTGGTTCTTCTCACCGACACGGACGAGGATAATCTTTGTGGTACCAACACCACGCCCCGTAAGATACTGGCCCTCAACTTCCACTTTATCCGAAGGAATCAGAGGCACACCGCGCCACAGAATGACTCTGGTACCGAAGAGGTCGGTGGTTACAGGCGGTACACCGCGCCACGTACACTCACGTTCGAAGGCGGCAATCGCACGAGGATGGGCGATAAAGAAGGCTGGTTCTTTCCATACCAACGACAGCAACTCGTCAAGATCGTCGGGTGTGGGTGAGCCGTAACGTGTGGTGATGCGGTAGGCGGGGTTAGCAGCAGCCAACAGACCGAACTTCTTGTTGTTGATGAGTTCCCACTCCTGGCGTTCTTTGATGCTCTCGATACTGAGACGCAACTGCTCTTCGAGTTGGTTGTAGGGATTATTGTAGAGGTCGCTCACACGGGTATGCACACGTACCACTGTCTGTAGTGTGTTCAGTGAATATTCCGTCGGATTCTCCTCGTAATCGATATAAGTCTCGGGGATGATGTTGTCCTCCTCGTGACCACTCACCAGGTCGATGTGTTTCTCGCCGTTGTCGTTCACCGACGCCTTCAGGCGCAGTTGTTTGTCAACAGCCTTCTCGAACGTGTCGCGGAAGTCGGGCACCTCCTTGATGAACTTGATCAGTTCCTTCAGTTTCAGACCCAGGAATACGGTGGGTGTGATGGCGCGGACGGATACCGTTGATTCCTGCTCATCCAGTAAATCTGCCTCGCCGAAATATTCGCCATCGCCCAACAGAGCAATCCGTAAGTCCTCGCCGTGAGGGCCTTTGCTGATGACCTCAGCCTGTCCGCTGGCTACGATGAAGAAACGCTGCTTGTCCTTGCCCTCCTCTACGAAGAGTTTATCGACATCCACCTCTTTTGCCTCAAATGAACTGACGAGGCGGTTCAAGATCTCGTCATCGAACTCAGAGAACAGGGGAATGGCTTTCAGGTTCTTTGCCGTAAACGACGGCACGCCGTTGACGTATTGGATGGGCAGTCGATCGTTTTTGCGTAACTCAACCTTTGTGCGGTTCACGCGGAATGTTCCGCCACTGACCTGTACCCAGGGAAGGAGTTTCAGGAGTAATCTCGGAGTGATACTGCCCATCTGCGGGGCGGTCTTGGTAGTGGTTGCCAGTCTTTTGGCGGTAGCAGTGGTCACACTGCGCTGTAAATTAGAATCTGCCATAATCTTAATTTTTTACGTTATTAATAAAGTTTGAATCTCGGCTGCAAAGGTACGGTAGTTTTCGCGCTCCCACAATCCCACTAATGGGGCATTCTGCATACCACAAAATGGGTATTTTATTCCTAACTCCTCAAATTTGTACCTCATTTAAGTTGCTCATATTGAGAAGATAGAAAATCCCGACCATCGTGATATGCCTGAAATCTGGAACATGGTATTCTTGAAACAGCATAATCTGTCTGTATTTCCGGACAATTCATTTTTGTTTTCTAATGGTATGAGTGGATTTCGTGACATTGCGTTCCAGAAGTGGAGAGGTCTGTCTGAAAAATCAAAGTTATCGCTTCAGATTTTCAAAAGTCTGCCCCAAATCTGAGACATGACATTGCCTGGGGTGCAAAAGTCTGTCCGAAAACTGGGGCATGAAAATGCACAGGTGGTAATGACACTGTAAAATTCCGGCACAATATTGCCAAGTGTGCAATATGAACGCCTGAAAATCGGGACGCGAAAACGCCCGGTGTGCAGAAGTCTGTCCGAAATCTGAGGCATGACTATTCCCAGGGTGCAATGACAGTGTCAAAACTGGGACACGATATTGCACGGTGTGCAATGGCTTGTCCGAAATTCAGGGCATATAAATGAAATTCCAAAATGGTTTGCCCGGAATCCAGGGCAACATATTGCCTGGTGGGCAAAACCTTCCGGAGAGCCATTGGGGAATCCTCACTTTTTGATAGTCACTTTATGTGTCGTACCTTCTACGTGCTCTACAGAGAGAACATTGTAACCCTGTTCCTTGGCGTTGCGGGGCACGTTGTCGAGGGGTTCGCCTTCAGCGAGCAGCACTTCTAAAATGTCTCCCGGTTGAAGTTTTGAGAGTTCGATCTTTGTTTTAACGAAGGTCATCGGGCAGTGCTCCTTCGTGATGTCTAATACTTTTGTTGCCATATCCTTACCTTTTAAATAAATAATGTCTGTCCACCTTCGCTGAGATTGAGGAACGATGCTACGCCGAGCACGTCCTTCACCTCGGGGATAAAATCCTCTTTCTTCAGGCCGAGCACGTGCATCGCCATCTCACAGGCGTAGAGGTTGATGCCAAGGACCTTGGCGGCCTCGACGAGTTCCTCGAGGGTAGCCACATTGTTCTTGCGCATCAGGTAGCGGAATATCTTCGGACCAACGCCGAGGAAGTTGAAGCGGCTCGTGGGTGTGACTTTCAATCCGCCCATCATGAAACCGAAGAGTTTCGTCAGCCAGTTGCCGCCTGTAAAACTGCGACCCTGTTTCTGTTTGATGGCGTCGAGGCCCCAGAAGGTAAAGAAGATATTTACTTCATACCCTACTGCTGCCGCGCCCGTACCTAATGTAAATACCGCAGTGAGTTTGTCGAAATCGCCACTGAAGGCGATGATGCTGAGTTTCTTGTTTTCTGCCATAAAAAATACGTTTGAGTTCCGGGTGCAAAGGTACGGCGGTTTTGGCACTCCCACAATCGCACGTTCGTGGCATTCTGCATACCCTTGATATGGTATGCGATTTACCATCCCTATGGGATTGCGGTAACCAAGAAATCGCCGTACCTTTGCACCAGATTTCAAACTCAAACGATTATGGCAAAGATTTATGTAAATGGAGACGCGCAGGAAGTGAGCCTGCCGCTCAGCGTGAGTGAACTAATCAAGCAGTTGCTGGTAGAGAACCCTGAGATGGTCAGCGTGCAGGTGAACGAGGAGTTCGCCGAGCGCGAGGACTGGGATAGTGTCCAAATCAAGGAAGGCGACAAGGTCGATTTCCTGTACTTCATGGGAGGAGGCGCGCGATGATAGATTTCACAGAAGAACAGATACAGCGCTATTCGCGGCACATCTTGTTGCAGGATGTTGGCGTGGAGGGACAAGAAAAGATAATGAATGCGCGTGTGCTCGTAGTGGGTGCCGGCGGACTGGGTGCTCCTGTGTCGCTTTACCTCGCTGCGGCGGGTGTAGGAACCATCGGTATCGTGGATGCTGATGTTGTCGATTTGAGCAACCTCCAGCGTCAGGTTATTCACTTCACCAAGGACGTGGGCGTGCCAAAGGTAAAGAGCGCCGAAGAGAAGATCAAGGCCATCAACCCCGACGTGAAGGTCGATACCTATTACGAGTTCCTCGATTCCTCGAACGCACTCGACATCATCAAGGATTACGACTTCATCGTCGACGGTACGGACAACTTCCCCGTGAAGTTCCTCATCAACGATGCTTGCGTAATGGCAGGCAAGCCGTTCTCACATGGTGGCATCCTGCGCTTCAACGGTCAGACGTTTACACACCTGCCCGGAACGGCTTGCTACCGTTGTATGTTCAAGGAACCGCCACCTGTGGGAGCCGTTCCCACCTGTTCACAGGCTGGCGTATTAGGAGCCATCGCAGGTATGCTCGGCACCATCCAGGCCGCTGAGACACTGAAGTATTTCACAGGTATTGGCGAACTGCTGACGAACCGTCTGCTTACCTTCGATGCCAAGACCATGCTGTTCCGCACGGTTCCTGTGAAGCATCGTGACTCGTGCGCCATCTGCGGCACGAATCCCACCATCGATCACCTGATAGATTACGAACAGGCCTCTTGCGACCTCAAAAACCACTAAGCGATGAAAATTCCGAAAGAAATCATTGATAAATTGATTAGCCAAGCCCGGCAGGACGCACCAAATGAGACGTGTGGTTACCTGTTGGGCATTAGCGGTGAGGGAGGTGACAACGTGACGGAGAACTATTGGATGGAGAACATCGACCATTCGTCAGAGCATTTCTCCTTCGCCCCTAAGGATCAGTTTGCGGCTTTAAAGTATGCTCGCAGCAAAGGCTTAAAAATTCTCGCAAATTGGCATAGCCATCCTGCCTCACCCTCGCGTCCTTCACAAGAAGACCTCCGTCTGGCCAACGACCCCACCATCCGCTACGCCATTCTCTCTCTCCACGAAGGCGTTCATCTGAATTCCTTCAAGATTCTGAATGGCGAAGTGGTGGATAAGGAGGTACATCTTTAACTATTTTTATTTGGCATTTTGCTCGCTTATTCGTACCTTTGCACCGTATTAAAGTGATTAGGTTTATGAAAGCAATCAGTACAAAAAAGGCACCTGCTGCCATCGGGCCGTACAGTCAGGCCATCAAAGTGGGGAATCTCGTTTATACCTCTGGTCAGATTCCCATTGACCCTGCCACTGGCAATTTTGTAGAGGGCGGCATCAAGGAACAGACGCGCCAGTCGCTGAGCAACGTGAAGGCTATTCTCGAAGAAGCCGGACTGACAATGGGCAATGTAGTAAAGACTACAGTATTCATGGCTGATATGAACGACTTTGCCGATATGAATGCTGTCTATGCCGACTTCTTTACAGAACCATATCCCGCCCGTTCTGCTGTTGCCGTGAAGACTTTGCCGAAAGGCGCATTGGTGGAGATAGAAGTGGTGGCAGAAGTCATTTAGATTAGTATTGGTGAGTAAGAGACTTTTCGGCTGGATGATAGCACTACTGACGGCTTCGGGGGCTTATGGACAAGTCACCGAAAATGCGGATAGTGTCTGGAGGGCAGAGCAGTTACAGGAGGTCAGCGTATCGGCTCATGGGGCTCATGCAAAGACGAAGGGTCTCGGCAATACCGACTTCATCGGCAGCGGAGAATTGTTGCGGGCAGCCTGCTGTAACCTCGGTGAGAGTTTTACCACCAATCCCTCTGTCGATGTGAACTATGCCGATGCGGCGACAGGTGCTCAGCAGATCAAGCTATTAGGACTGAGCGGTACCTACGTGCAGATGCTCACCGAAAACATCCCCAACTATCGCGGTACGGCGGCTCCCTATTCATTAGGCTATATCCCTGGGCCGTGGATGCAGAGCATTCAGGTGTCGAAGGGTGCCTCGTCAGTGAAGAATGGTTACGAGAGCATCACAGGTCAGATCAATGTGGAGTTCAAGAAACCGCAAGCGACTCCTTTTGCAGACGCGAATCTCTATTATAACACAAAGGGCAAGTTGGAGGCAAACCTTGGGGCGAACCTGCATCTGACAAACCGTTGGAGCACGGCATTGTTAGGTCACTACGAGATACTCGACAAAGTACACGACGAGAACGACGACGGCTTTGCGGATATGCCCAAGGTTCGACAGGGTTCGTTGATGAGCCGTTGGGCATGGGTCAGCGACAACTATATCTTTCAAGCAGCAATAAAAGGATTGAAGGAGCACCGTGAGGGTGGACAAATCGGGCATCACGACGAGGACTGCGCCTTCCACGATAACCCATACCTTATCGACATCACCAACGAACGTTACGAGGCTTTTGCGAAAAATGCCTATATCTTCGACCCTGAGCACGGATCGAATATCGCCCTGATTCTCTCGGGTTCGTTGCATCATCAGAATGCACTCTACGGCAAGAAACAGTATAATACCGACCAACGCAACGGCTACGCTTCGCTGTTGTTCGAGACAGATTTTAATGAACACCACAGTCTATCCACTGGCGTAAGTCTAAACCACGACAAGTTTGACTTCGATGAAACGACGCCTGGTGTCTATGCCCAATATACCTATAAATTAGGTGAAAAGTTCACGCTGATGGGCGGACTTCGCTGGGATCACAGTAACATCTACGGAGGTTTTGTCACCCCTCGTATGCACTTGAAGTACTCTCCCAACGACATCGTGACCCTGCGCGGCTCTATCGGTAAGGGCTACCGCACCAACCACGTGATGGCAGAGTACAACTACCTGTTGGCCAGCGGTCGCGTGATGCTCATCGACAAAGAACTCGACCAAGAGGAAGCATGGAACTACGGCCTAAGTGCCGCCCTCAGCATCCCCATCGGTGAGAGAATGTTGAACCTCAACGCAGAGTATTATTACACAACGTTTCAGCACCAGATGCTCGTTGATATGGACAGTAATCCCCATGCCGTCCACTTTACCAACCTCGTGGGTGACAGTTACTCGCATACTTGGCAAGTAGAGGCTACCAGTGAACTCTTCGACGGGTTTACACTCTCTGCTACCTACCGCCGCACCAATGTCAAGTCAACCTACGGCGGTGTACTTCGTGAAAAGCCCCTCACCAACAAAGAAAAAGGTCTCATCACCGCCCAGTATAAACCCGGTTTAGGAAAGTGGCAGTTTGATGCGACGTTGCAACTCAATGGCGGTGGACGTATGCCAGATCCGTATACTACTGCTGATGGTACTCCCTCATGGGACAGCCGCTACAAGGGCTTCGAACAACTGAATGCCCAAGTCACCCGTTTCTTTCGCCATTGGAGCATCTACGCTGGCGGCGAGAATATCACGGGTCGCCGACAGAAAAACCCCATCATTGCTGCTGACGATCCTTGGAGCATGAACTTCGACGCCACGATGGTCTGGGGACCCGTCCACGGCGCCATCTATTATATAGGAATCAGATTAAATTGGGAAAAGATATGAGAACAAAAGCATTATTCATCGTATTGGCATTCGTAAGCGTTTGCTTTGCAAAAGACATTAAGACCGTCGTACTGACCACAACCCCACAGATGCACTGCGCCAACTGTGAGAAGAAGATCAAGGAAAACATCCGCTTCGAGAAGGGTATCAAGAGCATCAAAACCAACCTCAACGACAAAACCGTCATCATCGAGTATGATGCTGACAAGACCACCGTTCCCTCCATTATCGAGGGCTTTAAGAAAATCAAGTACGAGGCTAAAGAAGTGAAACCAACCAAAAAAGATAAGAAATGAGTAAAAAGACAGTATTAGTAACTGGTGCCAATAAGGGCATCGGCTTCGGAATTGCAAAACATCTCGGCCTGAGTGGCTGGCAAGTAATCATCGGTGCACGTGATGAGCAGCGTGCCACAAAAGCTATCAATGAGTTGAAAACTGAGGGCATCGATGTGCTCGGATGGGTAAACATCGAATTGAAAGACCTCGATGGTATTGAAAAGGCTGCCAAGAAGATCAACGAGAAATATCCAGAGTTGACACTGCTCGTGAACAATGCTGGTATTCCTGGCGATATGAGTGTGGACAGCGAACATACAGAAATCAGCGTGATTAAGGAGACCCTCGATGTGAATTTTGTCGGCACCTTCGCATTGACCAAGGCATTGATTCCTCTAATTGCCAAAAACGCAGGCCGTATCGCCAACGTCACCGTTCCCTCAGAGATCAGTCCTTACTGGCACCCATTAGCCTACGTAGCCAGCAAGGCAGCACAGAATGCGATGATGGGTGTGATGGCCATCGAATTCCAGCAGAGCAATACGCCTGTGGAGATATTCTCAGTCCACCCAGGACCCACTACCACCGACTTGAACGGAAATATGGCCCTCCCAGGCTTCCACGATATTGAGACAGTCGGCCAGAAATTCGCGGAACTCATCAATGACGGCAAAAACCATCAGGGCGAGTTCATCGAACTTTATCCGATAGTAAAGGAAGATTAATCTTTTGTGGCGTCCTGAATCACTAATCCCGCCAACATAAATCCAAAGATGGCGGTGATGTGGGAAAGGGTGCCGTTGATTTGTGCTTTCACAGAACACCATTCATGGTTCAGGAGACTTGGATCACCTGGACCATTTTTTGCTTTGGGGCACATACACTGCTCTGTACCACAGGTAGCATTATGGCCTTTGTTCTCCAATAATTCATCACTATAAACACACTGGAACTTGCGCTTGGGGAACTCTCCACGCGACTTAAACTTTTTGCGGAGGGCGCGTGCCAACGGGTCGCCTTGTACTTTCCAGAACTCCGTTATCTTGATGCGTGTAGGATCTAATTTTAGAGCGGCGCCCATCGAAGAGTAGAACTTTGCCTTTGTACGGCAAGCCATCAGAATCAGTAGTGCTTTATCTTTCAGCGAGTCAATGGCATCAATGATATAGTCGTAACTGTCAAGGTCAAACTCCTCAGCAGTCTCTTGCGAGAAGATTTTCTGGAGGGCAATAACTTCTGCAGACGGATTGATGCTGAGCAGACGCTCTTTCAGTGCCTCCACCTTTACATGTCCGACGGTCTTGGTTGTCGCCATCAATTGACGGTTGATGTTGGTAATGCATACACGATCAGAGTCCACAATCGTCAACTGTCGGATGCCGCTGCGCACCAGACTCTCGGCGCACCACGACCCTACGCCGCCCACGCCGAAGATAATCACCCGCTTCTGGGCAATCCGTTCCATCGCCTCCTCGCCCAAAAGCAGTTCGGAACGTCTGAATATTGCATCTTGTATTGCCATTTTCTGTCTATTTGACGCTGCAAAGGTACTGTTTTTCTTCTAAAAATCCACGTAAAAAGCCCTAAAATTGCCTAAATACCATACTCGTGGTATGCGGAATGACATATCGAGGGGATTGTAGGGGTGCGGAAATCGCCGTACCTTTGCACCCAGAAAAGTTTAATCAACAAAAAGATAAGAGTTATGAAGCGAATGTGTAATATGCAAATGCATAGTTGTTGTAGCCAGATGATGATGGCCATGACGATGAAAGGGAGTGTATATATAATAATAGGTATAGAACAAACAAAACAAAAAGATTATGAAAAGAATAGCATTTACAATAGCATTGGTTTTAAGCCTCGGACTGGTCAATAACGTCTGGGCTGAGGAAAACAGTACAAATAATAGTAGCGTACGCACCATTAAGACACCACGTTTCGCCCGCCCATTGGTGGAGAAGTGGATTGAGGAATATGCAAAAACACAACCCGGCGTGGATTTCCAGATCGCCAAGGGACAGAAAGGTCAGGATGACATCGACCTGAGTGTAGTCCTTGAGAATAAGGAAAGTGATAAGGACAGAAACTTTAGCCAGATTGTTTATTTCGGAGAGACAGCCGTGCTGCCTATCACAGCCCGTAGTTCTGAGGCAGCACGCCTGCTCGAAGGAAAGCACCTGAACGCGAAAAAACTGAAACAACTCTTCTTCCTGAACGATGATTTCGATGAGGATGTGAAAAAGAACAAGGTTTTCGAGAGCATTATCATATATAGTGGTAGTAATGCCACATCGATAGCCACCTCCTTCGCCCATAACTTCGGTGAGGAGAGTGCCAACTTCCGCGGTAAGCGTATCTCGGGTGATGACCTGTTTCTGAACACCGCCTTGCAGAAGGATCCGTTAGGTGTCTCTTTCAATGCGCTGTCGAACATCTTCGATTTGAAGAGTCGTCATCTGAAAAGTGACCTCTCGTTGGTAGGCATCGATGTGAAGCATGACTTAGCCCAAAGTTTCAGCGACAATGGTACACTCGACGAGGTGCTCAATGCCTTGGAAAATGATAAGGTGTCGGAAGTGGCGATAGAAAGAATCGGACTCAACTATAACATTGCCGACGAGGCTGTCGCCCGTTTCCTGGAATGGATTCTCAACAATGGCACGAAATACAACCACGAATACGGTCTGCTGAACTTGGACAGCAAGAGTGCCATTGCCGAAGTCGGAAAAATCAAGAATACACTGACCGCACAGAAGTAAATAGGTAAAAAGTAAATTAGACTTATGGTAAAAAGATTGTTTATTGCAACGTTTGTTGCAATCAGCCCCTTACTGGCTGTTGCACAAGGCCTGATTACAGGACACATCACCGATGTCCGTACAGGTGAGCCGTTGATAGGAGCCTCGGTGATTGTAAAGAGTGAAAAGGGTCAGGGTGTTGTGACTGACATTGATGGAAATTTCTCCTTGCAGACCAAGGTGGAAGCCCCGTTGACCCTGAGAGTGGAATATGTAGGCTATCGTGCCCTCGACGTGGATGTGTATGACTTCGAGGAACCCGTGGAGATACAGTTGATAGATAATGCGAGTCGTCTGAACGAGGTGGTAGTTATCGGCTATGGTGCCCAGAAACGTCTCGAACTGACCAGTAGCATCTCATCGGTTGGCGAGGATCTGTTGAAACAGCAGAACACCTCCGTAGAGAGTGCCTTGCAGGGTGCTGTGGCTGGTCTGAACGTGACAACCACCAGTGGTCAGCCCGGTGCAGCCAGCATCATCCGTGTACGTGGTGGTAACTCCATCACGGGTGGTAACGAACCCCTTTACGTGATTGACGGGTTTATCGTCTATAATGATGTATCGACGAACAAGACCGGTGCCCGTGGCAGTGATGCAGCCCTCGACCCTCTGGCCTTCCTCAATCCCTCCGATATCGAGAGCATCGAGGTGCTGAAAGATGTATCGGCCACCGCCATCTATGGTACCCGTGGTGCCAACGGTGTGATCATCATCACCACCAAGAAAGGGTCGCACGGAAAGAACAACATCAATTATAACGCCACCTTCGGTTGGAGCAAGATTGCCAAGCGCGTGGACTTTATGGATGCTTGGCAGTGGGCCGATCTCTGGAACGAGATGTATGACAATGGTGAGGTGGGCTATCGCGTAGATAATCCTAAGGAGAGTTACGACTGGCAGGATGCAGCCTTGCAGACCGCCTTCCAACAGGAGCACCAGTTGTCGGCTGTGGGTGGCGACGAGATTTCCCGTTACAGCATCAGCGGTAGTTACAAGAACCAGGAGGGAATCCTGCTGAATACAGGCCTGCAACGCTATGCTGGACGTGTGAACTACGAGCGCAACGTGTTCAAAAACCTGTTGGTAGGTGTCAATGCCAATGGTGCCTATAACAAGATGAAAGGACAATCGGATAGGAGTTCGATGTTTGCTGCCAACTCGTGGTATGGTGCCATCTCGCATACGCCCTATACTCCAATCTATAATGCCGATGGCTCTTTCAACTACGAACCGACCCCGACAAGTGTGGATATCTATAATGGTAAAGTGGGCAATCCCATCAGTGACTTGTTGAATTATCAGACGGAGACGGAGAATACCCGTATCATCGGTACAGGATTTGCCGAGTGGACTGTCATTCCGCAACTGAAACTGAAAGCCAGTCTGGGTGCCGACCTGTCGAATACGCGTCAGAGTTACTATGCACCCTCTTATACCTCCGACGGACTGCCGTATAACGGCTATGCCTCCGTAGGACAGACCAAGACACATGTCTGGCAGACGGAATACACCGCCACATACAACAATGTGTTCAAGAAGGTCCACTCGCTGACAGTACTGGCAGGTTATACCGCCCAGCGCACGGATCGCAGTAGGATAGCCACTACCGCCTACGGTTTCAGCAATGATGCTACCGGTTATGACAATATCGGTGCTGCGGCTACCACAAATCCCTCGTCGAGCGGACACTATATCTCTACGCTCCAATCATGGATTGGTCGTGTGAATTACAGTTACGACTCACGCTATAATGTATCGTTGACGCTTCGTGCTGACGGTAGTAGCCGTTTTGCCAAGGATCACCGTTGGGGATGGTTCCCCTCATTAGGAGCATCCTGGAATATCGACCGCGAGAAATGGCTCCATCTGGGTAAAAAAGTTGACTTCATCCAACTGCGCGCCTCAGTAGGTGTGGTGGGTAACCAGGAGATTGGCGACTACCAGTTTGCTGCTAATGTCAATCCGCGTACAATCATCATCGACGGACAGCGTGCCACGAGTTACATCATCTCCAACAAATCGAATCCCGACCTGAAATGGGAGACAACTGCCTCCTATAATATCGGCCTGAGCACGGGCTTCTTCCACAACCGTCTGACGGTGACCCTTGACGGCTATTATAAGAAGACGAGCGATCTGCTGCTTAACGTTCCTGTAGAGCAGGTAACAGGCTTTGATACCGTGTTGCGTAACGTGGGTTCAGTGACCAATAAGGGTGTGGAACTGGAAATCGGTGGTGTACTCATCGAGAAAAAAGACCTGCGCTGGACACTGAATGGCAATATCGCCCACAACAAAAATGAGGTGACCAGTCTGGGTAATGCGGAATACTTTATTCCCTCACACGGCTATACCAATCCGCTCATCGTGAAAGTAGGCGAACCCCTCGGTTCCTTCTATGGCTATAAGTTCAAGGGTATTATCCAGTTGGACGAAAACCTGAACAGCTTGCCCTCACAGACCATCTCTACCGTAGAGCCAGGCAATCCGAAGTTTGAGGATGTAAATGGTGATAATGTTGTCAACGAACAGGACCGTGTGGTACTGGGAAATATCCAGCCAAAGTTCACATACGGTTTCAATACCAAGGTGACCTATAAGAATCTGGATCTCTTCGTCAGCGCCAGCGGCAGTTATGGCAATAAACTCTTCAATGAATTGGCCTGCCGTTTGGAGCGTGGTAATGGCTATTATTACAATCCGTTGGCAACGGTGGTCGATCGTTGGACACCCACCAATCCCAGCAACACCATCCAGAAGGCCAGCAACGCCACATCCATCTATACGGACGACCGATTTGTAGAGGATGCCAGTTATTTGAAGATTCGTAACATCCAGTTGGGCTACACTCTGTTTATCCCTCAGATTACAAAGGATGCCAAAGTTCGTCTTTATGTCTCGTTGCAGAACTTCTTCACCTTTACCAGTTACAGAGGCTATGACCCGGAAGCCAACCGTAGCGGCTCAGACGAAACCAGCGCCCTCTATCAGGGTATCGACAACGGCACCTATCCTACCGCCAAGACGGTACTCGTTGGAATTAACGTAACGTTATAATTAAGAATTAATAATTTAGAATTAAGAGTTATGAATACCAAGATATATAATAAAGTAGCGATAAGAGTATTCTCTTTCCTCTTTCCACTTTCCACTTTCCTCTTGATCGGCTGTGCAGATCTCGACCAGACATCCCTCAGTTCCATTGACAGAGATAATTTCTATCAGAGTAGAGAAGATATTGAGACTGCCATCAACGGCATCTATCAGGAGTTTACGGTTGACGGATTCTATGGCATGTTCAACAACCAGAGCATCTACATTAATGACCTGCAGAGCGATTATGTGAAGGCAGGTGCACAGACCAATTCCGCCCATATCCGTGAGTTGTCGAACTTTGCCGTGCAACCCACAAATCTCTTCGTGGGCTATGCCTGGGAGGAGCACTATACCGCCATCAACCGTGCGAATGTAGTGATTGATAAGGTGAGTGATGCCAGTTGGCTCGATGACCAGAACCGTCAGAACTACATCAACGAGTCCCGTTTTCTGCGTGCTCTGATGTACTTCAACCTTGTGCGTTATTTCGGTGGTGTGCCCATCGTACTACACGACGGCGAGGGCGAAGGGGCTCCCCGTAACACCATCGACGAAGTGTTTGAACAGATTGTCAGCGATTTTACCGCTGCCGAGAGTCTGCCTGCTGGCTACTCCACACGCGACAGCAAAGCCTCATCGTTGGCAGCCTCTGCCCTGCTCTCGAAGGTATATTTGGAATGGGCGCAGACTAGCACAGGGAAGGGTAGAGGGAACCAGCAAGCCAACTATCAGAAGGCCATCGACTATGCTCAGAAGGTCATCGATTCAGGTAAGTACAAGTTGCTCGATAAGTTTATCGACAACTGGTCGGTGGATAAGAAGAACGGCCCGGAACATATCTTCACCATCGAGCACGAGCGCAGCGTGAACGGAAATATCACCGGTCATTGTACCTTTGCCACCAACTGGAGCAATTCTGAGCCGGTGCTCTTGGCTACCAGCGACAAGTATTACGAGCAGACCGACCCCAAAGACCAGCGTCGGGACGGTTCCTGGGCAAAGCGTATCTACGACCCCAACACGGGTGATGACTTTGTGTTCGATATCCCCCGCTTCCGCAAGTATATCGACTCGCTGAACTATGCCAATCCAGCATCGAGTGGTAATGCAGCCGGACAGTCTACCAACACGACAGTTATCCGCTATGCCGAGGTATTACTCATCAAGGCTGAGGCTGAGAATGAACTCAACGGTCCTACGGCTGCTGCCTACGATGCCATCAACCAGGTGCGTCGTCGTGCCTACTGGAGTCCGTATCTGAACGTCCAGAATACACCCTCTGACGGGTCGCCACTGGAACTCTCAGGTCTTTCTCAGGAGGAGTTCCGCGAGAAATTACGCGAGGAACGTCGTCTGGAATTCGTACTCGAAGGACATCGTTGGTTTGACCTGAAACGCTGGCATATCCTCGTCAAGTATGTGAAGGAACATACGCCCAGCAATGATGAGGTGAGTGGTACAAAGACCACCAAAGCACAGAATGTCTCGAAGAAGAACTACTATCTGCCGTTGCCGCAGGATCAGATCATCCTCAACCCGAACCTCGAACAGAACTGGGGTTACAACGGAGAGACTGGCGACGGCCCATACGACGCCACATTTGAGTAAATAGTGAATAGTGAAATAAAAAATAGGATTATGAAAAAGTTAGTTAAGTCAACATTGGCCGTTATCGCATTGGCCACATTTACCAGTCAGGCAGTGAATGCCCAGTCATCCATCTCTCAGAAGAATAGTCGTGAGCGCATTCTTCAAGTATTAGACCAGAGTCGTCCCAACGACTACGTGCCAGCCGCCTTTTTCCTGCACTTCGAGAATAAACTCGGACGTAAGGCAGTAGAGGACCACAAAGCCTTCTACCGTGCCACCAATATGGACTTCGTGAAGGTATTCTATGAGATCGTTGTGCCTACTGTCGATATCCAGTCGGGTAAGGACTGGGCAAAGGTGCCAGTCTATGGTGAGGATTTCTTTGCCCCACAAGTAGCCGTCATCGCAGATCTGGCCCGTGAGTTTGGTGGTGAGGCATTCATCCTGCCTACCGTCTATTCACCGTTGGCATTGGCAGGTCAGACCTTAGGTCGCGGTCAGCGCCAAAACTTCAAGAAATACATTGAGGAAGATCCAAAGGCCTTTGGACAGGCCATCAAGAATCTCTCACTGAGTATCGAGAACTACCTGCGTGCTGCCCGTAAGGCTGGTGCTGATGGTTTCTACGTTTCGAGCCAGGGTGGCGACGGTAAGTCGCTTGATCCGAAAATCTGGAAAGAACAGGTACGCCAGTGGGACAAGCATGTCTCTGAGGTGGCTGCTGAGATAGGGCTCATCAATATCCTGCACATCTGCGACTATGGCACACCGTATCAGAACGCTGAGGCACTGTACGAGTATGCTGACTATCCCGCCAGCATCATCAACGTACCCTTGAAGTTCGCTGATGGTTCAATACTCAACCTGAAAGAAGCCCAAAAGCGATTTGGTCGTCCTATCTTCGGTGGCTTGGAGCGCTTAGGTGTGATTGCCAAAGGAACCATCGAGGAGGCTAAGGCAGAAGTGGACAAAGTGCTTGAAAACGCCTCACCAAACTTCATCCTTGGTGCCGACTGCACTGTGCCTGGTGATACCGATTGGGAGAAACTACGTGCCGTCATCGATTACACCCATACTTGGCGTCAGACACATAAGAAATAAGTTTTTGCAATCAACTTGTCTGGGTCGGGTGGCAAAGTTCTTGCGACTTTGTGCCCGATTTTTTTAGAAATTGTGTAATTTTGCAGCGATGAAGACGACTTTGATTTGGATTGGGGCACTCGTGGTGGGTGCGATATTGGGACTGCTCGGGCTGGGTTGGCTCGACGAGGTGATGAACTTTGTGGCAACAGTCTATACGAGACTGTTCCAGTTGTTGGCTGTGCCGACTATAGTATTAGCGGTGATTACAACCTTTGCCACCTTTGGCTCGAAAGGATCTGGTAAGATCTTCGGCCATACGCTGACCTACACTCTGCTTACCACCTTTGCTGCCGCCGCAGTCGGAGCAATCCTCTATGTACTTATCGCCCCAGGCAATCTGCCCGTCGAGACCATCAGCAACAGTACTCAGTCCTCAGACATCAGTCCTCAGACATCTTATATCGACCACATCGTGAGTATCATTCCCAACAATATTGTGAAGCCCTTCCTCGATGGCAATGTCCTCTCGCTGCTCCTGTTGGCCTTTGCCATTGGCTTTGGCCTCTCCAAACTGCCAGAGTCAGAGAACAAGGCTGTTGTCGTAAAAGGACTCTTAGGACTTCAAGAGTTGCTCTTCCTGCTGATTCGTGGTCTTATCTGGACGCTCCCTCTTGGCATCGTAGCCTTCGCAGCCCAGTTGTCTGCACAAGTCTCGGCAGGTGTGGTGGCCGACAGCATTGGCAAATATGTACTGGTAGTATTGGGTGGTAATGTGATTCAGTTCTTTGTCGTATTACCGTTGTTCCTCTTAGCACGCGGCCTAAATCCCATACACGTATTTAGTAAGATGACACCTGCTGTGCTGATGGCACTCTTCACTAAAAGCAGTGCTGCCACCTTGCCTGTCACGATGGATACTGCCGAGAACCGCTTGGGCATCCGCAAGAACGTAGCCCGTTTCGTGCTCCCCATCTGTACGACGATTAATATGAATGGCTGTGCAGCCTTTATCCTCGTTACCTCACTCTTCGTGATGCAACAGGGCGGTACCCCCATCACCCTAAGCACCATCCTACTCTGGATTCTGATCTCCGTCATCTCCGCCATCGGCAATGCCGGCGTACCGATGGGCTGCTATTTCCTCACGCTTTCGCTGATGTCTGGCATAGGCGCACCTATCGCCGTTCTGGGTATCATCCTACCTATTTATACTATTATAGATATGGTGGAAACGGCCGAAAATGTGTGGTCCGACTCCTGTGTTTCGGCCATGGTCGACAAGGATTTGCAGTGATGTTGGGCAAAATACCATGTTTATGGTATGCGAATGCCATACACATGGGATTGTGTGAGCCATGAAATCGCCGTACCTTTGCACCCAGAAAAGTTTATTATTCATTTTAAAAAGGTAAGGATATGACAAAGATTGCAAAACAGTTGACCGAACTCATCGGCAACACCCCACTTTTGGAACTGAACAAGTATTCACAGGCAAAGGGTCTGGAAACACCCGTCATTGCCAAAGTAGAGTTTTTTAATCCTGGCGGCAGCGTGAAGGACCGTATCGCCCTGGCGATGATCGAAGATGCAGAGGCCAAGGGTATCCTGAAGCCCGGTGCCACCATCATCGAACCCACCTCAGGAAATACGGGCGTAGGACTGGCACTGGTATCAGCCGTTAAGGGCTACCACCTTATCCTTACCATGCCCGAGACCATGAGCGTGGAGCGTCGTAACCTTGTGAAGGCCTACGGTGCCGAGGTGCGCCTCACCTCTGGTAAAGACGGCATGCCAGGTGCCATCCGCGCTGCCGAGGAACTGCGCGACAGCATCCCTGGTGCAGTGATCCTGCAACAGTTCGAGAACGGGGCCAACCCCGCCAAGCACTATGCCACCACAGGTCCTGAAATCTGGCGCGACACCGATGGAAAGGTCGATATCTTCGTAGGTGGTGTAGGTACCGGTGGTACCATCAGCGGTACAGGTAAGTACCTGAAGGAACAGAACCCCAATGTGAAGATCATCGCCGTCGAGCCGAAGTCGAGTGCCGTGTTGAACGGACAACCCAGTGGTCCTCACAAGATCCAGGGTATCGGTGCCGGTTTCATTCCCAAGACCTACGATGCTGATGTGATTGACGAAGTCTTTGATGTCGAGAACGACGCTGCCATACGCACGGGTCGTGAGATAGCTCAGAGCGAAGGTCTGTTGGTGGGTATCTCCGCAGGTGCTGCCCTCTATGCTGCCATCGAGGTGGCCAAGCGTCCCGAAAACAAAGGCAAGAAGATCGTAGTGCTCCTGCCTGATACAGGCGAGCGTTACCTCTCAACAGTGCTTTACGCCTTCGAGGACTATCCCCTGTAATTTTCTGTAATGTTAAAGTAAAAGCGTGCCGCCGATATGCTCCAATTGGAACATATCGGCGGTTTTTTATGAAATAAATCTGTTTTCTCTTCGCTAAATCGATTTTTTACATTATCTTTGCAGCCATATAAGTATGACTCTGCAAAATGAACCAAATGACAATCATTGATGCGCACAGCCATTTATGGCTGACGCAGGACACGATGGTGGACGGACAACGGATCTGTCAACTGGAGTCCAACAGAAGCCGTAGTCTGTTTTTCGGCGAGGAGCGACAGATGTTGCCGCCCTTTATGACTGACGGACAGAATACGGCGGAGCGGTTCCTCTCGAACATGGATTATGCCCAGGTGTCGGCAGCAGTGGTGACACAGGAATTTATCGATGGTTTGCAGAACGACTATCTTGCCGAGGTGCAAAGGCAATACCCCGATCGTTTTTTCTGTTTTGGGATGGCCGATTACCGTAAGCCCGGTTTCCTGCGTGTGGCTGACGGACTGATGCAGTGTTTCAAGGGCATCAAGGTGCCTGCCGCCCGACTGCCGAAACAATTCCTCAACGACGAGATGATGCAGATGATGCACCTGATGGAAGAGCGGGGCATCCTGCTCGGTATCGAACTGGCTGACGGCGACGCCCAGGTGGGACAGATGGAGGAGATCATCGAGGAGTGTCCGAACCTGAGAATCGCCATCGGACATTTCGGGATGGTGACGCGAGAGAACTGGATGAGTCAGATCCGACTGGCCCGTCACAAGCATGTCTATGTGGAGAGCGGTGGTATCACGTGGCTCTTCAACGATGAGTTCTATCCCTTCCCCTCGGCCATACGTGCCATCAAGGAAGCGGCAGACGCCGTGGGGATGGAGAAACTGATGTGGGGCTCGGACTACCCCCGTACCATCACCGCCATCACCTATAAGATGTCGTACGACTTTATCATCAAGTCGAGTGAGTTGACAGACGGAGAGAAACGGCTGTTCCTGAGTGAGAACGCCCGACAGTTCTTCGGCTTCCGCGATCTAATAGAATTACCGTATATAAAGAATATGAGCGAATGAAAGCAATTCAGATTTCTGGTGAGCGCCAGATGGAAATAGTGAGTGTGGCCGAACAGGAGTTGAAGGCCAACGAGGTTTTGTTGCGCCTCGCCTATGTGGGTTTCTGTGGTTCCGACCTGAACACATGGCTCGGCAGGAACCCGATGGTGAAGATGCCGGTGATACCGGGTCATGAGGTGGGTGCCGTCATTGAGAAGGTGGGTGCCGACGTGCCTGATATCTTGAAGCCCGGGATGGTGGTGACCTGTAATCCCTATACGAACTGTGGCAAGTGCGCCTCGTGCCGTAATGGGCGGGTGAATGCCTGTGAGCACAACGAGACCCTCGGTGTGCAGCGTAATGGCGCCATGCGGGAGTTTATCGCCCTGCCCTGGGAAAAAGTGATCCCTGCCGGTGGACTCGACCCACGCACCTGTGCACTGATAGAACCGATGAGTGTGGGTTTCCACGCCGTGAACCGTGCCCAGGTGACAGATATCGACACGGTGGTGGTGATTGGCTGTGGTATGGTAGGTATGGGTGCCATTGTGCGCTCGGCCCTGCGTGGTGCTACTGTCATTGCCGCTGACATCGACGATGAGAAACTGGCACTGGCGAAGGAGATGGGTGCTACCTATGCCATCAACACGAAGACAGAGGATGTGCATGCCCGACTGCAGGAGATGACTGGTGGCTTCGGCCCCGACGTGATGATTGAGGCAGTGGGCAGTCCTGTCACTTATAATATGGCTGTCAACGAGGTGGCCTTTACGGGTCGCGTGGTCTGCATTGGCTATGCCAAGACAGAGGTGTCGTTCCAGACGAAGTATTTCGTGCAGAAGGAACTCGACATCCGTGGCTCCCGCAATGCCCAGCCCAGTGACTTCCGGGCTGTGATAAGATATTTGGAAGGAGTCAGGAGTCAGGAGTCAGTAGTAGATAGACTGATATCCAACGTGGTATCGCCCGAGGGTGCACCAGAGGCTATGCAGCAGTGGTCGGAGAATCCGGGCAAGGTCTTCCGCATCCTTGTGAAATTTTAATGAGGAATTAGTAATTAGAAATTAGTAATTATGATTACCGGACAAGTGTATGAAAAAAGAAGCCAATAGTTATTTGATTCCTTTTATCCTCGTGACGTTCTGCTTTGCCCTGTGGGGCTTTGCTAACGATATCACGAACCCGATGGTGAAGGCCTTCTCGAAGATCTTCCGTATGAGTGTCACCGACGGGGCACTGGTACAGATGGCTTTCTATGGCGGTTATTTCTGTATGGCCTTGCCTGCTGCCATCTTTATCCGTAAGTACAGTTACAAGGCCGGTGTACTGATGGGCTTGGGACTCTATGCCGCCGGTGCCCTGTTGTTCTTCCCCTCGAAGAGCATCGGACTCTACGGCTGTTTCCTGATGTCGTATTTCATCATGACCTGCGGTCTGTCGTTTTTAGAGACCTCGTGTAACCCCTATATCCTCTCGATGGGAGAGCCCGAGACTGCTACGCGCCGATTGAACCTGGCACAGTGCTTCAACCCCTGTGGTTCCATCATCGGTATGTTTGTGGCGATGAATTTCATCCAAGCGAAACTCAATCCGATGAGCAGTGACGAGAGGGCCTTGTTGGACGATGCGCAGTTTGAGGCGATTAAGAATGCCGATCTTGACGTGCTCATCTCACCCTACCTCGCCATCGGACTGGTGATTGTGGTGATGTTCCTTATCATCCTCTTCACGAAGATGCCGAAGAATGCCGACCAGAGTCACGACATCCACTTCATGGTGACGCTGAAACGTATCTTCTCTCTGCCGCACTATTGCGAAGGGGTAGTGGCCCAGTTCTTCTACGTGGGTGCACAGATCATGTGCTGGACGTTTATCATCCAATATGGTACGCGAGTGTTTATGGCAGAGGGTATGGAGGAGCAGGCGGCAGAAGTACTGTCGCAGCAGTTTAATATCTATGCGATGCTCTTCTTCATCTGTTCACGTTTCATCGCCACCTTCCTCATGCGTTGGGTGAAGCCTGCAAAGTTGTTGGCTGCCTTCGCCGTGCTGGCGATGGTCTTCACACTGGGTGTGATTATCTTCCAGAACAGGTTAGGTATCTACTGTCTGGTGTGTGTCAGTGGCTGTATGTCGCTGATGTTCCCCACCATCTACGGCATTGCCCTCGACGGGATGGGTGATGATGCGAAGTTCGGTGCTGCGGGTCTGATCATGGCCATCCTGGGTGGTTCGGTACTGCCCCCGCTGCAGGCGATGATCATCGACCAGGGTACGGTATTCGGCGATTTCCCCGCCACGAACTTCTCATTCATCCTACCCCTCGTCTGTTTCCTTGTGGTGTGTATCTATGGCATGAGAACAGCAAAGAGATAAATTACTAACAATTATAATTTTAAGACAATGAAGAAATTACTTTTTCTATTTGCAGTGACATTAGCAATGGGCTTTATCGCCTGTTCTACTGACGACAATCCAGTGAACAACGACGATCCGAAAAAGGACGATCCTCAGTTCTATGTGTATCTCTGTTTCGGCCAGTCGAACATGGAGGGCAATGCCACTCCGGAAGCACAGGACAAGACTGTCGATCCCCGTTTTCAGATGATGGCCTGTGTGGATTTTACCAGTCCCAAGCGTAAGATGGGTGAGTGGTATGATGCCACACCTCCCCTTGTCCGTCAGGGCACAGGACTGGGTATGGCCGACTATTTCGGACGTACGATGGTGGCTAACTTGCCTGAAAACGTGAAGGTAGGTGTCATCGACGTAGCTCTCGGAGGTACGAAGATTGAGGGTTTCATCTCTGAGGAGGTGGCTGGCTACATCAAGAATGAGGCCGACTGGCTGAAGAACTATTTCAAAGCCTACAACAACGATCCTTACAAGCGTATGGTCGATATGGCGAAGATTGCCCAGCAGACCGGTGTCATCAAGGGTATCCTGTTGCATCAGGGAGAGAGTAACAACGGACAGCAGGACTGGCCGAAGAAGGTGAAACTCATCTATGACCGTCTGATGGAAGATCTGAACCTCAATCCCGAGGACGTTCCCCTCTTTGTGGGTGAGACGGTGAGTCAGGCTGCAGGAGGCTCCTGCTACCATCACAATGCCGTCATCGCCAAGGTGCCTAGTGTCATTCCCAACTCGTATGTCATCTCCTCTGCCGGTTGTCCGCAGCGTGGCGATGGACTTCACTTCACGGCAGCAGGCTATCGCACCATGGGAAAGCGTTATGCTCAGGCAGCCCTGAAGGTGCTGGGTATCGAAGCAAATATTGAAGAAGACACCCCTACTCCTCCCACAGAGTTTGAACTCGACAAGAAGTTTACCAGTCTGGCTGAGATTGGCAATACGCCAGTGGTGATCTACGACGAGAACACGAAGAAGGCCTTATATGGCTCTGACAACCAGAACCTGGGCTATGATGACCTTTCCGTGGCGCTTCAGAAAGGCAATTCCGTCATCACTTTCCGTCTTGAGGAAGAGGGCAGCAACTATCTCCTGCGTGGCATTACACCAGATGGCAGCGAATATAGTATCTGGGGCAGTCCGGGCTATCTGAACTCTCAGGCTGCCGACCAGTGGTGCTGTTTCATCCTCGGTCTGAACAACCAGAACGGACAGGATATCGTCGACGGAGCTGTTTGGGATATCCAGTATGTGGCAGGCAAAGGTTTCTCGCTGAAGAATGTGGGCACAGGCTTGTATTTGCAAGATGCCTCTCCCGCTAAGTTTGATGAACCTGCGTATTTCAGTTTCTATAGTCTGAAATGAAGAAATTGGCAATTATCAGCATGACCGCACTATTGGCTGGTTGCACGGCTGCTCCCGACTTGGAACAGCAGATCGACGAACTCTACCAGAAGATGCCGCAAGAAGAGCGCATCGCCCAGTTGAGGAGTATGTATATGGACGACCTCTTCGACGAAGCGGGGAATCTCGACACGGCGAAATGCCGTGAACTGATTCCCTACGGTATCGGACACTTCTCACAGTTTGCCCTGCAAAAGCCCCGTGACCCCAACGACATCCGCGACAAGGTGATGGCAGTGCAGGACTGGCTGATGCATAACACCCCCAATGGTATCCCAGCCCTCTTCCACGAAGAGGTGCTGTCGGGTATCAACACCAAAGGCTCTACCATCTATCCACAACAGATCGGACAGGCGGGGTCATTCAATACGGAATTGGCGGAACTGAAGACCCGTCAGACGAGTACCGCCATGCGAAAGATGGGTGGTGCGCTGGCCCTCTCACCGATGGTGGATGTGTGTCGTACGCCGAGTTTCAACCGTCTGGAAGAGTCGTATGGTGAGGATGCCTATCTCTCTGCCGCCATGGGTGTGGCCTTCGTGAAGGGTCTGCAACAGGGCGACTTGAAGAAAGGTGTGGGCGCCTGTACGAAGCACTATCTCGGCTACGGCGGAGGTGGTGATGCCGAGGAGAAGGAACTGATGGAGGAAATCCTCCTGCCTCACGAAACGATGATCCGTAAGACGGGTAGTGTGGCTGTTATGCCGGGCTACCACGATGTACATGGTACACGCTGTGTCTGCAACAGTGAGATCCTGCAGGACATCCTGCGCGACTATGTCGGCTTCGACGGCATGGTGGTGAGCGACTATACCGCCATTGACCAGATTCCGGGTCTCGACTCTGTCGTAAACAAGGCTGCTGCTGCTATCAACAACGGCAATGATGTCGACTTCCCTTTCGGCGCCAACTACAAGTTCCTGCAAGAGGCCATCGACCAGGAACTCGTGAAGCCGGAGGTGTTGGAACGGGCTGTGAAGAACGTGCTGCGGATCAAGTTCCGTGCAGGTCTCTTCGACAAGGATGCCTATCTTTACAGCACCGAACAGATTGCCCTCGACACCCCCGAGGAGCGTCAGACGGCCTACGACATTGCCACACAGTCTGTCGTCCTCTTGGAGAACAATGGTGTTCTACCTCTTAAGGCGGCTAAGAAAATCCTCCTGACGGGTCCTAATGCCCACAGCATGTGGGCCATGTTGGGCGACTACTCCTTCCCCGCCATGTCGTACTTCTGGAAACGCGTAGAGACCGATCTTGATCATCCCCACACCATCACACTTGTGGAAGGTATGAAGAACAAGGCGCCTAAGGGCGTGACCCTGATGTATGAGCGTGGCTGTGACTGGACAGAGGAGATTGAGACTAAATATGGTGAACTAGGCGACGAGCGTGCCTGGGAGTATGAGATCCTGCACCGTAAGGTTGCCTCTGACGAGAAGGCCGACAAGGCCAATGCCCTGAAACTGGCGAAGCAGGCTGATGTCATCGTGGCTGCTGTCGGTGAGAATGTGATGCTTTGCGGTGAGAACCGTGACCGCAAGGGCCTCCGTCTGCCTGGCAAGCAGGAGCAGTTCGTGAAGGAACTCCTGGCTACGGGCAAGCCTGTGGTACTGGTGATGTTTGGAGGCAGGGCTCAGGTGGTGTCTGGACTTGCCGAGAAGTGTGCTGCCGTCATCCAGGCCTGGTATCCGGGTGAGGAGGGTGGCAACGCTGTCGCAGATATCCTCTATGGTAAGGTGTCGCCATCGGCAAAACTCTCCGTCAGTTATCCGAATACGGAGGTCTATGAGCCGCTCTGCTATAACTATCAGGCTGAGAAAGACCCGCGTGTCCAGTGGCCCTTTGGCTATGGCCTGAGTTATACGACCTTTGAGTATCAGAACCTGAAAGTGGACAGTGCAGCAGCAACTGCCGACCAGAGTATCAACCTCTCCTTCGAGGTGAAGAATACGGGTCAGGTGGCTGCTGATGAGATTGCACAGATCTATCTCTCGCCGACAGCCGACGACCAGCAGATCCGTCCCATCCAGTTGCAGGGCTTTGCCCGTGTGAGTCTCCATCCTGGTGAGACCAAGACCGTGAAGGTGAAACTCTATACGGAGCAGTTCGGTTTCTATACGAATGACGGCAAACGTCTGTGGATTATCCGTCCTGGTACGTTCATCGTGAAGGTGGGCGCCTCCTCGCAGGATATCCGTCTGCAGCAGCAGGTCACCCTGAATGGAGAACTGGTCAGCAAGCCGTTGAGGGAGTTCTATTTCTCAGAGAGTACAGTGGAGTAAACGTATTAATACATAACTTTTATTCTAACAATTAACAAATGAAAAAGACTTTATTATCAACAGTGATGCTGTGTCTCTCCGCAGTGGTGATGGCACAACCTCAGGGTGGCTTCGGAGGCTTTGGTGGTTTCCAGCGCCCACAGGTGAATCTGGAAACCTCCCAGGAATGGAAGGATGTAAACTATGCCGGCGACGATCAGGCTTATCATACCTGTGACATCTACCTGCCGAAGGAGGAGAAGGCTGCCTATCCCGTTGTGATCCACATCTACGGCAGTGCTTGGTTCAGCAACAACAGTAAGGGTGCTGCCGACCTCGGTACCATCGTGAATGCTTTGTTGAAGGCTGGCTATGCTGTGGTATGTCCGAACCACCGCAGCAGCATGGATGCCAAGTGGCCTGCCCAGATCCACGACATCCGTGCCGTCATCCGCTTCGTACGTGGTGAGGCTAAGAAGTACAAGTTCGATACATCGTTTGTTGCCACCAGCGGCTTCTCTTCCGGTGGTCACCTCTCTTCGACAGCAGCCACCACCAGTGGTCTGAAGCAGACGAAGGTAGGTTCCTACGACATCGACCTCGAGGGTACTGTGGGTTGCTATGCCAATGAGAGCAGCAGCGTGAATGCCGCCTGCGACTGGTCTGGTCCTGTCGATCTCACCGCTATGGACTGCGGCGAGGGTATGAAGATGGGTGAGAACAGTCCTGAGGATGTGCTGTTGGATTCCAAACTGGCCAAGGAACCGGACAAGTATCGTAGTCTGAGTGCCACCTACTATGTCAACAAGAACAATCCGCCTATCATCATCTTCCACGGCGAGAAGGACAATGTCGTTCCCTGTTGTCAGGGTAAGATGTTCTACGAGAAACTCGTGGCTGCCGGTGTGAAGACCGAGGCAACGTTCGTTCCTGAGGGTGGTCACGGCATGGGCATGTACGATGAGGCCAATCTCCAGAAGATGGTCAACTTCCTCAACGCCGTCCGCACAGGCAAGTAATACACCATATTAATATTAAAAGAAACGGCCGTTGCAGGATTCCCCCTGCAGCGGCCGCTTTTTTGCGGAAGTGTCATTTACATTCCTTTTCGGACAGGGCCTGTTTCAGAATGTCTTGAAGTTGTCCGATATAATAAAAAGGTATGTTGACAAGCCGGTAGGGGCGGTTGTCGGGTGCAGGTGTAGTGATGTCTTGAATGGAGAACTCGCCACTCCAGAACCTGACGGCAGTTACATGATGACTGGCGGAATTGACATAACTATGAAGTGAGCGTAGGTGCGAATTTGTACCAGCCTTCACTTCTATGGGTATGATCTGTGTTGATGTCTGCCAGACGAAATCGATTTCTGCATTTGTCCCTTTCTTGTCACGAACCCAGTAGAACTGTTTTTCCTTGTAGTTCTTGTCGAGCAGTATTCTCAGTTCCTGTGCCACGATTTGCTCGGCAGCCCTTCCTCGCCATGTGTCAAGGAGGTCCTTGTTCTGAAGATATTCTATCTGTATGCCAGCCACGAAGTTGGTAACACCGCTGTCAACCATAATCAGTTTTGGAGAGCGGCGTTTAGATGGGATGGCAGGGATGTCTGAAGAGGTGACGGGGTAGTCTAATGAGAGGATATATGCCCGTTCCAGGCAGTCCATCGCTTCGTGAATCTGAGTACTGGTATAACTGCTGTTGCCGAAGTTGGCGAACGTGATGGTTTCTGCAGCTGAGAACCAAGCTGTGTCGAGGATATGGCGGATGATCTTGACCTGTTCCTCGTTTTTGGCATAGCGTTCCACGTCTTCATTATAGCCTTTCAGGAGAGAATTGAAAATAGGAGAAAGTCGCTCAATGTCTTGGTTTTCTGCATAGTCGGCCACAGCCTCCGGCATTCCACCGATGAGTGCGTAGCGGTTGAAATGGCTGATCATCTTGTCATGCATAACTGAAGGAACACTGACATTCTTGAGCAGTTCTACCCACTCTTTGCCTTCCAAGGCATTGAGATATTCCATGAAGGAGAATGGTCGCAGGTTAAGATATTCCACCCTTGCGACAGGGAACGAGACATGTTTCTTTAGCAGACTCTGCAAACGGCTTCCTGCAGTTATTACATACAGCCAGGGCATCTTCTCATAGAAATAACGAAGCATACCTACGGCCAGAGGCTCCTCCTGAATCTCGTCGATGAATAGTAGCATCCGCTTGTTCGGGTCGGAAACCACATGGTTTTGTAGACACAGGTATTGCCATATTTCTAGAACGTTGTCCGTCCTTTGGAAGATGGCAGCATCATCAGACAACTCAAGATTGACTTCAATAAAGACATCGAATTCCCGTCCGAACTCCCTGACTAACGTACTTTTTCCCACCTGACGTGCACCTCGGATGACGAGTGGCTTGTGGGGTGTCTTCTCACTCCATCGCCTCAGTTGCGTTATAAGTTCTCTTTCGTACATAATAATCTTTGTAATTTCGGTGCAAATATACGAATTATTTCTAAAACATAGGCAAAAATTACAAGAAATCTTTCTAAAACATAGGCAACACCATCCAAAAACTATCTAATACATAGGCAAAGAGTCATAGCAGCCGTCATACCCAAGTACCTGTCCCAGTGACTATTCTCGGGTTTAACAAAAAAAGATCTTGCGCCCAGTTATTGATAAATCTGAATGCGATTGCAAAGATAGTAAATATCATAGATACGAGCAGAAAAAAAGAAGTTGAGAAATGTTCAACGTGAACAAATCTCAACTTCCGAGAACAATTTAAGAGAACGTGCCCTTATTATATTAATTGCAATATCGTCTCTGGCGACACCTGCATCTTCGTGACTGCACACATGCCTGCTCCCATGTCCTTTACGCTGGCACCAAGCAGATAGGCGTCGTCGTCGATGATCAAGAAGCGGTCGTGGTTCTTTTGAGGCAGCTGCACAAACAGGACCTCGCGATACTGTTCATTGTGTTTCTTCAGGTCTGTTTGGAATGGTTCATAATAACGAGAGTGAATCGTAGCCTCCACATGATCTGCCCGCTTATCCAAGAGAGACAGCACACGATCATCCACAAAATTGTCAATCAGCACAATCCGCTTCTTCGCACTCCTAACCAAGTCTGACACATAAGCCCAGGCATCCCACACGCATCCTGTAGCAAATATCTGCTCTGGCAATTGCTCTGGAAGACGGTTCTCGATCGTAGTAATAATCTGGTTTACTTTCTCATCTGTTTCCGTCTGGTGCTGCTCTATGTGAAGGATTCGCTGCATCATCAACGCATTGTTATTCACGATGTCTGGTATGGCTGTGAAAGCACGCATGATACGAATATTAACTTCAACAGCCGTTTCTGACCTCAATACACTACTGAGCATTCCTATGCCATTACGAGTAAACACATAAGGGAGAAACTTCCTATGTTGTCCACGTCCATTCTTTAAGGTCGCAATTTGCGACCGCAAAACTCCTTCTTGTTGGTTTTCAAGGATATTTGATATCACATTTTGTGAGTTCAAATCTTCTAAGGTCACAATTTGTGATCTTAAAGCATTCCATTCCTCTTTTGTGACTTGGAACATAAAATCATCAGGGAAACGTTTTAAATTACGTCTTACAGCCTGATTTAAAGCACGAGTCTCAACCCCATATAGCATTGCCAAATCAGAGTCAAGCATTACTTTCTGACCACGAATTATGCGAATAAGACTCTCAATATTAATGTTCACAAGATCGTGATTAATAACCTGTGGCAGCTGGTCACAATTTGTAACCACCTCTGTTTTTTTTACCTTCTTTTTTTTGTTACTTTGTTTGTCCATAGCGATTTGAATTACGGTTCACGCTGCAAAGATACAAATAAATATCGAAAAAACAAATCTCTGGACAACTATTTTGCCATTTCCGCGATTTGGCCAAAGACTTAATGGTAATTAGTTAGTAAACGTTTATGCCGACGACTCACGGGACCTTTCCCCGTGAGTTCATGCAATCCTTCTGCCTTACTTGATTTTGATACCGAGGACGTAGAAATGCGGAATGTTTTTCACAATGTCCGAAGAGAGGTCGGGATTAATGACTTTTTCGCCGCAGAAACGGCTAACGCCAGTCTCTTGTTCATACCAATAAGAGCCGAACAAGACGAGCGGGATGACTTTTCCTGTCTCTACAGGAGCAACAAGTTCGAAGGGACGCGACTCGTATCTGTAAGCCTGTTTCGTGGACATCTCCGGAGCGAAGACCGGCTGGAGTTTGAGTGTAGCATTAAAGCCACCACCACCGACGGATTGGAAGGAATAGACATACGTGGAATCATTGCTTGACGGGGCAAAACCGATGACAAGTTTCTCTCCAAGCGGAAAGGAAAAACTAAAGCCAATATAATCTTTCGCCTCTTCGCCTTTCACATATTCCATGATGACAGGCTCATATTGTTTGCCCTTGAAGTCCTTCATGTCGAAACTGTAGACGATGTAGCCCTTGGCATTCAGCAATTGCAGGTAATCGTCTAACGTCGGCTCGTCCGCTCTGATCTCTTGTGCCTGCCCCGTCAAAGCGACGAGGGCAAGCAATGTGGTGATGATGGTTTTCTTCATAATCTTTCTGTTATACTCTAAAAACGTAAGTTCTATGTTTTTATTATACAAGAATCTGTAAACAATAATCTGCTTCATTGCAAAACAGGTTGTTTTGGTATCATTAAGACTATCTCGTCGAGTCGTTAAGATACTCTCTTCAATACCAAAACAACTTGTTTTACTGTATTATTTATTATGGGAAATGAATGAATATCATTTCGAGTTTGTTCCGACAAGTCTAATGTCTTTAGGATTGACGACTTTTGTCAAAGCATCCTGTGAGGAAATAGGTTTACCATCAACTAGAATTTTTACGGCCTTACCATTAACGGTGATGTTACCGTCCTTGTCCATCTCTGCACCTGGTAATTGTTTGATGAGTTCTTTGATTGTGATGCTTTCAATCGGACGGACTGATTTAGTGGTGAGGCTTTCACTCGGACGAACTGATTGCTCAGATTGATCGAGATTATCAATTGTCCTCACATTTAGTGCATCATCTGGTGTTTCTTTGCTACCCAGGCGGAAAGAAACAGGTACTGAATATTTCACGCGGACGGCTTCGCCATTTTGTTTGCCAGGCATCCATTTCGGCATGGCACTGATCACACGGAGGGCTTCCTCGTCAAGGGAAGAATATGTTGGCTTTGCC
>CACZVE010000012.1 GCA_902784565.1 uncultured Prevotellaceae bacterium
TCCCAACATGAAGGCCTTCGGTCTGCAGCAACTAGTGTTGCTCTACATCAACTGGAAGGATCGTGGCAACGACAACCTCGGCATGACCACCCGCGCCTTCCAAGGAACACCGTTTAATTGATGGACTACCGGCTGACGGACTTTTTGCCGACGACGAAGAAGGAGTTGGAACTGCGGGGATGGGATGAACTCGACGTCATCCTGTTCTCGGGTGATGCTTACGTGGATCACCCGTCGTTCGGCGCTGCCGTCATCGGACGAACATTAGAAGCGGCAGGATATAAGGTAGCCATCGTGCCACAGCCTGACTGGCACGGTGACTTCCGTGATTTCAAGAAACTCGGACGACCCCGACTCTTCTTCGGCGTAGCCCCGGGGTGTATGGACTCTATGGTGAACAAATACACTGCCAACCGACGTCTGCGCTCCGAAGATGCCTACAGTCCGGACGGACGCCACGACATGCGTCCGGAATATCCCACCATCGTCTATACCAAAATCCTCAAACAACTCTTCCCCGATGTGCCAGTGGTACTGGGAGGTATCGAGGCTTCCATGCGCCGACTCACCCACTACGACTACTGGCAGGACTGTCTCCGGAAATGTATCCTCTGCGACTCCGGTGCCGACATGATCACCTACGGCATGGGGGAGAAAACCACCCTCGAACTCGCCAGAAGACTGAGTGAGGGCGAGCGCATTCGCGATATCAGCAACATTCCCCAGACGGTCTATCTTGCCCGTAAGGAGGATATCCCAGGCGGCATCCGTGAAGACGATATCGTGCTGCACAGCCACGAGGAATGTCTGCGCAACAAACGTGCCCAGGCGGAGAACTTCCGGTATATCGAGGAACAGTCGAACATGATGCATGCCCAACGACTGCTGCAGGCTGTCGACGGACGTTATATCATTGTGAATCCGCCCTACCCCCCGATGACTACCGAGGAACTCGATGCCTCGTTCGACCTGCCATACACCCGTCAGCCACATCCGAAATACAAGGGTAAACGCATCCCCGCCTTCGACATGATCAAACACAGTGTCAACATCCATCGGGGCTGTTTCGGCGGCTGTGCCTTCTGCACCATATCCGCCCATCAGGGGAAGTTCATTACCTGCCGCTCCAAGGAGAGCATCCTGAAAGAGGTGAAGCAGGTCATCCAGATGCCCGACTTCAAAGGCTACCTCTCCGACCTCGGCGGACCCTCTGCCAATATGTACGGCATGGGTGGCCGAAACAAGAACGCCTGTGAGAAGTGTAAGCGGCCCTCGTGTATCCATCCGCAGATCTGTCCGAACCTCGACACCAACCACAGCAAACTCCTCGACATCTACCATGCCGTCGATGCCCTGCCTGGTATCAAGAAGAGTTTTATCGGCAGTGGCGTACGCTACGATCTCTTACTCTATCGCAGCAAGGATGAGGCAGCCAACAAGGCGGCACAGCAATACACCCGCGAACTCATCTGTCGTCATGTGTCAGGACGTCTGAAGGTGGCGCCTGAACATACCAGCGATCGGGTGCTGAAACTCATGCGTAAGCCTTCGTTCCAACAGTTCTATGAGTTCAAACGTCTCTTCGATCGCATCTGTCGCGAGGAACATCTCAACCAACAGCTCATCCCCTACTTCATCTCGTCGCACCCAGGGTGTCAGGAGGCGGATATGGCGGAACTCGCCATACTCACCAAACAACTCGACTTCCATCTGGAACAGGTGCAGGACTTCACCCCCACCCCCATGACCGTTGCCACCGAGACATGGTATACGGGTTTCGATCCCTACACCCTCCAACCCGTGTTCTCCGCCAAGTCGCCCCGTGAAAAACTCGCCCAACGACAGTATTTCTTCTGGTACAAACCCGAGGAACGCCGTCACATCGAACAGAGTCTGCGCCGCATCGGACGCCCCGACCTCATCAAAAAACTCTACCGCAAGTAAGTTTTCCCATCAAATATTTGTCTGTTTGCGAAAAAATGCCTACCTTTGCAGCCGCAAAACAAAAAGCAAGGTCGGTTCCGTAGCTCAGTTGGATAGAGCAACTGCCTTCTAAGCAGTAGGTCTCGGGTTCGAGCCCCGACGGAATCACCAAATGCCGCCGATATTCCCCCACACTTTACACGATGATTTACGACAGTTTAAACCATTTAGAGTTATACAAGGGACTCTCTGAGGATATCTATGAGGGTCTGAAGTTCCTGCGTGGTGTTGATGCTGACATGCCTGAGGGTGTCTATCATATCAATCCGCGTGTAAAGGCCATTGTGTCGACGTATGACACGAAGCGACAGAATGAGAACGGCTACGAGGCACACCGGGCGAATATCGATATCCAGTATCTCATCAGCGGCTCAGAAAAGATTGCCTGTTTGCCTGTCGAGAAATTGGTTGAGACCAAGCCTTACACCGACGAGACAGATGCGGCCTTCTATTCTTCCGACATTGACATCCCGTCACAAGAGATGCTCTTAGGTGATGACTATTTCGCCATCTTCTTCCCCCAGGACGGCCACATGCCCCAATTGTGCATCGACACCCCCACCCCAGTAAAGAAGGTCGTGGTGAAGGTGCTTCTCTAAAGAGTGTATAACAGAGGTACAAAAAGAAAAGTTAAATACCACAAAAAACCGAGGTTGATTTGGCGGATTCAATTATTTTATGTAACTTTGCCCGCAGAAATTAAGCAACGACACGATGAAGACAATCATTGAAGATCAAAACGACCAAATGGTGGCCATCCTGGACGGACGGCTCGACACCGCCGTATCGGAAGAAGTAGAAACAGCACTGAAACCCCTGCTACACTGCACGGACAAGGATATCGTCATCGACTGCACGAAACTGGATTATATCTCGTCGAGCGGGCTGCGCATCTTCCTCAATATCCTGAAGAGCGCCAAGAAAAACGGCAGACCCGTCTATCTGAAAGGGATGAAGAACGATCTCCGTAACGTGATGGCCATGACGGGATTCCTACCCCTTTTCAAATTCCTGTAGTCTTCCCCGGTACCCTAAGAGAACACGAAGCGGAGGCTCTGGTAGAGCATGATGCAGAAGACGTAGAGTACCAACAGGGGAGCATACCTACGGATGCCATAGGAAAGTACTTCGAGAACATCGGAGAGTGACTGCATGCGCCCTGACATCATGCCGAAGGTAATGCTGACCAAAGTGAGACCGAAGGCGACGATGGGGATGATGCTACGGCTGAAGGGCGATGGGAAAAGAGAGCCTGACGCCGACAACAGAACGGCATGCGGCACGACGGTGAGCAGGAGGATGGCAGCGACATAGGCCACCAACAACACCAGCGACACACGGAAAGCAGTACGGTCGCGATAAGACAGAATACGGGAACGGTCTTCGTGCCACAGCGAGGTCAGACCCGAACGCAGAAAAGCACCCACAGCCATCATCGACAGCAGGAGCCACGCCAACAAGGGCGAGGCCACCATGCGGGCGAAATCGCCCACAAACCAACGTACGCCCTCGCCGGAGAGCAGGGAGCGCACTCCTTCGACGCCTGCCGCGGAGAGGATCCACGAGAGGAGGATCAGGGCCAACTCGGCGATGAGGAGGGAAAAGAGAACCACCCCCAGTCCCCGTACAGATTCAGTCTTCATCGGCTACGAGATTGTCGATATCGATGATGTGGAGTTGCAGGGCACGGACCACCAGACGGGTGGCGTTGACATTGCCCACAGCATCGGGGAACAACTTACGGATGAGGTCGTTCTGACGCTTCTCCAGACTCTTCACACCGAAGGGCATGCCCCGCAGACCGGTAATCTGTTCCTTGGTATAGCCGAGAGCCAGGTGACGGAGGAAACGCTCGTCATACTCGTCGATCTCGTAGTTGACAAGGGCCTCCTGCTTCGCCAGTTGTCCGCTGACGGCATACTTGAAACGCTCCACAATCTTCTCGAGGATGGGTTCGTTGAACACAAGTGTCTTGCCTTCCATCACGGCATTCACATCGCCACGCGTCAACAGTTCACCCGTCTTGAGGATGATACCGTCGGCACCGGCATCGAGCACATCCACCCAGAGTTTCTCATTCAGGATCTCACCCGTGAAGATGAGTACCTTGATGTCGGGATGCATCTCTTTCGTGCTGCGGCAGATCTCGACACCCACCGTGGTGGAACCGCCCAGACCCAGGTCGAGCAACAGGAGGTCAGGCTTCTGCTGCTTGAGGAGTTTCCAGTAGGCCGCCTCACAATCAGCCGTGCCAATCACTTCCGCCTCGGGGATGTCGTTGCGGATGATTCCTAACGTGCCTTTGAGTTCGAGGGGCACATCCTCGACGATAATCACTTTGAAGTTCTGCATACGTTCGGTAATATTATTCTGATGTTCGTTGTTCCGTTGTTGTTCTCTGCCCAGATACCACACATCCGACGGTTGGTGGCCTCGCCATGATCACGTACGATCTGACGGCAGAGCAGATAGGGGATGTGTGACGAAGAGGTGGGATTGAAGAGGTTCTGCGCTTCCTCGTCGGTGAGGTGAAGTTGCGGCATGGGTACGATGACCTCCACATACTTGTCATCCTTGGGCGTAATCTGCCACTCTGCCCCACCCTGCTTGCGCAGGATATCGGCAAGGTAGGCAATCAGGTTCTTGTCGCCCAGGATACCATTGTCGAGCGGTTTGACATGCAGGTGTACGCCCTCTATCTGGTGCATAGCCTGCTGCGAGAGGATGCCATAGAGGTCGCGGTAGTAGTCGACCACCTCGGAGAGCGACGACATGTCGCCCTGATCCAACAGTTGCTGGATACGCGAGGGATAGTACATCGTCTCGTGCTTCAGGGTGGAGAGGCAGTTGTCGAGCACCGCATTCGCCACGTGGAGGTTGTTGTTCTCCAATTCCGCCCGCCGTAACTCATCGTCGGCCATCTCCAGACTCGACTGCTGCTCACGCTCCACAAAGAACCGTTCGTAGAGACGGTGACGATAGTAAAGCAGATAGTAGGCCGGCAGGATGGCCAGGAGTACCAGCACAAGCAGGATGATGCCGATGCGCTTGTTGCTCTGCGACTGTTGCATGGTACGACAGTAGTCGGCCAACGTATTGTCGGCAGACATCTCCTTATAGAGTTGCGTGTAAATCTTGTTATTATAGGAATAGGTCTGCCACTGGTGCAAGGCCAGGGCGGCCACGGCACTCTCATTACGCATGTCGAGAATGACGTTGTAGTTGACATCTAACGAGTCGTGGAACCACTGTATCTCGGGAGCCACCAACGAGGGGTTACCCAACTGCAGCAACAGGAGATCGCCATTAGGATAAAGGTGTCTGTAGTAACTGTTGAGATAATAACGGCATGAGTCGGCAAACTGTAGGGTGCGCTCGTAGGTGCCGTTGATATTGGAGAAATAGGCAGAATCGGCAAAGACACTAGCGCGACTCAGGTCGTCGGCAGGCTGGGCAGAAGAAGTGAAAAGTGAAAAGTGAAAAGTGAAAAGTAAGAGCAGGGTGCGGAGGAGACCTTTGGGCAGACGGAAGAAGAAGCGCGAGCCTTTGCCCTGTTCGCTCTCTGCCGCAATGGAACAGACGGAGAATATCTGTGATATCTTACGGTATTTCTCGATGATACCCTTGCAGTTCAACAGACCGAAGCCGTGACCTCCCGTACCCGTGTCGCGGATGGGTTTGGGATCGAAGAGATGCTGTAACTGTTCCTCGGTCATGCCTTCACCCGTATCCTTGACGGAGATCTCCACATAGTCGGCAGTCTCCTGCGCCGACAAGGATACCTGTCCTCCTTCTGGTGTGAATTTACGAGCATTATCGGCCAGCGTGTTGAGCATGAAGAGCGTCAGCACACGGTCGGCCTTCACCAGAGCCTCCGTAGGTTCCACCTCCAGTCCGATGCCCTTCATCCCAAAACTCTTCCGACCCTTCGCCACCATGTCGAAGAGGGGCTGCAGGGGGAAGGTCTCTATCTTCAGGTTCAGTTCACCCTGACGCAGTTGGATCCAGTGGGTCAGGATGTCGTTATAGTCGTTGATCTGACTGGTCAATTCCCGGATATAACCCTCGTCACGGCCCTTGTGTACGCAGTAGATGATACGGTCGATGAAGGGGGTGATGCTATTGACGAGGGAGACCTTGGCCCGCTGCTCGAGGTTACGTCGTTCGTTGTTCTCCACACGGAGCCGTTCCATCGCCACATCATCCTGACGCTGCTCCAAGATCTCGTCGAGTTGGTTGTACTTCTTCTGTTTTTTGTTCAGATGGTTGAAGAGCCACAATGAGAAGAGCAAGAGCACGATGGCAATGCCGACAGCAATGAGCATCCAGTTGAGTTGGGTGGCGGTGGCCTCCAACTGACTGGCACGAGCCTCCAACTGACGATCCTGTCGGGTGTCGGTCATCAGGTCGATGTAGACATTACGGTTCATGTCGCTCTGCGACTTGTCGTCCATCGCGGAATAAGCCACACTCAACTGTTCACGGATACTCGCCACCAGGTCGGGAGCCTGATTGATAATGGTATCGGAGAGCGCCTGTTCCAGATTGAAGAGCGTCGACGGGTAGTCGCCGATCTGTCGGAAACAGGAAGCCAGCGTACGATAGGCACCTGCTATCTGGTAGACATCGCCATACTCCATGAAAAGGGAAAGGGCACTCTCGGCCAACCAGCCGGAGAGCATCTCCTCCTCCACCCCCTCGGGGTTGATGAATTTCATGGCGGGGAGGTTATCGGCGATGAGTTGTCGACGGTAGTCTTCGTCCATCAGGTGTTCTGACAGGGCCTCCAACGCCTGGGCGGCAAAGTAAGGCATGTCTGCCCGACGGGCCGTCAGGAAACAACGCATGAGGGCATCGAACTCCTGTTGGTTGATGTCTTGCTGGGTGCCCTCGGTGATGATGCCGCCCGCACCGATGTTATAGAGGTAGTTCAGATACTGGGCGGTGTCGCGCTGTATCTCATTGGGGTCTATCTGTTCCAAAGCCTGGATGGACTGTCGCTCCAGACCTACGTAATAATAATAGGTGGAGTTGACGATGGCATATTCCGTCTCAGCATAGCGCAAGACACCCAGATCGCGTTCGGACAACAGGTCGCGTTCTTCGTTGATGCGACGCAGGGCACCATCGGCCAACTCACGGTATTCATAGAACGCACGGTTGTTGGAACGACGTTGACAGAGACGCATCTGCTGCACATACGACACAAGGCGTTGTGCTTGATTATCAGTGATTTCCGGAATATTACTCAAGCGTTTCTCCGCCTCGTCATACTGCATCCGAACGATGTTGACAAAGGCCAGATGATTCAAGGCCTCTGCCCTGCCCTTGTCGTAATGTACGGAACGGTCGTAGGCCTGCTGGGCATAATGCTCCGTGGAGTCGAGGTTACGATAATGATAGGCATACGACAGACTATTCAGCCTGTCCACATCCTGTTTGTCAGGCTGTGAACAGGCTGAGAAAAGAAGTGTAATCAGTATGATGGATACGAGCCTCATGCACGTGCCTTGGCGATATAGCCGAGAGCCTCGCGGCACTTGTCAGTGACATACTGCCAGTCGCCGGCCTTGACCTTATCCGAGGGGAAGAGTTTGGAACCCATACCCACACAGTAGACACCGGCCTTGAACCAGTTGGTCAGGTTTTCTTCATCGGGAGAGACACCGCCAGTAACCATGATCTTCGACCAGGGCATCGGTGCCTTCAGACCTTTGACCATGTTCGGTCCCACCACGTCGCCGGGGAAGACTTTCGTCAGGTCACAACCCAACTCCTGGGCCTTACCAATCTCACTGACGGTCATACAACCCGGGCAGTAAGGCACCAAACGACGGTTACAGACAGGGGCGATATCGGGATTGAACAACGGTCCCACCACAAAATTCGCACCCAACTGGAGATACATTGCGGCTGTAGGGGCATCGACGACAGAGCCAATGCCTAATGCCAACTCTGGACATTCCTTGTCGGCCCATTTCACCAGTTCGCCGAACACCTCTTGGGCGAAATCGCCACGATTGGTAAACTCAAAGGCACGAACACCACCCTCGTAGCAGGCCTTCACGACCTGCTTACAGGTTTCTAAATCCTTATGGTAGAAGACGGGCACCATACCGGTGTCGCCAATCTTCTTCATCACTGCGATTTTATCAAACTTTGCCATATCATTATCTCTGTACGCGACCGCTGGCGTTACCGCCGGCAAGAGCCTCCACTTCCTCAATACTAACCTGGTTGAAGTCACCATTGATGGTGTGCTTCAGGGCTGATGCAGCCACAGCGAACTCCAAAGCCTCGCCCTGAGTCTGCTTCGTCAGCAGACCATGAATCAGACCACCGGAGAAAGAGTCGCCACCACCCACACGGTCGATGATGGGATTGATCTCGTAACGCTTCGACTGATAGAACTCCTTACCATCATAGATAAGAGCCTTCCAGCCATTAAACGTGGCGCTGTAACTCTCGCGGAGTGTAGAGACGACATACTTGAAACCGAACTCCTGCATCATCTGCTTGAAGATGCCCTCGTAGCCGGCAGCATCGGTCTTACCTCCCTCCACGTCGGCATCGGGCTTGAAACCGAGACAGAGTTCGGCATCCTCCTCATTACCGATACAGACATCGACATACTGCATCAACGGACGCATGATGGAGATGGCCTTCTCGCTGGTCCAGAGTTTCTTACGGAAGTTCAGGTCGACACTGACGGTCACGCCATGACGCTTTGCAGCCTCACAGGCCAATTTCGTCAGTTCTGCAGCCTTGTCGCTGATGGCAGGGGTGATACCGCTCCAGTGGAACCACGCAGCCCCCTCCATGATTTGATCGAAATCGAAATCGGCAGACGTAGCCTCTGCAATTGCAGAATGTGCACGGTCGTAAATCACCTTCGAAGGACGCATGGAGGCACCCGTCTCAGCATAATAGAGTCCGATACGGTCACCACCACGGGTGATATAGTCTGTCTTCACACCAAAGCGACGCAGCGCATTCACGGCAATCTGACCGATCTCATGCTTCGGCAGTTTGGTGACATAATAAGCCTCATGACCATAGTTGGCCAATGAGACTGCCACGTTGGCCTCACCGCCACCGGGGATGATACGGAATGATTCACTCTGGATGAAACGGTCGTTTCCTTGCGGAGACAGGCGGAGCATAATCTCGCCCAATGTTACAATTTTAGCCATTGTTTCTTATTATTTTGATTAATCATTATTTCATTTGCGCTACAAAGGTACACTTTTTGTTCGAAACCACCAAATAATACATCATGAAATTTGGTGGTATGAAAAAAAAGGCGTACCTTTGCACACGGCAACATAAATTCATCAATCATGGCAAAGGAGAACATCAGGATCAAGGATATTGCCGAACGTGCTGGCGTGTCGGTGGGAACGGTAGACCGTGTGCTGCACAACCGTCCAAACGTGTCGAAAGTAGCCCTCGAAAAAGTGAACAAGGCATTGGAAGAGATGGACTACAAACCCAACGTCTATGCCTCTGCCCTCGCCTACAACAAGAAATACACATTCTATATCGTGCTGCCCAAGCATGAACAGGAGGCCTATTGGGACGAGATCGAGGAAGGCGCACAGGCCTGTACGGACTTCCGTCGTGACTTCGGTATCACCTTGAAGTACATGTACTACGAACGTTTCAACAATGCAGCCTTCACCCGGATGGTACGAGAATTCCTCACAGAGAAGTTCGATGGTGTCATCATCGTGCCTACCACACTGGAACAGACTGGACGCTTTACGGAAAAACTTATAGACAAAGGCATCCCATACGTATTGCTCGACTCCTACATGCCTGACCTGAAGCCTCTGGCCTTCTTCGGACAGGATTCCTTCGCCAGCGGCTACTTCGCCGCCCGTATGCTGATGCTCATTGCCAATAAGGAAAAGGAGATTGCACTTGTGAAACAGACCCGCGACGGTAAGGTGGGTTCTAAGCAACAGGCCAACCGCGAGACGGGATTCCGTCATTATATGGTGGATCACTTCCCTGATGTGAAGATTACCGAGGTGGATCTCCCGCTCGACGAGGAACGCAAGGAATATAATTCCATCTTAGAGAAGTTCTTCAACACCCATCCACAGGTACACCATTGTATCACCTTTAATTCCAAGGCACACATCGTGGGTGAATTCCTGCAGAAGAGCAACCGGCGTAACATTCAAATCATGGGCTACGACATGGTGCCGAAGAACGAGGAATGTATCCGACAGGGAAGCATCTCGTTCCTCATTGCCCAGCACGCCTTCCAGCAGGGCTATGCCAGCGTGGATGCCCTCTTCAATGCCATCGTACTGAAACGGGAAGTGAACCCCGTGAACTACATGCCCATTGAGATCCTGACAAAGGAGAATGTAGACTTCTACAGACGAACCGCCATATAAACGATGGAACTGACAACCTTTTTGAAGATCAATCCCGCCGATTCGGTGGTGGTTTGCCTGTCTGCGAAGCAGAAAGGAGACATCATCGAGGTGGACGGACAAGAAATCACCATTCACCAAGACACCCCTGCCGGACATAAGATCCTCATCAAGGATGTGACAAAAGGTGAGAACATCATCAAATACGGCTATCCCATTGGTCACGCCCGACAAAACCTGGAAGCAGGTGACTGGGTAAACGAAAACAACCTAAAGACCAATCTCTCAGGTACACTCGAATACACATACAATCCTATCGGTGAAGAGCTTAAGATCGCCAATGAGGGAAAGACATTTCTGGGCTATCAGCGGAAGAACGGCGACGTGGGGATCCGTAATGAGATATGGATCGTGCCTACCGTTGGCTGCGTGAACGGCATCGCCGAGAAGTTAGCAGAGAAACTGCGACAGGAAACCAACGATCAGGGGATCGATGCCATCTATGCCTGGCACCATAACTATGGCTGTTCGCAACTCTCCGGTGACCACGAGAATACCCGTAAGATACTCCGTGACATCTGTCTGCACCCCAATGCCGGTGCCGTACTCGTGTTGAGTCTGGGCTGTGAGAACAACCAGCCCGATGACTTCATGGCGATGTTGGGCGACTTTGACAAAAGGCGCATCCGTCTGTTGGTGACGCAAAAGGTGGAAGGCGACGAGATCGAAGAAGGCATGCACATCCTGCGCGAACTCTATGACATCGCCAGCAAGGACCAACGGGAAGAAGTGCCTGTATCGGAACTGCGGATTGGTCTGAAATGCGGTGGTTCCGACGGTTTCTCCGGCATCACCGCCAACCCGTTGGTAGGAGCATTCTCCGACTGGTTGGTGGCTCAGGGCGGCACATCGGTACTGACAGAAGTACCGGAGATGTTTGGTGCAGAGACGATTCTGATGAACCGCTGTCGCACGGAGGGACTCTTCAAACAGACGGTCTCGATGATCAACAACTTCAAGGACTATTTCCTCTCGCATGGGGAACCTGTCGGTGAGAATCCATCACCAGGCAACAAAGCCGGAGGAATCTCCACACTCGAAGACAAAGCATTGGGCTGTGTCCAGAAGTGTGGCAAGGCACCCGTCAATGGTGTGATGGAATACGGCGACCGCCTGCAGCATAAAGGCCTGAACCTCTTGTCGGCCCCTGGCAACGACCTCGTGGCAGCAACGGCTCTCGCCGCTTGCGGTTGTCATCTGGTACTCTTCACCACTGGCCGTGGCACACCTTTCGGTACCTTCATCCCTACCATGAAGATTGCCACAAACCCCACATTGGCAAACAATAAACCCAAGTGGGTGGACTTCTCGGCAGGACCATTACTGGAAGGACGTACCATGCAGGAACTTTTGCCGGCATTCATCGACAAGGTAATTGCCATCGCCAACGGACAACCCACCAGAAACGAGGAAAATGACTATCGTGAAATATCCATCTTCAAAAATGGCGTAACATTATAAAGGTGAAAAAGGGACTCATCGCATTGTCACCACTGGGGGTGTTCATCATCCTGTATCTGGTCACCAGCATCATTGCCGGCGACTTCTATAAGGTACCCATCACCGTTGCCTTTATGGTGTCGAGCATCTATGCCATCCTTATTCATCGGGGACGCCCCTTAAAGGAACGCATCGACACTTTCAGTCGTGGTGCCGCCACAAGACAGATGATGCTGATGATCTGGATCTTTGTGCTTGCAGGCGCCTTTGCGAACTCCGCGAAGGTGATGGGCAGCATCGATGCCACCGTCAACCTGACATTGGTCTGTCTACCGCCACAGATGCTGTTGGCTGGCCTCTTCGTCGCCGCCTGTTTCATTTCCTTATCCATCGGCACATCGGTAGGAACCATCGTGGCGCTGACCCCCATTGCGGCAGGCGTGGCTCAACAGACAGGAACAGACATCGCCATGATGACTGCCGTCGTCGTAGGAGGCTCATTCTTCGGAGACAACCTTTCTTTCATCTCAGACACGACGATTGTGGCCACTTCCACCCAAGGATGTCGACTGAGTGATAAGTTCCGGGTTAATTCCTTCATTGTGGCACCTGCCGCCCTCGTGGTCTGTATCATCTATTTCCTGATGGGTGCAGAGGTTCAAGCACCCCAGCAGATCGGCAGTGTACAGTGGATAAAGGTCATCCCCTACCTCGCCGTCCTTATCACTGCTATCTTCGGCATGAACGTGATGGCAGTGCTGACACTGGGCATTCTGTTGACCGGTATCATTGGACTGTTGACAGGCGCCTTCGACATCTTCGGATGGATGAAGGCCATGGGCGACGGTATCATCGGCATGGGTGAACTGATCATCATCACCATGATGGCGGGAGGCATGCTGGAACTCATCAAACAACAAGGCGGCATCGACTTCATCATTGAACGGATGACCCGTCATATTCGTGGTAAACGGGGTGCAGAACTCAGCATCGGTACACTGGTAGCACTGGTGGATGTCTGTACGGCTAACAATACCGTTGCCATCATCACCGTGGGAGGCATTTCCAAACAGATTGGCGACAGATATGGCGTAGACAACAAAAAGGCAGCCTCCATCCTCGATACCTTCTCCTGCTTCGTACAAGGACTCATCCCGTACGGTGCCCAACTGCTCATGGCGGCAGGTCTGGCAATGCTGAACCCCGTCAGTATCATACCCTATTTATATTATCCCTTTGCCATTGGCATCGCAGCCGTATTATCCATTCTATTCAGATATCCCAGAAGATACTCATGAACATCATCCAACGTAATTTCTTCCGTCTGATCCGCATCGGGGCCTTCGAACAGAAAGAACAGGTCGAGCCCATGTCGGTCTATAAGTGGGGACAACTCTATCAGTTGGCTGTCATGCATGACGTGGCAGGATTCGTCTATGAAGGTCTGCAACGCAGCAAAGACCAGTTCTTCCTCCATCTGACAGACAAACAATGGAAACAATGGGAAAAGACTATCCAAGAGATACGTAAGAAAGCGCGCAACGCTGAAGAGGAACCCGACGAGTTCCTGCGGGCAGACCATCTGACAAATCCCCTGCTGAACAAAAAACTCCAGACCATCCTTGACGACGAACAATCGGATACCCGCACCCGTCAGGTACTGCTTACCATCATCCGTGTGTCGCGACATATCCTGAACGAGGGTGTACCTCTCCGACAACTTGTGGAACTGGGTATTTGTCTCCGTTCAGAAGGGCACCATGCCGACTTTACTGCATTGGGGAAATGGCTCAAGACACTCCAACTCCAACAAGTAGCAAAGTTGGAGGCCTCACTGCTCATAGAATTGTTGGGATTCGAAAAAGAAGAAATTGTCTTTGCAGGTGGTAAACGCGACAAAAACGTGGAACAGGTGGCACAGGAACTCATCGAGTTTACCAATACCCGCGCCAGAGATTTCTATTTCTCACAGGATGCCGGCAACATCTTCGTGCATACAAGTAACGGAAGTGCCATGCTCGGGCATATACACCGTTCCGCACGATACTTCCGTTATTTCCCTTCAGAAACACTGACAAACTTCTTCGCGTCGTTTGCCCATTCCCTCTCGCATATTGAAGAGTAAGCGCTATTGCTTCTTCGCAGGCTGAGTCGACTGGGCTGGCTTTGTCGCGGGCTGAGCAGACTTAGGCTGAGTGGACTTTGCCGCAGGCTGAGCAGGCTTTGACGCTGGCTGCGCAGGTTTTGTCGCGGGCTGGACAGGCTGAGCCGTCTTGGCTTCGGCAGCCTTCTGAGCCTTCATAATGGAATCCTGCTGGGCCTGACGACGCTTTTCCTCTGCCTCCGTCCTGATACGGTCGTAGGCATTGGCAGCCTCATCATAATAGGCGCCTTGCTGATGACCGTCCATATACTTCTGGTAGGCATCCATCGTATCTTCCAACTTTGCTGCCTCGAAGTCAAGCGAATCGATGATCAGACGAGCCTCAGGCACATGAATATTTTCTGGGTTACGATCCATAAACAACTGAAGGGCTGTCTTCGACTGAGTGGCAAGGGCATTCTGCCAATCACGGTCCACCTTCTTCAGAATCTCCAGATGCGCCTTAATGGAATCGCGATGAGCCACAGAGGCGTCGATATACATATCGAGGAAGTTCTGCAAGACGGCAGGCTCAGTACTCATCATAGCATTCTCATAGGCACGCATCTCGTTCTCCTGCTGCGACTTCTGATAGAAATAAATACCCAGGAACACAATGATCAGGGCGATGACGAAACCGACAACAATGGATGACCACAGAATCTTATGTCCCTTACTTTTCTTGGATTCCTCCGGCTGAGGAATCTCTGGAATCTCAGGTGTCAGACCGTACAGCTGCGAAGCCACTCCCTGCTCTTCAGCAGGCTCGCTGGCCGATGCATTAATGGTACAATGGCAGTTCGGACACTCACGATCGTCCTTGAAGATATACTCTCCACAGTCAGGACAACGGGTGATATGTCCTGCAATATCTATCCCACAGGAGGGACATGTTTTGGCGCGGTCGCTAACTTGATGACCACATTCCGGACACTTGATAATCATATACCTATTTTTATTTTTTAATGTCGAAATCGAATTTCACGAAGACTGTGGTCGCCCATGAAGCGTGACTTATCTACATAACCGTTCACGCCAATGATGCGACCCTTTCCTGTGTACTGCCACATCGTGATGTCACGACCATCGGCCAGCACTGGTTCCTCATCCTGATACATGGCAATCATCAACTGGTAGTCGTCGAGTTGACCCACCAGATGCCAATTGTAGAAGTTGCGGAACGTATAGACCAACGGCTTCTGATGGTACGCCCGTTCTATCATTCGAAGGAATGTCTTCAGTGAGTCACAGAACTGTCCATCTGGCATATTACCCGTCGTCTCTACATCGATCATCGGAATCAGATCCTGCTCTCCGGGCAGACACTGCGTGGTGAAGTTCTGCAGTTGCAGATGCAACGGAGTCTTGGGACGGAAGAAATGATAGGAGCCCACCTTCAGTCCGTAACGGTGAGCCAGTTCAATGTTTCGCTCATAGCGTGAATCGATGCGGTCGCCTCCTTCCGTGGCCTTCAGATAGACATACGCCATCTTCGTATTCCCGCCGACGGTCTCCCAAAACACCTCTCCCTGATAGTGCGAGAGGTCAATCCCGTGCACATGTTCACAGGTATCTTCACACATGATATAGGGATCACTGTCCTCCAGATTCACAATAGGCCGTGGCCTGACGGCAACGGATTTTCTCCGCGCAGGCTTCCTCGCCGTTCGCTTTGCAGTCTTCTTCGTCGACTTTTTCGCCGTCGTCTTTTTCCTGCTTTTCACCACTTTGGTGGTCTTGGGACGCTTACGTCCGTTATTCTTTTTTGCACGCTGGGCATAGGCATCCCCCACAGCGATGGCGAGGATGCAAACCAGCAAAAATATGATGATTCTCTTCATTATTTTCCAAATTTGATGCGCAAAGTTACTAAAAAAAGAATAAAAAACGATGAATTGGGATTATTTTTGTATCTTTGCACCCAAATTATTGAGATATATGAAGAAAATACTTTATGCAATCATTGCATTGGCAGTGCTCACCGCCTGCAAGAAGGATGAAGAAGAAACTGAAGTGAAAGCCGGTCGCACGGTGCTCGTCTATATCGCCGCGGAAAACAATCTCGGATACGAAGAATATATTGGCAAAAAATACCGTAATGCCTACGATGATATCCAAGAGATGAAAGAAGGCGTGAAGACCATGGGTAACAACCATCTGGTAGTATATGTGGACAAGCCCAACGACCCTGATCCGGAATTCAGCCGTCCCATCCCATACATGCTCCACTTCTACAAGGGTGAACTGAAGGACTCCATTCAGATGGAGGAATCGCTGACCAGCGATCCTGCCATCTTTGAAAATGTCATCAGGACAGCCTTCACCAAATACCCTGCCGACAGTTATGGACTGGTACTCTGGGGGCACGGCTCAGGCTGGCTTATCGAAAATGACTCGGTGAAATACAATGCCAGAAAGAAAGCATACGGCGGCGACACGGGCAACAACTCATACGACACTCCAGGAAAATCATGGATGAACATACCGTCAATGGCCAAAGCATTGTCGAGGTTGCCGCATCTGGATTTCATCTTCTGCGACTGCTGTAATATGATGTGCCTGGAGGTGGCTTATGAACTGCGCCATGCAACAGACTACATAATCGGCTCACCCGCCGAGATTCCCAGTTGCGGCGCACCCTACCAGACGGTGGTACCGGCAATGTTCGAAACCAACACCTTAATCAACGACGTTCCGAAGTATGCAACATCTATCGTCGACAAGTACTATATCCAGCGCGCCGGCGGTTATGACGTGCCGCTCTCAGTGATAAGGACCAGTGAGATGGAAAATATGGCCAGTGCGACAAAGACAGTGCTGAAAGCCATCAAGCCTAATATTGGTGACGATGCCCCCAACATGACCGACTTGATACATTATTATTTTGACTACAAATACTACGACGCCAACGACTTCATACTGAAATATGCTTCCACAGACGACTATAACGCATGGAAGAAGGTGCTCGACAAGGCCGTTATCTACAAGAAGATGGCAACGATGTGGATGACCAACAAGTCATGGAGTGGTTACTATTACGGCTTTACCGTAACAGAGGAGAAATACGGCGGCGTTAGCATGCACGTGCCGCAGAGTTGGACGAATCAAGACAAGTATAGCCGCGAGATCCAGCAATTGCAATGGTACTACGCTGCAGGATATAATGAGATCGGCTGGTGATTTCGCCCTAGGATATACTAGGTCTGTCTAGGTCTTCCTAGGATTGCTTGGGATGAACAATGACCTTGATCTTTGAGATGCGGTGCTCGTCGAGTTCCGTCACCTCAAAGGTGAAGTTCTCGAAATCGATGCGCTCATGCAGTTCAGGGAAATCGCCCTTGATTTCCAAGAGCAGACCGGCCAACGAGTCGGCATCGCCTTCCACTTCCTCAAACGTATCATCGTCGAGATCCATAATCTTAAAGAAGTCAGAGAGCAGTGTCTTGCCCTCAAAGACGTAAGTATTGGCATTGATGCGGACATAACTCTTCTCCTCCTCATCGTACTCGTCATTGATCTCACCCACAATCTCCTCTAAGATATCCTCCAGGGTAATGATACCACTGGTGCCGCCAAATTCATCAACCACGATAGCGATGTGTACCTTATTTTCCTGGAACTCACGCAGTAAATCGTCGATTTTCTTCGTTTCAGGCACGAAATAGGGAGGACGGATCAATGACTGCCAACGGAAATTGGCGGGCTTTGACAGGTGCGGCAGCAGATCTTTGATATACAGGATGCCACGCACGTTATCGATAGAATCCTGATAGACAGGAATACGGGAATAATTATTCTCGACGATGCACTTGATGACATCAGGGAACTTACTCCGGAAATCAAGATCTACCACATCCTGACGACTCGTCATCACCTCCTTGGCAGTCTCATCGCCGAAGCGGACAATACCCTCCAACATATTCTTTTCTTCCTTCAACTCGTCTTCGTCAGTCAGTTCAAGGGCCTGTTCGAGATCGTCTACGCTAAGTACATGGCTCTCTTTCTGTACCACCTTTGATGCCCAGATGCCTGAGCGAATCAATACGGATGCTACAGGATAGAACAACTTCCTTAGGACGGTAATTCCTCCACAGAAATGACGGCACATGGCCAACGCATGCTGTCCGCAATATACTTTGGGAATAATCTCTCCGAAAAGCAAGAGCAGGAAGGTCAGAAGGACGGTGATAACCAGAAACTCCAACCACCAGGCGGACTGTCCGAAATCGATGAGGTGTTCAATGAAATAGGTGCTGAGCATGATGATGGCTACATTCACCAGATTATTGGTAATCAAGATGGTGGCCAGTGTCCGCTCGGAATCCTCGCCCAAGGCGAGAATCTGTTTGTCACGTTCGCTGTTGCTTTCTTCCAGTTCGTTCAAATCGTTGGGGGATAATGAGAAAAAGGCGATCTCCGAACCAGAGGCAAAGCCAGAAAAGACAAGGAGTAAAACTGCAAGAATACCTGCAAAGATGGCTCCCATGGAGGGAGCCATGATTGTTACTTCACTAAATATTTGTTGAAGATAGTCCATTTTCAGAAATTAGAATGGAAGCGCCTCACCTGACTCCACCGGTGCTTCAGACTGAAGGGCAGAATCACTGGGGACAGGTTCACTGGCCATCTCCGGCTGACTTGTCGGCGTATTGGCCTTGGGTGTTAGCATTTCCATGTTGTCGGCCCAGATTTCTGTTGCATAGCGGCGCTGTCCTTGTTTGTCGTCATAGGTGGTATAGCGGATACGTCCCTCAATATAGAGTTTGTCGCCTTTGTGGACATATTTCTCAACGACTTCAGCCAGTCGTCTCCACAGGATGACATTGTGCCAGTCCGTATGTTCCGGCACCTGGGTACCGTTCTGCAGCGTATAACCACGCTCCGTAGTAGCCAGACGCAAACGGGCTACTGCCACACCCTGATCCACATAGCGCACTTCGGGCTCCTGCCCTACATTGCCAATAAGCATTACTTTGTTCATAGATATAAAATTTAAAAGGTTTATAAAATACTACTTGGCCATACCAAGATAGCGGAACTTGAAGTTCTTTCCTTTTGCCGACGGGAACTGACTACGGGCATCTACCCGTTCACGCAGATAGTCCACAATACGATTGTAGCAGTCCATACCAGACTCAGCCTTCACATCGGCCACAAACTGAGTGTCGCGATACTGGAACTTACCGGTACCAGGTACCAGAAGGACACGCTTGAAATCGATGGCACCTTCATACCATCCTGGTCTTATCTCGTTCAGACGCACCAATGCCGGGGCTGCTGCCTTCGACGCTGGCTGCGCAATGGCATGAACAGCCTTCTTTTCCTTAAAATCTTGCATCGTTTCTGCTTCTGTCTTAATCACAATGAAATACACGCGTGGACGAACCTTGTAGCGTTTGGGATAGAATACATCACTTTCAGCGTACTCGCGGATATCAGCCTCGAGTACGGGGTTCATACCTACTTCGTCTATATCTCTCAAGAATTCTATTGCTTCGTCAACACTCTTTACCAGCGTTTCACGATCGAAATACCTTAAATATAAATTCATTTGTATGAGAAAAAGTTGTTTTCCTTAATAAAAAAGAGCGGAAAACGGGACTCGGACCCGCGACCCCAACCTTGGCAAGGTTGTGCTCTACCAACTGAGCTATTTCCGCCTGTCTGCGACAGTCGAGATTTTCGGCGGCGCCTCGGCATAAAAACGCGTTTTTCTGCACTCGGTTTGCACGAAAATTCCGCATGTGAAGAGGAGGAGACTCGAACTCCCACGTCGCAATTGACACTACCCCCTCAAAGTAGCGCGTCTACCAATTCCGCCACCCCTCCAACAAAATAAATACTGAAAAAAAAGAGTGCCCAGAACAGGACTCGAACCTGCACGCCTCGCGGCACACGCACCTGAAACGTGCGCGTCTACCAATTCCGCCACCTGGGCATTTTAACATCTGGTCCATTACCAGGATGTCTCTTTTTTGTTCAATAAATGGAGCGGAAAACGGGACTCGGACCCGCGACCCCAACCTTGGCAAGGTTGTGCTCTACCAACTGAGCTATTTCCGCAATCTTTCAGAAATTGTGGCATTCTCGGCGGCGCCTCGGCATAAAAAGTATTCTTTTTCTGCGCTCGGTTTGCACGAGAATTCCGCGCTTTCCAAAGGGCATCTCTCTCGATTGCGGATGCAAAGGTAATGCTTTTTTCGGAACTGACAAACTTTTTGCGCGTTTTTTTTCTAAAAAAGTGCCATTTTATCGAAAAAAGGGCTTTCCAAAAGGTTTAATCCATGCGATTTCGGTAATCTTCGTAGCCAAACTCGCGCAAAATCTCCAAAGATCCGTCTTCATGGAGCATGCCAATCGACGGGTGGGAAATGCCGTTGAAGGTGTTCGTCTTGACGGTGGTATAATGGATCATATCCTCAAAGATCACCTCCTCGCCCACCTGCAACTCATGGTCGAAACGCCAGTATCCCATAAAGTCGCCACTCAGACAACTGTTACCGCCCAGACGGTAGCCTCCCTTTTCAACATGTTCGGCGCCTCGGACTTCGGGAAAGTATGGCATTTCGAGACAGTCGGGCATGTGACAGGTAAAACTCACGTCCAGAATCGCCGTCCGGATACCCTTATCCTCTACGACATCCACCACATGAGCCACCAACGGACCGGTCTGCCAGGCAAAAGCACTACCAGGTTCCAGAATGACCTTCAACCACGGATAACGCTGACGGAAGTCTTTCATCATGCTAATCAACAAATCCACATCATAATCCTTTCGTGTCATCAGATGTCCGCCTCCGAAGTTGATCCACTTCAGTTGTGGGAACCACCTTGAAAACTTCTCCTCAATATGTGCCAGTGTACGTTGGAACACATCTGCCCCACTCTCACAATGACAATGACAATGGAAACCCTCCATGTCGGAAGGCAATTGTTCTGGCAACTTATCGGCCGATACGCCAAACCGTGTTCCTGGAGCACAGGGATTATACAGTAAAGTCTCCACTTCGGAATACTCCGGGTTCACTCGAAGTCCCAATGAAACGTCTTTGGCCCGTTCATGGAAACGCTCGTATTGTGAAAGGGAATTAAACGTAAGATGCGATGAGCATCTGACCATCTCATCAAACTCTTCGTCGGTATAGGCAGGCGAATACGTGTGGGCCGGTGCACCGAATTCCTCATAGGCCAAACGGGCCTCTGACAGAGAACTGGCTGTTGTGGAATGAATATACTCACGGAAGATGGGAAAAGTCTTCCACAGGGCGAAAGCCTTAAACGCAAGTATAATCTCTATATCGGCTTTCGCCGCAACATCAGCGATCAGCGTGAGGTTGCGGCGAAGTTTCTTTTCTTCTATAATATATATAGGTGTAGCCATCAGTCTTTCTTGAGCGGGATAAGGACACTGAACGTAGAGCCTTCACCCTCGACAGATTCCACCGTACAGTCACCGCCATTCTTTCTGGCGAAGTCCTGACAGAGTTGCAGTCCGAGTCCGGAGCCTTCCTCACCGCCTGTACCGTATGTCGTCTCACCTTTATGGAAGATGGTGGCAAGACGGTCTGCAGCAATACCGACGCCATGATCCCTGACACCGACCTTCGCAAAATCTCCTTCTCTTGCCATTGTAATCTCAATGGTCGAGTTCTCCGGTGAGAACTTAATGGCATTCGACAAGAAATTACGCACAACCGTCTTCAACATATCATTGTCCGCATGAACCACCAATGGCTCAGCCGAGCGCTGCAGGTCTAGTTTAATCTGTTTCGTCTGTGCGATCATCTCAAAGATCTCAACCACGCCAGGCACAATGTCGTTCAAATCCAGATCCTGTACCACGACACTTAATCTTCCCGTCTGACTCTTCGTCCATTTCAACAGGTTGTCCAACAGGTCATGCACCTCTTCCGACTCTCTGTTCGCCTGATCAAGCAAGGCGTACAATTCCGGTCCGACAGTCTCTTCAGAGGCAGACTGCACCACGAGGTTGAGTACCATACGGATGCTGGCCATCGGTGAACGGAGGTCGTGAGCAATCACAGAATACATCTTATCACGGTTACTCAACGTCGCTTTCAGTTCCCTGTTTTGTTGTTCAATAATGCGCTTGGCAGCCACCAGTGAAATCTGCTGCATCACACGCATCACCAGTTCTTCCTTGTTAAAAGGCTTTGTCAGGAAGTCACTGGCACCCACTTGGAAACCATGCACCAAGTCGGCCGGCGTGTTAAGTGCTGTCAGGAAGATAATAGGTATATCGGCCAACTCTGGATCTTTCTTCATGATGACAGCCGTATCAAAACCATTGATATCTGGCATCATCACGTCGAGAAGTATCAGGTCGGGATGCTCTGTCTTGGCCTGTTCAATACATGCCTTTCCACAATTCGCCGTGCAAACCTGGAACTTCTCGTTTGTCAACAGAATCTTCAGCAACAGTACGTTGCTCATCACGTCATCGACAATCAGAATCTTATAGTCGCTGCGGTTGATTTTCGACTCTAATGTTGCTCCTGCGTCCATTATTGATCTTTAGTACTAATATTCTAGACTGCAAAAATAGTGGATTAATTTGAAATCTCCAAATAAATCCACTATTTTTTTTATTTTTGAGCCTATTCTGCCTATAATCTGCTCACTTTTAGAGGCTATAAACCCCGATTTCCCTATTATTCTACGGTTACAGATTTCGCCAGATTTCTCGGTTGGTCTACATTCTTACCCTTGCAGACGGCTACATGATAGGCCAACAACTGCAAGGGGATGGTAGCCACCAACGGCTCCAGGCATTCCTGCACATCGGGCAGTTCTATCACCTCGTCAGCAATCCTCGAGATGGTGTCATCACCTTTCGAGACAAGCGCAATTACCCTACCCTGACGAGCCTTAATCTCCTGAATATTCGACAGCACTTTCTCATACATCGCATTATGAGTGGCAATGACTACCACCGGCATATCCGAGTCGATCAGGGCGATAGGTCCATGCTTCATCTCGGCGGCAGGATAGCCCTCGGCATGGATATACGAGATTTCCTTCAGTTTGAGAGCGCCCTCCAAGGCTACAGGATAACTGTAGCCGCGACCTAAGTAGAGGAAATTATGCGCATAGGTAAAGGTACGTGCGAGGTCGGCCACCTTCTCATTGGCCTGAAGTACCTCACGGATCTTCACGGGAATCTCACTCAGTCCCCTGACCACTTTCAGGTATTCCTGACGGTCAATCGTTCCCTTTGCCTCACCCATCGCGAGGGCAATCATCGTCAGCACTGTCACCTGACCCGTAAAGGCCTTCGTCGAGGCCACACCGATCTCCGGACCGACATGGATATAGGTTCCCGTATCCGTCGCACGGGGAATACTGCTGCCAATGGCATTACAGACACCGTAGATGAAGGCCCCATGTTCCTTGGCCAGTTGTACGGCAGCCAGAGTATCTGCGGTCTCACCACTCTGGGAGATAGCGATAACGACATCACCCTTACCCACGACAGGATTCCTGTACCTGAACTCCGAAGCGTACTCCACTTCCACCGGTATCCGACAGAAAGTCTCTATCAGTTGCTTGCCGATGAGTCCTGCATGCCAGGAAGTACCGCAAGCCACGATGATGACCCGTTTGACTTCTAACATCTGTCGTCTGTAATCGATTAAGGCTGAGAGGGTAACATGATCCGCCTCAATATTTACACGACCACGCATACAGTTCGTCAAGCACTCGGGCTGCTCGAAGATCTCCTTCAACATGAAGTGCGGATAGCCACCCTTCTCTATCTGTCCCAGGTCGATATCCACCGTCTTCACCTTCAGTTCCTGTTCCTCGCCGAGGATACTCAGCACATGCATTTCCTCACCGCGGCGAATCACGGCGATATTACCGTCTTCGAGGTACACCACCTTGTCGGTATACTCCACGATCGGACTGGCATCCGAGCCTAAGAAGAACTCATCCTTACCGATACCGACCACCAACGGACTCTGCTTACGGGCAGCGATGATCTGGTTGGGGTCACGCTTGTCGAGCACGGCAATGGCGTAGGCACCAATCACCTGATAAAGAGCCACCTGAACAGCCTCCAACAACGACAGGTTTTTCTTTACCATGATGTACTCTATCAACTGTACCAGCACCTCCGTATCGGTATCACTCACAAACTGCACGCCTTTTGCTCTCAGTTTCTCCTTGATGTCGGCATAGTTCTCGATGATACCGTTATGGATGATAGCCAGATTATGACTCTGCGAATAATGGGGATGGGCATTGCGTGATGAGGGCTCACCATGGGTCGCCCAACGGGTATGGGCAATGCCGATCGTACCACTCACATTCTTGTCGTTACAATACTCACAAAGATTATCAACCTTACCTTTCGACTTGTAGACGTTCAAGTCGCCATTCTCGTTGATCATGGCCACACCTGCCGAATCATATCCTCTGTATTCCAGTCTGCGAAGGCCCTTGATCAGTATCGGATAAGCCTCTTTCGTACCAATATAACCTACTATTCCACACATATCGTTATGTATTTGTTTGTGTTAAGTTGTTCAATTTTCGGGTGCAAAAATAATAAAAAGTAAGCAAACAAACAAGAAAATCCTACAGAATCTTCATAATTTCCTGCAGAGATGCAACGACATACGTCGGAGACTGCGGCGCCTCATCGACATCCACCTCCCAGCGGTTGAAGAGCAAGGCGTCTATACCGGAGTTGAGCGCCCCGAGGATATCCGTCTGTAGGTTGTCGCCTATCATCAGCGTCGTTTCCTTATTGGCTCCCGATTGACGGAAGGCATAGTCGAAGTACTGTGGCGAGGGTTTGTTGAAACCGGCATCCTCACTCAGGATGATGGTATCGAAATAGTCCTTCAGTCCACAGGCCGCAAGTTTCTTGTACTGCACCTCATGGAATCCGTTGCTGCACATATGCATCCGGTAGCCCTGCTGTCGGAGATAGTCCATCAGTTCATGCGCACCTGCCACCACCCCGGGTTTCGACGAACAGAAATCGAGGAAACGGTCACTCATCTCCAAACAAAGTTCTTCCGTAACATCTAGTCCGCTACCGACACTCAGCGGACGCCGGAACCGTTCTACGATCAGATAGTCACGCGTAATTTCTCCCTTCGAATACTGTGTCCACAGGTCGATGTTAGCCATCCAGTAGGCATCGTAGAAAACCTGAGGATCAGGGAAATACCGTCTCAAGTCAAATGTCTCAAACGTCTCACGCAAGGCAATGACGGCATTGCCATGCGTGTCGTACAACGTATCGTCGAAGTCTATAAACAGGTCCTTATATTTCATTCGTTCTATTGTCTTATCGTCTGCAAAGGTACATATTTTTTTGTTTTTATTTGGTAATTTGGTTTCTTATTTGTATTTTTGCACCCAGAATATGGCAATCTGGTGGCAGAATGCCGCCATGATGTAAGGGAATCCGGTGAGAGTCCGGAACTGTACCTGCAGCTGTAATCCCTAATGAAAGGTCTGCTTGTATAACGCCACTGACAAGTTGTCGGGAAGGTAAAGCAGACTGGGGAAAGTCAGAAGACCTGCCAATTAATTAGAAGTACGCACGTACAGGGATATGCGGAGCGGAAGACATGGATCATAGAATGAAGAAGATTCTGACAGTGGTACTGCTGGCTATGTATGCGGCAGTGGCTGTCGAGGCGCAGACAGACAACAATCTTTGGCGTTCTGACAGCATTCAGGAAATTGTTGTGACAGGTACTGGTACCCAGCACCTGCTTAAAGATGCTCCCGTACAGACGGAGGTCATCAGCCATCGACAACTGCAACAATATGCTGGTAAAAATATCGAAGACATCCTCTCAGGACTGACAGCCAGTTTTGATTTCAGCGAGAACGACATGAGTTCCCGTCTGCAAATGAACGGCCTGGGAAATTCGTATGTGCTGATACTGATTGATGGACGCAGACTGCATGGTGACAATGGCGGAGAAAATGACCTCTCACTTATCGACCCGCACAACATCGAGAAGATTGAGATTGTGAAGGGTGCCTCAAGTGCGCTCTACGGCTCTGATGCCATCGCAGGTGTAATCAATATCATCACCAAGAAGCATCGTGAACAGGGAGTGATGTTGGAAAACACCTCGCGTTTCGGTTCGTATGGTGACATCCGACAGCACAATGGCATCGCCCTAAACTTCGGCAGACTGTCGAGTTATACCAATTTCCAGTTACAGCATTCCGACGGTTGGCAGAACACCGCCGAGGAAGCACCTTCTCAGACAGAGTATCATATCACGGACTCCCGTAATCAAACCGTGAACCGTCATACCAACTGGCAACTGGCAGAGCATCTTACTTATCAACTAACGCCACAAATAGAACTCTATGCCGACGGCAGCATCTACTGGAAACGTATCTACCGTCCCTGTGGACATCATCCTGGTGTCGATGTGAAGACTTGGGACTTGCAGTACGACAATGCCTCGGCATCGGTTGGAGGGAAATGGAAACTCAACAACACAGACGTCATCACCCTTGATGCCGAATGGAAAAAGCATGCCTACAACTATGTCTATACCGACACCACCCTGACTGATGGCTACGTGAACGGGCGTTTCACCAATTACTACCCCTATTTCCCTGACGACAAGGAGTTGCAGAGTGACCAGCGTCTGACGAACATCTCTTTGAAGGGTGTCTTCTCGTTGCCATACGAACAACGTCTCAGTGCAGGACTCGAATACCGTTACGACTGGTTGAAGGCTCCCATGCGCGTAGCAGGCGGGAAGGCGACAGATAATACAGAAGCCATCTATCTGCAAGACGAACTGGAACTGCTGAATCCGTTGTATATCACCGCAGGTCTCCGTCTGACAAGAAACGAGGGTTTCGGATTTCGTCTGACACCGAAAGTGTCTGCCATGCTGAAACTCGGCGACCTGCGATTGAGAGCCACCTGGAGTCAGGGATACAAGACCCCTACCCCCAAGGAACTGCACTATCAGTATATCAAGAACATGAACGGCGTGTACCTCTATCTCGGCAATACCGACCTCAAGGCACAGCACTCTAACTACTATGGTGTGAGTGCAGAATATAGCATCGGACATCTGACCCTGACCCTCGCCCCATATTATAATAAGGTGTACGACATGATTACCCTTGTCACCATACCCACCAAGCAGGCACCAGGCGATCTGATTACGAAATACGACCCGATGCGAGTGCGCCAGTATCAGAACATGGAGGATGCCAAGACATACGGGCTCGACTTCACCGTGCGCTATCAGGGACGCCACTTCACGGCAGGCGGTTCGTATAGTTACCTGGATACAGAAGCCAACCAATATGACAGTGAAAAGGATGTGATGCAACGTGTCACTATCGACGGCATGGCTCATCACAAGGCGAATGTCTATGCCACTTGGAGTCATGACTTTTCCAAGCATTACCAGTTAGGCATCGGCATCTATGGTCGCCTTTCAAGTAAACGGTATTATCAGATTGACGGCGACGGAAAAGGCTGTCAACTTTGGAGACTCTCCACCTCACATCAGTTTGGTAAGAACTATCGCATTGAGGCTGGCATCGACAATATCTTCAACTATTGTGACCGTACTCCTCACGGTCTGCACCTCGGCACCACCACTCCGGGTCGCACCGTCTATGCCTCACTGACTGTGCGCTTCAACGAAGGCAAAAAACTTACAAACAAATATAACATGTCTAATTTTAATTCAAAAGAAAATGAAACAGATTAAGTTTTTGATGCTGGCCATGATGGCTTTCGTAGCCAGCGCAATGTTCATTGCATGTAGTAACGACGATGATGATGACAATGGCGACAAGGGTAGCGCGCCTACGACGCAATCCAACTATGACCGCTATCAGCAGGCTGTTAATGAGACCGTGAATAAACAGAAGAAGAGCAACAAGGTGATCCTGCTTGTGGCCTTCGGTTCTACTTGGGAGCAGGCCTATGATACCTTCGACAAGGTTGTCGACGACTACAAGGCTCAGTTCTCTGGCTGGGATGTATATCTCTCTTTCTCTTCAGCCATTTGTATCAACAACGCCCGTGCTGGTGAGAATGTTGATCCAAAGGACTACTACGATCCTGAGCACTGGCTCACTGCCATTGGTCAGGCTGGCTATCAGCAGGTAGTGGTACAGTCGCTGCAGGTGATCCCTGGTGAGGAGTATCGTCGTGTACGCGACAGCTATGTGAAGGACTTCATGAACAACCGTAATGGCGACTTCAGCGATGAATATATGAAGAGCCTCGACCGCCAGGTTGTAGTGGGTACCCCGCTGATGGCTGAGGAGAGCGACGCTAAGACACTTGCTACCACGCTGAACAACGAAGCTGATATCAAGGCAGCTGTCTCTCAGGGTATCGTTGCTTTCATGGGTCATGGTAATCCTGAGGGCTACGACTACTACGGTGGTAACATACGCTATCTGCAGCTCGAGAGTTATCTCCGCAATATCAGCCAGAATTACTACGTAGGTACTGTTGACATGGATGAGACCTACGCTGAGGATGTGCTGAGTCATATTAAAGGCGGACGCTATGACTATACGGTTGGTGCCATGGGTTATACTGTCAATTATGAGAGAAACAACGTTAAGCAGGCCCAGCTCTTCGTGCTGATGAGTATCGCTGGTGACCACGCTCACAACGATATGGCCGATGATGAGGACGAGGAGAGCTGGTACTCTCTGTTCAATGCCGATGGTATTGCTACTGAGGCCTACGAGACCAACTTCACAGAGGCTTGCTGGAAGAAATACAAAAGCGGTGAGGAGTATATCCCTGGACTCGCAGAGCGCAGTGCCGTACGTAAACTGTGGATGAACCACACCAGTGAGGCCATTGCCAGACTCGGCACTGACGAGGCTCTCTCTACTCCGACCACGGCTCCGGAAGAGTAAATGATTATAAATTCTTTTTACGTGTATTATTATATAAGTTTGTGTAAGGAGGTGCTGTCGAGAGACAGCATCTTCCTCCTTTTGTTTATCCTAGGCAACATCCCTGCACAGGCACAGATCCATAAAATGGAAAGGCGCGACTCGTCGATGAAGAGCCGTTCGTATAACCTGAATCCCGTAGTAGTTACCGGTTCTGGTCACCACCAGCGACTGAAAAGCACAGCCACGCCTGTCCGCGTACTCAGCAGTCAGGAGATACAAGAACAAGGTATCTCAACCTTCGACGGGGCATTGACGCGTATGATGCCACAAGCCTCCATGGCTCCCAACTCCATGGGAACATTCCTGCGTCTGAACGGACTTGGCAACAAATATATCCTCATTCTCATCAACGGTCAGAAACTCTCTGGTGACATCTCTAACAATGTCGATCTGAACCGTATTAACATGGCACGTGTAAAACGTATCGAGGTGCTCGACGGAGCAGCCTCATCACTCTACGGTTCCGATGCCATCGCAGGTGTGATCAATATCATCACAGACCAACCGACACAAAACCTTATCAGTGTCACTTCCGACACAAGGATCTCCGGACACGGACAGTTCACGGAGAATGTCAGTCTTGACATCTATACGAACGGCTTCGGCTCATACACCTCATTCAGCAGAGACCAGGCCGACAGTTATCAGAACAATGACTTAGAATACGTCAAAGGTTCAGAAACAGAGACACAACAAACGATAGCCCCGTTCTTTACCGGTTATCGCGCCAATATCCTCGGACAGAAATTCACCTACGCCCCCAATCAGCGCCTGGCACTGAATGCGGGCATAGACTATTCATATAAGATCACGGATCGTCCCGAAACCCGTCAAGACATCACTGGCGGTACCGACTACGAGATGCGCTACAAGGGACTGCGCTGGAATGTGGGCGGCATCTATAAATTCACAAGCAGGAACTCCTTACAGGCAGACTTCACCGTAGACCGTTTCCGCTACGGTAAGGAATATGATGTAGAAACCAAGGACTACGCCGTCGGCGACTATGTACAATCCAAGAAACAGCGTACCATGGAAGGAGAACTGAAAGCCATCTTAGGTTTCAATAACCAGTCCACTACCATCTTTGGTGCCGACTGGCGCAAGGACTATCTGACAGCCACCTCTGGCAATATCGACCAGAGTGTCCATACCCTGGCAGCATACGCCCAACACGAACAGAAACTCTTCAAGGATTTCACTGCCACTATCGGACTGCGACTCACCCATCATAAGACCTTCAACAACCACCTGACACCCAAGACCACGCTGATGTACGCCCCGGGGAATTTCCGTTTCCGGGCCACCTACTCTACCGGTTTCCGTGCGCCAGGTCTCGACGAACTCTATTACCACTACTTCTCCGTCAACCGTGGCAAGGCACAGATTAGTTTCGGCAACCAAGACCTGAAGCCGGAGAAGAGTCATTACGTCGCCTTGAATGCCGAATACCGTACCCAGGTCATTGCCGTCAGTCTGACAGGTTATCTGAACCGTGTCAACGACATGGTGGTGAAACAGAACGTCAGCATCGATGAAGCCAGTCGGGAGATGTTGATGGCAGAATTCCCCGAGATGACGCAGGACCAGGCCGAAAAGATGGTGAGTTATGCGCTTTACCAGAACAGCGACAAAGGCGATGTGAAAGGCATCCAACTGAATGTCTCTGCAAATCTGTTCCGAGGCTTCAACCTCTCCACGAACTATGCCTACACCTATGCCCGTACCAAGAGCGACGAAACGTGGACGGTCTTGGAACGCAGCATCCGTCATGCCGCCACCATCACCGCCAACTATCACCATTCCTGGAACAGGTACGGACTGAACGTCAACCTCAACGGACGCTTGCTGTCAAAGACCTATTATACCGGTACCTACGAGGATGCACCCGGTTTTGGTCTCTGGAACCTGAACACCACGCACACCTTCGACCTGGTGAAGTGGGCACTCCTCGAACCGAGCATCGGCATCGACAACCTGTTTAATAAAGTAGACCGTCGCATCGACTCCCCTACCCGTAAGTATGCTCTCTTCACCCCTGGTCGCATGCTGGTCATCGGATTGAAAGTAAAATTCAAATAGATATGAGAAGAATTATATATGTAATAACAGCCCTTGTGCTCTGTGCCTGTGCCGGCAAGAACGGCACCACCTCTGGACAGAGTGACACAACAACAGACTCTCTTGTGGAGGTGTCTGTGAAATATGCCACAGGCTTTACCGTCCGCGACTCGGCAGATGTCCGTTTCGTGGAAGTCGGAAAAAAAGATCGTTTTGCCTTGGTGCATTCCGACGACACGCCAGTACCCGCCGATTATATAAAGGTCCGTGTACCTATTTATAATACCATCTGCATGACGGCCCTGCAACTATCTAATTTTACCGTGCTCAATGCCCATGATGTGGTGAAGGGCATTACCAGCACCAAGAATCTGTTTAATCAGGACATCCTGCAACGGGTCAAGTACGAACAGATCGTGAAGATCGGTATGGAGGGTAATTTCGATACGGAACTTGTTCTTGCCGCCAATCCGAATGTCATCTTCATCTCACCCTCGAAGCGCGGCGGTTACGATGCCATCAAAGAGACAGGTATCACCCTCGTTCCCCATTTAGGCTACAAGGAACTCGACCCATTGGGTCAGGCCGAATGGATCAAGTTCGTAGGGATGTTCATTGGCAAGGAGAAAGAAGCCAATGAGGTCTTCGCCGGTATCGAAAAGAGATACTTTGATCTGAAAGAGGCGGCATCCGCAGTATCTTTCAGACCCACCGTCTTTTCTGGCGAGATGCACTATGGCAACTGGCACGCCGTGGGCGGAAAGAACTATCTGGCGCAGATTTTCCGTGATGCCGGAGCCGACTATGTCATCAACGACGACGAGACATCTGGCGAGGATCTGGAGTTTGAGAAGATGTACGCCCTCGCTGCCAATGCCGACTACTGGCGCATCCTGAACAGTTTCCCCGACGATTTCAGTTACGAGGCACTGAAAGCCTCCGAACCCCGCAACGCCCTCTTCAAGGCATTCAAAGAGAAGAAGGTCATCTACTGTAACATGAAACAGCAGCCTTACTACGAGATTACTCCCGTCCAACCCGACGTACTCCTGAAGGATTTCGTGGCCATCTTCCATCCCGAACTCGTCGAACCTGATTACCAACCCACATACTACAGATTACTAGAATAAAAATGAGACTCTCCAGGTTTATCACCCTCGTCGTTTCCATCATCGTCCTGATGATTGTCAATATGCTCATCGGCTCCGTCAGGATTCCTGTGGCCGATGTCTGTCGCATCCTTCTGGGTGATGACACCAACGAGATATGGACGAACATCATCCTCCAGTCCCGTCTGCCGCAGGCACTCACCGCCATCGTTGCTGGTGCAGGACTCGCCGTCAGTGGTCTCCAGATGCAGACTGTCTTCCGTAATCCGTTAGCAGGTCCCTCCGTGTTGGGTATCTCCAACGGCTCTGCCCTCGGTGTAGCCTTTGTGGTACTACTCTCCGGCAGAATCGGTGGTGTGGCTCTTTCGCGTCTGGGTTATCTCGGTGATGCCGCCATGAGTGTGGCAGCCATCGTCGGAGCCCTCGCTGTGATGCTGCTCATCCTCTGGGTATCGCAGAAGGTAAAGGGCAACGTCACCCTGTTGATCATTGGTGTGATGATCGGTTATCTGGCCAATGCCATTATCGGTGTACTGAAGTTCCTGTCACCCGAAGAGGATGTCAAGGCATTCGTGGTCTGGGGCCTCGGTTCGTTCTCCCGCGTCAGTGGCGACGAGATGATTCTCTTCGTAGTACTGATGTGTATCCTTCTGCCATTGGCCTGCTTGTTGATTAAGTCCATGAACCTCCTGTTACTTGGAGACCGCTATGCCGCTAACCTCGGTTTGAACATCCGTCGTGCCCGCATGTTGGTCATCATATCTTCGGGAGTCCTGGTGGCTATTGTCACCGCCTACTGCGGCCCGATTATGTTTATCGGTCTCGCCGTACCTCATTTGGCCCGTGCCATCTTCCGCACCTCCGATCACGCCATCCTGATGCCAGCCACCGCTCTCTGCGGCGCTGTCCTTGCACTGGTCTGTAACCTCATCGCCCGTATGCCTGGCTTCGAGGGTGCTCTCCCCGTCAACAGCGTCACTGCCCTCGTCGGTGCCCCCGTGATAGCAATGGTGCTCTTCCGCCGTAGAAAGGAAGATGCAGGAGAATAATCTTTATTTCGGATAGATGTGACCCTCATCGTCGATGAGGAGAATGGTGAGTTGACCGTTGGGAAGGAGCGGACAACAGTGTTCGGCGCAATGGTTGATGACGATGCGGGCAAAAGCGCTCTTTTTGTCAGCAGGCAATCTGTCCCATAATTCCCTAGCCAACGTGATGTCGCTGATGTCGATGTCGCAGTCGGCTTCTTTGAGCATCCCACTGATGAAAGTCTTGTCCATGGTGGCCTTGCGGCTATGGGTATCCAGATGTCCGGCAGCGAGTTTGACAGCCTTGCCGAGCATCACACCGAGGGTGACATAAGGAATGCTGAGTTCGTGGGCAATCTTCAGCGTCTCACCGATGTAATTGCCATATTCCACAAAGGCCTGTTGGGGTAATTCCGGATAAAGGGCCTTGACGAACCGCTCACTCTTACCCCCGCTATTAATCACCACACGCTGTTGATGCGAGTTTGTGTATGCTGCCTTGGCCACTTCCATGCACTTGCGGATAGAGTCGATAAAAGCCTCCTCGGAGAAGGGTTTGACAATACCCGAGACACCAATAATACTGATGCCGCCCTCAATACCCAGACGGGGATTAAAGGTGCGACGGGCTATCTCTGCACCATTCGGCACGCTGATGGTGACGCGGAGTGAATCATGGGGACTGACCCCTGTGATAGTAGCGTAGCGGAGATCATGGGGTCTGTCCCCGTGATTCAAGCGCTTCACAATCTCCAGAACATTCTTCCGAATCATCTCGCGGGGAGCCTTGTTGATGGCGGGAGATCCCGGTGGATAGTCGAAACCGGGAAGAGTGATGGTTCCAACGCCTTCGCCACCGAGGATTTCAAATTCTCCTTCTTCCACACTGGCGCGGACTTCGATGCCGTTTGTGACGTCGGGATCATCGCCAGCCTCTTTGATGCAGGCGGCATAGTCTGGGCCATAGATAACGGTCACAAGGATGGTCTCACCATCAGGCAGGACAATAGGTACTTCTGCAGGGGTCTCGCCTTCCAACAGTCTTATCGTCGCTGCAACGGCAGCAGCAGTGGCGCAGGTGCCGGTGGTCAGTCCGCTATGCAGGGGAAAGAACTCCGGCAATAGTTTCTCCACGGCACGACGCAATCCATACGGGCCATTGATAGAAGTGAAAAGTGAAGAGTGATAAGTGAAAAGTTCTGGGTGCTTGAGAGCGATGATACGCATGCCCTTTTCCCTGGCAGCCTCAACCTTCTCAATAAACCCTCCCGAAAGCCCGCTTTCTTTCAGCAGGATGGCCTCAACAGAATCATGGGGACTGACCCCTGTGATAGTAGCGCAGCGAAGATCATGGGGTCTGTCCCCGTGATTCTGCTCGATATTCAGTTCATAGAAACAAAGTTGCTCATTCGTAGCCCCCTGTTGATGTGCCAGCGCAATCGATGACTTCCGGGGCAATATCCGATAAAATACCTTGACGCCCTGCGCCTCCAACCATTTCAGTTTACTGATGCTCTGCACACCTGTCGTGGCAAGCAGCGAATGGATATCCGTCGGCACTTGCGAGTAGTCGTCAATCCATGTGATATCCGGGTCTCGCGGAGGATAGATCCTTTCGTAGCGGACAACGGGAATCGCCAACGCATCGGCTACTTCGGCTATCGTCTCATGGAGTTGCGTGGCAAACGGATGGGCGGCATCGACGATGAGTCGTATCTGGTGCTCCTGACAGAACAGGCGCATCGCCTCACCGTTCATCGCACCGTCAATGCGCTGTCCGTTGTGTAACGACAGTTCCTGTTCACCTGTCTTTGTGCTATAGAAATAGTTGGAGCCCGCCTCTTCCAGCACCTCCACAGCCTTGCGGCCCTCCGTCGTTCCTCCAAACACCAGAATCATGCCTCGCCTTGTCGGAAGAGATGGGTGAAGTGTTTATTGTAAAGTTCTGACAACCCCTGACGGTTGTCGATGGCCTCGCCGACAACAAGCATCGTAGTCAGTGTGAGGTGGTTGTCGTGAACAATCTTCGCGAGGTCTTTCAGTACACCGCGATAGATCTTTTGGTCAGGCCACGTCAGATGGTAGCAGGCAGCCACGGGGGTGTCCTCGGGATATTCCATCAACAACTCGCGTTGCACATCATCGACGATGGAAGCCGACAGGAAGATACACATCGTACTCTGACTCTTGGCCAACAGATGCAACTGTTCCTTTTCAGGCATCGGTGTCCTCCCCTCCCCTCGTGTGAGGATGATGGTCTGACAACGTTCCGGAATCGTGAACTGGCTCTGCAATTCTGCTGCCGCAGCGAGGAAAGAAGAGATGCCAGGCGTGATATGGTAGTCCATGCCATGCTGGTCAAAAAACGCCATCTGTTCCTGAATGGCACCGAAAATACAGGGGTCACCTGTATGCAGACGGACAATGAAATGTCCCTTATCGTAATGTTCCTTCATCAAGGCACATTGTTCTTCGAGGTTCATATCAGCCGAAGATCGAACTACAGCCCCGGGCTTGTGGCACTCCGTCAGTGCCTTGGGCACCAATGAACCTGCATATAAAATCAAATCCGCCTTCTCCAACATCTTCCTACCACGAACACTCACCAAATCAGGATCGCCAGGACCTGCACCGACGATTTCAATATGCCCCTGTTTCTGTCGCAGGTGCTTGTAATCTATAGCCAATGCCGCCGTCCAGTTCTTCCCTTTCACCTTCGGGATAATCAGTTTGCCGTGATTGGAACCTAAGATAGCAGCCGCCTCACAGACACTGGGTGTGCCGATATACTTCGCAACGGTATCGCTGGGATTGGGAACATCCACTGCAGCCAGTTCCTCGGCAGTATAGAAAACGACCTCTTCATTATACTCATTTCTGAGCATTTCCACAAAGGGCTCATCGGCCTTTATATCTATGGTACAATAACGGTGAGAGCACGGCAGATAACCATACTTTGTGAAGGCCTCATCTATCTCGTCATAGATCTCTTCGTAATCCTCAGGATGATGAGCCAGACCAAAACCGACCGTTCCCACCATCGGTACAAAGTGCAGTTCTAATAATCCATCTGGTATTTGGTGGGCATAGGGCGATACGATCATCAACAACTTGTACTTCCTTGGATCAGCCTCTTGGATACTATTGATGATGGTGACATGCTCAGGCTTCGTGGCTTCCAGATAGTCTGTGCCGTCATCACGTACATCCATCAACAAGGCTGTCGGCTCACGATTCACGAAAGCAAAGATGCAGTCTTGCATTTCCTCGATATCACTGGCCAAAGGCCAGTCAAAACGCTTCTCAAATGTATCCAGTGCCCAAAGTCCGGCATTGTCGCTTTGTGTGGTAATAACCTCGCGGGCACCTATCAATGCTGCAATATCTCGCGTCAAGTCATTCGCCCCACCGATATGTCCAGACAGGACGGAAACCACATTCAGTCCCATGCTATCGACACACACCACTGCCGGGTCTTCATGTTTGTCCTTGATATAAGGCACAATCGTCCTCACGCAGATACCCATCGCCCCAATAAAGACGAAGGCATCGAAGTGCTTCCACTCCTTGCCGACGTCTGTGCGCTGAATAACCCTCGCACCCAGTTGTTTCGTTAATGTCGAGGCGATTTTGCTTCCAGCCTCACTGATCTGTATGACCGCTACCTTCTGCATCATTTACTGACGGCACGGATGCAGCGACCACTGAAACGATTGCTGGACAGTTTTCCGTAGTTCACCTTTATGTCTGAGAAGTCGAACTCCAGACACCACGCCTTATTGGGATTGGCTGTGTAGAGGGAAGATGTCCAGTAAACACCTTTGATGGCGCGAAACTGAATACTCTCATAATAGCGGAAACCAGTAATCGGCAGGAAGATGGAGTTGCCCGTCTTCTTACCAGTCACCTTATAGCCGTTGACACCGTCTTTCGTGATCCATTCCCATGTGCAGTTATTTGGGTCTATCAGTTCCTCGTACTCATCCACGGTGGGCATGCGCCATTCCTCACCCCAATTGGCGCGAGCAGCATCGTCCGATGGCACCAACTGTTGTAACCTGTCACCAACAGAATACTTCAACAGGAACTGCGAGTCTTTTTTGCACCACAAATAGGTGTTCCACGAGTAGTATTGCTTTGGTTTGGTCTCGCCCCATGCGAAGTACGTGCCAAAGCCAGAATCCTTCTCTGCACCCACATTCATGTTAGCCCACTTCACACTAAGTCCCAGATCCACTGCCTCTACGCCGCCTGGCGTCTTGGCATCATTAACCTGAGCATAGCCTACTGTCCCAAACAACATGACAGAAAGCGTCAATAAAAAAAACTTCTTCATATTAACCTGATTTTGTTGCAAAGATACAAACTCTTTTTGAAACTACCAAATAGAATGCTGTTTTTGTTTTACGACGTAACTTATATGTTGTAACACCATGCCTCCAGATTTTCGGAATTATCCATTTTTACTTTGATTTTTCTGCCCCAAAACTGGGAGACGTTTATGCATGGGGGGCAAAAATGTGCCTCAAAATTGGGGGAAGATTTTGCATGGGGTGCAAAAACGTGCCTCAGATTTGGGGGAAGATTTTGCATGGGGTGCAAAAACATGCCTCAGTTTTGGGAGAAGATTTTGCATGGGGTGCAAAAACGTGCCTCAGATTTGGGGGAGACTTTTGCACGGTGTGCATAAACGTCTCCCAGTTTTGAGGCAGGTTTATGAAGTTTCGGGACGGTTTTCCCGGATTTAGGACTAGGTTTTCAAGTTATGGGATGGCCTGTCCCGAATCTGGAGCATATCATTTTGATCTTTTAAAAATCAGCCCCAAAACCAGGAGAAGATATTCCGGCCTCGGGAAATCGTGTCCCAATTCTGGGTGAAAAAATCCCAACCCCGGAGAAATATCCCCCGAATCTAGGGCAAGAAATTCCGACCTCGGGAAATTATCCCTCAGATCCAGGGCAAAATATTCCGACCCAAGAGAAAGGCGCCCCAGATTTGGGTGAAGAAATTCCGACCCAGGGAAAACATGCCTCAATTCTGGGGCAAAACATTCCGACCACGGAATATTATCCCTCAGATCTGGGGCAAGAAATTCCGACCTCAGAATATCTTCTCCTAGATTTTAGGCAAGTTTTTCAAACTAGAGTTACTTTTTTGTCCAGGTCTGGGTTTCGTAGAACATGGCGACGTAGCCACGAACCTTCAGGTTGTTGCCGTCGAGCCAGATGGAACACTTGTAGGTCTTGCCGTTCTTGGGGTTGTAGATCTTGCCGCCTTCCCACTTGTCGCCTTTCTTGGTAAGACCCGTCAGGATGTTGACACCAACAAGTTTGCGGCTCTGTAGTTTCTTGTCTGGATTGTGGACATCGAGTTGTCCGTCGCCTTTCTTCAGCCAGACAATCTTACCGTTCAGTTTGTCACCACTCTGGTAAATCTCCACCTGAGAATCACCACCTTCTGTTACCCACTTGCCGACGACGCTCTGAGCGTATCCGGCTACTGACATCATCGCCAGCACTAAACAAATTATGACTTTCTTCATCTTCATTTAAATTCGATTTCTATTTTTGCTGCAAATATACAACTATTTTTTGAGATTATGTCAGAATGAGGCAGAAAAGATTTCAATAGGATTATAGTCGTTCAGTTGGATACGAAGCGGATCGGCTTGACACAGGTGCAGTTCGATGCAAGCCTCGTCCCAGAGTTGTCGGCTACTCTTCCGGTCTGTCATCTGGGTGACAACGGGAGAAGTGACGCTGTTGAAGACGATAACACCATCGGGGGTGAGGACGGTGAGAACCTTCGCCATGATTTCCTTCAGACGGCCTCCGTGTCCACCGATAAACACGGCATCAGGACGAGGGAGTGAAGAGATATCTGTTTCGAGGAAATCACCAATATGGATGTCTATGCCTGGGACACCAAAGCGACGGGTATTCTCTTGGATGATAACCTCGCATTCGGGACGGATTTCGAAGGCAACGACTTGCAAGTGGGGGAACTGCAAACGAGCCTCGATGCTGACACTACCTGTGCAGAAACCGATATCCCAGAAGACACGACGTTTCGGCAGGTCAAGAGCCTGAAGCGTCAGCAAGCGGATCGGCATCTTGGTAATCATCTTCTCGCGACCATCCAGCAAAGCAAACTCACTGTCAGGGATACCGAATAATCGATTAGAATAAATACCATCCTTAGATACTATCACGCAGTTGGGATAATCAAAGGTGCGGTGGGTGGCTTCTTCGAGGGAGAGGGTTGTGACCTTTTCGAGTTCAGGATGACCGAGGTGTTCACCGACGGACATCGTATATGAGGTGTAACCATAGTCCAACATCCGTTGGGCGATGGCAGCAGGAGTATGTTCGTGGTCGGTGAGAATGCCTATCTTCCCTACCCTTTCGATGAGTGCCTTGTCGAACTCAGGCCAAGGACGACCCGTCAGTGAGACGATACGCATATCGTGATAAGGCATCACAAGTCGATGAGCCAACATCTGGAGGGAATTAAAGGAAGGATAGAGGATGATTTCGGCATCTGGCATCTTCCGTTTGATGGTGTTGGCAAAGCCGAAGAAAAGAGGATCGCCAGAAGCGAAAACTATTATTTCAGAGGTGAGAGGTGAGAGGTAAGAGGTAAGAGAAATGTATTGCTCAAAGACGGTGTCGAGGGGAGTCGTGATATCTATCCACTGGGCATCGGCAGGGAGCAATGGGGCTACTATCTCATGGTGACGTCTGCCACCAGAGAATATATTTCCTTTCTGGATGATTTCCAATACCTCTGGCGGAAACCAGGGTTGTGGATTGTCCGTTATTCCTATAACAATAAATTTCATAAATCTCGTCCTGGTTTGAGTTGTGCAGCATCGTCGAAGGTCAGGATGGCATTGCAAAGGGTGGCTGCAAGATTCGAACCGCCCTTGCGTCCCTCAACGATGATTTTGGGAATATCCTTAAAAGGCTTCACCATGTGTTTCGACTCTCGAACATGTACGAAACCAACTGGAGCAGCAATGATTCCTGCAGGATGCGCCTTGCCCTTGCGGATCAAGTCGCAGAGTTCCATGAGGGCTGTGGGAGCATTGCCAAAGGCAAACAAGGCGTCAGGATGTTCCTCGACAGCGAGACGGATACCGGCCTGCGTGCGGGTGATTCCTTCCGTGTTTGCCATCTCCGCCACACGTGGGTCTGAAAGATAGCATTTAGCCTCAACGCCAAGACGTTGGAGAGCACCCTTGCGGATACCGCTCGTTACCATCGTGACATCGGTGACAATAGTTTTGAGCAAACCGTCCTTCACCTTATTATATAATGTCTCTACAGCGCCATCATCGGTATAGAGAATGTTCTCCATATCGAAGTCGGCAGTGGTATGGATGGCATGCAACAGTGCCCACTTGTGGTCAAGGGGATAATCGTTTTTCAGTTCGCCAGCAATCGTTCGGAACGACTCAATCATAATATCCTGACCGATCTTATTGCCTTCGTTCACTTGCTCACGATAGTACCCACGGGGTGTGATGAACTTCCCATCTGCGATATATGACTGGGAATTGCCGATGATAATCACCGTAAACATATCCACATCCTCGGGGTCGAAGTCACCGAGGGTTGTCACCTTGATATCCTGTTCTTCCCGTCCTGCCTGACGCACATAACCAACTGGCGTCTCACCAGAACGATATTTCAAGAAGAGTTCCTGCAGACGATAGAGTTGCCAGTATCTGCCATGTGACTTCGGATTATACACCGCTGTCACAAAGTCGCCTACTGCTGCCGCCTTGATGCGTCGTTCTATCACCTCCCAAGGTGTCATCAGGTCAGACAATGAGATCAAACATAGATCATGTCCAATAGGAGCCCCCAACAACGAGGCAGCCTTCTGGAAAGCAGAGATTCCTGGAAGCGTCTCTATCTCAACATCCGAAAGAGTCGCTTTCTTCATCTCATAGATCAGCGGCGCCATACCATATATTCCGGCATCACCAGAAGAAATCACCACAACGGTCTTTCCCTGTTCTGCCAGAAGAAATGCCTGTTCAGCCCTTTCCCGTTCTTTCTTCATCCCAGTGTCGATACACTCACAGCCATCTTTGACATAAGGCTCAATAAACTGGAAGTAATACTTATACCCCACAATGACATCTGCCCCTCGCACTGCGTCTAACACAGCAGGGGTGATGTCTTCTTTGCTACCAGGTCCAATGCCTGCAATGATGATTTTTCCCATATCTATATAATCAGTAATACGGTGACAACCATCACGACCATCAACACCTCCGCACCACGATTCACGCGAACGGCAGTTCTCATGTCAGAAGTGGTGAGCAGACGGTTATTGTCACCGATATATGGTTTGTCGAAAACTTGTCCGAAATAAGTGTGTGATCCTCCAAAGCGACAGTTGAGGATAGCGGCGAGGGCTGCTTCCGGATAGCCGCTATTGGGTGAAGCGTGGCATCGTCCGTTTCGCCAGACGAAGCCAAATAACTTCGGCTTTCCAGAGACGATAATCATCAAGAATGCCGTCAGACGGGCGGGGATGTAATTGGCGATGTCGTCGATGTGGGCAGCCCAACAGCCAAAGTCCTTGTAGCGTTCTGTCTTGTAGCCTATCATCGAGTCAAGGGTGTTCACCATCTTATAGGCCAGCATACCTGGTGTTCCCAGTAATGCTAACCAGAACAACGGAGCAATCACCCCATCACTCAGATTCTCTGCCAACGTCTCAAGGGCTGCCGTCCGTACTTCCTGAGCAGAGAGTTCCGAAGTATCACGTCCTACGATACGGGCCACCTGTTTCCTCCCCTCTTCCAACGAACGATCCAAAGCCAGGAATACCGCCCGAACCTCACGAATCAGGGTGGTATCGGCTAAGCAATAGAAGATGATGATAGCATCAAAAACAAGTGATAGGTGATAAGTGCTGAGTGATAAGTAGTGGCGGAGCAGGCAGGTGAGAACAAAAACCAACAGAATGAGAATAACTGTCATCAAGGCACCTTTCAGTTTGCGATGGAAGCCTTTATTCAGTCTATGCTCTCCGAAGGCAATCATCTTCCCGAACCAGACGATTGGATGCGGCAGTCTGGCGGGATCGCCAATCAACAGATCGAGTAGCCAACCTATGAGCAATGATATCGGATTAGTCATCGGTTAATATCTGATAGAATCGTTCCATATCCACATGCCGACGGACATGATCGGCGAGTTTGTTGTATTGTTCTTCCTTGAAAGCCTGATAGTCGAATGTCTTCGCAGCACTCAACTTGTTGGCGAAAGGCTCCAACAGGAAATCCACAAAAGCCTGATTGTCGAGGATGCCGTGAACGTATGTACCCATACATTTGTTGTCAACGATGTATCCGTCCTCTCGTCCGTCGCTGAGATGCAATAACGGAGCGGCCTTTGCCTCGCCGAAAGGACGAGTCTCCCCCATGTGGATCTCGTAGCCTTTCCCATATTCACACTCGACCTGTCGCGTCATCTTCTCGCCACTCATTGTGGTAGTGACGGGAAGGAGTCCAAGCCCAGGCAGGCGATCGATGTCGCCCTCTATATGATCCGGGTCGCACACCTCGACACCCATCAGTTGGTAACCGCCACAGATGCCCAACACAGATGCCCCGTTGCGATGTGCCTGAATGATGGCCTGCGCACATCCGTTACGTCGCAGTTCATAGAGGTCATGAACAGTCGACTTGGTTCCTGGCAGGATGATGATATCTGCCTGACGGATGTCCTCCACATTATTCGTATAGAAAAGATGGATGCGAGAATCCTGCTCCAACGAGTCGAAGTCGGTATAGTTGGAGATATGCTGCAACATGACCACAGCAATGTTCACCTTTCCCTGTTGCACCTCGAACGATTTCCGTGCCAACGCCACAGAATCCTCTTCCTCGATATGGATGTCCTTATAATAAGGTATGATGCCAAGTACAGGTACACCACAAATCTCTTCCAACATCCTTCGACCTTCATCAAACAGTCGCATGTCACCACGGAACTTATTGATAATTATGCCCTTTATCAGTTTTCTATCCTCTGACGACTGTAAGGCGATGCTGCCATAGACAGAAGCGAAGACACCTCCACGATCTATGTCACCAACCAATATCACATCCGCCTTGGCATGACGCGCCATCGGGAGGTTCACCAAGTCCGTATCACGCAGGTTGATTTCCGAGATGCTGCCTGCCCCTTCCATCACAATGGGATTATACCGTTCAGCCAAACGGTCAAAGGCGGCACAGACCTCACTGCGGAAATCGATGTCAGACTCACCGCGCCGCCAATAATCGTAGGCATTTTTATTGCCGATGGGTTTGCCGTTCAGCACGACCTGCGACGTATGGTCACTCTGAGGTTTGAGCAACAGAGGGTTCATATCCGTATGACAAGGGATGCCTGCCGCCTCAGCCTGTACAGCCTGGGCTCTTCCGATCTCCAGTCCTTCTGGAGTAGCGTATGAATTGAGTGCCATATTCTGTGCCTTGAAGGGAGCAGGGTGATAGCCGTCTTGTCGGAAGATCCGACAGAAAGCCGCCGCCACGATGCTCTTACCCACATCACTGCCCGTCCCGGCAAACATCACGGGATGGAGTTTAGACACAGAATTGGCTGATATCATAAAGATGCGTGTAACTTGCTAAGACATTCTTATATCTGAGCACTGGGGTATCGACGGGTTCCCCTTTGGCATTAAATACCTGAACAGTTGACTCTTGCGGCTGAGTCATAAACTGCGTATAGTGAAACTCATGTCCCCGATATTCCTTCCCGTCCAGTTCAAAACGACGATACCCTAATGAGAGTTTTCGATCTGCCTGACGGGCTGTGATGGTATAGGGCAATACACCACACATCGGATAGTCACCCTCGTCAGTCACGATATTGTTGCAAAGATACATCATACCGCCACACTCGGCAACCACTCTCCCACCCTGTTCCACGAAGTCCTTGATGGCCTTGCGACAGGCTTCGTTGCCAGTCAGTGCCTCCATATGTTTCTCAGGATAACCGCCAGGCAGGTAAAGCAAATCGATACCGATAAAGTCCGGCACGTCCACCTCCGGGTTAAAATACTGTACGGATGAGAATCTTTTGAGGTTTTCCTTATAGAAAAACGAGAAACTCTCTTCGCTACGGGCCATAAGAACAGAGAGGTTCAATGTAGGCAACTGGGCAGGTTGGGAAACAGGTGTGTCAAGACCAAGAGGTGTCTGGCGGAGTAGTTCTTCCCAATCCAGATTATCCCATAGCAGTTGCGATAGATAAAATGACTGAGGGATTACCGAGAAGTCAAGACCCAAGTAGCGGGAGTCTTGTTCAAGTTCTTCATCTTTCAGCAGACAGCCTAAGTACGGCACACCCAGATCCTCGCACACCTGACGGAGTATACTGACATGTTTGGGCGACCCCACCTTATTAAAGATGACACCCGCAAAGCGCACATCCTTGCAGAAGTTGAGGAATCCTTGTAACAATGCCGCTGTAGAATAGGCTGCCGACTTCGCATCCACTACCAACACCACGGGGATGTCCAGTATGCGGGCAATCTCTGCCGACGAACCACAATCTCTGTCGTAGCCGTCAAAGAGTCCCATCATCCCCTCCACGATACAAAAATCTGCATCGGCACCATAGTGCGCAAACAATTCCCGTACATGGTCTGGCGTAGTCATAAACGTATCGAGGTTGATGCTCGGATGCCCGCACACAGCCTCATGAAATTTCGTATCAATATAATCCGGGCCGCATTTGAACGGCTGTACATGATACCCCTTCAACGCCAACAATGCCATCATGCCCCGGGCTATCGTTGTCTTACCAGAGCCACTGGCAGGTGCTGCGATGAGAAAAGCCTTTTTGTTCATTACATTTCGTGAGTCCATCGTTTATATTTCATTTTTTTCTGTATATCTGCTGCAAAATTACAAAATAAATTGTATCTTTGCAACAAAATCGGTCGAAAAAAGGAATACGCTATGAAACGTATCATACTTATAACAGGCGGTCAGCGCTCAGGCAAGAGCACGAAGGCCGAGGAACTGGCACTGAGCCTGAGTGCCTATCCCGTCTATGTGGCGACGGCACATATCTGGGACGAGGAGTTTCGTGAACGTGTCCGCAGACATCAGGAGCGTCGTGGACCACAGTGGACTAACATCGAAGAGGAGATGTATCTGAGCCGCCACGATATGACGGGCAAAGTGGTTGTCATCGACTGTGTGACGCTTTGGCTTACCAATTTCTTCTTTTCCAATGATTCCGATGTAGATAAGTCGATGGAATTGTCCAAGGCAGAGTTTGATGCCTTCACGGCTAAAGAGGCTACCTATATCTTCGTCACCAACGAGATCGGCCTCGGTGGTGTCAGTGAGAATGCCATCCAACGCAAGTTTACGGATCTTGAAGGCTGGATGAACCAGTATATTGCCTCAAAAGCCGACGAAGTCATACTCATGGTCTCAGGCATACACATTAAAATAAAATAAACAACGGTTTTTACGGATGGAACGGAGAATCAAGCATGAAAGTTTTTAATATCCCCCCCATAGACAGATCCATGAAAGCGGTGATCCAAGAGAAGATCGACAACCTAAACAAACCCAAAGGCTCTTTGGGCAGGCTTGAAGAGTTGGCGATGCAGATATGTCTGATTCAACAGACACTCACGCCCTCGCTAGACCACCCTTGTCACCTGTTGCTTGGCGGCGATCACGGCATAGAGCGGGAAGGCGTCAGCGTGTCGCCTCGCGAGGTGACTTGGCAACAGATGATTAACTTCACCCGTGACGGCGGCGGAGTCAATATGTTTTGTCGCCAGCACGGTTTCAAACTGCGTATCGTCGATGCTGGTGTAGACTATGATCTATCTGCCGTCGAGGGCATTATCAACCGTAAGATAGCCCGGGGTACCAAGAACTTTCTCTACGAGCCAGCCATGAGTGAGGAAGAGTTCAACCAGGCAATACAAATCGGCTCTAATCTTGTGGATGACTGCTATGCGGAGGGCTGTCATATCCTGAGCATCGGCGAGATGGGCATTGCCAACACCTCCCCCTCCAGCATCTGGATGCATCTCTTTGGAAACATCCCCCTCAAGGATTGTATCGGAGCCGGGGCAGGTCTCGACACCCCAGGCATCCGCCATAAATTCGAAGTACTGTCGAAGGCTGTTGAGCAGTTTAACAGATCTAATGAGCAACCCATTAAACCCATTATTACTCTCCGCTATTTCGGCGGTTTCGAAATGATTGCCGCCATTGGTGCTATGCTCCGTGCGGCTGAGTTACACCTTATTATATTAATAGATGGCTTTATCATGACGGCTTGTGCTTTGGCAACCATACGACTTTATCCTGCCTCGCAGGACTATATGATCTTTACCCACTGTGGCGATGAGAGCGGACACCAGAAGATGCTGGATATCATCGGTGCCAAACCCCTACTCCATCTCGGTCTCCGCCTGGGCGAAGGAACAGGTGCACTCTGTGCCTTCCCCATCATCGACTCTGCCGTCCGCATGATGAACGAGATGAACAATTTCCAGAATGCGAACATCACCAAATACTTCTAGTTGTGGAACAACAAATAAAGTCTCATTGTAACAAAATAGGGAGAATATGCAAGTAGACAAAGACCAAACACGATGGTATGACCGTATCTGGGCGGCATTTATCTTCTTTACCCGTATGCCGTTCTGGCGACTGCACGAGCCACCGAAGGAATGTTATCAGACAGTGGTGGAGCACTGGCCACTGACCGGCTGGTTGACTGGTGGCGTGATGGGACTCGTCATCTATTTCGGTAGTCTGGTGCTGCCATATACAGTGACGATACTCCTCGCCATCGCTATCCGTCTGCTGATAACAGGTGCGCTGCATGAAGACGGACTGGCCGATTTCTTCGATGGTTTTGGAGGTGGCGGCAACAACCGTCAGCGCATTCTCGACATCATGAAAGACTCACGCATCGGCACGTATGGGGTGCTTGGACTTATCTTCTACGAACTGCTCCTTGCGGCTACGCTCATTTCGATTCCAGCCTACTGTGCCGCATTTATGGTACTTGCAGCCGATCCTTTCTCGAAGATGGTGACCTCACAACTGATATTGATGATGCCGTATGCCAGAAATGCAGAAGAGGCTAAGGCCAAGACAGTCTATCGGAAATTCAACGCCTGGGCAGGTGTCAGTCTGGCCATTCAGGGATTGCCTGCGATGATCTTTTTCATCTGGATGATGGGGCTCGACTGGCAGGTGATGATCTTCATTCCTGCTATTATATTCTATATGCTCTACCTGCTGATTTGGCGAAAGATTCACGGCTATACGGGCGACTGCTGTGGAGCAGTGTGCCTGCTGGTAGAACTGACGGTGTATCTGGTCGTCAGTGCAATTAACTATATGAATCCGCTATGAAGTTCCCCAAATAGGTGTCCTTAGTAGAACTTAAAGTACCTGCGGGCATTGTTGTAACTGATGTCCTCGACCATGCGGCCCAATATCTCCATGTCGCAAGGCAGCAGACCTTTCTCCACATCGTTGCCTAAAAGGTTGCAGAGAATACGACGGAAATACTCGTGGCGCGGATACGAGAGGAATGAACGCGAGTCAGTCAACATACCCACGAACCTCGACAGCAGTCCGAGCACTGAGAGTGCGTTCATCTGCTTAATCATACCGTCCATCTGGTCGTTGAACCACCAACCGCTACCCAGTTGAATCTTTCCAGGTTCGCCGCCCTGGAAGTTGCCGAGCATCGTGGCAATCATCTCATTGGCACAGGGATTCAACGTATAGATAATGGTACGCGTCAGTTTGTCGCGCTGGCAGAGGTTGTCAAAGAACCGCGACATGGCCTTGGCGGTATTAAACTCACCAATGCTGTCGAAACCCGTATCGGGACCGATCTGCTTGAACATCTTCGTATTATTGTCGCGGATAGCACCGTAGTGGAACTGCTGCGTCCAGTCGCTATCGGCATCCATCTCTGCCATCACCGTCAGGAAACAATTCTTGAACTGGCGCACCTCGACAGCCGATAACTGCTGTCCTCGCATGGCCCTCTCGAAGATGGTTTCAATCTGCGAGTCGGTGTAAGGTTCATCGTAGAACTCTTCCAGTCCGTGGTCAGAGAGTTTACAACCCTGTGACTCAAAGAAGTCGTGACGTTTCTTCAGGGCATCAACCAGGTCGGCAAACCTGCGAATCTCCATGCCGCTGACATGCGACAGTTGGTCAATATACACGCCATACCCAGGTTTCTCGATGTTCATCGCCTTGTCGGGACGCCAGGCAGGTAACATCATCGGGTCATCGTCTGCCTTATGCTTGGCATACTCAATATGGTTGTGCAGGTCATCTATCGGGTCGTCAGTGGTGCAGACGCACTCCACGTTATAATGCTTCATGAGTCCACGGGCTGAGAATTCAGGCTGCTTCAGTTTCTCGTTACACTCGTCGAAAATCTCACGGGCCGTCTTGGGACTCAACAGTTTCTCGATACCGAAGGCAGTCTTCAGTTCCAGATGGGTCCAATGGTACAGTGGATTACGGAAGCAGTAAGTAATCGTCTCAGCCCACTTCTCAAACTTCTCCCAATCGGAAGTGTCCTTGCCTGTGCAGTACTTCTCCTCCACCCCATTGGTTCGCATGGCACGCCACTTGTAGTGGTCGCCACCCAGCCACAGTTCGGTGATGCTCTTGAAACGATGGTCATTAGCCACCATCTCCGGATCGAGATGACAGTGATAGTCGATGATCGGCAATTTAGCCGCATAATTGTGATACAGGTCCTGTGCCACCTTGGTCTCCAGAACGAAATTGTCGTCGTTGAATTGCTTCATATCGGTTTCTGTTTTTAGTTTGTCATTAAAAATTTTTGCAAAGATACGAATTATTTCCCATAAAAACACTATCTTTGCAACAAATTATTGATGTAAACGGTTTTCTTTATGCAACGGAGAGTACTACTTATCTATACCGGCGGGACCATCGGCATGAACCGCAACCCGCAGACGGGGGTGCTGGAGCCCTTCGACTTCGAACACCTACTGAACAATGTACCTGAACTCAGACAGTTTGATACCCAAATCGAGACGTTCCAGTTTGATCCGCCCATCGACTCCAGCGACATGACGCCTGCCCTGTGGACGGACCTGAGCCACTGCATCGCAGACCGTTACTGGCAGTACGATGGATTTGTGGTGCTGCACGGCACCGATACGATGGCCTATACCGCCTCTGCCCTGTCCTACATGTTGGAGAACCTGACGAAGCCCGTTGTCTTCACCGGTTCACAATTGCCCATCGGACAGTTACGCACCGACGGTAAGGAGAACCTCATCTCGTCGATAGAGATTGCTGCCGCCTGTGATGAGGATGGTCACGCCCTGGTACCCGAAGTAGGAATCTATTTCAACTCACACCTGCTGCGCGGCAACCGCACCACGAAGCAGAGCGCCGAGGAGTTCAACGCCTTCGAGTCGTTCAACTACCCGCACCTTGTGGATGCCGGCGTGAATATCGCCTATCACCGTGAGCGCATCCTCAAACCCGACTTCTCGAAGCCGATGACACCCCACTTCCGTCTCGACAACAACGTGATCATCTTCTCGCTCTTCCCCGGCATCCGCGAAGACCTGATCCGACACATCATCCACACGCCCAACCTGAAAGCCATCGTAATGCGTACCTTCGGCTCGGGCAATGCGCCCCAGAGTCCCTGGCTATTGAACGCCCTCAAAGAGGGAACGAAGAACGGCAAGGTCATCGTGAATGTCAGCCAGTGTCTGCAGGGCGCCGTCGAGATGTCACGCTACGACTGCGGCTATCATCTGCAAGAGGCGGGTGTCATCAGCGGACGCGACATGACGGTGGAGAGTGCTGTCACCAAACTGATGTATCTCCAAAGCCACCATCCCGACGATCCTGAGACCGTCCGCAGCCTGATGCAACAGAGCATCCGAGGCGAAATGACGATATAAGTCCGCCGGGCGCAGCCCGCATACGAAAAATCCCCGCCAACCGGCGGGGATTTCTTATCGAGATTAATCTTCTTCCTTCATCTCTTCCTCGTGCTGCTTGATCAGCGCCTGCTGGATGTCGTTCGGTACCAGTTCATAAGAAGAGAACTTGGTGTTGAACGAAGCACGGCCACCGGTCAGCGAACTGAGTGCGATGGAGTAACTGGCCAACTCCTTGAGAGGAATCTTTGCAGAGAGTTTCTGATAACCAGCCTCGCTGTCCATACCCATGATGATGGCACGACGACCCTGCAGGTCACTCATCACATCACCCATGTAGTCAGCGGGTACGAGTACTTCGAGGTCGTAGATAGGCTCCAACACCTTAGGACCTGCCTCCTTGAAGGCTGCCGAGAAGGCGTTACGGGCTGCCAACATGAATGACAATTCGTTGGAGTCAACCGGGTGCATCTTACCGTCGTAGACGATAACACGGACGTCACGGGCATAAGAACCTGTCAACGGGCCCTGCTCCATACGTTCCATCACACCCTTCAAGATAGCAGGCATGAAGCGCATATCAATGGCACCACCGACCACGCTGTTGATGAAGACGAGTTTACCGCCCCACTCCAGATCCTTCTCTTCCTTCGACTTGATGTTCATCTTGAACTCCTGACCGTTGATGGTGAACGATGTCGGATCGGGCATACCGTCCTGATACGGTTCTACAATCAGGTGAACCTCACCGAACTGACCGGCACCACCCGACTGCTTCTTATGACGATAGTCGGCACGAGCCATCTTCGTGATGGTCTCACGATACGGGATCTTCGGCTCCAAGTATTCAATCTGGATCTTCTCATTGTTCTCCATACGCCACTTCAAGGTGCGGAGGTGGAACTCGCCCTGTCCGTGAACGATGATCTGGCGCAACTCCTTCGACTGCTCGACCACCCATGTGGGATCCTCCTGACGCATCTTGTTCAGGGCAGACATCATCTTCTCGGTCTCAGACTCGTTGACGGCCTTGATGGCACGAGAGTACTTCGAGTTCGGATAGACGATGAAGTCAAACTTATTGTCGGCATCCTTGCCGTTCAGGGTGTTACCCGTCTTCACATCCTTCAACTTCACGGTACAACCGATATCACCGGCATTGAGTTGATCCACCTGTACGCGGTTGGCACCAGCGCAAGCATAGAGTGTACCGATGCGCTCCTTCGAGCCACGGTCAGCATTTGTCAGGTCGTCACCACTCTTCACGGAACCGCTCATCACCTTGAAGTAAGATACCTCACCGATGTGGGGCTCCACACCAGTCTTGAAGAAATAGAGGGAAGCGGGACCGGCGGTGTCGGGAGTAATCTCCTTGCCAGCAGTGTTCTTCACCTTCGGCATCTCGTTGACGAAAGGCACCACGTTGCCGAGGAACTCCATCAGACGGCGCACACCCATATCACGACCTGCGCAGACGCAGAACACGGGGAAGATGCTACGTGTAACGAGACCCTTACGGATACCCTCACGCATCTCGTCCTCACTGAGGTCTTCGGTCTCGAAGAATTTCTCCATCAGGGAGTCGTCACCGGCGGCAGCGGCCTCCACGAGGGCAGCCTTCATCTCCTTGGCCTTATCCAACTGGTCGGCGGGGATTTCCTCGATGATGGGTGCACCACCCTCGGGCTTCCATGAGTACTTCTTCATCAGCAGCACGTCGATCACGCTGTTGAAGCCGGCACCTGTGGCGATAGGATACTGTACGGGCACGCAGTTAGGACCGTAGGTCTCTTTCAGACGGGCCAGGATCTGATCGAAGTCGCAGTTGTCGCGATCCAACTGGTTTACCAGGAAGATCACAGGCTTCTGGAACTTCTCTGTGTTGCGGAAAGCATTCATCGTACCCACCTCCGGGCCATACTGGCCGTTGACGAGGATCACAGCCTGATCCGTCACGTTCAGGGCGGTGATGGCACCTCCCACGAAGTCGTCAGAACCCGGGCAGTCGATGATGTTCAGTTTCTTGTTATTCCACTCCACATGAAAGACAGTAGAGAATACGCTGTAGCCGTATTCCTGCTCCACGGGGAAGTAATCGCTCACGGTGTTCTTCTGTTCAACAGTACCGCGACGCTTGATAATACCTGCTTCGAAAAGCATTGCCTCGGCAAGAGTGGTCTTGCCGCTACCCGCACTGCCAATGAGTGCGATGTTTTTGATCTCGTTTGTTTGATAAATCTTCATATCTGTCGGTTTTTTAGGTAAATTATTCGTTTTGAGTGCGCTAAATTAGACATTTTTTCAGAAATCACCAAAGAATTCTTCCATTAATTAAAATTAATTAGTATTTTTGCAAGGAAAATGGCAGGAATCTACATACATATTCCGTTTTGCAAGAGCCGTTGCATCTATTGCGGTTTCTATTCGACGACTCATCTGGACCTCCGTCAGCAGTATGTTGAAGCACTCTGCAAGGAGATGGCGATGCGCTGCTCGGATGCGCAGGACATCGCTTCCATCTACTTCGGTGGTGGCACACCCTCACAACTGAGCATTCCCCAACTACATCAGATCTTCGACGCCATATATAAATATAATAAGGTGTCGTCAGATGCCGAGGTAACCATCGAGATGAACCCCGATGATGTGACAGAGGTGTTTGCAGACGGACTGTGTTGGCTGCCCGTCAATCGCGTATCAATGGGAGCCCAGACCTTCGACGACGAACGCCTGAAATGGTTGCACCGCCGCCATACCTCGCGCCAGGTGGCAGAAGCAATGGAACGCCTGCGCGACAATGACATCCAAAACATCAGCATCGACCTGATGTACGGATTCCCCGGTGAAACTCTATCCGACTGGAAGGCAGATATTGACGCCGCATTGAGTCTGGATGTAGAACATCTCTCCGCCTACTGTCTCATGATAGAAGAAGGCACGGAATTGTGGAGGAAAGTGGGAAGTGGAAAGTGGAAGGAGAATAGTGAGGAGACGGAACGAGCAATGTACGAATTCCTTATCGACAGACTCGAAGCCGCAGGTTATGAGCACTATGAAATCTCCAATTTCGCCAGACCAGGCTTCCGCTCCTGCCACAACTCCGCGTACTGGAACGACACCCCCTATATCGGTCTCGGTGCAGCCGCCCACTCCTACGACGGTCTCACCCGCAGTTGGAACATTGCCGACATCCGTCAGTACATCGAGGGCGTTGAGAACGGCAAGCGCCTTTTCGATGCTGAGACCATTGAAGGCGACACCCGTTACAACGACCGTCTCACGGTTGCCCTTCGTACCCGTGAGGGCCTCAACCTCTCGGAACTGTCGGCAAAGTACAAGGACTACTGTCTGAAAAATGCCCGTCGCTTCCTTAACGATGGTTTACTCCGTCTCATCCCCGACAAACACCTCACCCTCACCCGTCGTGGTCTATTCGTTAGCGATATGATCATCAGCGAACTGATGCTAGTATGATGTTTGGTGGTTTGGAAAAAATAATGTATCTTTGCAGCATGAAGAAAACAGAACGATTTGAGAAAATCTTGGCACATTTCAGAAAACAAATGCCGAATGTGAATACCGAACTGGAGTTCGGGAGCGTGTTTCAGTTATTGGTGGCAGTCATCTTGAGTGCACAGTGTACGGACAAACGGATCAATCAGGTGACACCGGAACTGTTCCGACACTATCCCGATGCGAAGACGATGGCAAAGGCAGAGTCGGAGGATATACTGGAATATATCCGTAGTGTGTCGTATCCGAATGCAAAAGCAGAGCACTTAGTGAAGATGGCTCGGGCACTGGTAGAGAAACACGACGGTGAGGTGCCTTCGGACATGAACCAGTTACTCGACCTGCCCGGTGTGGGACGGAAGACAGCAAATGTGATCCAGAGCGTCGCTTTCGGGAAGTCGGCACTCGCGGTGGATACGCATGTCTATCGAGTAGCCCACAGACTTGGCCTCGTCAGTAAACGTGACAATACGCCCTATAAGGTGGAACTGGCCCTGACCAAACACATACCGGAAGAAGACATCCCTGATGCCCACCATTGGTTGTTGTTGCATGGACGCTATGTCTGTACTTCACGAAAGCCGCATTGTGAGAAGTGTGAACTGGCTCCTCTCTGTCCGAAAATTCTCGAAGACTCGAAACTGACATAAAAAAGATGCCGCCATTCCTCACAGAATGACGGCACCCACTAGTAGTTTTAATCTATTTTCTATTACCCTGTTGCATTCTGGGAGGGCGGGCCATAGGGTTACCCATCGGATTCCCCATAGGGTTACCCATTGTGTTACCCATCGGATTTCTGCCCCAGTTACGGAACAGTCCGCGGTGATACTGATCCTCAGCCTTGATGACATCGAAAACCTTAGAGGCAGGAAGTACACTGAGGAACTTGTTGTGATAGGTCTGCTGAATGCTCTTCAGTTCCAGTTCTACCTGATCACGTTTCTGAATCACTTTCTTGCAGGCCTTCTCGTCTGCAGGCTTGATTTTCGACTCTGCCATCATCTGGTTGTAGATTGCACGCTGCTTCTTCTGCATCTCCCTGAACATGGGGAAGAAGGCTGAGGCTTCCTGAGGGGTCAGACCGGCTTCCTTAGCAATATACTGCTCCATGTCAGCCTGATACTTCTCTGGCGAAAACCTCTGCTGTCCCTGAGCCCAAGCACCCAGTGCAAAAACAACAGCCAGACAATTAACGATCAGTCTCTTCATCTCTTTGTTTGATTAATTAATAGTCAGACGACAGACAGGCATAGATTTCCTGATTGTCAATCATCGCATAGTCAGCAGCCTCGTCAAAGGAATAATAATCCATTGTCTGAACGGCCACCGCACTCTCAGTAGTAGGTGCAGCCATCGACTGGTCTTCATGCGACAAGTACGATGCCACACTGACGAACAGAACACACCCACAGGCAGCAGCATAGAGAAGAGGACGCAGCCATACTGTCTTGGCTTTCTTTGCTTTCCTTATCTCCACGACCTGAGCACCTTTCTCTGCGTCGACCTTCGCCATGACCTGGCTTGCCAACGTATCGAAGTAACCCTCAGGAACCTTGAAAGGATTCTGCTTACCGACTCTTTCTATGAGAAATTTTTCTTCTTCCATACTCGTTTGACGTATCATAATGTAAAAGGTTTAATCATGTGACTTAAAAAATTCAGAAATCTTTTTCACGGCGATGTGATAGGAGGCTTTCAGACTACCTTCCGAAGTGTTCAGCAACTGACTCATCTCACTATATTTCATCTCGTCGTAATAGCGCAGAGTGAAGACAGTGCGCTGAACCTCAGGCAGTTGGGCTATGGCTTCCTGCAACTGTGCCTCGGTCTCATCACCATCGAAATAGTCATCGGCCATCAAGGTATTGGCCACACATGACTCATCGTCGTCGGTACTGACAAGACTCATATTTTTCTGACGACGCACGAAATCGAGACTCTCGTTGATGGCAATGCGCGACATCCAGGTCATCACCTTGGAATCGCCGTGAAAAGAACCGAGACCGTTCCATGCCTTGATAAAGGCGTTTTGCAACACATCATTGGAATCTTCATGGGTGAGGACAATACGTCGCACCTGCCAGTACAACTGTTCGCTGTACAGGCGCACCATCATCTCAAATCCCTTACGCTGGGTATCGGGGTTCGATAGAAGGTCCTTGATCTGTTGGTCGCTATTCTTGTCCATTTGCGTTCTTTACTACAATAAGATAGAGCCCATCTCACGACTGATTGTCTGGTCATAGCCGTAAAGGTCAGGCCACAACTCCACCACACCCGTCTTGGGGTTTGGGTAGGCTGTATAATAAATAATGTATAAGGGCACCTTAGGGGTCACGTCCTGATAGGAAATCAGACGGAAGGGTTTCTGAGCACCGGCATGTTCACGGACATAAGCCTGTCCTTGAGTCGTTTCCGGATGGATATCCATCGAGATACGCAGACGGTCTTTGGTCCACTCATCCGCATCGGGCAACAGGAAGCATGCCAGTTCGAAGGGCTTCTGCACACGGACACAACCATGTGAGAGGGTACGCTTGTCTCGGTTGAAAGCACTCCGGTTGTTCGTATCGTGGAGATAGACGGCGAAATTATTTGGGAAACGGAAGACGATACGTCCCAGGGAATTGCCTGCCCCACCCTTCTGTCCGATACGCAGACGACCAGACACCATCTCTCCTGAAGTGACCTCCGCAGGATTCAGGGTATCGCCGGAACTGCGTTCTATGATATAATACCTGTGACGGGCGAAATAAGCAGAGTCGCCACCATGACGGGCCACATCAGTCTTGACGATATTGTGGGGAATGATCCACTCCGGATTCACCTGCATGTAACTGATAGCACTATGTAACAACGGAGTCTTGTTTGTCGTGGCTCCACAACAGATGCGCATATCAAGTACAGAATCGGGAGCAACCGCCCAGAGTTGCTGGGAAGGGATATTCACCAACACCTTCCGTTCTGTTTCTCCGGGGTGTTTCATCTGCCAACGGCAACGTTCCATATTGACGGCAATCTTATGACGCTGATCCTTATCGGTGGTCTTTGTCAGTTGTCTCTGTAAGGCCTGATAGACATACCCTTCGGGATGCGAAGCCATGAGATAACTCATCCTGTCAGACGATGTCAGTTTCTGTTCTGCCTCCTTCGGATCGGGTATTTTCACTTCTTCATCGAAAAGACGGGCATACTCCGAACTGCCGGCCTTGATGTTCAGGTGATTGAATAGTTTCTCGGGCTGAAGAAAGCCATAGCGCTGACCAGTGACATAACTGACATACGCCTTCGACAACAAAGAGTCGAGACGGGGAAGCACCTCATTGATACTCACACCAACGGAATCGAAGGCAAGGAGATGCACGATCTGCAGGTCTTCGGCTATCTGGGGAACAAAAAAAGCGGTGGTATCAAGTCCGTGGACAGGCAGTTCACTGCGCAGAAACGACAAGAAAGAGTCGGCATCCGATGACACGCCCATACGATCGAACCACTTCCCTTGGAGAGATGTGTCCAATGAATCAACAAAAGTACCGAATGCTGAAAGGTCTGCCTCCGTAGGCTCACGGTTTCCTTCAACACAGGAAGCCAGGAGCACGCAAGTAACAGCAAGCAGACATGCTATCGAACGGAGACCTTGCGCACAACATTGCCAACCTTCACAATGTAGCACCCTTTTGGAATATTAAGTTCTATCTTCTGTGCTGGGCTCTCCACCTTCACATCCATGATTTTCTTTCCTGTCAAGGAGACAATCTCCAAGGTCTGACCTTCCGCACCAATCACGGAAAGGAATCCGTCACTATAAGTAATGGTGACATCCTGTTCCACAGCCATCTCCATGACACCTGCCAGATAGGCGGGAGCCGCATTGGCTGAAACGGGAACGAGGCAGGATAAAGCCATCGTGAACGATATGATGAATATACGCTTTGTCATATGCAATAGTCTATAATTTGTGCAAAGATAGTGTTTTTCAATGAAACAACCAAATTTTTAAGGCAAAAAATGCAGTTCAGACGTCAAAAACAGCCATTTCGTTAGTCAAATAGGTATTCTCGAAGACTTTTTTCGCCTCTTCGAGCAACACATTCTCATCTTCGTAGCGTGAACTATAATGCCCCAGCAACAATTTCCCTACCCCAGCCTCTTTAGCCACCAGTGCTGCCTGACGGGCGGTGGAATGACAGTACTTTTCCGCAGACTGAAGACGGTCTTCACCATAGGTACTCTCATGATAAAGCGTATTCACCCCCTTCAACAGTTCGTGCAGGGTCGGGATATATCGGGTATCAGTGCAATAGGCATAACTACGGGGAGGATCGGAGGGTTTCACCAAACGACTATTGGGAATCACCTCGCCATCAGCAGTCGTCCAGTCGGCACCGTTTTTGATATTATTTACCTGACTGGTAGGAATCTGGTAAAAGTCCATCATTTCCCGACGGATATGCGGCAAACCTTTTTTCTCCCGAATCAGATAGCCACAGGTGGGCATACGGTGCTGAAGAGGAATCGTCTCCACCGTCACACTGCGGTCTTCATAGACAATGGCGTTCTTCGTCGTATCCACAGGATGGAACTCTATCTCATACCCTAAGTCATGGGTAAAGAAGTCGATTTGGTTCTTTAGCATCGGTCCCAGTTCCTCAGGCCCATGGATGTGGAGGGTAGCCGTGCGGCCCAAAAGACCGAAGGTAGATATCATACCGATGAGTCCGAAACAGTGGTCGCCGTGCAAATGGGTAATGAAGACATGACTCAACTTCGTGAAGCGTACCCGACAACGACGGAGTTGCATTTGGGTACCCTCGGCACAGTCGAGCATCAGTACCTTGTCACGTACCTCAACCACCTGCGACGAAGCAGAATGACGAAGGGTGGGAAGCGCACTTCCACACCCTAAGATATGTACCTTAAACGGTTCCAAGCCTTAACCGTGATTAATGGTCGATACGGAACTCGTCGCCACTATCTTCCAGTTTCAGACCGTGCAGATCCATTGCCGGCTTCTCTTTCCAACGGCTGTATTCGAAGGTCTCCTCGTCCTGTTTCTCCACACCGCTGGTTTTATAAACCAGAGAATCGGCTCCCAACAGGAGGATCTCATAGAGATTCACCTCTTCCATATCACCACCACCTTCGCGCTGGGAAAGGATTTCCAACTTACCATTGTAAATCTTCCAAGTCTTGTAGATGATGCTGCTCTGGTCGATGCTCTCAGCCACACCGCCTTCCTTGATACGGATGCCCACTTCGGAACTGCCGTCAATGGGATTCGGCATCACCCAATCGCCCAAGAGCGTGTTCTGGTTAATGACAATCACGGCTTCAGTCTTGGCCTTGTTAGGTAATACAGCCATACGGTCACCAGCCTGCAGACCGCCAAACACCTGTCCGTTATCCTGGGCATTGGTCAGATCCAGGTTCAGGGTGTCGCCATTGTCTGTCAACAACTGGAGGGTGTTCATAGCCGTACCATTGCCGCACAGACCGTATATGGTCTGATCGAAGGGCATGTAATTCTCCACAGAATCAGACTCTTCTTCTACTGTCTGCTGTGGCTGCTGATTGCCGCCACCACAACTGCCCATCGTCATGACGAAGGCAGCCATCATTCCGAAAAATGCTAATTTCTTCATCTCTTTATTTTTAATTCACTATTCACTTCTCACTTTTCTTTGCCTCATTCCATAGTTCATCCATTTCCGATAAAGTCATATCCTTCAATGGTTTACCTATTTTGATACTATGAGCTTCAATATAGTTAAAACGGTTTATGAACTTACGGTTGGTCATCTCCAGCGCATTGTCAGGATTCAGTTTGTAGAGACGCGCAGCATTGATAACGGAGAAGAGGAAATCACCCAGTTCCTTCGTAGAATTCTCCTTATCCTCCTTGCTCAGTTCGGTCTCCAATTCACCGAGTTCCTCACGCACCTTCTTCCACACATCCTCCTTCTGTTCCCAGTCAAAACCCACATTACGGGCCTTGTCCTGAATGCGGTAGGCCTTTATCAGACTCGGCAGGGCCTCAGGCACACCAGAGAGTACACTCTCATTACCATCTTTCTCTTTCAGTTTGATTTGCTCCCAGTTTTCCAAGACCTGTGAAACCGTTGTCACTTTTCCGGAATCTCCGGTTTCCCCGGTACTTCCAGTCTCCTCTGGCACATACGGCAAGGGCTTAGGATCTTCAGCATCAATCTGCGAGGGATGATAGACATGCGGATGGCGGGTGATCATCTTACGGGTCAGCGCATTGCAGACATCCGCCATATCAAACTGCTCTTTTTCCTCGGCTATCTTCGCATAGAAACAAATATGCAAAAGCACGTCGCCCAGTTCTTTGCAGATGTCGTGGATATCATTTTTGATGAGGGCATCGCAGAGTTCATAGGTCTCCTCGATGGTATTGGGTCTCAGGCTCTCGTTGGTCTGTTTCTTGTCCCACGGACAATTGGCTCTCAACGCGTCCAACACGTCGAGAAAGCGACCGAAAGCCTGCATTTTTTCTTCTTTTGTGTGCATAAACCATAAAATATTGGGGCAAAGATACGAAATAATTCATAATTGATAATGCATAATTCATAATTATTTTATAATTTTGCAGCGATTTTTTAAGAATTTACCATTTTTCAGCATAGAAATAACAAACAAATATATGGAATTAGCAAGCAAATACGACCCGAAAGAGGTCGAAGGCAAATGGTACCAGTATTGGCTGGACCACAAACTTTTTTCAAGTAAACCCGACGGACGGGAACCCTATACCATTGTGATTCCACCACCCAACGTGACGGGTGTGCTCCACATGGGACACATGTTGAATAATACCATTCAAGATATCCTCATACGCCGAGCCCGGATGGAGGGCAAGAACGCCCTTTGGGTACCTGGTACCGATCACGCCTCTATCGCTACGGAGGCCAAGGTGGTGAAGAAACTCGCAGAACAAGGTATCAAGAAGCACGATCTGACCCGTGACCAGTTCTTAGAGCATGCCTGGGACTGGACTCACGAGCACGGTGGCATCATCCTGAAACAGTTGCGCCGTCTAGGTGCTTCCTGCGACTGGGACCGTACCGCCTTCACAATGGACGAGAAGCGTAGTGAGAGTGTCATCAAGGTATTCGTCGACCTCTATAATAAAGGACTCATCTATCGCGGTCTCCGTATGGTGAACTGGGATCCGAAGGCCCTCACCGCCCTCTCTACCGAGGAGGTCATCTATAAAGAGGAACAGAGCCATCTGTTCCATCTGAAATACTACGTGGCAGATTTGAAGGCCCTCGATAATGAGGAAGCCCTGAAAGCCGAAGGCAATATCATCCACAAGGATGCCAAGGGCTACTATGCCGTTGTCGCCACTACCCGTCCTGAGACCATCATGGGTGATACGGCGATGTGTATCAACCCCAAGGACCCGAAGAACCAGTGGTTGAAGGGCCGCAAGGTGATCGTGCCTCTGGTGAACCGAGTGATCCCCGTCATCGAGGACCGTTATGTGGATATCGAGTTCGGTACAGGTTGCTTGAAGGTGACACCTGCCCACGATACCAACGACTATATGTTGGGCAAGACACATAATCTCGAAACCATCGACATCTTCAATGCCGACGGCACCATCTCCGAGCAGTCTCCCATCTACGTGGGTATGGACCGTATGGACTGCCGCAAGCAGATTTCGAAGGACTTGCAGGAGGCTGGCCTGATGGAGAAGATTGAGGACTATGTCAACAAGGTGGGCTACTCTGAGCGTAACCCCGATACCGCCATCGAGCCCCGTCTCTCCTTGCAGTGGTTCTTAAAGATGAAGCACTTTGCCGACATCGCCCTGCCGCCCGTACTCAATGGTGAGATGCATTTCTATCCCCAGAAATATGTCAACACCTACAAGAACTGGCTCGAAAACATCCAGGACTGGTGTATCTCCCGTCAGTTATGGTGGGGTCACCGTATTCCAGCCTACTACTACAACGAGAACGACGACTATGTAGTTGCCACCACCCGTGAGGAAGCCCTGAAACTGGCTCAGCAGAAGGATCCGAAGGTAACTGATGCCGATCTGCGTCAGGACGAAGATGCTCTCGACACCTGGTTCTCTTCTTGGCTTTGGCCCGTCTCCCTCTTCGACGGCATCAACAATCCCGGCAATGAAGAGATCAACTACTACTATCCCACTTCCGACCTCGTGACGGCTCCCGATATTATCTTCTTCTGGGTGGCCCGTATGATTATGGCTGGTGAGGAGTATATGGGTAAGTACCCCTTCAAGAATGTCTATTTCACGGGTATCGTTCGCGACAAACTGGGTCGTAAGATGTCAAAGTCACTCGGCAACAGCCCCGACCCCATCGAACTCATCGAGAAGTTTGGTGCCGACGGTGTGCGTATGGGTATGATGCTCTCCGCCCCTGCCGGCAACGATATCCTCTTCGACGAGGCTCTCTGCGAACAAGGCCGCAACTTCAACAATAAGATTTGGAATGCCTTCCGTCTGGTGAAGGGCTGGAAGGTCGCTGACATCGAGCAGACTGAAACTGGTAAGATTGCCACCTCGTGGTTCGAGGCTAAATTGCGCCAGACCAACGCAGAGATTGGCGACCACTTCAAGAAATACCGTATCTCTGATGCCCTGATGGCAGTCTACAAACTCTTCTGGGACGAGTTCTCATCCTGGTATTTGGAGATGGTGAAGCCTGCCTACATCAATGGCGAGGCACAGCCCATCGACAAGACCACCTACGACAAGACATTGGAGTTCTTCGAGACCTTATTAAAGATGCTCCATCCGTTCATGCCGTTCATCACCGAGGAACTCTGGCAGCACCTGTATGACCGCAAGGATGGCGAGAGCATCATGCGCGACAGTCTGACGCTCCCCGCTCCCACTGAGGCAGACAACCAACTCGCTGCCCAGATCGAGAACGTTAAACAGATTGTCTCTGGTGTCCGTATGGTACGTGCCTCGAAGAACATCGCCCCGAAGGAGCAACTCGATTTGCAGGTCGTGGGACAGAATGCCTACGAGCCATTCAATGCTGTCATCGCCAAGATGGCCAACCTCAACAATATCTCTGTGGTAGCCGAAAAGGATGCCACCGCCTCAGCCTTTATGGTAGGTACCGACGAGTTTGCCGTGCCCCTGGGTAATATGATTGATGTGGAGGCAGAGATTGCCAAGATGGAGGCTCAACTCCAGCACCTCGAAGGCTTCCTCGCTGGTGTGATGAAGAAACTCTCCAACGAGCGTTTCGTCGCCAACGCCCCTGAACAGGTGGTTGCCCTTGAACGCAAGAAGCAGAGCGACTCCGAAGAGAAGATTGCTGCCTTGAAGGAAAGCATCGCCGCCCTGCGTGGAAAATAAGAAACAGGCTTCTACTATATAATTAAGGTGTGACTCTGACCGAGCCACACCTTATTCGTTTATTTCATCTGATCCAACAACCTTGCCAGGTTTTCAAGGTCGCGGGGATCGACGTTGAGATCCAGCAGATCGCCATTGCGATTAAAGAGCTTGTACGTAGGCCAACTGTGGACGTTCAGGTGGCGCTCGATGGCCTCCTGTTGCTCTCCGGGCAGATTGTAGTGGGCCACATTCGGACCGCTGACATTATACTCCTTGATGACATTCTCCCACGAATCCTGTGGACTGCGATTGGCCAGGTAGAGATACTGAATGTCGTAGTCCTTCAGGCGTGCGTACTCTTCCGTAGAGTGACTCAGTGCTTCCTTACAAGGACCGCACCAGGTGCCCCAGATATCCAGGAGCACAAACTTGCCCTTATACGGTTCGATAATCTTCTTCAACAGGGCCTCGCCCTCAGAGAGGTCAGCAAGATTATCCGACGATTTCAACACGAGTTTGTCGAACTCACGGTTCTCGATGGCGAGATAGTAGTCGTTCTGCTTCTCAATCATCGCCATGCAGACGGGATTGTGGATCATTGCCTTAATGGTGTCCATGACGCTGGGCAGCAGCGACGTACGCCCATGGTCAAGATGGCTGAGTGTCTGCCGACCAAGGTAGAGACCTTTGATAAACGGATCTGCACCGAGTGAATCGAGCGTCAGGGCGTGTTGTTTCAGGGTGTTGATGAGCATCCCGCCATTGACAATCTTCGAGGCTCTCGGAGCGTTGACAATCTTATCCACCTCCTTTATCATGTCGGCATTCAGCGAGTCGAGTTCACGGGATTTACGTATCTTCGCATCAAGGTCGGGTTCTGCCTCAATGAGCGGAGAGACCTCATCTATCCATTTAGCCCAACGCGTGAGCAGTGCCAGTTCCTCGTCGTTGGAGGCAAATTCCTTGTAGTTATCACGGAGGCTGAAAGCAAACACGGCATTACGTGCCCTTGAGGCATCGTCGAGATAGTCGTTCAAGAATCCACCGAGGTCGCGGTGAAGCGTATAGGGCTTCTCCATCTTCGTCCAGAACGTGTCGTAGGCATAGCGGCGGGCATGGTCAGAGAATTGTATACCTTTGGCGCGGAAGCGGGCCTGTCCGAAGGCACGAGCCTGCTGCGCCAGCGTGTTACCTTTTCTATAAATGTTGAAGCGAGTGGAGAGCGTAGGATGCTGCTCACAGAGTGCATCGATGTTGGCGTATTGTGCCGCCGGCACTCTCCGCCCCGTCATACAAATCTATGGTCTTCCAGTCGAGCGGATACTTGAAGAGTTCATTTTGCAAGCGGCAGTCCTCACCCATAACGAAACGGCGTCCCTCCTTGAAGTCGTAGAGCATGAAATAGGTCTTACCCGGCTCGAACATCGTGCGGATAAAGCAGCGGCGCCAATCAATGTAGAACCCCGTACTGTTCGCGATCGGAATCTTCACCGTGAAGCGACCCTGCTCGTCCAGATCGGCACTGACAGACTGCTGCTTGTCCGTAAAGAGGTCTGTATAGCCGAAGTCGAAAGTCTTCAGTTGCTTGTAGTGCTCTGGCATATCCTTCAGCCAGCCAATGACGGTGACGGTATCCTCCTTGTAGCCGGTATCCACAAAGCCGTCACGGGTGTCCTTCGTGGGATAGTCGGGCAGAAAACGGCTGGTGATCATCGAATAGATCTTTTTATCGCTGCCGATCTGTATCTGACGCTGGCCTTTCTTGTCCTTGCCGATGGCGACCTTCAGCTCGTTGCTGCCATTCGTCATGACGATAGCAGCCTCGCCGGTCTTGGGGTTCACGTCGCGCTGCTTGTAGTTCCAGAACTTGCAGTCGTAGATGGCGCAGTCCTCAAAGAAGGCGATCTTCCAGTCACCCTGGTCGTCGCGCCAGTAGGAAGGGAAGATCTGCTTCCAACGTTCCTCCACCGGCTTGATGCCCTTAATCTGGAAAGCACCCTGTCCGTCACCCTCGATGAAGTCGAATACCTTCGTACCCTTTGGCAGCGGCGGGAAGTGGAAGGCCATATCGCGCTTGAAGTCCTTGTTCGTCTGAAGGTGCTGGTTGAGTTCTATGCCGTCGGCAGACGTGATGGTATAGCGCTGCTCTCCAATTTTCAGATAGGTGTCTCCGGCAAACTGGAACCAGAAGTCGGGATAGTCTGACCGCTGATACGCCGTGATATACACCACGGTCTCGTTATCCTTCAGCTCGACCTTCTTCACATCGAGGGCAAGGTTGAAGAATCCGTCACCGTAGATTCCATATTCGGTAGTGGGCTGTTCCCACACAATTACTTTCTCTTTCGCTTGCCCCGTCATAACAACAAAGGCCAGCAGCATGATTGATAATAGTTTCTTCATATTTGTGCTTTATTTTACTCGTTCAGCAGTTGCTCTACCATCACATCTTTGCGCTGCTTGCCATTCTTGTCGAGGATTACTACGAAGGGAATGGCACTGAACTGGAACTTCTCCTGCAGATAGCCCCATTCTGCGCGGGTGATGTGGATATGCTCGCCCTTGATGTTGTTGGGCTCCAGGAATGATTTGCAATGCT
>CACZVE010000013.1 GCA_902784565.1 uncultured Prevotellaceae bacterium
TTAGACGGGCTGAATAATCATGCTTGATTATCTTTCTTTCTGACATAATAAACCCCGAAAGTTTTTTGTCTAACTTTCGGGGTTCACTTCACAGGCCCCGGTGATAGGTTTACTGGTCGGTGTCATCGGAGCCGGAGCCCGAGCCAGATTCAGAACCGGAACCGGAGCCAGATTCAGAGCCAGAACCTTCAGACGAGCCGCCAGAGCCCGCGGTCTCTGAGCCCGTCGAAGAACCACCCTCCTCGGATTCCTCGTCCTTCTTGCCGGGCTTGGGGACGACGTAGAGACGGTAGTACTTGATGAGTTCGTTCACCTGCGAGATGAGTTCGTCGAAGCGGTGGGCATCGTCGTCCATCACCGCCGAGGCATTCAGCGCGAGGACGAGGTCACAATACGCCTGGTCGGCCTCTTCGCGGGCGGTGGCCAGGGCGGCCTTGCCGATCTGCATCCGCTCGTCGTTACGAGAACTCATCAGCGTGCGCACCTGCTCGTTGGCGGTGTTCAACTGCGTGATGAGGTTCTCGATGCCGAGTTTGGCGGTGCGGAGTTCTGCCTGGGCGTCGGTGGTCAGTTCCTGCAACATCTGCTGGAGTTTACCGCTCTCCTCGGAGTAGTTCTCTTCAGGATCCACGCCGTACTTTTTCACGATGTTCCAGAGGTAATCGGCGGCCTCCTTCTTCTCGGTATCATAGCCGAAGCGACGATACATCTTCAACAGGTTGACGAGTTGCCTGTACAGGTTGTCGCGACGGTCGTCCTCGTCGGCGATCTTCTGGGTGTAGTCGCTGGCGCGACTCAACTTATAGGCATCGTCCACGGCCGTCACACTGTCCTTGTACGACGTGTAGACCGGTTCGACCTTTACGGGTAACTGACTCACGCCTTCCTCACCGGAGTCGCGGAAGTCCTTGAAGAGTTTCGCCACCTGTTGAACGTACTCTACGAATCCTGCCATGCGCAGGACCTTTAATTGAAAATTCACAATTTGTTTAATACTTGCCATAATTAAAAACTTTAAACTATAAACTATTAAAAACCACAGATTTTACAGATTATACAGATTATTTGTGCTTCGCACATTTGAGGCGGAAAGTAGCCTCAGATCGGGGGGAAGATATTCCGACCTCGGGGAAACGTAAGCCGGATTGAGGGGAAGATTTTCCGACCCCGGGAAATGATGCCTCCGTTTGAGGGGAAGAAATTCCGACCTCGGGAAATGATGCCTCCGTTTGAGGGGAAGAAATTCCGACTCCGGAGAAACATGCCTTGGATTGGAGGGAAGAAATCCCGACCTCGGGAAAACGCGCCCCGGATTGGGGGGAAGATATTCCGACCCCGGGAAATCGTGCCTCCGTTCTGGGGCATAAAATTCCGACCTGGGGATGGTGCGTCCCGGATTCGGGGCAGGTTTTTCAATCGCATCAACGACCTCCCTTCATTTTAGAACGCACAGGCCTGGACGGCGACTGTTCCCACCACGGTAGAGATGATGGTGACAAGCACCTGGAGAACCTTCTTCACTGTTGACCACTTGATTTTTACCATACGATTTTACTTGTTTAAATTGTTAGACAAATGAGGGGCGGTTCGGATCGGACAGGCCTTCATGGCGGTCTTTTGGATGTTGTCGCAACTCTTAATTCTTAATTCTCAATTCTTAATTGCCTCTTTCGCCATGGCCATGCCCCGGCTCCTTCCCCGCTCTCTCAGGATCTCGCCTACAAAGGTACAACATCCAGCACCTCCGAACCATACGCATCGTGCGCAAACGATACACAACGATACGATAAACTGAACCTATCAGGGGGCCTGGCCCCGTGATAGGTTTTACGGCTCGCCGAGGTAGTCGATGATGTGACGGACGGCCTTGGGGCTGAAGAACTTGGCACGGGGACTCTGGTGGCAATCGGCGAGAGCGTCGGCCAAAGGGCGACAACGGCGTATCCAGGCGTTCAGACGGTTGAGGGCCACATGCGGGTCGCTGTCAGGGAAGTAGAGCATGGCGAACTCCGACTTGCCATAGGGTTTGATCTTAAACATATTCACTCCTTTTTTAGTGACGGGTGACGGCAGTGACGGGGAAAATATAGAATCTCTTGCGTACTGCGTATATGCGTACACGGTACACGAAGACTCTTGTAAAAGTGCCGTCACTGCCGTCACGCGTCATCGTTTTACTTAAAATGTTTCATCATCGATTGCCAGTTGTTTCAGGCGCTCCTTGATCTGGGCACCATCCCGCTGAACAACGATATATCCGCGCGAATGGGAGGTGCGCTTGAACTCGAAGCCCTGCGACGTGAACGCCTGACCGAGACGACTGGCATTGAGGTGCTGCGTGATGCTACCGCCGATGATCTGCATGGCGCGGCTCACGGGCATATACTCGCCCGACTCCCTGTCATGCGGCCTGCGGAAGAACACATCCACCAGTTCCTGTTCTATCTGTGGCGTCTCAAACTGGCGGTTGTGTACGGCCAGGCGCTGGATGTCGGCCTGGTCGAACCAGAACTGGAAGCCCTGCTGGTAGAGGGCGTACGCCTGCGAGTAGATGCCCTCGTAGTCGAAGGGGTTCTCCCTGGGCGAGAGGATGCCGTCGACCTCGAAGGGCAGCCAGCGGCGGTTGCCTGTGGGGTCGGAGAGGAACTGCGCATTGTTGCCCGTGCCGCAGAACGAGGCGATGTGTTTGCGATGCTCGTGGAAATGCGCGTACGCCGCCCGCTCGTCGATGCAGGGCATGGTCACGGCGGCCTTCAGTTGGTTGAGTTCCGAGGGCCGCATGGTGTCGAGTTCCTCGCAGCACACCAGTCCGTACTGCGCCAGCGTCAACAGGTCGTCGCGCCCCATGCGGTTGGCGTTGGTCTTCGTATAGAAGTAGCGTGACAGTTCCGGGGGCAGAAGATAGTTGAACCAGGTCGTTTTGTACGAGCCCTGTGCGCCGATCAGTACGAGGATGACGTTGTTGACGACGCTGTCGTCGACCCAGCCCGCCACCATGCCGACGAGCCACTTCGTCAGGTACTCGGCGAAGCACATCTGCTCGTCCACCCCACCCTTCACCATGACCGACATCGACAAAGCCATGATATGGTTCTCGCCGTTCCATGGCGGCAGGTGGTCGAGGTAGTGTCGGAACGGGTGGAAGTCGGGCACGAAGTCCGACTCGATGACGCGGTAGATGTCCTGTGCCCGCACGGATTTCTCCTTCGACAGTTCCGCCCAGAGGGTGTTCACGGTGCGGTCGTTGATGGGCTGCCACTCCGTGCCGTCGTGTTCATAGTTCGATGGTATCCGGCACTCCACGCGCCCCGTGATGACGTTATGCCGCAGGTAGATCCTGTCGGCCAGAAACGCCTTGATATCCTCCACCGTCGCATACACCTCCTGCCAGTTCGGCTTGTGCTCTTTCTGGGGTGCCTCTTTCTTTTCCTTCTCCTTCATTTCTTCTCCTTTTCACTTTTCACTATTCACTTTTCACTACTTTAAAGGCTTTTCGGCGGTTCTTCGTGAGGTCGATGCGGCAACTGACGTGCACCCACCAGGTGGCGCCGCTGTGCTCGACGATCAGTTGGTCGTAGTCGGGCAGGCAGACGCGCATCCAGTCCCAGAGGATAAGGGCCATCTGTTCCTGCGTGGTCACACAGAACGGCCAGTACTTACGCGGCACCTGGATGTCGGCGGCCTCGCCGGTCATGTGCTGGGAGTTATGGACACCGCCCACGAGTTCGTTGAGCCGCGGACATCGGTAGCCGCTGGTCACTAGCAGGGGCAGGTTGAACCGCTGACGCGTGGGTTCGAGACAGCGCACGGCGAGGTTGCGCAGGCGCATGATGTGACACTTCAACGGCACGTTCGGGATGCCGTGCTTCTCGGCCGTGTCGGATTTAAGGAACTCGCGGAGCGCAAAATGCGCCGTAAACCTTTCGGAGAGGTCAATACTATTCATCATCTTGTTGGTTTTAATAAAACAATCTTTTTACCTTATTCAGCGCTGCAAAGATACGTAAAACGACAAAAAGAAAACCCCTGTATACCGGGTATACAGGGGGGGTATAACCTAGTGCGGATGCACGGTTTTCTATCCGAAAATCCTCTTCAGTTCCTCTTGAAAAGCCAATGACTGCTGCTGTCCGTATGCCTCATATATATCTTTATGCATATTGCGGCGATTCCATAAATTCTCGAACACCTTCCACTTCTCTTTGATACCTAAACGCTCGGCCATCGCGTCGGCAAGCAGAGCCGCCTGTGTCCGCGAGAGTTTCGGCTGGAAGTGCTCATCCACGTAGCCAGCCTTCTGCACCTTCTTCCAGAGCCTCATGGCCTCGGGCGTGGCGAGCACGTCGGGGATGTGATCCTCGATTACACAACGTTCTTCGACGAGCGAAGCGGCAGAGCCGAGCGACTGTCCCTGCGTGAAAATTTGCATGTCCTGGTGGATCAGGTCCAGAGACACGAGTACTTCGATGAGTGCCACTTTCTGACTCTCAGTGAATTGATAGAAGTAGTTGGAGATGTATTTGCCGTATTTCTTCAAGTCCACGATCAGCATCCCGTCCTTCCTCGTGGCATACTTCAGGACCATATTTGTGTATGCCTTATGGTATTCCGTCGAATGCACGAAGTCAGAGTTCAGATGTCCTCTGTGGTAGTCATAATCCACACTGTTCATCTTTTGTACCGACGGCTCATCCTCAAAGCACATAATGCCCTTCTTGAGATACTTCTCCAACTCCCGTTCCTGTCTTTCCAGAAGCATGTCACGCGTCACCTCACTGTATTTGTCCTTCCATTCCTGATAGTTCTCCTTCACATCATTCCAGTTTCCCTCATGAATACGTTTCAGCACATAATCCTTAAAAAGGACCGGATCAGCCTTCTTTATTTCCCGACGGACCACTTTCACCAACTCCGTCATCTTCAGGGCATGGTCGTAGATATAGCGATAGATCTCCGGAAAAGTCATATCCAGGAATTCGCCATATTTCTTTTCAATATACTCTCTTAGAGTCATATTGCCATACGAAGCCATGTCACGTTCGAATTTGGGACTCATGATGTTGTGGATGTGCTCCACGAAGGCATAATGAATATCCGGTATTTCACGACAGACCTTATTCTTGAGGTCAATGAGAAACTGTTCCATTTGGCCTACGATGGTCACGATGGTTACGATAAAACTTAGCGCAAAGGGGATATGCATCGCTTCCTCATCCTCCAAGAGGTTTTCATACACCTGCATCCCTTCACAAAACTTCCTAATCTTACAACTGAAGTGCATTTTGTTGTTTTCTATTTTTGATTGTTGAATAACTTAGTTTGTTTTTCTCACACATTGCAAAAAAAGAAGACGTGGTGCATCCAATGACAAGACCTTACGGGCTAAATGACCAAATAAAGCCCTTTATCAAGAATACATACCACAGATGCCCACGTCTAAACGCGAGCGAAGTGGCCATTCGGTATTCTTGAGATTCTACTTTTTTTTACTTGGTCATTTATTCGTAAGGTCTCGAATAACTCTTGGCTCTATGTTGCAATAAACTTACGGATGCAAAGATAATCTAAATCTTCCAAACATCCAAATTTTTCCTTCTTTTTATTTCTTCATTGGCGCTCCTCCATTATTATTTATGTTTAAGATGCCAAATTGGAATCTTAAACCTGATCTCTGTTCAAGGTCACAATTTGCGACTTCAAGATTTATCTTCTTCCTCTCTCCGTTTCTGAATGGCTGCATAACCAATCTCAGGAAGTGGTTCTTGCTGTTTCTCGCCAAGTTGAGTCAAGGCTTCATATACCTGAATGAGTTCTCTCTTGGTTTCTTTCACCTCTTCTCTTGTTGCCGTTCCAGACTCTTCAAGAGCCTTTATACGCTGGCGCAACTCCTCTATATCCTTTTGGGTAGCCAGAACAGGCAATGCCTGACGCACAGCCACAAAGGCACGCATAATAGAGATGTTAATTTGAATAGCAATGTTGCTATTCAGAATACCACTCAACATAGCAACACCCTGCTCCGTAAAAGCGTATGGTGGGCGTCTCAGACCTTTCATATCTGCTTTGGAGGTCACAATTTGTGACTTCCAAAAAAGGAATTCTTCTTTTGATAACTGAAACATGAAATCCTCAGGAAAACGCAAAATATTACGTTTTACTGCTTGTATCAGTGCTTTTGTTTCTACACCATACATGTTTGCCAAGTCGCGATCCAGCATCACGCGCTGGCCCCGAATCTCATAAATCTTCCGTTTGATTGGTTCTAATGAGTCCATAAATTTGTTGTTAATGTTATGTCTTGTCATAGTCTCCCGAGTTAAGGTTGACATTTAGACGGCTACAAAAGTACTACTTTTTTGTAACCATTCCAAATCCCTCTTTTCACTTTATCGACGAAACCCCCGTTTTGCTCGATAAGATTTTTTATTTAACTATCTTTAATATCTCCAACACCTCAGATGTAACGGAGTATCATTGGGGTCAGACCCCGTGATACCTTAGAACATAACATAATCCCTCGTCGCAGCGCGGCGAGGGATTAATCATTCTGCCTCAGACCTATCAGGGGGCCTGGCCCGAGTGATAGGTTAAGGCCTAAAAGTCGCGCTGCGCCTTCCCTAACAGTTCTTCCTGGGTGCTCCGCCTGGCAAGGAAAAACTGTGCAGCCCCCATGGCCTCGAGCAGGAGGGCGGCTGCGATGATCAGCATCAAACTGTATTTCTTCATATCTCTCTCTGTTTTGGGGACAAGGGTACACAAATTATTCGAAAAAGATTTGTCCGAAAACGTTAAAATTATGTCTGAAAACAAAAAAATTCTGTCTGTGCCATGGTAACACAGATTTTTTTTGTATCTTTGCAATATAATATCTTATTTTTTTAATAAAAACTTAAAATTATGCGAACAAAAAGAATGATGGTAAAGTCGATGTTTATAAGCATCATTACCGCAGGTGTATTCTGCTTCGGTCTGACGGCCTGCTCAAACCGTGACAATGGGGATACCCCAGAACCAGAACCGATTGGCGATTACTCAGAGTACGAGAGTTACGGTCTGACCTATCCCTATTTTGACCATGCGGACGACGTGAAGATCCTCAATGCCGACACCACGGAGATTGCTGTGAAGAAATCGCTGGCCGACAAACTCGGCATCAAGACGTTTATCAACCACCCCATCGGCATCTGGGACGCTCCCACGCACCTGGCCTACGGACGTAAGGCCCTGGAAGAGCGGCTCGACGGCGACACATATATCCTGAAGGTGACGCCGGCCACTGTGGCCGAACTCATCGGTGACAAGGTTAGCCAACTGAGCACTGACATCTTCATCAACCGCGACGCCGACGCCGTGAAGAAGTTCACAACGCAGAATGGCGTGGCTGAATTTGCCGCCAAGTATATGGAAACCGACGGCACGATCCACCCGTGTATGGTGCATAAGACCGACCGCTTCGGTTACAAGAAAGACTACTATCTGGAAGGCGAAGACCACGATCCCGACCAGATTATGGCCCACAAGTTAGGCGAGTTCCAGTCGATGACGCCCGAGGAGATACTCCAACAGCGCAACGCCTCAGAAAGAGTGCGTATCATCTCGCTGCACAACAACATCAAGTTCGATTATGATATCCCCATCGACGATGATTCGAAGGACTCCATCAACATCGCAGGCGAGATACCCATCGACTTCGATCTTGACTATTTCATCACCATCGATCCAGGCGTCGACTGGCACTGGTATGGTCCCGAGTTGATTGTCGAAAAGTTCGAGACCGGTCTTGCCGGCGAATTCGGATTCCATCCCAGCCTCACTGTCGGCTTCAAAAAAGAACTGAAACTGGATGAGGACAAGGGTAAGATCCGCCTCGCTTCGTTCAACGGCTTCTCCTTCACCTTCACGGTGGGCATCGTCCCCGTGACCGTCGAGATATCACCGAGCCTGAACCTGGTATTCGACGCAAGCGTCAGCGGTGAAGTGCAGTTGGGATTCCGCTACAACTACGCCAACTCGTTCCGTGCGGGTATCCGGTATAACTATGGTAAAGGCTGGGGCACCATCAAAGAGTTTGAGGAGAAAGAGAATGAGTTTATCTTCGCACGTCCCGAATTGTCGTTCTCGGCAGAGGCCGGCGTCGGCTTCTTCCTAACGGCAGCCGCCAAGATCTACGGCGTGGCAGGACCGGAGTTGGGTATCGGACCGCGTCTCGGTGCCAAGGCAGACCTTCTGATCAGTCCCGACGGCGTGGACTGGAGCGGAGAGGTGAACATGACGCTGCAGGCCTGGGCCGGAGCCAAGGTCGAGATCCTGGGCTACGAACTGGCTGAGTGGAGCACGCGCTTCGACATCGCCGGGCCCTGGCAGATCCTGAAGTTCCCAACGGATTAACGAACACCGCGGTTCTGCGGATCATTTCTGATCAAATAACAGGTGTAGAATTCTGAATAAAGAAAGGAAAAGTCCAATTGGACTTTTCCTTTCTTTGAATCCCTTCAACCGAACGATCTTACGCTAATTGATTCATGTCCTCGTTATTGGTCAGGCTGGGAATGTAAGTTCCTGGCTCTGGGCTGCTGCCAACGAATAGACGGGGTGTGTGACTTAATATGAACTCGCGCATAGCGGGCTTCTGATAATGTTTCTTCTCCTTCATTGCTATTGTGTTATTTGTTAATCATTAATCTACCATTATCTATATAGACACCCTTGTGGGGCTTCGTCTTCAATTGTCGGCCCTGCAAGTCGAAGTAACGGTGCGTGCCGTCACGGTCGATGGTGACAACGGTGGGAGCAATACCCGTCGTTTCGTCGTCGATCTCTTCACCGTCGAAGGCATCAGCGGGGAATTCTTTCAATTTCAAACCGTCCTCGCCTGCACTCAGCCCCATTGCCATATACATCGATTGGAAGAATTCGAAACCATAAGGTTCTACGGGCAGGAAATAACAGCGGAATGGATTCAAATACATCACGCGGTATTTCTCCTCATGGTTCTGTGCAAGCCTGAACTTACCTGTACTCTGCTGCATATAGATATTCTTCTCGGTACATTCGTCATTACTGATGAAACTGAAGGTTCCCATCCAGTAACCTACATGGTTGTCACCCGCCTTCTTATAGTCGTCAACGGAGGCATAGACTTTTTCCATATATGGCATAGTATTGATAGTAACGTCCTTGGCAGAGAGATCGGCATTTCCGTGGTTGACCACTATAACAGTTGGTTGACCAGCGGGTATCATGCTTGAAACATTGGTAAAGATGAGTTGCTTCTGTTCCTTGTCGGCAACAATAAGATTATAAGATTTCACCTGATTCCGATCGTCTTGATTAAAGAGGTCTATCTGGTATGGCAGGCAAATGGTGTATGCCATGCTCTTCCATGTGCCATCACCATTATCGATAGCAGAGAGTACGCGGTCGTAGTCAGCCTTGTCGGCATGGAAATCGTATGGCGGACAGAAGTCCCAGGATTCGGTGAGTTGCAGTTCAGAGCAGTTCTCGCCCAGGACGGTGTTTCTGGCGGCGGGGGCTTTCGCTTCGGGCAGATAGACCATCGCACGCTCATCGATGCCGCTCAGCGGATTATCCTCGCCGCTGCGGTCGCTGCTGATGGGCTCCAGGTCGTCGAGGGCTGTCAGGTCGACACCCATGATGGTACCCTGGGCGTAACTGAAGGCACCGGAGGCAATCTGCGTCACGTTGACATCCTTCTCAACGCCACCGACCGTGGCGCTGACCATGGCAGGAACAGTGACCTGACCGCCGTCGCCTTCGTACTTGGTCAGCACACCGAAGGCACGGTTGCCCGGCAACAGACTGTTGACGGTGAAGGTCATGTCATCGACGGTCACCGTGCCGCTCTCCTCAAGAGAGTACACCATGTCGTAGTGCGCATTGGCGGCAATGGCAGGATCCTTGTCGATGGTGTTGTAGCCCAGATAGCAGTGGTAGGGTGCTATCTCCTTGCCTGTCTCGAAGAGGAAACTAAACTGTCCCTCCTCGTTCATCTGCGGGGTCATGATACTGCCCTGTGCCGACGAGCCCTGATTGACGGGCAGGGGATCGCGCTCAACACCGACGAGCCAGTTCTGGTAGACGGGCCAGCGCTCCACCTCACCCTCGACGGGTGTCAGACGGTAGAGTCCCGGCTGGTCGGCAAGCACGACGACAGGCTGGATGGCAGGCACCAGACGGCTCTTCTCATAATAGTAGGCCTTATAGTTGTCCTCGTCGAGGTCGTTGACCACGCAGGGAATAAGTTCGTCAGGCAACTGGGTGGGGAAACCAATGTAGAAGGTACCGACATAGCGCTTCTGACCTTCGAAGACGGTGGTGACGCCGTCAGGCACCCGCAACGGGAAATACTGGTGTAACTTCCCGGCCGAGATATAGGGCTGCCACGACTCTTCCTCCTGGTATTCGGTCAGCAACGTATGGTCGGTGGTGGCGTCACTGACATAGACGTCCATCTGGGAACCGTCATCGGTGACGAGGGCGCCATCGGCCAGTTCGGGCACGGTGGTGTAGTCGTTGGTCTCGAAGTAGAGTTGACTGAGGTTGGGCACCTTGTAGAATGCCCCCGAGGCGATGCGTTTCACCGTACCGGTGATGGTAGCCTCAGTGTCGGTACGACCATTGGGGTATGCCGTGAGGACATTCTTCTTGGTAAACAGCACGCCGTCACGTGAGGTGAAAGTCCCGTTGAGCGGGTCGACGGCGATGTCTTCTACTGACGAGCCATAGAACGCGCCGCCCTTGACAGCGGTGACCTTCGACGGTAAAGTGACCGTCGTGAGTTTGTCGCAGTCCTTGAAGGCCTCGGTACCGATGGTCTGCAAGGCGTAGGGCAGGCCGACCGACTCGAGACTGCTCAGTCCGTTGAGTTGGGTGGTGAGTTCGCTCACGCTCTTGAAGTAGCGGAACTCGGGGAACTGCTTTATCTTACGGCCCGTGGCGGTCTGGAAGGCGGTGAGCGTCTGCTCGGTGGTGACGGCCTTCAACTCAGCCAGTGAGAGGTGCTCTGCATCGTCGTCGGTGTTAAAGGCGGCGAGACAGGCCTGACGGGCATTATCGTCGACAAAGGTGATGCCGGGGGTTACGGCTCCCTTGCTGGGCCGCATAGGGATGTAGTGTTTGGCCGTACCCAACGTGCCAATCATGAACTGTAGGCCACCCAGTATCCTTGCTTTCGTATCAGGTTTGTAGTCGTAAGGATCGAAACTCGCTGAGACTGGTACGACAATGCCCATGTCAGCATCGCTCTCCATATAATCGTTATCTTCGTCGTCAGTACTTGTCCATGTGGCTGCTCCAGGCTCGAAAGGTATCTGGCGGCCAAAACCGTACAGGTAGTTGTCGGACGACTCTGTGGCGTCGTCATAGACATAGTCGATGTCGGTACGGAAGGGCACCATCAGCAGTTGGGCCATATCGCTCTTGGCAAAGGTCTTCAATGTGGGGAAGTAGCCGGGTGTCCACTCCCAACGGTCACGGCTGCTGAGTGCGTTGCCTATCTCGTCGAGCGTCTGACCGCTGTTGGCTTCTTCATAGCCTTTCAACCAGTAACAGTCCTTGATGTAACTCTTGCCTGAAGCGGTGATGCCGCTGTTCTTGAATTCCTTGTCCTGGTGAGTCATGGGAACCACCGTCAGACAGTTGCTGACCTTGCCCTTATTGGCATCGGAGAGACTCACAAAGGATGTAAAGTCAGCAAAAGACCATGAGACAGTATAGACGGCCGCTATGCAGTCCTCGATGAGGGCGTCGGCATTCGTCGGACCTACCAGAGAGCAGATACCGCCGGCAGACGCCATATAATAGTTGTCATCGTCGTGCAACCTGCCTACCGTACCCTGTGCGATGCAGTTGGTGATGGTACCGTCCATCCTGCCTGCAAACAGTCCACTATTCATCGAGGCATGGGTATCCACGATGCCCAGATTTGCCACGCTGCCGTTGGCGTCAATGTTACCGAAGAGCCCCAGACCCTCATAGGATATATAACCACCTTTTACGAAATGACCCTTACCGTCATAACTGGCTTGCCACGTTGCCGTCGTCTCCGGCCAGTTATTAAACCAAACATTGTCATTGCTGTTTGTGGGAGTTGCCTCGGAGTGGCGGTTTTCAAAGAGCGTGATATCACAGATCTGCTCATAGAACGCTCCCTGTTGGTTATTGAGTACGGCATAGGCCAACTGGGCACCATTCTTGATAATATACGGGTCCTCGGCCACACCCGTACCGCCGGCACAGGCCGTGGCGATAGAACCGTCCCACACCTCGCCATAGACAACGTTCAGGGGGAAGGACTTATGACCCTGCACACTGTAGGGACGACAGAAGGTGGCATCCATCTCAGCCGTACTGCTGAGGTCAAGTACACACTGGCCTACAGAATGGGCTTTGACGGTGGCTTCGTCGACCTCAATGCACGACGCCTCAGGAATGATGCAGTCGCTGGTCAGACGCAAACGGCTGTCGTCGCTCAGTGTCACACTGGCTGTGGCCCGCTTCGTCTCGGCTGTCGACACGAAGTCCATGGCACAGTCGCCCTTTTGGATGACAACAGGAACGCTGCAGAGCCACGAATCGGCCAAACTGACGGTGTTGTCGGGCAGCATGTCGTAAGCACTGAATAACGCTCTGCATGCCTCGCTGCAACCGTCGGCCTGAAACTCCGACATGGCAGGCCACACGTTATTACTATACGCGCGCGGATAGAAACCTGACTGCAGCAACATGCCGTAGTCTTGAGTGTCATCGATGTCCAAGAGCGGCGTATCCGACTGGTCACCAGTGGTGAGTTGCTGGGTGAACAGCCACTTCACGGTGAAGTGCGTCTCCAATTCACTTGCCACCCTGCCAGGAGGGCAAATGGATTTGTCAATATAACAGTTGGTGATAACAGTCATAGGGTCTTTGTTGTACCCCAGAAGGATACCACTAGGGGCGTAGGCCGATGATCCGTCCACGGTGCCTAAGAACAGACAGTGATCAATGTACGCATTGTCATCCCAGAACATGGCGCCACAGAGGCCTCCTACCCCATATTCGGCATTGGTGCCATTGACGTGGCCGGTATAGACACAATAACTAATCTTTGATGTAAGCCCAGATGAGCCGCTATCGTTACTGTCACCCACAATGCCGCCAACGTAATTCTTTCCGGAAATGTTGGCTGAACTGGTGCAGGCTACGATAGGTACACTGCTCTCCTGCGAACCGCAGATGCCACCGGCAACAGTGACGTTGCTAAGACTGCCGGAGGAGGAACAGGCCTCGATACGAGTACCCGATTGGGCACTACCGACAATACCGCCTGTGTAGTTAGAGCCCGTGATCGTGACCTGAGCGGCACAGTCGAAGAGTGTGGCTTTGGTGTCTCTTTTTAACAAGCCGCAAATACCACCAACATCATGAAGATTAGAATACACTGCAGGGATGGCATCGATGACGCCTGAGAACGTGGAGTGGCACACACCGTAAGCACCGTTCATTCCCACGATGCCGCCCATAGACAACAGATTCTCAGCAACAAGGTGGGCGTTTGTCACCGAAACGGCATAGATGCCGACAGGTACCTGGAAAGTCTTTTCGCCTTCATCAACAGCCGTGACGACGGTTCCTGTTTGGTAGCCGCAAAGTGCGCCGACATATCCGTCATACGCTTCATACGATGGATTTTCACTTCGGGCACTGATTTCAACACCATCCAGCCTCATATAGCCTAAGAAGCCGCAACAATAGCCAAACAACCCGTACTTGTAGAGATATTTATTGTATTCTTTTGTAATAGGTATTTTGGCATTTATATAGATGTTGGAAATCTTGTGTGTACTCTGTTTCCAACCATCCTGATTGGGATCCGTTCCTATGAATACACCCTGGAAACTGTGGGAAGCATTCTTGCCGATGGGAATCCACTGGACGGGCTCGTCACCGTAGGCAGAACCGCTCAGGTCAATGTCGGCACCCAACACCACTACTTTGCCTGCGAAAGTATTGTCGGTCTCGTTGACGAGGTACGACAACTGGGCCAGTTGCTCAGGGGTGGTGATGACGATGGGGTCGGCAAGGCTGCCCTTGTCCTCCACACTGAACGACTCGTCGCGGTAGTCATACCACGTATTACCTTGGAAACCGTCGATTGCCTCTGCCGACAACGGCCCCATGACGGCCACAAGGACCATCAGCCATTTATACATCTTCTTTATCTTCATAGCCAATATCATTGAGTTTGTTTTGTCGTTTCCTATTAATAGTTGAACTTGAACACTTCGCCACCGGCATTGAGGATGTACACGTCGTGACGGCGCAGGGGAACAAAGTGCGACGTACTGGAGGCATGGCCCAGATAGACGGCCCAGCCGGCATTGCTGAACACACGCACCTCATCGCCGGACGACAGACCGTTGAGCAGCACGCCGTCATCCTGGGCTGTGACACTGACACGGTGGTCTTCAGGAAGGTTCACAACGGGATGGGTGATGCTGGTGGGTGTGTCACTGGGAAGCAGAGTCACATAAGAGACATGATTGCCTCTGTGTAAGTTGTTAACACCCTTTTCTTCCGCATTGTTAGTCTCGAGATCAACGACATGGGGCACGATATAGCCGTCAATAGGTTCGGTGACACCCGGGATGACAATCTCGGCATAGGCTTTGCGCACACCGCCGACACGACGGAAGTCACTGGGGAGCACTGTCGTCTGAGCCTCTTCGCTCAGCAAATCGAGGGCACTGGGGTGAGGGAAGATGCCCACTTCTACACCTGTGCCGGGAATCAGACCACGGGAAGAGTGGTCAATCACTTCCACGATAAACGTGTTGACACCGTCCTTTATATGGCGGCTGACCACGTTGCAGTCAATGTCGCCGGCAAGCACACGCTTACGCGGCATTTTGAGGCTCTGGAACCGCAGGTTGCGGGCGGTGGCACGGAATCCTTTCTGACTGGTGGCTTTGAAGACATTGTCAAACTCCACACTCACACTGCTCTGGATGTAGCCGTCGAAATCGTCGGGAATGGGGTACTGCACGACAAATGTCTTCTCCGTCAAAGGCAGCACAAAACTATCGGCAATGTCGATGGACTGGCCGTTGATGGTCACACTGGCGGCCTTGATGGCCGACGTGCCCGTATTCCTGATAAATACGTTGACGGGCAGGGCACTGCTACCGTCGAGGGCGGCACGGCTGTAGGTGACGTCACTTTCGAAACTGTTGGTGAACTCCTTCTCGTTCACCATGACGACCGAACCACTGGTGACGGCATCCGTCAGGGTATAGACGACCCTGATGCGGGCATCGTCGAGATAGCCGTCGAAGTCGGTCATGATGAGACTGTCGCGTTCAGCACCAACCGTCAGCGGATAGGTCAGGCCAGGCGATTCCGACATGTGGATGCGGGTGGCGTTCAGCAGGGTGAGTTGATCCTTCAGACCCACGTTGCCGTTCTCGGCATCGCGTACCACATGGCTCTGCTCCGTCCACAGGAGGGCAAAGTCGTCGGTGTCCTCAGCAGAACGGTCACTGATAATCTTAATCTTGTAAGGCTTGCTCGTGCCAACGCCAAGGTCGCCACCGGCCAGACCGTCGATGTAACCGTCCATATTGACGGTCTTGAAATAAACCTCGCGTGTGCTGTCGGGCTTCTCATAGATCATAGCCACCACACCGTGTTGACCCGCACGACTCATGAAGAAGTCGACGGGATGCAGGTCATCATCGACATACTTCACGGTATGCTGCGTCTGGTTGCCGGCAATGGTCGACAGCGCCACAGAGGCATATTGCATGTGGTAGGCACCGGAGAAACTCTCAATCGGGGCATTGGCATCATTGAGCATAGCACCCACCAGTACCGTGTCGTTACGCATAATCAAATCGTACTGAATGGGCCGTTTCGTGGCGTTAATGTCCCACAGGGCAGTAGGACTGCTCCAACCGGCATCGGGTGTATAGGTGCGCATCATCAGTTGACCGACAAGCGTGCCCACGGTGTTGTTTTCACCTGGTTGACCGTTTTGCGAGTCCTGTGCGCCATGCTCATAGATGACGGCAGCCTTGCCGTCGTCCTGGATGGTGACGGCAGGATTCTGATCGATGAAACCGTCGTCGGCGGTCACCTCTGTCTGATGCCACGTTCCGTCAGACTGACGGATGGAGGCTTTAATCTGAAAATGCTCATGCATGAGGTTGTCAAGTTCAATGGCCGTATCGTCGGTCACGGCACTATTGTCTACCTGCTGAGCGGTCTGAGTGTAGACCACAATCTCATGGTCCCCACGCTTCGAACGCATGTGCTGACGAGCCTGGGTACCGGGAACGGAGAGAGATTCCGTGCTGACCACGTCGTTCAGAGCAGCGGAACCGCTCTGGACTGAGGCATCGTCAGGCAAAGTGGCCATCGCCACATGGTCGTCGTTATAGTCATCAGCACTGCCCAGGTCGTTGAACACCACGCGATTGCTGCTCAGGAAGTGCGGGTTGGCGTCGTAGAACACATTGTTCAGCAAGGGCTGACCAAGGCTGGTGGGCTCAAGTGTAGGCGCCGGCTTGAACTTCTTGCCGATGAGTGACCGGGAGGAGTCTGGGTCAGGTAGCCAGTACGGGAACTTGCGATGGAACGGGTTTGAGTTATCATCGGGATACAGGAACTCTTTTCCTGCACGCAATGCCGCGCGACCGCTAAAATCAAAGAAGCAAGAGCGAAGCGTCACATAGGCTTCAGCACCGGCACAGCCCATCAGTCGAAGACCAAATTGGGTCGGTTCGCTACAGAAAGGAATCATCACTCCGGCCGCGAACTGAGCTTTAAAACCGGCGCGTAAACCGGCTTCGAGATTGGCTAATGGGCACTGAGGAGTGATGACGCCAAGCCAGGCTCCAGCACGTCCCGTAATCGTCAGGTTGGCAAAGACCCCCTTATCTTCGGTACTCCACTCAAACTTGTCCGCCTTGCCGTATGACTTGACGCCGAAGTCCACACGGCCATTTATGTCGACCACTGCACCAATATCCAACTTACACTTGAATGGGATGGGCAATTTCTCCAGCATGTCGTTAACTTTCTTGAATGCCCCCGTCATATTCGTCGGAGTCCAGAAGATGCCCCAACCGCCCTCAATGAAACCAGAGATCTCGTTAAGTTGCGTTTTGAGGGGTTGGGGAACCACCGGGATATAGTCGCCTATCAAGTTAGTCAGAGGCATCGACAAAGCAATTTTGCCACCGCCACCAACATACCATCCTACATGAACGCCCGATACGGCGAAGATGCTTTCCATCTCATCGATGACCCAGTCCTCGAATTTGATCTTGGGATCAGCAACGGTCACAGCGGTTGCTTTCTTTTCTTTACCTGTGCCCTCAGACTCGAATTCATTGTAGCGCCAGTTCGCTACCTCCTTGGCGTTTTTACGGGCATCATCATATTTTTGTTCGGTTTTTTCGTCTTTATCCATGTTTTTGCCAAGGTAGATATTGGCGTACGTGTCAAGCGTCTGCTTCCTGAAGTTCCAGATTGAACCTGTCTTGACAACAATACCACCAGGAATCGTAAATTTGAAATCTGTGGGTATTTGTATACCGAGGTCAAAATCAGCCATAGGACCAGCCACAGCCTCGCGGCTTATATCCGGCGAGAGGTTTTTCTCGGCATCATCTTCGGTTTCCTTCTTACGCTTCTCCGGGTCATCCTGAACGTTGGTGAATGAAGGGAACTGGTCGTACGATGCCGTCGGCGTATTCAGCGTCAAGCGGCACTCCTGGTTGTAAGGCAGAGCATTGCCCACATCATAGCGTACAAAATAGTAGTCACGGCTGAAGTTGGTAAACTCATTAGCAGCCACCACACGCGTCTCCAAGGCCTCGACCTCATGGGTCTGCTGACTCACCGTCTCAGTCGCTGTCATGTTGCACTGCGGACTGCTGCCCCCCTTGGGAGAAGAGAACACCACCTCGAAATGCGCCAAATGCTCAACGGGCTTATTGTCCAACAACTTGGGGTAGTTGTTGCCGCCGTCGTCGGCAAAGACAACCTTCTCAGAAGGCAGTTTGCCGGAGATGTCCTCCTCCTTCAAGGTTACAATGTCGTAAGCCACATCACCGCGCATGACTGCGATGGTCTGATCCTCCAGGTATCGGAAGAACTGATTGCTGACAGCAATGCCACCGTCGTCGGCATCGCCGGGACGCAGGGTAATACGGGCCGAACAGAGGTCGGCACTGACCACACGCGAGGTGCGGTCGGCGGCACCCTTGTAGCGATAGACCAGCGGCAGGTAGCCGTCGGTCAGGATCTCCACGTAGGCTGGATGGCCGTAGGTCAGTACCTTATGGTAATCGTCGTCGCTGTCGTAGCCTAAGTATTTCAACGTCTGGTCGGGAACCAGATTGCCTTGTTCGTCCACACGGTGTACATGCATCTCGGCATCCTTCACCTCCTTACCTCTCTCGTTGAACAACTTGATAAACAGCGTGTCGTACTTCTCGAACAAACCCGTGCCTATCCAGTTGAAGTTCATCAGTTCACGGTTCTCGTGCTTGGCCAGATTGAACTTCGTCGAGAGGTTCGGAACCTCCAACTGATTGTCAATGTCAATGTTTGGATGGATGTCGCTCATGTCCAACTGGAGTTTGACGTCACCCTCCTGGTCATTGCCCGTCAGGAAGTAGATGTCAGTCAGCGAATGACCCTTCGGCACGTAGAAACTCTGGAACTTCGTCTCCTTCAACTCCAGGACGGTCGACTCAGAGTGTACCTCACCTTCCTCGTCCATGTAAGACGTAATATACTCCATCTTATAAGTGTCACCCGTCGCCTGGCGCTTCTGGTCAAGTTGGAAGATGTAAACGTCATCGTCGTCCCAGTCGTACACCCAGTAACGGAACTGGATGCGCTGCGTCGGATCCTTCCTGCGCCACACGTTGATGGTCACCGAGTCACAGGCCAACGGCATGTTGGCAAAGAAATACTTGCTGGTGTTCAGCGTCTGAAGCATGTCATTGCCATCATTGTCTTTGCCGTAGTCCACCTCCACGCAGAAACTGCCGCCGTTCGACTGCATGTCGTCGATGCGGAAGCACAACAGCATCTCATCACGCATCTTCCAGAACAACTGTTGGTCTTCCAGCCCCTTCATACGCGTCGAGGCCAGCATCTCCTTCACCTTGGTGACATCGTCCAGGTTGCCGTCAATGGAACCGTGAGTGACCTGACGCCAAGACAGTTGCTTGGCCATCTCTGTCATATCGTCAAATACCGTCACGTCGGTGACATTCTTGGCATAGTAGAGTTGGAAGTCTTGTGCTGTCGTCGTCAATGTCAACAACAGGAGGATCATTAATGTACTGGTTAGTCTTCTCATCACTTATAATTTTTATGTTGAAGAAAAAAGGTTATAAAATCTTCGCAAATATACATAAAAAAAGGTGTATCACAACAAAATAGGCAAAAATGAAATACAATTCGGATACAATTTAAGTCCGGTTAACAAATTGAGAAACTTTTCTAACGTTCTTTAAACATTCTCCTACTTAGAGGAAACCCTACGATTTAGAAAATAAATCTTAATTTTTTATGATTTGTTGCTCATATACAATAAAATAGGTTCAACTTCCAGACCTGTTCGTTCATCCTCGGTGCCAGGGTTACAGCAGATATGCAGGGCATCTATGAAAGCGATTACTATGCCATCAGCATTCCCAAAAAGGGCCAGGACCCGCACGGCGTTGTCATCCCCTGCAAATGGCAGTGGCCTACAGAGGCCACCTGCATCACCAATGCCTACCCGCAATTTGCTGACTGGGCACACGACATAAAGAATCCTACTTTCAAGAACTGGTACATGTACCCAGAATCTGGTAAAGTGATGAATCGATAAAAGATCGGGGTTCCCCATATGGGAATCCCGATTTTATTGTTGCATCTTCTGGATGGTATCGCGGCACTGTTCCATGAGCCATTTGGGGGTAGAGGTGGCACCACAGATGCCTACTGTCTGGATGCCCTCCAACCACTCGGGTTGAATCTCACCTGGGTCTTCAATCAGGTGGGTGTTAGGGTTGACGCGCAGACACTCGTTGAAGAGCACCTTACCATTACTGCTCTTGCGTCCGCAGACGAAGAGAATGAGGTCGTGGCGGGTGGCAAACTGGGAGATGTTCGGCATGCGGTTGGCGACGGAACGACAGATGGTGTCGAAACTCTTGAAGGTAGCCTCCGGAGAGATATGCGACTGGATGTAGTCGATGATACGGTGGAACTCGTCGAGCGACTTCGTGGTCTGACTGTAGAGGTAGATGTCTTTAGAGAAGTCGAGTTTCTTCACCTCGTCGAAATTCTCGATGACAATGGCACTGGAATGGGTCTGTCCGACAAGGCCGAGAACCTCTGCGTGACCTTTCTTGCCGAAAATCACAATTTGGGAGGGGCGTGTCTCCACCCCTGGTTCCTCCTCCCCGGTAGAGGGGAGTTGAGAAGTGTACTGTTGCTTGATGCGCTTCTGGAGTTGGAGCACCACCGGACAGGTGGCGTCGATAATCTCGATGTTGTTGCGACGCGCCAGTTCGTAGGTCTCTGGCGGCTCACCGTGGGCCCGCAGGAGCACCTTTACATCGTGGAGTTCGCGGAGATCATCGTGATTGATGGTGATGAGTCCCATCTCACGGAGACGCTCACACTCCATGCCGTTGTGTACGATATCACCGAGGCAATACAACGTACCGCCATGAGCCAACTCTTCCTCGGCCTTATTGATGGCGGTGGTCACCCCGAAGCAGAAACCACTGCCGTTATCTATTTCAATCTGAATCATAGCCACAGATTACACAGATTTCTTTAATAAGTCAAAATACATATCGAGGAGGTCTTGGGCGGCGACAAAGGAGGTCTTCTGGCCAGCGAGGACGGTCTGCTCTGCGGGCTGGAGTTGTGCCTTGATGAGAGGATTGTTATAGAAGTTGAGGCGCAGATGTTCGTTGATACTCTCGTACATCCAGTACTTCGACTGTTCGTTACGCCGGTAGTCAAAGTAGCCGTTAGCCTTCACGAAGTCGATATACTCATAGATCATGTCCCATATCTCCTTCACACCCGTCCCATAAAAACCGCTGTAGCAGAGCACCCTCGGACTCCAGCCGCTGTCGGGCATCGGGAAGAAATGGAGGGCATTGCGGAAGTTCGTCGCTGCCATCTGACAACGGTCCACATTGTCGCCATCGCATTTGTTGATGACAATGCCGTCGCTGATCTCCATAATACCGCGCTTGATGCCTTGGAGTTCATCACCAGTCCCTGCCACCTGGATGAGCAGGAAGAAGTCCACCATCGAATGACAGGCCGTCTCGCTCTGTCCGACACCCACCGTCTCGACGAAGATCTTGTCGAAGCCTGCGGCCTCACAGAGGATGATGGTCTCACGGGTCTTGCGGGCCACACCCCCCAACGAACCTGCCGAGGGACTAGGACGGATGAAGGAGTCAGGATGCAGGGCCAGTTTCTCCATACGTGTCTTATCGCCGAGGATGCTGCCCTTGGTACGTTCCGACGAGGGGTCGATGGCGAGGACAGCAAGTTTGCCGCCTTTCTCCTTGAGTACGTGGATACCGAACTCGTCGATACTCGTGGACTTACCCGCTCCAGGCACACCACTGATACCCACTCGGACGGAGTTGCCACTATAGGGCAGACACTTGTTGATGACCTCCTGCGCCTTCGCCTGATGGTCGGGGTTGACACTCTCGATAAGGGTCACGGCCTGCGAGAGAACGGTGACATCGCCCTTGAGGATGCCCTCCACCATCTCTGCCGCCGTGAGTTCACGGCGACGGTTACGCTTCAGGTAAGGGTTGACAATCGGTGGCTGCTTGACACCGCTGTTGACCTGCAGGCCTGCATATTCTGAACTATTCTCAGGATGTTCCATTATTCACTATTCACTTTTCACTATTTACTTTGATATTAATCACCACCTTGGCGTGGTCGGGATCGTTGGTAATCATGAGGATACGGGGTTTGGTGCGCAGTTTCTGGAGGTCTTCGGCATAACCCGTCACCTTCAATGTCGTGGACAGCCCTGGCTCCAGTTCCTGTTTGCCTAACGTCACCTTCAGACCTTCCGTGAAGAGTTGCATAGAGGATATCTTCAATGTGGTCTTGCCCGTATTGGAAAGCAACATCTCTACCGTCTTCTTTTTCTTGCCGCCGAAGTCGGTGAAGTCGATATCGGTGGAAGACATCTGGAGTTGCGGGGCGAGACCCTTACTGAACTCGTCGTAGTCCTGCAGATGGGGCAGCAATACTACAGAGACAGGTATCTCACTATCCTTGCTCACCTTCTCACCCAAGCGTCTGCCTAAATAAACGGAGGTCTGTGTCAGACCGAAATCACGCAACTTGTCGGAGTTCAGGGTGATAGAGATAGTACCACCCTTGCCGGGTTCCAGAATCTCGGGCTTCGTGGTGGCGGAGAGGTACGGCGGCAGATGCATCAGATGGGGTTGCATAGGTTTCTCACCGTTGTTCATCACATGGATCTCCTGCATTGGCGTGTCGCCCTTGTTGACATCATCAAACTCCAGGACATTATTATCGTAGAGCATGTCACCCATCGTGAGGGGATAGTTACCGGTATAGTCAAGCACCTCCGGTACCACAACACCTCGCATCGTCAGATAGACGGGTTTCTGGGAACCGTTACTGACAACGGCAACCATCTTCTGGAAATGACCCAACATCTTGGCATCGTATGTCATCCTGATGTTGAACTTATCGCCTGCGTCCACCTCCTTGGGGTACTCCACAGCCGTACAGCCGCAGTCGGGCTTCACGCTCTCGATAATGAGTTTCCGACGGCCTTTGTTGCGGAGTTCGAAGGTAGCCGTGATGGGCTGCTGGAATCCCGTACGACCGGCATTCACCTTGGTCTGCGTCACCTCTAAGGTCTGGGACAGAGAAGTGAGAAGTGAAAAGTGATAAGTGATAAGTATCACTATCATCCTCAACATCCACTGCCATTTCATATTCTTCATTCGTTTCATATCATTTATATTGCGGTAGCAAATTTTTCACTTTTCACTTCTCACTTTTCACTTCGAGTGTCAACGAGTGAGTGGTGCCGTGGAACTCCGGAGCGTAGGCACACTGGACGGTACAGGTACCAGTCTCATAGACACCGGGACGATCGATGAAATATTCATTCTCGATGACGTGCGTACCCTTCGACATCATATCGAAGTAATAGTTCGTGGAATAGTCGCGTGGCGTACAATAGGATCCTCTGTAATAGCCACTCATCTGCTTGACGGGTTCCAGACAGGCAGCACGCTTGTCTACCACCTGTACGAAGTCGTAGTCACGGTCTGCCTCGATGGTGATGCGAATGGTGACACGGTCGCCCACAGAGAGAGGCGCATTACCGTTTGTCACGATTTCACGAGTCACTTTCAGACCTGAAGACTGGTCGGCGACGGACTTCGTGGGCTGTGTGAACTGTGCATAGACAGCTCCCCACGATGTGCCATCGGAGGTCTTATCCACTGTCAGTGTCTTGCTCTCTACAGGCACCGGCGCCTTCACATAACCAATGGCAGCGGTGGTCTTCGGCATCTCCAGAGGCTTGGCATCGACGGTGATGGTGGCATTGTCGGCACTTAACAGCAACGGGGTGCCATTGAGGAAGGCATAGACGGCATTCACACTGTTGATGGGGGTATCCCAGACCTGTGTACGCTTCGACTGCAAGAGCCAGCGCTGCATCTCCTGGATGGTCTGCTGGTCATCAGGCGTCAGACGCTGCAAGGCCTCGATGACCATTGTCTGTGTGGGAATCTTATAGTCGCACCAGGAGTAGCCGGCACGTGGGGTGTCGTAATAGCGTCCCATCTCCTCGCGGTAGACGGTGTACTCCTTCAGACTCTTCACATATTCCAAAGAGCGTTTCGGTTCGGTCTTCGAGAGGATGATGGCTGTCAGGGCCTTCTCGTAGATGCTCTGATTCTTGATCTCTTTTTTCAACAACGGCATCAGGTAGTCGTTGGCAGCCTGCACATCCGAAGGCAACGTACGTCCGTCGAGGGTACAGAGATAGAGCCATTGCAGGGTTTTCAGACTCGGGAAGCCGGGCTTATAACCCTTCTTCGCCTGTTTCTTCATCTCCTTCACCATATCGACCACCTCATTGCCCATGAACCTAAAGGCACCGTTTAGCATCTCATTGGTCTGCGGTTTCGTGCCGGTGAGGGCATTCAGACGAACCAACATCTCAGAGACGGCCACTGTCATATAGAAGGAGCCAGGCATATCAGGCCACCAAGACCAACTGCCTTCGGTCTGTTGGAGTTTCCTCATCTTGTCGAGGGCAGATGAGAGGCGCTGCTGCATCGTGTTCGTATCGAAGAAGTCTGCCAGACGCTGCTTCTGTTCCGCCTCTCCATCGGCATCCAGCACCCAAGGTGTCTCACTGAGAACCAATTCCTTCAAGTCCTGATTCTTCTCCAAGGCACTCATCAGCGAGGTCTCATCACCCTTCTCCTGCTGCCAGAGTTCAAAGGCGGTCTTTGCCTTCGGGTTCTGGTCGATGAGGTACTGTCCGATACTATTGGCATAATAAGAGGTGGCCTGCGAAATGACATCATCGTCGATGGGCTTGCCGATATACGGCAGTGTCTGGATCATCAGCCAAGCCGGATTATTGGTGTATTCCATCGTCAGTTTACCGTTCGTACCGTCGACAGGAATCAACTGTGACAGGTCGATGGTCTTCGTACCGGGTTCTATCTGGGTGAAAGGCACGGTGACGAGGACGCGTTCCGTAGCAGGCAACAACGGCAGATAATGCTGTTCACCATCGCTGAAGCCCTCACCTCTTGCCGTGACTTGACAAATAAGCAATGATGAAGGAGCCTTATCGAAGGACATACGGAACGAGGCCGTGGTAGTGGCACCTGCACCCAGTGCAAACGGCTCTGTCTGTTCATAGACCACTGCATCGGTCTCTGGATTGATGAGTCGAAGGGTGGCCTTGCCACTGATGTCGTGATCACTGGTATTGAAGATACGTGCCGTGATGGTAGCCTCGTCACCCTCACGGATGAAGCGTGGCATATTGGGTTGAATCATCACCTCCTTCTGGGCCACGGCACTGCCTTCGAGCATACCGTAGTACATATCCTTCGTATGGGCAAAACCCATGAAACGCCAGGTGGTGAGACTCTCCGGCAACGTGAACTTCACCGCTACTCTACCCTCCGCATCCGTCGTCAGTTGGGGATAGAAGAAGGCGGTCTCGTTGAGGTTCTCTCGGATCTGCACGGGTGGTTCCTTTTCCTCCATGTCCTGACGAACCATATCCGATCCAGCAATACGGGTCTCCTCGACACCCGAGTCTATACCCGTGACAGCATTTTGCATCGAGGGACTCTCGACTGTAGCCACTTTCGCGACAGCAGCCTCATCGAGGACAGCCATCTCCTCCACTATAGGCAGTCCAGCTCCCATAGCACGGGATTCCAGAACGGCGGCCCCACGCACCCGTCTTTTACTATTGATACCGACATAGCCGACACTGTGCCATGACGGGAACACATCCCCGTCGAAATGACTCGGTATGAAATCCTTGTCTGACAGTCGTGTCCAAGCATGAGCACCCATTATCGAGACACCGTAACGGGTTGGGAAAGACCACTGCACGGACGGCAGCCTAAGTTGGATATAAGGGAAGAAGCGCCATTGGTGCTTCGACAACTGATCCAGACTCTGGTCGTAGAGCGTTGCCATCAGCATGGCATCGGCAGGTGTGCCGTCAACATGCTTCACGGTGAGGGTCCACTCTTCCTCCTGTCCCGGTGTCAGACGGTCACGGAAGGTGCTCCACTCCAGTTTGAGTTGCTTGAAGGGCATCGGACGGGTGATATTCTCCTCATGGTGGTAGCACTTGCCATTCTTCACCCAGGCAAAGTTAATGGTAACGCCATCATCATATTCCTCTTTATAGATGAACTTGCGGTTGATGAGTTCGTTGGACTTATCCACAGCCCCCGTCTCTATGATCTTGTCATTGGCGACAATACTGTAGACGATATGCACATCCTTGTCTGACGAGCCCACCTGAACGGTGACAGGCGTCCCGTCTTCCGGGAACTGCATATGCGATACCCATATCCAGTCGTCGGTCTCTGTGGCTGGCTTAGTATCTTCTACGGAGAACACCACGAAGTCCTGCTTCAATGTGTCGCCTTCGCAGATTGCCTCTACGGTATGCTTACCGCTCTTCAGGCGCATTTCTGACAGTTCAATCTTCTTCTGCGTCGGCCAATCCCACCACCTTCGATTGTCATCTATCCTGTATTTCACACTGGCATCGATATCCTTGCCTGCGGCATTACGCAGATGGAAGGTCATCGTGGGATTCTTCTCCAACAGCACCTTATCATCAAGATCGACACTCAGTGCTGTCTTACGGTTACCCAACGGCAACGAGAACTGTTCCGTGTGGGACTCACCAGCCGTATCCGTCACATCTGCTACCACAACAAAGTTGAAGAACAACGGATGCTCACTCTCCGGGATAATCATCGGCATCTTCACGACGAAGGAACCGTCAGCCTCTGTCACAGTCTCCCCGCTGAACACCTCTTCGTTATTACTTCCTATGCCAATAACCCCCATATCATAGTAGCGCATAGACTGCCACCACCAGAAGGCCACCCTGCGCTCTACCCGATATTCCACTTCGGCTCCCTGAACGGGGACGCCGGCGTATGTAAGGGCTTTGCCTCGAACCTCCACCGTGTCACCTGCCTCGTAGTGCTGCTTCACATCAGGGAACTCCACCTTGAAGGTAGGACGCTTGTATTCCTCGACTCTGAAATAGACAGTTTGGTTGTTCACCCGGATACTGTACCCTCCCGTCAGTCCTGTGGAAGGCAACGTGAAATCGACGGCACACACACCGTATGCATCCGTCCGGGCCGTCTCTTTCTTCACCTCTTTCCTGTTGGCGTCGAGCAGAGAGAATGTCAACAGCCTCCCTTGGATGACATCGTGCTTATAGCCGTCTATCACCTTATACATCATCGCTGCTGCGTGTACCGTCTGTCCAGGACGGTAGATGGCCCTGTCGGTAAACACATCCGTACGCTCCGGATTATAGTTGTCTTCAGAATACCTGTATCGGTTGGCGACATTCATCTCCGGACAGGCCTTGTCGTCGTCGGTATAGGCAAACACCTCGCAACGTCCGTTGTGCTTGCTCTTGTAGAGATACTCTCCGTTGGCATCCGTCCGCACATTCGAGGTGTCGTACTTATTATAGGATACGTACTCCTCGATTCGCAGATGGGCATTGGCAATGGGTTGACCTGTGGTGGCACTGACCACCACATAACGGGTCGTCTTATCAGGCAGACTCTCTGCCATCGTATAGACATCCGTCACGAAATAGAGTTGACGGATAGTCTCTGTAGAGGGATTCGTGGAGAACTCCAGCATATAGACGCCCACGGGCAGCCCTTCGAGCGTCAGGGAGTCCTTGAAGATGTCGTAAGGCTGCTTGCCTGTATAGACACGTTCCACCTTCACAGAGGTCTCACTCAACAGGGGTTTGATCTTCTTATAACCCTCTTCATAGTTCGGACGGATATTGATATCGCCATCGGCCTTCACCTTATAAACCTTCATCAGCACCGAAGACACGTTGCGCAACTCTTCCAACTTGATCTGCATCTCCTGCATCGGCTGGTTCACCTGAAGGTCGTAGGCCACACGGTACTGGGAGTTGATAAGACTGCTTTTCTCATTACGAAGAGTGTTCATGCGTTTCCACCCGCCCCAGCGTTTCAGGGCATTGTCGATATAACGTACCTTCTCTTCTGCCGTCACATCCCTTTTGGTGAGACGATAACGGACCAGAGCCAGTTCACCGGCCTCAGGCAGGTCGCCATAGAGTTCCATCAATGAGTCCAGTTTGTCGGCATGCCCCGCATCCCATTCGTACACCTTGGCAGCCACCACACAAGTCGCAGCCCGGTTGCCTGCCTTCTGATAGTATTGATACAGGGGTTCGTAGTCGTCCAGTTCATATCCCACCACACTGAGCATGTCGTGGTCGAAGATCTTACTATCAGCCCCTTCTTTCACGAAGGGATCGTAGGTCTTGTCCTTCACTTGGGCAAGTTTCCGGCAAAGATCTTCCGTCAGTTCCGGCTTCTTGTATGCCGGTTCGCTGGCACCCTTGCCGGGTGTCACAAACATCATGATATTGTTGTTGTATACCTTGTAGAGCACCGTCTGGTAGATGGTCTTCAACACCACATCCGTTGTCTCCTCAGCATGCTGACTGATACGTTCCATCGCAGGCTTCAGCGAGTCGGGAGCAATGGATGTCATCGCCTGAGCACTGGCGAGTTCAGCCTCCAACAATTGTCCGTAGGCTTTCTCCTTCGTTGCTTTCTTCACAATCTTCTGCAATACCTCGTATTGGGTCTTTGGCAGGTCTTTGTCTCCAGCCTCACGTACTTTCTTCCATAGGTCACTGTATGTCTGTCCAAATAATGCAAACGGCATAACTAACGAAATTAAAAAGACTAGATACTTCTTCATCGTTTTGTTGTTTTTTGATTCAACTATGCAAAGGTAGCGAATTTCTTTGAATAACATTTGGAATTTATGAAATATTATATTATCTTGAATTTCATTCGAAGAAAACTTATTCTCTTTCTCATATATTGTACTGAAATGTAAATCGTCTGTTCAGCAAGCCCTCTATCAGACTGACTTCGGTTTTGCTCATCATCAATTCGGTCTTTATCTATATATACGCAGAAAAGCGTGAAAACATTGCAATAAGGATGTTTTTTCAATAAAAGGCAGAAGATTGCGGACATGTCATCACAAGGGTTAGAAAACGTGAACTGAATAGTAAACAAAGAAAAACAAAGTGAAATCATAAGGGTCGGAGCAGATGGAATAAAAAAGTTGGATACAGTTTGGAAGTTACAAATAAAGTTCGTATCTTTGCACCAAATTGCAACATTTATGATTAACCAAGAACTACTAAACCCCCAGAGCATCGTCGTGATCGGCGGCTCTAACAACGTACACAAGCCCGGTGGCTCTATCGTACGAAACCTAATTAGTGGCTGTTATGCCGGCGAATTGCGTATCGTGAATCCAAAAGAAGACGAGGTGCAGGGCATCAAGGCATTCCACGATGCCAGGGAATTGCCCCCCACCGAACTGGCCATCCTCGTGGTGGCAGCCCGGTTCTGTCCCGACTACGTGGAACTACTCGCCAAGGAGAAGCAGACACGGGCCTTCATCATCATCTCTGCCGGATTCGGCGAGGAGACGAAGGCTGGAGCAGAACTCGAGCAGAGGATTCTCGACACCTGTGAACAGTATGGGGCGGCACTCATCGGTCCCAACTGCATCGGCCTGTTGAACCGCAACCACCACAGTGTCTTCACCCTCCCCATCCCGAATCTGCACCCCAGCGGGGCCGACTTCGTCAGTGGCTCCGGTGCCACGGCGGTATTCATCTTGGAGAGTGCCGTTATCAAGGGGCTGCGGTTTAATAGCGTGTGGAGCATCGGCAACGGCAAGCAGATCGGCATTGAGGATGTACTGCAGTATTTTGACGAGCACTTCAACCCCGAGACGGATTCGAAAGTGAAACTACTCTATGTTGAGAATATCAGCAATCCTGACAAACTACTCTTTCACGCCAGTAACCTGATTAAGAAGGGCTGTCGCATTGCCGCCATCAAGGCGGGTTCCAGTGAAAGCGGTTCCCGTGCGGCATCGTCGCATACGGGTGCCATCGCTTCCTCGGATTCTGCCGTCGAGGCTCTGTTCCGTAAGGCTGGCATCGTACGCTGTTTCTCCCGTGAGGAACTCACCACTGTGGGGTGTATCTTCACCCTGCCGCCACTCAATGGCAAGAACTTTGCCATCGTCACCCATGCCGGAGGCCCCGGTGTAATGCTCACGGATGCCCTCTCGAAAGGTGGACTCAACGTGCCTCATATCGAAGGCCCCGTTGCCGATGAACTAAAGACGCAGTTGTTTGCGGGTTCATCGGTGGCGAACCCCATCGACTTCCTCGCCACGGGAACGGCAGAACAACTGGGTACCATCATCGACTATTGTGATAACAAATTCGATAATATCGATGCCATCGCCGTCATCTACGGCACACCGGGACTCACCCAACTCTACGAGGCCTACGGTGTGTTGGATCAAAAGATTAAAGAATGTAAGAAGCCGATCTTCCCCGTCCTGCCCAGTCTGCATACCGCAGGCGCCGAGGTGGCAGAGTTCCTGGCAAAGGGACATGTAAACTTCAGTGACGAGGTGACATTGGCAACGGCGCTCTCTCAGATTATGCGCACTCCGAAACCCGCACCGCCTGAGGTACAACTCTACGGTATCGACATACCCCGGCTCCATAAGATTATCTCAGGCATCAAAGACAATGGCTACGTTCCGCCGCAGACCGTACGCGAAATCCTCTCCTGTGCCGGTATCCCCCTCGTACCGGAGATGGTAAGTACATCGAAGGAAGAACTGACGACCTTTGCGGCGAAGGTGGGCTATCCTGTTGTTGCCAAAGTAGTGGGTCCTGTGCATAAGAGTGATGTGGGCGGTGTGGCTCTGAACATCCGAACAGCAGAGCATCTCACCTTGGAGTTCGACCGCATGATGCAGATACCCGATGCCACCAGTGTGATGGTTCAGAAAATGCTGCGCGGCACAGAACTCTTCATCGGTGCCAAGTACGAGGAGCGCTTCGGACATGTCATCCTTTGCGGACTCGGCGGCATTTTCGTCGAGGTACTGAAGGATGTATCCTCTGGTCTGGCGCCCCTGAGTTATGGCGAAGCCTATTCGATGATCCACTCCCTGCGGGGCTATAAGATATTAAAAGGTACACGCGGCCAGAAAGGCATCAATGAAGAGAAATATGCCGAGATCATCGTACGTCTCTCCACTCTGCTCCGCTTCGCCACGGAAATCAAGGAGATGGATATCAACCCATTGCTTGCTGACGGTAGTGACATTGTCGCCGTCGATGCCCGAATCCTCATTGAGAAATAATACTAACAATATTATCTTGCTGATTGGTAACACTATTCTCATAAAGATTTGGAATTATCAGATTTCGACGACCAGCACCGCGAGTATGTCATCACAGACCCGCAGACCCCTTGGCCCTGGATAAACTACTTAGGCAACGAGGACTTTTTCTCACTCATCAGTAACACCGCAGGTGGCTATTCCTTCTATAAGGATGCCAAGTTCCGTCGCATCACACGTTATCGCTACAACAACGTACCGATGGACAATGGTGGACGATACTTTTATATCAAAGAAGGCGACACTGTCTGGAACCCAGGTTGGAAGCCTTGTAAGACCCCACTCGACTTCTACGAGTGTCGTCACGGTATGAGTTACACCCGTATCACAGGTCGCAAGAACGGCGTGGAAGCCTCTGTGCTCTTCTTCGTGCCGTTGAAGAAATGGTGCGAGGTGCAGAAACTCACATTAAAGAACGAGTCGTCTGAGGTAAAGCATCTGAAACTCTTCTCCTTCGAGGAATGGTGCCTGTGGAATGCTGCCACAGATATGGAGAACTTCCAAAGGAATTTCTCGACAGGTGAGGTAGAGATTGAAGGCTCGACAATCTATCATAAGACAGAGTATCGCGAGCGTCGTAACCACTATGCTTTCTATCATGTGAATGCCCCCATCCAGGGCTTCGACACCGATCGTGAAACCTTCGTAGGACTTTACAACGAGTTTGCCAATCCTGATGCTGTCATGGAGGGTAAGCCTCGTAACAGCCATGCACACGGTTGGAGTCCCATCGCCTCGCACTATATCGAGGTGACACTGCAACCAGGCGAGTCGAAGGACTTCGTGTTCCTCCTCGGCTATATCGAAAACGAACAGGACAAGAAGTTTGAAAAGCCTCAAGTTATCAATAAGGACAAAGCCCATGCCCTCATCGCAGAACTCGACACCACCGCCAAGGTGGATAAGGCCTTCGCTGAACTCTGCACCTACTGGGATGCTCTCCTAAATATTTATAAGGTAAAGACGGGCAACGACAAACTGGACCGTATGGTGAACATCTGGAACCAGTACCAGTGTATGGTCACCTTCAACTTCTCCCGCTCAGCCTCGTTCTTCGAGAGTGGCGTGGGTCGTGGCATGGGCTTCCGCGACAGCAACCAGGACCTCGTGGGCTTCGTACATCAGATACCCCCACGTGCCCGTCAGCGTATCATCGACATCGCTTCGACGCAGTTCCCCGATGGTGGCTGCTATCACCAGTACCAGCCCCTCACCAAACGCGGTAACAACGATATCGGTGGTGGTTTCAACGACGACCCCTGCTGGCTTATCTTCGGTACTGTAGCGTATATCAAGGAGACAGGCGACTTCTCTATTCTCGACGAGATGGTGCCCTTCGACAACCAGCCCGGCTCTGAGGTAACCCTCTTCGAGCACTTGAGAATCTCGATGGATCACGTTATCAAGAACCTGGGTCCCCACATGTTGCCATTGATTGGTCGTGCCGACTGGAACGACTGCCTCAACCTGAACTGTTTCTCTTGGGATCCTAACGAAAGTTTCCAGACCACCGAGAATGTCAGCGAAGGCACCAAGGCAGAATCACTGATGATTGCTGGTCTTTTTGTCGTCACAGGGAAGGACTACGTGGCCCTCTGTAAGAAGATTGGCAAGACTGACGAGGCTGCGCGTATGCAGGCTGCTGTCGATGCCATGATTGACGCTGTGAAGAAGCACGGCTGGGATGGTGAGTGGTATCTCCGCGCCTACGATTTCTATGGACGCAAGATTGGTTCCCACGAATGCGAGGAAGCCAAGATCTTCATCGAGTCGCAGGGCTGGTGTACGATGGCTGAGATCGGTGCCGAGGACGGCTTAGTGGCCAAGAGCCTCGACTCCTGCAAGAAGTACCTCGAATGCGAACATGGTATGGTGCTCAACAACCCAGCTTTCACCAAGTACATCTATGAATACGGTGAGATCTCGTCATATCCCGAGGGCTACAAGGAGAACGCAGGTATCTTCTGCCACAACAATCCTTGGGTCATCATCGGTGAGTGTATCGCAGGTCGAGGCAACGATGCCTGGAGCCATTATGCCAAGATCCTACCCTCGTATGTGGAGGAGAAATACCAGACGCTGCACAAGGTGGAGCCCTACGTGAACTGTCAGATGGTAGCCGGAAAGGATGCCTACAAACCCGGTGAGGGTAAGAACTCCTGGCTCACGGGTACTGCTGCCTGGATGTGGTACACCGTCTCGGAGTTCATCCTCGGCATCAAGCCCGACTACGACGGCATCCGTATCGATCCCTGTCTGCCAGAGACAGCCACCGACTACACCGTCCAGCGTAAGTTCCGCGAGGCAGAATACACCATCACCATCCACCCCAACGGTGCACAGAAAGGCGTGAAATCCATCACCCTCGATGGTGCCAAGGTCGATGGTACGGTGATCCCCTACTCCGCTGGCAAGCACACCGTAGAGGTCACGATGTAACTACAATGAACCCCGAAAGTCGATAGCTTTCGGGGTTCTTTTCAAATTACTTTTTATCAATGCGTTTGGACAGGCCGATGGCACCGGCAGGGCAGACGATGCGACAGAGATGACAGCCGACACATTTGGTGCCGACGATGTGAGGTTGACGTGTGGCTTTATCGAAAGTAATAGCCTGATGACCACCATCGCGACAAGACAGTTCACAACGTCCGCAGCCCACACACCGCTCACGATCGATCTTCGGATAGACGATTGTCGTACGGTCCAGATCGGAAGGTGTGGTAAACGATGATAGTTCTGAGCCCACCAGATCGCTCAACTGACGGACACCGCGCTTCGCCATATAACGCTGCAAGCCCAATATCAGGTCGTCGATGATGCGATAGCCGTATTGCATCACCGCCGTACAGACCTGCACATTGCTACATCCCAACTGGATGAACTCCAAGGCATCGCGCCAAGTCTCGATGCCTCCGATACCACTCAACTGGATACCTTTCATGACCTGATTCTGCGCCATGTCCAGAATACAACGCAGGGCGATGGGTTTCACGGCACGACCCGAATAGCCGGAGATGGTGCGTTGTCCTGACACCTCAGCCTCATCAGCCATCGTAACCGACTTGATGGTGTTGATGGCAGAGATGGCATCAGCACCGGCAAAGAAGGCTGCCAGAGCAGGATGATAGATATGTGTGATGTTGGGTGTCATCTTCGGAATGACGGGTATCTTCACGGCTTTCTTAACAGCAAAGGTGTAGGTGACCACCAGTTCAGCATTTTGTCCTACATCGCTGCCCATACCTGTCATCTTCATCTGGGGACATGAGAAGTTCAATTCGACGGCATCACAGCCAGCCTGCTCGGCTCGTTGGGCCAGTTCTATCCATTGCTCCTCAGTTTGTCCCATAATGCTGGCTATAACGACCTTCGAGGGATAGTCCTCTTTGAGTCGGTGCAAGATGTCGAAATCCATATCGACAGGATTCTCGCTCAACTGCTCCATATTGCGGAAACCATAGAAATCGCCATGCAGGCCATTGCAGTGAACGGCATCAAAACGGGGCGACACCTCCTTGATTTCCTGTAAGCAGATGGTCTTATAGAACACACCGCCCCACCCTGCCTCAAAGGCACGCGCCACCATCTCGTGGTTGGTACACACCGCTGAGGAGGCCAGGAAAAAGGGGTTCTCACAGTGGATGCCGCAGAAATCGATTTCCAAACTGGGATAGTCGGCAGTGACATCGTCGGGACTAATGCTGCGAAGTAACTCCTTCAACGGGATGGGCCCGTCGAAGCGGATGCAAGCCTGCTCGGCAGCCTTCAAGTCGGCATCGCTACACTCAGCCACCCACCGCGTAGCCAGTTTGTGGTTGTCAAAACGGATGGCACGAATGGCTCTCGCAGGGTCGCCCGTCTTACACGCTATCGTACAAGGCGCCTCCTGACACATCAGGCACCTGTTGGCCTCTTCGTAAATATTGATTCGTTTCAAGGCTGTACTCCGTTAAATCGTAATTTCTATCAGATTGTCCTCAACACCCTTGATGGTGCTCTCATAGAAGCCGTCGCCAGTGGCACGAGGCTCACATTCCACATGGTAACCCTCGGCTTCGAGGCGTTCTGTCAGGTCATCGACTTTTTCCTTACTGCCTACGGAGATAGACAGGTGGGCGTAACCGGTGCGGTTGGGTTTCTTCGTATAGTCCAACATGACAGGACGGTTCATCAACTCTAGTTTTGATCCATCGTCGAAGGTCATGAAATAAGAACGGAAACCCGTCATGGGGTTGTGGTACTTGTCGCTCGACTTCGCCTCAAAATACCTGACGAAGAAATCCCTTGCAGCCTCAAGGTCATTGACATACATTGCAATGTGATTGATTCTCATATCGTTTTGTTTTTAGTTTTCAATTGACAAAGATAGTCAAAAAGATTCTAAATGATGCTTTGGGACGTCAAAAATTAAGATTGTTTATGAATAAACGGGAAATGATACTGACGAAAAGGCAGAGGACTCTGACGATTTGTCTGATAATAGCATTACGGCATACTCTTTGAGCGACAACAATCAGTAACATTTTAATTAAAGGAGGAATGACTTATGACATTAGACAAGTTTACCATTAAAGCCCAGGAGGCCGTGCAACAGGCTGTGAATACGGCACAGTTGAACGGCCAGCAGGTGATAGAACCTGTACATATACTGAAAGGCGTTTTGGAGAAGGCGAAGGATGTATGTACCTTTATCTTCCAGAAACTCGGCGTGAATGCCCAGCAGATCGAGATGCTCGTGGACAACGAGATCAAGCATCTGCCGAAGGTACAGGGCGGACAGCCGTATCTCTCATCAGATAGTAATAATGTACTCGTGCGCGCACAAGAGATGGCCCAGAAAGGTGGCGACGAGTTCGTCTCAGTGGAGCCCATCTTACAGGCCCTGCTCAGCGTGAACTCGACGGCTTCGAGGATTATGAAAGATGCGGGCTGCACGGAGAAGGATATGCAGAAGGCCATCCAGGAGTTGCGCCAGGGACAGAAGGTGAAGAGCCAGAGTGCCGACGACAACTACCAGTCGTTGGAGAAGTACGCCAAGAACCTCGTAGACTTGGCCCGTCAGGGGAAACTCGACCCCGTGATAGGTCGTGATGACGAAATCCGCAGACTGTTGCAGATTCTCTCGCGACGCACCAAGAACAACCCGATATTGATTGGTGAGCCAGGTACGGGTAAAACGGCTATTGTGGAGGGTCTCGCAGGTCGTATCGTACGAGGCGACGTGCCTGAGAATCTGAAAGACAAGCAGGTCTACTCACTCGATATGGGTGCGCTGGTGGCAGGAGCGAAATACAAGGGTGAATTTGAGGAGCGTCTAAAGAGTGTCATCAATGAGGTGACAAAGGCCGAGGGGCGTATCATCCTCTTCATCGATGAAATTCACACACTAGTAGGTGCCGGTGGCGGTGAGGGAGCAATGGACGCCGCCAACATCCTGAAACCAGCCCTCGCCCGTGGTGAACTGCGCGCCATCGGTGCCACCACACTGAATGAGTATCAGAAGTATTTTGAGAAGGACAAGGCCTTGGAGCGCCGTTTCCAAACGGTGATGGTGGATGAGCCGGATGAACTCAGTGCCATCTCGATCCTGCGAGGCTTGAAGGAACGCTACGAGAACCACCACAAGGTACGTATCCAGGATGATGCCTGTATCGCTGCCGTACAACTCTCCGAGCGCTATATCTCCGAGCGCTTCCTGCCGGATAAGGCCATCGACTTGATGGATGAGGCTGCCGCAAAACTGCGTATGGAACGTGACTCGGTGCCAGAGGAACTCGATGAGATCACCCGTCGTCTGGCTCAACTCGAAATCGAGCGCGAAGCCATCAAACGCGAAGGCGATGAAACGAAGATAGCTCAGTTGGACAAGGACATTGCCGAACTGCGCGAACAGGAAACTCAGTTCCGCGCCAAGTGGGAGGGTGAGCGTCAACTCATCAACAAGATCCAACAGGACAAACAGGAGATGGAAAACCTGAAATTGGAGGCGGAGCGTGCAGAGCGCGAGGGCGACTACGGAAAGGTGGCGGAGATACGCTACTCGAAACTGAAAGTGCTCGAAGACGATATCAAGACCATTCAGGCCCAACTGGCATCAGCACAGGACGGCAATTCGCTCGTTCGTGAGGAAGTCACTGCGGATGATATCGCCGAGGTGGTGAGCCGTTGGACGGGCATCCCTGTAACCCGTATGATGCAGAGCGAGCGCGAGAAACTGCTCCATCTGGAAGAGGAACTCCATAAGCGTGTGATTGGTCAGGACGAGGCAATTACAGCCGTCTCTGATGCCGTACGCCGTTCAAGGGCAGGGTTGCAGGATCCCAAGCGACCTATCGCCTCGTTTATCTTCCTCGGTACGACGGGTGTGGGTAAGACAGAACTCGCCAAGACACTGGCCGACTATCTGTTTAACGACGAGACGATGATGACGCGTATCGATATGTCGGAGTATCAGGAGAAATACAGTGTGAGTCGTCTGATTGGTGCGCCTCCGGGCTATGTGGGCTACGACGAGGGCGGACAATTGACGGAGGCGGTGCGACGCAAACCATACTCGGTGGTGCTGTTCGATGAGATAGAGAAGGCGCATCCGGACGTGTTCAACATCCTTTTGCAGGTGTTGGACGACGGACGACTGACTGACAACAAAGGACGTACGGCCAACTTCAAGAACACCATCATCATCATGACGTCGAATGCCACCCGTGAACAACTGCGCTCAACGATGCGTCCGGAATTCCTGAACCGTATCGACGAGATCATCACCTTCACGCCACTCACAAAAGAACAAATTGCCGATGTGGTGCGCCTGCAGATGAAGAAGGTAACGGAGATGTTGGAGCCGCAGGGCATCAAACTCGAATGTACCCAACAGGCCATCACCTACCTGGCAGAGGAAGGATATGACCCAGACTATGGTGCAAGACCCGTTAAGCGTGCCATCCAACAGTTCGTACTGAATGACCTGTCGAAGAAATTGCTCGCTGATGAGGTAGACCGCACGAAGCCGATTATCATCGATGAGTTCGGAGAAGGATTGGTATTCCGCAATTAAACAAAAGGTGTTCCGCCATCAACGGAACACCTTTTTGGTTGTGCCATCAGGGTATTTGATGATATAGAGACCTGAAATCGCTGGAAGTGTCATAAGACGATGTCCCAGAAGGTCATAGACAACACTGAGACTACTGTCATCACATGACATACGAGCGATACCTGTCGGCATAATCTCATCAGGCGTGAGACGTGTCACACGGAGATGGTCTGGGTCGTTGTTGACGGTGTTTTCCGTCCACGCCAGTTCATCGTAGTCGATATGCCAAGCCAACAGTCCTTCCTTGAGGATATATTGGTCCCAAGACTCTTTAAGGCGGTACTCAATGAGATAATAGTCGTTAGCATCAGGCGACACACGATAGAGGCAGGCATCAGGATATCTGATCAGCGGTCTGACGAGATGACTATCCGAAGGATGTATCAGTTCATCGTCTGGATCATAGCCGACAATAGCATGAGGATCGTCGACCTCAACGGGTGTCAGCCAACCGCAGAGAAACCGTTCGTAGGAGGAATAACCTGAGGGACACCAGTTTTTGCCGTTATAACAACCCTGATCCATGATGTCATAATTGCCAACGATGGAGCCACCTTTTTCGGTGTTGTACAAGTCGGGCAAACCGAGACAGTGACTGAACTCATGGCAGAAGGTACCCATACCTACCAACTTCCCGGCATGATCGATTTCATTGCTACAAGCGTAGTTGTTGATATGTACGCCCTGCACAAGCAGACCGTCTTCATACCCCCAGTCCGTTATCATCGAAGCCATGTGAGGCCAGATGACGGTGGAATCCTTGCTCCAATAATCGTTCTCGCCATGCCCAGCATAGAGCAGGAACACTTGTTCCACCTCACCATCTTTATCCCAGTCATAATCGGCGAAACGTACCTGTTCGGAAACAGCCAGACAGGCCTCCTCCACCAGTTCGCCCACATTCTGGTCGAACCAACCTGTAGGGGCACCCCAGTCCTTATTCGTGCCATAATAGGCATAGTCATGCAGGGCCTCAACAGGACCGATGACATCGAAAGTCAGACGGAACTGACCGTAACTCTGATCATAGAAATAGTCGCTGACACTGCCAGGCGCCTTGTTGTCAGAATAGCCCTCGAGGTTGATGATGTCAGACCAGGTATGAAACGCGTTTTCATCCTTGAACCGGGCATTCGGAAACTCCACGAGGATGATCAGTCCACGTTTCTCACCGAGGAAAGCATTCTGTTGCGGTGCCTTTCCAAGACGGACACGTGAAGAGGCACCTCTGTCAGCCACATGACGACGGGCTAAGACGGAGGTGCCGCAGGGTTTCAAATCCTGAGCCTGCGAAAGAAGACATACTGTCGATAACAGGAACAGGAGCAGTCGTCTCATCGGAATAACTTTCTGGTTGTACCGTCACTATACCTGATAATGTATAAGCCCTTGGCCGGAGGAACAGGAAGCCTACATCCCCGTAGGTCGTAATAGGCCACAAGACGTGCATTGGCAGAGAGGGAGGTGATACCTGTAGAAGCGTCACCGAAACGGAAGGATATCTTTCCACCTTCCTCGCGGATATCGCTCACTGTCTTACCCATCAGCGACACACCATCGGCACGCGGATTGAAAAGGATGGCAGCAGGGACGGATGCGTCTGTCAGAGAGTCGTGTCTGACACCCTCAGCATCGACATAAGGATAACTGGTGTACTGCAGACGCAGGTTTCTTCCGTCAACACCATAAGGACTGTTGTCGCCTAACAAATCATCATAATAATCATAGTCGAAATTGTCGGCATGGAAATACTCAAAGCGGTGGTGTGTTTTATTGCTATTGACATCGTTTCCCTTCCAGATATCTTTATCGAAATCGATATGGGTAATCAGCAGACCATGGTTCGGCAACATGAGATCCCAGCCCTCCCATTGGCGGTTCTCCAACAGATAATACTCATCAGGGTGCGCATCATTGACAATACGATAGGCTTTGCCTCCACTCTCATAGGAAGGCATGTCGGTAACAACCTTAGCCTCTGTCAGGTCTTCCGGCACCTGCCATCCCAAATACTCCCTTTCATGAATAGACAGATTGGGCGGACACCAACCATTATCGGCATAGTTGCCGCCATCCATCAGATTCCACTCGTCAAGCACAGAGAACTCAGCCCCTGACGTAGGATAGAGGTCCGGGATTCCCAGCACATGACAGAACTCATGGCAGATAGTGCCAATACCACAGGAGACATTCTCTACCCATAACTCCGGACTGGCAGAGTAACCACCAATCCCGACTCCGTCGAGTGAGAAATAGAGAGCGTCCGTATTCGGCCAGATACAGCCCTTGGCTGCATCTTCCTCTTCGTTACCGCCATAACCGGCATAGATGATGATGACCGATTGGGCATTACCGTCATCATCCCAGTCATAGTCGGCATAGTTGAATTGCTCATCCGCCAGTTTGATGACTTCTATGATTTGATTCGTGCCAAAATTATTATTACCGCCCTTCTGATTAGAGGTCACTTTGATGGGCCCTACCACATCGAACACCACATTGAACAGTCCCCGCGACTGGTCACGGAAATAGTCAGCCACACAACCAGGCCCGTGTCCGAGATTGAAGCCGCTCTCATTAAACAACCGATCGTAGAACTCCTTAGGATTCTCGCAACTGAAGTCACAGTCGGCAAATGACATAAGGATAACAGGCATACGATAGGTCTTCTCGGCATCCCACGAGGTGTATGGATTAAACAGAATACGATGAACAGCGGGACTACGCGTGATATGGAGTGTCGTACCATTAGCCTTACGATGTGTCTTTTGTCTGGCTGCGTGGGCAGTCAGACAAAAACATACGAGAAGGATACTGATTAACGAGCGCATGGTGTCCAAGGTTTCAAGGTCTTGAAGAAGTCATTCCCCTTGTCATCGACGAGGATGAAAGCGGGGAAGTCTTCTACGTCAATCTTCCAAATGGCCTCCATACCAAGTTCGGGATATTCCACGCACTCAATGGCTCGTATGCTGCTCTGAGAGAGTACGGCTGCTACACCGCCAATGCTACCCAGATAGAAGCCACCGTACTTCTTACAAGCCTCTGTGACAACATCCGAGCGATTACCCTTGGCAATCATCACCAATGAAGCACCCAACGACTGGAACTCATCCACATAGGGATCCATACGGTTGGCTGTGGTGGGACCCATCGAACCACAAGGATAGCCCTCCGGTGTCTTGGCGGGACCGGCATAGAGCACAGGATATTTCTTAAAGTAGTCTGGCATCGGCTCACCGGCATCGATACGAGCCTTCAACTTGGCGTGGGCGATGTCACGAGCCACAATAATAGTTCCCTTCAGATTGACACGTGTACTGACGGGATACTTTGAGAGTTCCTTGCGCACGGCATCGATGCCCTCGTTGAGGTCGATGGTAATGGTGTTGGCACCCTCGCCAGCCTTCGCGAACTCGGCAGGGATCAACTCAGAGGGATTCGAGTCCATCTTCTCCAACCAGATACCATCGGCATTGATCTTGGCCTTGATGTTACGGTCGGCAGAGCAAGACACGCCCATACCAATCGGACAAGAAGCACCATGACGCGGCAGACGGATGACACGGATATCGTGAGCCAGATACTTACCACCAAACTGGGCACCCAGACCAATCTTATGAGCCTCCTTGAGGAGTTTCTCCTCGAGATCGATATCACGGAAGGCACGACCTGTCTCATCACCTGTGGTGGGTAGACCATCATAGAACTTGATAGAGGCCAACTTCACTGTGAGCAGGTTCTTCTCTGCGGATGTACCACCAATCACGAAGGCAATATGATAAGGCGGACAGGCAGCAGTACCGAGACTCTTCATCTTCTCCACGAGGAACGGAATCAATGTTCCTTCGTTTTGAATCGTGGCCTTCGTCATCGGATAGAAGTAGGTCTTATTGGCACTACCACCACCCTTAGCAACCATCACAAACTTATATTCAGCACCCTCGGTTGCCTCGATATCAATCTGAGCGGGCAGGTTACAACGGGTATTCACCTCGTCATACATGTTCAACGGGGCGTTCTGAGAGTAGCGCAGGTTGTCCTGGGTAAAGGTATTGAAGACACCCAATGAGAGAGCCTCCTCGTCCTCGAAACCTGTCCAAATCTGCTGACCTTTCTCACCATGGATAATCGCCGTACCTGTGTCCTGACAGAAAGGCAGGATGCCACGGGCTGCCACCTCGGCATTGCGCAGGAACTGCAAGGCGACATATTTGTCATTTTCTGAGGCCTCAGGATCATTCAGGATCTTGGCCACCTGAAGGTTATGCTCACGACGCAACATGAACTCCACATCATGGAAGGCCTGCTGGGCCAAAAGTGTCAGGGCCTCTTTCGAGACCTTTACGATCTGCTTTCCTTCAAACTCGGCGGTTGTCACGCCTTCCTTACTCAACAAGCGGTACTCCGTCTTGTCTTCGCCCACCTGAAACATCGGGGCATACTTAAATTCTACGTTTTTAGCCATAATAATATATTTATTTTTGTTCTTTCTAAATACGCTGGGCTATCCTAGGAGGCCTAGAACCCAAAAACCTCCTCTATCTTGAGCCTTCTAATCGGTCCGATCTTTTCGAGAGCCTTCATATCGAGTTCCTTCTCATCACCGAGGATGATATAGCGATAGTGCTTATCGGCAATGCGCTGCTTGGCAAAGTCCACCACATCCTGAAGAGTGAGTTGTGGCAGTTGTTCATAGATCTTGGCATCCAGATCGTAGTCGATGCCCAGTTTCTGGGCAGCGAGATAACTCCAGATGATATTCATCTTGGTAGTACGTTCACTTGCCAACTGTTTGGTGAGTGCATCTTTGGCAATCTGGAAAGCATTCTCACTGGCCGGCATCTGGTTCATAATCTCGTTGAAGTGGTTCACGGCATCCATCATCTTATCGTTCTGGGTAATGATGTGTGTCATAAACGACTCCTTACGTCCTTTCACCGACGGACGGTTGTAATAGGCATAGGCATTATAAGCCAATCCACGCGTCTCACGCATTTCCTGGAACACAATGCCGTTCATGCCTCCGCCAAAGTACTCATTGAACAAGGCCCGTACGGCTGACTCTTCCGGATTCCAGTCACGACCTTCATTATGATACATACGCATATAGATATTCTTGGCCTGATAAGGTGCAATCCATATCTCATTCTCGTTGGCCATCTGGTCCAGATAAGGTTTGTTCTCGAGTGCCGGCTTCAAATCTTTCGCAAAAAGACCACTGACAGACTCGGATACATCATCCTCATCCTCCGGACCATAGTAGAGCACCTTATGCTGATATTGGCTCAAGCCTTTCAACAAGTCGACGAACACCTGTGGATCCGTCTCCTTAAGTTCCTGCTCCGTCATCATGTCGCGATAGGCGTTATGTTCGCCTTGAGAGCCATATCTGTACAGGAATTCAAAGTAGTTTTGCTGATTCTTCTTGGCATCGTTTCTTTTCTTCAGTGTCACATTCACCATTTCATTGTAGGCATCCTTATCCACCTTGGCATTCTGCAGGACATCCTGCATCAGGGCGATGGCAGGCTTCATATTCTCACTAAGGCCATACAGTCCCACGTTGGTATTCTCGGCCCCCACGCTGATGTAGATGTCACAAGCCAACTCATAGAATTTCTGGCGCACATCAGCCGCAGAGAGTTTGTCGGTTCCGATATATTTGAAGTAGTTAGATGCCACATCATAACGACGGTCAGCACTCTGTCCGAAGTCATACTGGAACACCAGTTCAAACAGTCCGTTGGTATTGTTCTTCACATAGTAGAGAGGTTGGTCGCAACCCGTCTTGCCCTTCTCCATATCTTTCTGGTAGTCCACAAACCGCGGTTGGATAGGATCCACCTTGGCCTCTTGTATCTCCTTGACGAAATCGCTCATCTGATCGCGATTAGCCTGGATCGGAGTGATGGCAGGCTTGTCGATCTTCTTCTGGGTGGTATCAATGCCCTGTTTCTTGAAGACAGTGACATAGCCCTCCGTGAAGAACCGGTTGGCGAAGTCAATCAGTTCCTGTTTGGTAATCTTCGAGATACGGTCGATTTTTCCTACCTCTTGTGTCCAATCTATCTCATTGATAAAGGCATCAACGAACATATCTGCCCTACCCTCGTTGCTCTCAATCAATTCGTAGTAATTGCGCTTTTTGTTGTTGATGATGCTGGCCAATAGGTTGTCGGGAAAGTCGCCCTTTTTCAGTTTGTCAATTTCTGCCAACATCAGACTGCGCACCTCTTCCAATGTCTGTCCCTCCTTGGGTGTACCCATCAGGATAAAGCCGCCATGATCGTGCAACAACTCTGGTGTGGCAAAGGCCCGCTGTACCTTCATCGTCTGGTTCAGGTCGAGGTCGAACAATCCGGCCTTTCCATTGCTCAGCACACTCTCCATCAGTTCCAGCGTATCCGCCTGCTGGGTATTGGCCTGCAGGGCACGCCATCCTACCCATACTTGCTCTGCCTCCTGACCGATCACCGTGGTGTCCTGAGGCTGACTGAGTTCTGGTAGCGGATCGAAAGTTGGCTGGGTGACATCGTCGCCAGGTTTCCATTCAGCGAAATATTTCTCAAGGATGGCCATTGTCTTGTCTGGGTCCAGGTCACCACTCATACAGATGGCCACATTGTTGGGTACATACCATTTCTTGAAATAGTTCTTGATATTCGTGATGGACGGATTCTTCAGGTGCTCCTGTGTACCAATGGTGGTCTGAGTACCGTATGGGTGGTTGGGGAAGAGCATCTTACTGATAGTGTAGTACAACTTACGCTGGTCGCTGGTCAGTCCGATGTTGTACTCCTCGTACACAGCCTCCAATTCTGTGTGGAAGCCACGGATCACCATATTCTGGAAACGGTCGCTTTGGATCTTCGCCCAGTTCTCCACCTCATTAGAGGGAATGTTCTCTGTGTAACAGGTCACATCGTTCGAGGTGTAAGCATTTGTACCTTCGGCACCGATGGCGGCCATCAGTTTATCATACTCATTGGGGATGAAGTACTTGGCAGCCTCCTGACTGATGGAGTCGATCTCATGGTATGCCTGTTTACGGGCCTCAGGATCGGTCAACTTACGATAGGCCTCATAGCGCTGTTCTATCTCGTCGAGCAAGGGTTTCTCTGCCTCAGGGTTGTTGGTACCAAACTTACTGGTTCCCTTGAACATCAAATGCTCCAGATAATGCGCCAAACCGGTCGTCTCTGCAGGATCGTTCTTCGAGCCCGTCCGTACGGCGATATACGTCTGAATACGCGGTTGTTCCTTGTTCACACTCAGATACACCTTCAGTCCATTCTCGAGGGTATAGATACGCGTCTGCGTCATATCCCCCTTCACGGTCTCATACTTGTACTTGCTGCATGAACTTATGCCAAGCACCAGCACTGCACCGATAGTCAGTAAGATTTTCGTTCTCATTTGTATTTTAATTTTCGTAATCTATCTCATGGTCAAGTTTCGACAGGAAGTCCTCATAGACCTCCTGATCCACATCGCCCATCTGGAACTCCTTCTCGGCATCCTTACGAATCTCGGCAATCCAGGCACGACGAGCCTTCACATAGTCCTCACGGATACGCTCCGCATCGGCTGGTGTGATCTCATCCAGTCCGTAATAGTCAAGAATCAACTGATACGACCAGGCCCAACGGTAATCGCTGTAGTGATCGTTGATGTCAGTAAACCTGTCGAGCAACTGTTGCACATTCTCAATGGTACCATTCTTGATATCCTCCACGATACGTTGTTCCTCACTCTCGGGAAGGAGCAGTCCACTGAGGTCTGACCAATGTCCTTTACCCACATCGCTCTTCGGCTGTCCGAAGAAACCTTCCTTCTGGGCACGTTTCAGGACGGCACCCATATAGATGCGCAGGGCGATATCGTAATACTTCAGACCCTTGCGGAGGGAAGTAGCATTAATCACATACTCGTGGAAATTATAGGTGGAGACATTGTCGCCAGAGGCACTGCGCAACGACTTCAGGATCTCGATACCCTGCATGATCTCACCCACGGTAAACGGCGACAGCCAGTCGAAGTTGATGATACTCTTCTTCGACTGTTTCGAGCGTTTGTCACGCTTCGGCCATTTCTTGATGTCACGGTAGAGTCCCACCGTCGTGATGTTACGTCCTGGCACCAGATAGCAGTCATCGCCGTAGGCCATCAGGTAGGAGAACGGCAGGTTACGGGTGTCTGGATGGTGCATCAATTTACCGAAGCAGACACTGAAAGCACCGATGGTGGCAGGCATCAGGATATAAGAGCCAGAGGCCGTCTTTGTGCCACGCTCGAGTGTTCCCCAGTGCATGGGTCCCATCTTATAGGCATGGTTCGAGAAGTTGGTGTTTGAGCCTGCATTATAGAACGAGAACTCGCCGCCAATCAACAACGAACACTTATGGTGCGAAGCCGAGAAGGGACCACAGAAGGCGGCACAGGCCTCACCATTGGCCATAAAGGAGTTGGCGAAGAACAGACTGGCCTCTGCCGTGAAGCCATTGGTAATCTGACAAGCCTCTCCTACGAAACAGTCCTGCATCTTCACGGAGTTGTTGATCGAGCAACCGTCGCAGATGATGGAGTTCTCACAGATCACACCCGTACCGATGAACACGGGCGCATCCATCGACGACATCACCGTACACTCCGACAGTCTTGCGGCACCACTGATCTCGCAGTCGCCCTTGATGATGGTGTTGGTGATATCCTTGGCATTGATAATCTTCACATTGTTACCAATATAGCCACGGTCAGGGCGCGACACCCGCAACTCGTCCTCAATCATCTGCTGGAGGGTCTTCTTCAGTACCTTGTCATTGTGATGCTTTACCATGAAGGAAGCCAACTGACTGTTCAGTTCGCGAAAAATGGTCACGTTGCCGTCGCCCATCTCGTTCAACACGGAGATGACAGAGCCCTCACCATAGGTAGCGTCTTCTGTCGTTTCCAGCGTACAGATATTAGAGATGTAACAGTCGTTACCTATTGTATAATTATTGATGTAGTTGCCTACCTTCTCAATCAGACAGTCATTGCCCACCGTCACATTCCGCAGCGTGGCATCGTTGATACCGGAGTGCTTGACGAAGCCCTTACTCACCTCAACCTGCTTATTAAACTCTCCCAGGCGGATGTCGCCATAGAAGATGACACGGTGGAAATTATAGGGTTTGAAGCCTTCGGCCACCATCACTCGCTGCCAGTCCTCTGCCCAGCAGACATTGTTCTCTAATACTTCAATCTCGGTCTGTGTTAAGTTTCTGTAATCACTCATAATCTTGATATAAAAAATCGTTATACGGATATTTCTGGACGTGCAGTTCGCGCACCCGCTTATACAACACATCTCTTAATTCATCAATATTCTCCTTCTCTCTGGCCGAAATGAAGAGACACTCTGAATAGTGCTCATTCGATCCACTCAACCCATTCGTCCCAATCCGACCCATCCACGTCCGCTTCAATTCTTCCAGCGTAATGTTTTCTTTCGTCTCAGGAGTCAGGTCGTCCTCCTCCTTCGGTACCCACGTATAGGCGTCGATCTTGTTGAAGACGATCATCGCCGGCGTATCGGCACAGCCCAATTCCTTCAGGGTGTTCTCCACCACACAGATCTGCTCCTCGAAGTCTGGATGGGAGATGTCCACTACATGTACCAGCAGGTCCGCCTCGCGCACCTCGTCAAGTGTACTCTTGAAACTCTCCACCAGATCGGAGGGCAGTTTACGGATGAAACCGACGGTATCTGCCAGAAGGAAGGGCAGGTTGTCAATAGTCATCTTGCGCACGGTAGTATCAAGGGTGGCGAAAAGTTTGTTCTCTGCAAACACCTCACTCTTGGCCAATAGGTTCATCAGGGTGGATTTCCCCACATTGGTATAGCCTACAAGCGCCACACGGATCAAACGACCACGGTTCTTGCGCTGGGTCGTCTTCTGTTTGTCAATCTCGGCCAGACGCTGCTTCAACAGGGTGATGCGCTGGAGGATGATACGACGGTCCATCTCCAGCTGCGTCTCACCGGGACCGCGCAAACCTACACTACCCTTACCGCCACCTGAGCCAGAGCCACCACCCTGACGTTCCAAGTGCGTCCAGAGCCGTTGCAGTCGGGGCAGCATATAACGGTGCTGTGCCAACTCCACCTGTGCTTTGGCCTCGGCGGTTTGTGCCCGCATGGCGAAGATGTCCAGTATCAGCGAGGTACGGTCGAGGATCTTTACTTGCAGTTCCTTCTCGATATTACGGATCTGTTTGGCAGAGAGTTCGTCATCAAAGATAACCATACCCACAGGCTGTGGGGCCTTCCCCCCATCCAACCCATCAGGCTCATCAAACCCATTCATTCCATCTACCCACTCATCATAGGCATCCTGGCATTGCTTGATATACGCCTTGATCTCCTGAAGTTTTCCGCTACCCACATAGGTCGTCTGACTCGGCCCGCCCACCTTCTGGGTGAAGCGCTTCACGGTGACGGCTCCGGCGGTATCTGCCAGAAACTCCAGTTCGTCGAGATATTCCTTGGTCTTCGCCTCGTCCTGTTCCTTGGTGATGAGTCCTACCAACACCGCCGTCTCGGCCTTGGCTTCCGATATCACAAATTCTTTCATTTGGGTGCAAAGATAAGAAAAAAACACGGATTGTATGGATTCTATGGAAAGTTTTTTCTAGGAAACATAAAAAAATCCTTAAAATCTATATAATCCGTGTTTTATGAATAAGTTTTTTTTGTACTTTTGCAGCAGATTTTTAACGAACCAAAAACAAACGATTATGAGAGTTATTATCCAATCTGACTATCAGAAGATGTCACAGTGGGCCGCAAACCACGTGATCCAGCGTATCAACGAGTTCAATCCGACACCCGATCACAAGTTTGTGCTTGGTCTGCCCACCGGTTCTTCACCCGTAGGCATGTACAATGCCCTCGTCGAGGCCAACCGTGCCGGCAAGGTATCGTTCAAGAATGTGCTCACCTTCAATATGGATGAGTATGTCGGTCTGCCCGAAACGCACCCCGAGAGTTATCATGCCTTCATGGCTCGTAACCTGTTCGACCACATCGACTGTCCGAAGGAGAATATCCATATCCTCAACGGTAATGCCCCCGACCTGCAGGCCGAGTGCAAGCACTATGAGGAGATGATTGAGGAGGCTGGCGGCATCGACCTGTTCATCGGCGGCATCGGCCCCGACGGTCACATCGCCTTCAATGAGCCGGGTTCTTCGCTCCGCAGCCGTACCCGTATGAAGACCCTCACCACTGACACCCGCATCGCCAACAGCCGTTTCTTCGGCGGTAAGCCTGAGAACGTACCTGCCCATGCCCTCACCGTCGGTGTCGGCACTGTGATGGATGCTCGTGAGGTGATGATCCTGGTGAACGGTCATGGCAAGGCTCGCGCACTTCAGGCTGCTGTAGAGGGAGCCATCAACCACATGTGGACTATCTCTGCCCTGCAGATGCATGAGCACGGCATCATCGTCAGCGATGAGGAGGCTGCTGACGAACTGAAGGTGTCGACCTATAAGTATTTCAAGGACATCGAGAGCGACCAGCTGTTCTGATGCCTCTTAGTTTCAGACTTAAGTTAAGTAAAAAATCCTCGAAAGTCGATGGACTTTTGAGGATTTTTCGTAACTTTGTACCCTGATAAATAACAATATGACAATGAAGAAACTGATTCTGATGGTAATGAGCCTGCTGGTGACGCTCGGCGCACTGGCGGGAACGGAGATGGCGGAGTCGCAAGACCTGCGGATAGAGTATAAACATAAAGTGGCATCGCCCGACGGTCGTCTCCAAGTGACTGTGCTTTGCGACAATGGCCGACTGTTCTACGAAGCCACACTTGACGGGCAGAAGATGCTAGAACGCTCGGCTCTCGGACTGAAGACAAGCATCGGCGACTTATCGCGCGACCTGAAGTGGACCAGCCACATCCCCGCGGAGCCCGTCACCAAACAATACAAGATGCGCGGTACCAAGGCAGCGAACGGCAACTACCAGGCAAACACCCTGACACTCACCTACGAGAACAAGGACAAGGTGGAGATGAGCGTCACCTTTCAGGTGAGCAATAACGACATCGCCTTCCGCTACACCATCCCAGAACAGAAGATAGGCCGTAAGGAGATGAAGCGCGCGAGGATCCTGAGCGAACTGAGCAGTTTCAACTTCCCCGACGGCACCACAACGTTCATCTCGCCGCAGATAGGTCCCGAGACGGGCTGGGAGCAGACGAAACCATCATATGAGGAAGGCTACAGCGCCGACGCACCGATGACAGATGCCTCGCAGTACAGACATGGGTATATCTTCCCCGCCCTCTTCCACCTGCCGAACGGCTGGGCACTAGTGGCTGAGACGGGCGTAGGCTCGAACTACTGCGGTAGTCACCTCTCCGACTTTCAGGCGGGCATAGGCTATACCGTAGCCTATCCCGATGCAGGCGAGAACAACGGCTTCGGCTCCGATTTCGCCGCTATTCCACTGCCGGGTGAGACACCCTGGCGCACCATCACCCTCGGCACGACACTCAAACCCATCGTGGAGACCACCATCAGTTACGACTTGGTGGAGCCCCGCTATGAAGCATCGACCGACTACAAGCCTGGACGTTACACATGGAGTTGGCTGATCTGGCAGGACAAAAGCATCAACTACAACGATCAGGTAAAATTCATTGACCTGGCCTCGGCAATGGGCTTCGAGTACTGTCTGGTGGACAACTGGTGGGACACGCAAATCGGACGCGACCGCATCGCAGAACTCTCGAAATACGCGCAGTCGAAAGGCGTACATCTCCTGTTATGGTACAACAGCAACGGCTATGCCAACGATGCACCACAGGGGCCGCAGGATTGTATGAATACCGCCATCGCCCGCGAACGGGAGATGAAGTGGATGCAGTCAATCGGTATCAAGGGCATCAAGGTAGACTTCTTCGGCGGTGACAAGCAGGAGGTGATGCGACTATATGAGGATATCTTAAGCGACGCCAACCGCTACGGACTGCAGGTGGTGTTCCACGGCTGCACCATCCCACGCGGATGGGAACGGATGTATCCTAATTTCGTGGCTTCAGAGGCCGTACTGGCCTCGGAGAATGTATTCTTCAACGAGGGCGCGGCCATCAAAGAGCCCTTCGACCTCTGCCTCCACCCCTTCTGCCGTAATGCGACGGCCTCGATGGATTGGGGCGGTATCATCATGAACAAATACCTGGCACCCGACAATAAAAGTCGGCACCCGCGTCACACCACCGATATCTTCGAGATGGCCTCGGGTCTCATCATGCAGACCTCCGTGCAATGCGTAGCCATGCAGCCGAACAACCTCACGGAACTACCGCAGTGGGAAATGGACTTCCTGAAAACACTGCCCACGACATGGGAGGAGACACGTTATATCGACGGCTACCCAGGTAAGTATGTGGTTCTGGCACGTAAGGCCCTAAATGGCAAATGGTACGTGGCAGGTCTCTCCGCTGAGAAGGAGTCCCTGACGCTAACCCTCGACCTGCCGATGTTCGAGGCCGACGAGACATTGCAGTGCTATGTGGACGACAATAAGAGTGGCGAGCCGACGCTCACCACCCTAAAGATTGACAAGAAAGGCAAGACCAAGGTGACCCTACTGCCCAACGGCGGGATGATTCTGTGCAGATAGGACCGCCTGACGGGGTCCTGTCACATCGAGCACAACCACCTCGTTGAATCCGCGCTTCAGGTATCGGCGGTGCAAGGCCAGCGAGGGTTGGGCATTCGAGAAGTAGCCGATGGGATTGCCGTTGACGAACACTTGTCCCCTGCCGAAATTATCCATATTCAGATAGATATTGCCGCTACGACTGAACACAGTCTGAAAACGGTAATAACCCGGCATTCCTTGTGCGACGGGCTGGGCGATACTGTCTGACGCGATAACAGAAAGCGCTTTAGAGGCAGTGTCGTAGCCGTCTGGAACGGTGAGGATAGTCCAGCGCTTCATGGTCAGCGTGAGTTCGTTGCCATCGATGTCGGCAGTCAAGAAAAGGGGCTCCGAAATACCCACAAAGTCGTCGAGATTCCTGCGTCCTGTCGCCCCGACCAGTATCTTCAGTTCTTGACCATCGTGTACAGGAGGCAGTTTGAGCGTCTGTGGATGTTCCGATCCGTCTATTGGGCCCACATAGTCGTCATCGATAAACACCTGCGCAAAGTCGTGGCAAGTGCCGATGGTAAGCATACTGGGAACCTTCACGTCGGGCAGCATACAGACATAGATCATCGTGCCACTCGTCATACCCATCTCTCTTTTCGTGCGCAGGGGGGAGTTCATCACCACGCTGTCGGCACCGAAGATAATAGGAGCAAAGCCTTTCAGCTCTGATTTTTGGATGACCTCCTTGGCGACAACAGCCTTGCGAGTTCTGACGCGACGACGTCCTTCTGTCGTCTGTGCCAGTGACAGCAGTACCGTCAAGAAGACAGTTATGGTTAGAAATCTTTTCATACCTTCACAATTTTTCCTAAGTTTGGTGCAAAGGTACAAAAAATATTCGTATCTTTGCCACAAATTAAAAAAATAACGATTACAACATGAAGATTATCGTATCACAGGAGATAGAACGTGTCTGTCCCTCCTTTGTGGGGGCGGCAGTAGAGGCACAGGTGGAGAACACGCCTTACTGTGCGGAATTGTGGGAGGAGATTCATGCCCTCGAAGAACGGTTCCGCAACGAACTTACAACAGAGAGTCTGAAGCAACTGCCCAGTATCGCTGCCACACGGAATGTCTATAAGGCCTGTGGGAAAGACCCATCGCGCTACCGCCCTGCCAGTGAACAACTCATCCGTCGGATGCTACAAGGCAAGGAGCTCTATCAGATAGATACCCTCGTTGACCTGGTGAATTTGGCTTCCATCGCCTTCGGCTACAGCATCGGCGGCTTCGATGCGGATAAGTTCGTGGGAGATACACTGACACTGGGAGTCGGTCGCGAGGGAGAACCATACGAAGGGATTGGCAGAGGCATCATCAACATTGCCGGACTGCCTGTCTATCGTGATGCAGAAGGTGGTGTAGGCACCCCCACCAGCGACCACGAACGTACGAAGATGACACTCAGCACCACCCACCTCGTGGTACTCATCAACGGCTACGACGGTAATGAGGCACGTGTGACGGACAATGCCCGCTTCATCCAGCAACTGCTAAAAAAATACTGCCAGAGTGACGGCGGCACCGTCACCATCTATCGTTAAACTGTAATCTCACCAGACCCTAAGCAACGGTGATAGTTGGCGTCGTAGATGACACAGAACTGACCCGGCGCCACACCGTGAATCTTTTCCTTCGAATGCACAATAAAAGCATTCTCGCCCGTCCACTCTAAAGTGGCAGGGTGATACTCTGGCGTATGACGGATCTTAAATGTCACCTCACAAAGTGTCAGACACTTTGTGAGGAAATGGAAGTCACGTACGGCAAAGTCCTGCTTATAAGCCGTCTCGGGATCGTAACCGTGCGAGACATAAAGGATATTTTGGGCCACATCTTTTTTGACGACAAACCAGGGACCGCCGCCAAAACCCATGCCCTTGCGCTGACCGATGGTATGGAACCAGAGTCCCTTGTGCTCTCCAATGCGTTTGCCTGTCTCTAACTCGATGACGTCACCAGGCTGTTCACCTAGGTATCGACGGATATAGTCGTTGTAATTGATCTTGCCCAGGAAACAGATGCCCTGCGAGTCCTTGCGCTTCGCATTCACCAGATGCTCCTGCTCGGCGATGACTCGTACCTCATCCTTCACATAGTGTCCGATAGGAAAGAGGGCCTTTCGGAGTTGCCAGTCGGCAATCTGTGCCAGAAAATCCGTCTGGTCTTTTACGGGGTCAGGACTTGTCACGAGCCATTTCCTGCCTTCGGCGTCGATTTCCGTCTGGGCATAATGGCCTGTGGCGATGAGGTCATAGTCATGTCCGCGTTTCTCGTCGAAAGCCCCGAACTTGATAAGCCGGTTGCACATCACATCCGGATTGGGGGTCAGTCCGGCACGTACCTTATCCATCGTGTACTTCGTCACCTGATCCCAGTATTCCTTGTGACAGTCGATGACCTCTAACCTGCACCCGTATTTGTGTGCCACTGCCGTTGCCATCTCCAAATCCTCCTCACTGGAGCAGTCCCACTCTTCTTCCTCCTCAGGTCCTATCTTGATGTAGAAGCAGTCGGGGTGCAGACCAAGTTTCGCAAACTCATACACCACAACGCTACTGTCCACTCCGCCGGAAAGTAGTATGGCAATCTTCTTATTCTCTATCTCTGCTATATTCATGTCTTCTTTATTTCGGTTCCACATGCACGGCGATGTGCGTCTCTTCGCCATAACGCTCTCTCAACAGATCCTCCACCTCCGAGGCCTTGTCGTGGGCTTCCCTCAGGGTGATGTCGCCATCCATCAGGATATGTAGTTCGATGGCATAGTGATTACCAATCCGTCGGGTACGTAAATCGTGCGGTTCCACCACATCTGGCAAGGATGCCACCAGACCAAGGATCTCATCCTCTATGACATCGGGCAGTGACTGTTCCATCAGGTCGCCGATACCATCACGCAGCAGGTCGATAGAGACCTTTACGATAAACAGACCCACAATGACAGAGGCAATAGGGTCGAGTACCGTCCACCGCTGTCCTAGGAAAATGGCACCGCCAATGCCCACTGCCGTACCAATCGACGACAAGGCATCGCTACGGTGATGCCACGCATTTGCCTCCACTGCCTGGGATTTCAACTGACGGGCCTTAACCATCGAATAACGATAGACACCTTCCTTCAGAAGCACGGACAACAAGGCTGCCCATAATGCCAACATCCCCGGTGCCTCCAACTGTGCGCCGTTGGCCCAGGCAATGATCTTCGTCATGCCGCTATACACGATACCGATAGCTACCGCCAACAATGCCATGCCGATGATGGTCATCGCTAACGTCTCGTACTTGCCGTGTCCGTAATCGTGTGATTTGTCTTCGGGTTTGCCGCTGATACGGACAAACACCAGTACAATCAGGTCTGTCACGAAATCGGATAGGGAGTGAATGGCATCTGCCACCATCGCAGCACTATGTCCCACAATACCGGCCACGAACTTGAAGAGCAGCAGGATGACGTTCACTGCTCCCCCCACCAGCGTCACCTTATAAATTTCCTTGCATCGTTCCATTGCGGTGCAAAATTACAAATAAGTGAGCGAATAACCAAATATAATCTATAAAGATTGTTAAAGTTTGAACCAAAACCATTGTCGGATGAGAAATAGTTCATATCTTTGCGATATCAAAATGATATCATATCAAATTATGAATTTATAATTAAGAGAATTATGGGAACAAAAGAGTATGCTTTCAAAGGAACAGTGATGAACGGCTTCGTGATGCTGTTCGTCAATCTGGCTGTTATTATCTTAGCCGTTGTCGGTATCGTGAATAGTATTATCGAACTGGATCGCACTGACGGACATCAGGGAGGTTGGCTACTGGGCGGGTGTATCCTGCTCATCCTTGTTAATATAATAATGTGGTGCGGACACATGCAATTGGAACCCAACGAGGCCAGGGTGACTACGTGGTTCGGTAAATACGCTGGTACCTTCGCCAAGACAGGCTTCTATTGGATCAACCCGTTCTATGGAACCAAGAAAGTCAGCCTTCGTGCTCGTAACCTTGATGCCGAGCCTATCAAGGTGAACGATAAGACGGGTAATCCCGTGATGATCGGTCTCGTGCTGGTATGGAAACTGAAGGACACCTACAAGGCTCTCTTCGAAGTAGACACACAGACGATGGCTGCCGCTCCCAACACCGTCGGGTCAGACACGAAGGGACTGATGAACGCACTGGAGAACTTCGTCCGCGTGCAGAGTGATGCGGCCTTGCGTCAGGTGGCAGGACAGTATGCCTACGATGATGAGGACAACAAGCGTGAGGACGAGCCGACACTGCGTTCGAGTGCCGACGAGATTAACCAGCAGTTGGAGGAGAAACTCGACGAGCGTCTGGCACTGGCTGGCATCGAAGTGGTGGAGGCACGTATCAACTATCTGGCATACGCCCCTGAGATTGCTGCCGTGATGCTGCGCCGCCAACAGGCTTCGGCTATCATCACTGCCCGTGAGAAGATTGTGGAGGGTGCCGTGTCGATGGTGAAGATGGCGCTCGACAAACTCTCAAAGGATAATATCGTGGATCTGGACGACGACAAGAAGGCTGCTATGGTGAGTAACCTGCTTGTGGTGCTCTGCGGCGACGACTCTGCACAGCCAGTGGTGAACACGGGAACGCTGAATCACTAATTTATGGCTGAGAAGAGCACCAAGAGTTTTATCCTCCGCGTTGACGCTGAGACGATGAATGCGATAGAGGCCTGGGCTGCGGATGAATTCCGCAGCACCAACGGCCAGTTGCAGTGGATCATCACCGAGGCCCTGCGCAAAGCCAAGCGTTTGCCCAAGAAAAAGCAAAACAATGGAACAGAACAAGTTTGATATTAAGAAAGTAAAGGTGCATCGCACCACATCGGGTACTGTCTTAGAGATTGCATTTGTCCTAACAGCCCTCATCGTTTGGGGATTGATCATCTGGATGGTACATCAGGCACCAGACATTGTGCCCACCCATTTCGACGGATCAGGTAACCCCAATGCATACGGCTCACCTGTAAGAGTCACCATTCCCTGCATTATCATAACGATAGCAGCCATTGGTTGTATGGTAGTGGCTTATTTCCCACGATACATCAATATGCCAGTAGAGATTACGAATATCCGACAGGTAAGACTGACCATCACCAGTGTCCGGGTGGCAGGCATCACCCTATTGCTGATGGTCCTGGCTGTGGCATATACCATGCTGGGGATGAGTTCGCCTAATCCAATTCCCATATTGGCGGTAGTAGGACTTCTCCTTGTGGAAATCATCGTTTTTACGGTACTCATCCACAAGGCAAAGTAACCGCTAATCCTGGAAGTAGACGCGCTTGACGCGGTTGCTGACACCTGTAAGCACCTCGTACGGGATGGTGTCGAGGACATCGGACAGAACGGTTACTGGCAAATGTTCGCCGAAGATCTCCACCTGATCACCCTCATGACAGTCGATATCCGTCACGTCAATCAGTGCCACATCCATACAGATATTACCCACATACTCGGCCTTCTGACCATTCACAAGACAATAGCAGTGACGATTGCCGAGATGTCGGTTCAGTCCGTCAGCATAGCCAATAGGGATGGCACCTATCACGCTGTCCCTTTCTAATATCCCCTTACGACTATACCCTACCGTCTCACCTGCAGGCACATGGCGCAACTGCAGAATGGTAGTCTTCAAAGTAGAAACGGTAGATAAGATACGATTATCACGGGGATCAACACCATACAGACCTATTCCCAGACGACACATATCCATCTGACGCTCCGGGAAGTGTTCGATGCCTGCCGAGTTATCCATGTGTCGCAGGATCTTATGACTGAAGGCTGCCTGCAACTTCTGACTTCCCTCCTCGAAGAGCGCAAACTGCTGGGCGGAGAACGCATCGAATCCGTCACTGTCGGAACCCACAAAGTGACTGAAAACACTGCGCGGGATGATGGCATTCTGATGTTTCAAACGGTCTATCAACTCGTCGATATCGTTGACAGGATCAAAGCCCAGACGGTGCATGCCCGTGTCGAATTTGATATGTACGGGCCAGCCTGTGATACCTTCTTTGCGCGCCGCCTTGATGAGGGCATCGAGCAGACGGAAGGAGTAAACCTCTGGCTCGAGGTCGTAGTCAAACATCGTCTTGAAAGCCGTCATCTCCGGATTCATAATCATGATATTCGCCGTGATACCTGCCTTACGTAGTTCCACACCCTCGTCGGCTACCGCCACCGCGAGATAATCGACACGGTGATCCTGAAGGGTCTTGCCAATCTCCACCGCTCCAGCACCGTAGGCATCAGCCTTGATCATACACACCATCTTGGTCTCTGGCTTCAGGAACGAACGGTAGTAGTTCAGGTTGTCAACTACCGCATTGAGGTTCACCTCGAGGATTGTCTCATGTACCTTCTGTTCTAATTGTTCCGTAATCTGGTCGAAGCCGAAACGCCGTGCTCCCTTCAACAAAATCAGTTCATTACGCAGACTACTGAACACATCACTCGAGAGGAAGTGCGGCACATCCTGGAAGAACTGCTTATCGCTAATCTGTATCCTGTCTGCCTGTGCCGTGAGTTCAGGACCAATGCCAATGAACTTCTGTATGCCTCTTTTCACGCAGAGATCCGACACCTGTGCGTAGAGTGTCTCAGGTGTGATACCTGTCTGGTACATATCACTGAGGACGATGGTCTTCTTGAAGGTGTTGGGTGTTGGGTGTTGGGTGTTGGCAGTATCAAACCGACGGTTCAGGAAGTCGAGGGCAATGTCGAGGGAGTTGATATCAGAATTATACGAGTCGTTGACGAGGATACAACCGCGCTGTCCCTCTTTCACCTCCAGACGCATGGCCACTGGTTCCAGAGTCGGCATACGCTCAGCCAACTGCTGCGGTGTCACACCGAGATAGAGAGCCGTCGCAGCACAAGTGATACAATCCTCTATCGAAGCCTCATCACTGAAGGGGATGTCGAAGGCACTGTCCTTACCCTTATAGCGGTAGGAGATGGTCTTCCCTTCGACAGACTTCACAAACAATGCCACCTGCTCGTCGCACAGTGACCACGCTATCTTCTCACCCTTATAGCGAAGTCGGCGGATACAACGACTCACGATATCGTTGTCAGAACAATAGATCATCGCCTGTGTGTCATGCATCAGTTCGAGTTTCTCCATACATTTCTCTTCCATCGAACGGAAGTTCTCCTGATGCGCCGCACCCAACGAGGTGAATACCCCCACTGTGGGTTGGATGATATCCCGCAGAGCCATCATCTCTCCTGGGTCGGAAATACCCGCCTCGAAGATACCCACCTCTGTTTGTTCATTGAGGAGCCATACCGAGAGGGGTACGCCTATCTGTGAGTTATAACTCTTCGGTGAACGCACAATCTTCTGCGAGGGTAGGAGCACCTGATAGAGCCACTCTTTCACCATCGTCTTGCCGTTGGAGCCAGTGATTCCCACGATAGGGATGTCGAATTCGTCACGATGACGCTCAGCCAGTCGTTGTAAGGCAGCCAACGGTGAGGGAACGATGAGGAAATTGGCGTCCTTCATGCTCTCCACCGAACCATCAGGACAGAATTCCAGAATGCCTCTCGACTCTACTACGAAGTTACGCACACCTCTGCGATAGAGGTCTGCGATATATTTGTGGCCGTCGTTGCGTGCGGACTTTAAAGCAAAAAACAATGTTTCCTCCGGGAAACAAAGTGAACGACTGTCTGTCAACAGCCATCCTATCTGTGCATCGGCTGTTCCAACGCGACGTGCGCCGATCAGTGTTGTGATTTTCTCTATTGAATAGTTCATATTTCTTTTATTGCTGGATATTTCTCTTGTAGTTCTTTCAGACGAAGACGGGTCTGTTCCTGGAAACGACGGTATTCGTCAGATTCTGGATCAAAGGGTTTGTGATTCAGGGCTTGTTTGATGGGGCGCCACTCTTCCAAGAAAGTCTTGGCCTCGGCAGAGAAGTAGGTTTCCACCAGACGCTCCCAGATATAATCCACCGCCTGCTGCGAGGGGTGCAGCATATCATCTTGATAGAAACGGTAGTCACGCAATTCATCATTTATAATCTCATAGGCGGGAAAATAAGCCACAGACTGACACAGATGATCACAGACTTTACGAACCGCGAGAAGAAGCGTCGCCTTGGAGAGTTGTGAGCCGTGATAACCGTATTTCCGGTAACGGATAGGACTCACGGTTAGGACGATGTGTATCTCTGGATTCATCTGGCGGAGGATATCGATGGCCTGCCGCAGATAGTCTGCACATTCATCTACTGAGAGTTCTTCCTCAGTAAAAAGCGACTGCGGACGCTTCTGACAATTATCGACAATCTCGCCCGTCTCTTTCAGACGATAGACATGGTTTGTGCCGAGTGTAAGGAATGCGGTCTTAGTGGATTGCAAATCCGATGAAGCAGCGGAATACAGGCGCTGAATGGTATGGAGAATAGAGACGGGGTTATACATCACGCCAAAGGGATTGACCGTCACATGGAACTGTTCTTCCTGAAAGCGTCGTCCAATCTCCGTGGCAAAACACGACCCTACGAAAAGCATCTCCTCGCACGGTCCAATCTTAAACCCCGGATCCTCTATGTCTACAATCGTCCTGAACTCCATCAACTTCTACTTATCTGCAGTCCTGTTGGCGAGAGTGACATCTCCACAAACCGCGCATTCTTATTAATCCGGTGTTCCGTCAGTATCTGTTTGATACGGGCAGCAGCCTCTGGATCCTTGGCAATCATATACAGATAACCTCCACCGCCAGCCCCAGGCAACTTATAGCCGAGACACAGATCGTCGATAAGGTCTGTCAGTGATGCCACCGCCAGAGGATTTGTTCCGGTGTCAAGCATCTGGTTCTGCTGCCACGTCTTCCTGACGAGTCCACCCATCTGTTGGAAGTCATTCCGTTGGATGGCTTCGTACATCGCCATCGTATGCTCTTTCATCTCACGGAGCAAACGCAGTTCCTTGTTGTGGTTAAGGAACATCCTTCGTACGATTTCCGCGAGAATCTGTTTGGCTGTACGGGTGATACCTGTATAATATAAGAGGTGGCAGGCCTTGTATTCGGGTTGGGTCCAGATATCATTGGGTAGCCAACGCACCTGCGGACTCTGATTGAAGCCACGACCCGTCTGTAACAGTTTCACCCCACTGAGGACTCCACCAAACTGATCCTGCCAGCCTCCTCCTGTAGTAAGCATCTGTTCCAGCATCAGGGTACGGTGCCCGATCTCGTTCTTATCCCAACCCAGACCGCAGAAATCACTGAGTGCTCCGAGAACGGTAGCCGCAAGGATACTCGATGTGCCTAATCCGCTCCCTGCAGGGACGGCAGAGAGCAGGGTGAGTTCGATGCCGCAACCGAAGGATTCAAGTTGTTCTTTTAATGGAGAGTTGCCGAAGCCTGCGAGGACAAGGGCAGCCTTGGGGATAGAGAAAGGCGAACCCACATGCATGAAGTCCATCAACTGCGCTGATGTCTCCACTACTTCCATAGCCCCAAGGTCAATGCTACGAAGCACGATATGACAAGCCTTCGACGGCTTCACATAGACCTGAAGTGGAGGTTGTCCGTTGAGTTCGATGGCGAAGTTGATGACGTTACCACCCTCCATCAGACAGTATGGCGGCGTATCCGTCCACCCACCAGCAATATCGATGCGCACAGGACTGCGTCCCCAGACGATCTGGTCGCTGCTGACACAGAGGGACGGCTGCTGCTGAGTAGCAGCAGCACGAGTACAAAGACCCTGGCGAAGGAGTGCGAAAGCCTTGTCACTCTCCCCTCGGAACATAGCGTTGTGGATGCGTGTCATCAGCGGTGCATCCTCTGGTAGTGCCTCCGGTAGGGGTATCTGGTTTTTCTTGAATTCCTCAGCAGCATCTGCCAGGTCGAGTTGATAGAACACACTGTGTCGCCAGTTCTTCGCCAAGGCATACCAGTTCTGTTTCCGGAAAGCCTGACGCTGGGCAAACAATCGTCGCAGATTGGCCCGCTCCGCCACCTCGTTGCTGTTGAGAGGCTCATCGATACGGTAGCGGCGAGTCTCATAGTCATTGTCACCCACAGGTACCACGTCGATGCACTCACCAGGTTCCAGAGTAATCTCCCAGTCGTTCTCTGGCACACCCGTCAGCACATTGTCGTGCGTCAGATGCCACTTGGGACCAATAAAACTGTTCTCTATCCAGATATGGCTGTTCTCCTCCGTAAAGGGAATCTTCATCATCGCGTTCTGCACGAAGATAGAAGGATGCGGTTTACGATCCAGGTGCATGATCTCCCGTTGGTCGTTGACGAGGTTCTGGAGCCTCAGCGTTGAGGAGATCATTTCCCGTGAGGTGCCGAAGTGATAGAACTCCTCACCATTCAGCGGCACAATGGCGACACTCAGTGCCTGCAGTTCGGGATCGTCGAGGATAGGCTCAGTGCCGAGAGCACAGCCGAACTCGGAGTAGAGGTCGTATTCTTTTCCATTGCTGCGTTGCATCAGCAGACTTACCGCCTTATCACTCAGCAGCCACACCCCGATATCCGTCAGATAGAAATGATCGCGCTGGAGGTCTGCGAGCATCTGTACCGATGGTTTCTGGAGCATCTGTTTCAGCACCGATGGCGAACGACGGCTGCTGACGAACACCCCGTGATTCTTCGCCACAGAGGCATCGAGCCACAGACCGTAGCAGACCACATCCACCTCGGGAATCGGTTGGAGGGGTTGTGTCGTACGGATAAGCACATCACCGCTGACCACCATCGTATGGATACTGTCAGGTGCCATCTGCATCATCTGCTCATACAACGGCAACTGTACACTGAGCAGATTCTGCGAGAGACGCTGTCCCCTCTCCCACCGAAACACCGGCAGGGGCATCAATACCTTTCCCGATACCGCATAACTGGGCAGGCGTTTACTCTGTCCACCGGCATGGATCAGGATGCGTTTCTCCTTCGAGAGCCAACTCTCCATGTCCGTTGCACCCTCGGTACGACAGGCTTCCTGTAAGAGCCACGTAGTACCCCCGCCACTTCCGAGCCGATGACCTATCGGGTCGCAGGTACAGAAGTATTCCTCACGGGAGAGTCCCGTCACTTCATGAAAGGCCTCCACCAGATTCGGTGGCAACGACAGTAACTTTTTCACCTTTTCACCCTTTCACTTTTTGACCTTTCCTCCGGCGGTATTCCATAAAGACAGCACCGAGCAATACAAGTATCAACACCCCGTAGGCCGTATAGGCGATGGTCTCGGTAGTATCCACCGACTTCGGGAAGAAACTCAGTACCACCTCGTGCTTACCTGGCTTCACATTCAGCGCACGAAGGATATAGTTCACACGTCCTAACTCTGCAGGTTCGCCATCGACGGTGGCTGTCCATCCGGGATAATAGATCTCGGAGAACACGATCACACCACCCTTGCCGGAATTCACGTCGTACTTCAACTGGTTCGGCTCGTAGTCGGTAATCGTCACAATACTGGCAGTATCCTGTTCGATCGCCTCCCCTAATAACTCCTTGAACTTCGTATCGGCCACAGCCTCATGGCGCAGGTCAATCTGGCCCACACCGTCCATCTCCTCATTGGCATTCTGCACATATCGGATCTTGTCGACAAACCACGCGTTACCATAGGTATAGGGATTCTGCAACGGGACGGTCTGTCCGTTCTGCAACGGGAAGATGATATATTTCGTGTTAAGCATGTTAAGAACGGGGAAGATGCTGTCGCCCTTCACCTGTGTCATGTCTCCGCCAGCCTCTGCCACAGCATTCATCATCTGTTGCATCTCGGGCGATATATACTCTTCGATCATCTCCTGATAACGACGTAGTTTGGCTGCGTGGTAACCACCGATGCTCTTATGGTAGTAACTCGTCTCGTTCTCGTTGAACGTGTTCGAGGCGAGATTCAGGACACGGTAGTCAAGACTCTTATCGTGCAGGATCTGCTCGTCGGCCTGTGTCATCTGCTGCGGTGCCTCACGCTCACTCTTCGGCACGAACATCTCGTCGTTGAGGTAACGCTTGTTCACCGTCCACAGGTCCACAAGACAGAGCACGAAGATGATGGCAACAGTATATTCCTTCTTCAGTTTGCCGTAGACGAAGCCCAGCAGGACACCCGTTCCCACCAGGATGATATAGAACGAACGCAGGGCATCGCTCGTAAACATCGCCTGACGCATCTCCGTCAGGTTAGTCATCACAGGCTGCAGATACTCGCCGGGCAGTCCCTTCAGCGCATTCAATTCACTCGTAGAGATATAACTGTCGAAGAACATCGTCGGCATCAACGAGAAGAGCAGGGCCACGACACCCGTCAGACAGAAACTGATGAGGACATACTTCATCCTCGGCTTGATCTGTTCAGGTTCTTCGAGGAACTTCTTCAGTGCCAACATCGCCAGCAGGGGGATGGTAAACTCCGCGATGACGAGGATTGACGCTACCGTACGGAACTTCGCATACATCGGCACGTAATCGAGGAAGAAATCCGTCAGTCCCATGAAGTTCTTACCCCACGACAACATAATCGACAATACCGTAGCCGCTACCAGTGCCCACTTCACAGGTCCTTTCACAATAAACAGACCCAGGATAAACAGGAACATCACGAAGGCACCCACATACACCGGACCACTCGTGCCGGGCTGTTCACCCCAGTACTGTCCGATCTGGTCGTAGAGACTCAGGAAATTATTGTCTGCCTTCGCCATTGCCGTCTCATTGCGACTCAGCGGCACTGAAGCACCACCCTTCGTATTCGGCACCAACAACGTCCATGTCTCACCGATGCCGTAACTCCACTGTGTGATATAGTCGCGTTCCAATCCGCTACTGGTCTGGTTGGCCGCATTCTGCTTCACCAGTTCACTCTTACCACGCATCGACTCCTGTCCGTACTGCCAGGTATGGTAGAGGTTCGAGAGGTTCAGACACACACCGATGGCTGCCGCTGCCAGACAGACTCCTGTTGCCTTCACAAAATGCAACAGTTCCTTCTTCTGGAATGCCTCCACGAACCACGCGATGACAAGGAACAGGATAATAAAGAGGTAATAGTACGTCATCTGTACATGGTTGGCATTGATCTCAAACGCTGTGAAGATTGCCGTCACAATGAAGCCCCACAGGTATTTCCCCCGATAAGCCAACGCGATACCTGCAATCATCGGGGGCAGATAGGCCAATGCCCACACCTTCCAGATATGTCCGGCAGCGATGATAATCAAAAAATAGGTGGAAAAAGCCCATAGCACGGAACCCAGTGCTGCCAGGTGCTGACGGAAGTCGAAAGCCCTCAACAGGATGTAGAATCCCAACAGATAGGCAAAGACATACCACACGTTCTCCGGCAACCACAGATGGTAGGCATTGATGGCCTGACCCAACTTATCTGTCGAATGATACGACGGAGCCGTCTGATACGTTGGCATACCACCGAACAGGGCATTCGTCCAACGACTTCTTTCTCCTGTCTTCTGCAGATACTCGATACCTTCCTGTCCGGCTCCCCTGCCTGCCGAAGCATCATGGCGATACAGGATGCGCCCCTCGATATCGGCGGGGAAGAAATAGGCGAATGCCAATATCACAAACAATAACACTGCCAGCACATCGGGCAGCCACTTCTTAAAAATGTCCATAACTTGCAAGTTTTTTTATTCTGCGTGCAAAGATACAACTTTTTTTCGTAACTTTGCAGCGATTATGGAAGAATTTATCATTACCAGCGTACAGAATGCCAGAATCAAGCATGTGGTGGCACTGCAACAGAAATCCGCGCTGCGCCGCGAAGAGGGACGCTTCGTGGTGGAGGGCCAGCGCGAGATAGAACACTGCATCGCCTGCGGGTACGAGATCACGGAGATTTTCTATTGCCCCGACTACACACGGGGACAGGAACCCAGTGTAAATCTCGGGCAAATTTACACAGGGTTCCTGTCCCCGTGTGTAGTGACCCCGCAGGTGTATGAGAAGATGGCGTATCGCGAGGGGACGGAGGGGGTTATTGCCGTGGCGAAATGCAAGGCGCACCGCCTGGAAGACCTCCAACTGCCCAAGAATCCACTCATCGTGGTGCTGGAGAGCGTGGAGAAGCCCGGTAACCTCGGAGCGATCCTGCGCACCGCAGAGGGTGCCCACGTGGATGCCGTCATCGTGTGCGACCCCCTCACAGACCTCTACAACCCCAACCTGATTCGCGCCAGCATCGGCGGCGTGTTCAGCGTGCCTACCGCCGTCTGTACCTCGAAGGAGTGCATCGCCTTCCTGAAAGCCAACAAGATCCGTATCCTCACAGCCCAACTGCAGGACTCGTACGACTACTACGACTACAACATGTGTGGGGCCACCGCCATCGTGATGGGTACGGAGTCGACAGGACTCACCAATATCTGGCGCGAGGCTGCCGACGTGCATATCCGTATCCCGATGCTCGGACGCCTCGACTCCCTCAATGTCAGTGTCTCTGCCGCCATCCTGATGTACGAGGCTGTCCGCCAGCGCAACAAAGTGTATCAGCACCCCGACGCCCGAATGTAATCATAAAACTCATAGTGCAATGAAAATAGGAATGATTGTAGCGATGGAAAAGGAGTTGAAGCAACTCCGTCCATTATTCCCCGAAGACAAGGTGATCCTCCAGAAGAGCGGTATCGCCACCGTGAATGCCGCCATCCAGGCCGTAGAGATGATCCGCCAGTACAAACCCGATTGTATCATCTCCAGCGGGTGTGCAGGTGGTAATGGCGACGACATCAACCTGCAGGACGTGGTGGTGAGCAACGAACTGACCTACCACGACGTGTACTGCGGCAAGGCCATCGACGACACCACCGTCTACGGACAGGTGCAGGGCCTGCCGGTGCGCTATCAGGCCGACCCCTACCTCCTGGAGAAGGCGAAACTTACCGGTGCCAAACCGGGGCTTATCGTCACCGGCGACTGGTTCGTGGATACCAAAGAAAAAATGCGTGAGATTGTCGGTCACTTCCCCGAGGCGAAAGCCGTCGATATGGAGTCGTGTGCCATCGCACAGGTGTGCTATATCTATAAGGTGCCGTTCATCTCGTTCCGTCTGATCAGCGACATCCCCCTGCGCGACACCGATGCCTCACAGTACCACAACTTCTGGGACACCGTCGCCGAGAAGTCCTTCCAAACCACCAAGACATTTATCGAAAGCCTGTAGGATATGGAGGTTATTCAAAGTTTCACCATCGACCACACCCGCCTGAAGCCCGGCATCTACGTGTCGCGTGTGGACCGGGGATTCACCACGTTCGACCTGCGCATCACCGAACCCAACAAAGAACCTGCTGTGGCCCCTGCCGCCATCCACAGCATCGAACACCTCATGGCGACGTGGTTCCGTAATTCACGGGTCAAGGACGATGTGGTGTATGTCGGCCCGATGGGTTGTCTGACGGGGATGTATATCATCATGACAGGGGATTATACCGTCGAGGATATGCGTCAACTGACTATCGACTGCCTGCAGTGGATCCTCACCCAGACGGAGGTGCCTGCCACACGACCTGAGGCCTGTGGCAACTACCTCCTCCACGACCTGCCCATGTGTCAATGGGAATGTCGACGGTATCTGGATCGTCTGCAAAACGATTTCCATTCCGAATACACCAAACTCCAGATTACCCTCGACGACGGCAAGACCTTCGCCGACGCGTAAGTTTCTTCTTACAGATGTTTCTTGGGGTAGAGGGCATCCCACCACGTGGGGTCGTCCTTGAGCCATTTGGCGAACCATGCCATCTGCGTGGCGAGCCATTTTTCTTTCTTGCTGTATTCCAGGATGTGGTGGTTCTCTCCTGCCACCTCGACGAGTGCCACCTCACGGCCCAGGAGTTTCAGGGCGGTGAACATCTGGAGACTCTCTATCAGAGGCACATTGGTGTCGGCATTGCCGTGGAGCAGCAGGAGCGGCGTGTGGATCTTGTCGGCATTAAAGAGCGGCGACTGATCGACGTAGAGTTGACGATGACTCCAAGGATAACTATTGGCCATCGACACCTCGCTGTAGTTATAGCCCCAGTAGCCTTCTCCCCAGTAACTGGTATGATTGGTAATGCCTGCATGACTCACGGCAGCGGCAAAGATGTCCGTCTGCGTCTGGAGGTACTGCGTCATGAAACCACCGTAGGAGGCACCCATGCAACCGATCTTCTTCGGGTTGATGAAGGGATGTTCCTTGCAGATCTGTTTCGTGCCCTCAATGATATCCTCGGCAGGGCCCCGTCCGGCAGTGTTCACATGGCGCGAGGCCCATTCCTGTCCGAAGCCCGTAGCACCGCTAGGTTCAAGGATATAAGCCACATAACCAAGGGAGTTCCAGTACTGCGGAGCATAGGGTGACTCAAAATAACGGCTCACGGGCGAGCAACCACCATAATAATACACAATCATCGGATATTGTTTCGAGGCATCGAAGTCCTTCGGCAGATAAAGACGACCATAGACGGTGTCGCCCTTGCTATTCTTGAAGTTCCAATCCTCGCAAGTGCCTACCTCTGCATCGCCAAGGGCTGTTGCACCATCAAAGAAGGTTGTAGTCTTTGATTTCTTGGCTGCTGCAGAGAGGTCGAGAACATACGCCGAGGCGGGCTCCATCGTCTTATAGGAGAGGTAGGCGATGGCGGGGGCATGAGCCGCCGCATCGAAGCGGTAGACATAGTCGCCCTCGGCAGGGAGTTTCGTAATCTTACCCGTCTTGGGATTGAGTGAGAAGATATTCACGTAGTCGCGGTCTTCGGCAGAGAAATAAATCTGTCCGTCAGCCCACGACCAGTCAGGCCCTCCGTCAATGGAGGGATCGAAATCCTTTGTCATCGGCGTGACTTTCTTCGAGGCGATGTCGTAGAGGAAGAGTTCGTTCTCCGTCATGCTCGGCGTGACATCGGCAGGCAGTTGGCATCCGATGCGATCGAAGGCTTCAGGTGTGCCAGTAAAGAGAATCTGCGTACCATCTGGCGAGAATCCGCAACTACCCAGGAATCCGATACAGGTAAACAAAGTGTCTATCTTCAAGGTCTGCGCATCTATGACAAACACATCCTCCACCTCTGTCGGACGCTTGGTCAGACGGGAATAGGAAGAGATGACGAGCAATTTACGACCATCCTGCGAGATGTCGGCAAGACGTTCGCCTTTCGAGCCGAAGGTGATGCGCTGGGTGATGCCAGTGGCTATGTCGTACTTGGCCAGGTACCGTCTGTCGCGCCAACCGGGTTGACGGTCATCCATCTCCAGAACCTCAAAGACTTCCTTGTCCTCCTTCGGTCCTTTTTCCTCTATTGAGAAAATCAGGTAGTCCTCAGTTGGAGCCACGGTATAACTGCCCTCTGGAATGTCGCAGGCAAAACGGGTACGGGCACCGTTGCGAGGCTCCACCTTATATAATACGCGTTTGTTGCCTTCTTTCTCTTCCTCCAGCCACGCAATGCTCTTGGGCATCCAACGAGGATTGTGTGACGGACGGGAGACGAGGCGCTGGGTCTTGGTCTCGCGGAGTTCGTAGTCCCAACGGCTGTTGCCGCCCCGTTCCGTCGTCTGATAAGAAAGCACCACCAACTGTCCGTCGGCAGAGAGGGAGACACCTCTCACACGCTTGCCGTCGGTGAGGTCGTGAACCATATAGGGATGTCTGGCTTCAAGTGTATAGGCAACCGTCTGTGGTGCATCAATGGTGACCTTGATGGAGTCGGTGTCTTTCGGCTCAGCAAGATACTTGATGGTGAAGGTGTGGTGCTCAGGGGCGAGTTTCAGGTCGGGAGAACCTTCTGCTCCATCAATGAAGAGTTTGTAGTTCTTCGGTCCCTTCACCTCAATCTTTCCTTTCAGGTAGTCACTATTATTGACATAGAAGGAGAGCAAACCCACACTACGGTTTTCCTCTAACGAGGGCAACACCTGACCATCGAACATCCTCGATGCAGGTGATGACAGGCTCATGGCATTCATCAGCGTCTTGTCATCATATTTCTTGCCCTGCACATCGACGGTGTCGAAGGCGACGGGCGCCGCCACAGCGTATGGGCCAGAGAGGTTAAACTGCGTGATGTCCGTCTTCACTTGCGATGATACAGTCATTGCCGTCATCAACATTCCAAAAATAAATATCCTTTTCATATATCATATAATATGTACTTGCTAAAGCACAAAATTACATAATTATTCCGAACTACCCATTAAGATATCACGATTTATTCTTCCCCTTTAATTTATTTAACATATAACAAATCGTACATTGTATGTATTTTTGTTGCAATGAACGATTTTTGTTATCAAATGAAACATTATTTATTGTCTGTATCAGGTTTTTACTGTACTTTTGCAGCAGAAAGTTCAAACAATAAATGAGTAACAATATGAAAAAGTTAATGACAACAATCGCGGCTGCGGTGCTGATGGCGACATCAGTACAGGCTCAGGTGCAGCCGAATGTGCTGGGAGAGAACCATGCAATGGTACGAGTAGAGCAAGGAAAGAAATACCTGTTGCTACCCGTGCAGGAGAAAGAAGAGAACGCACACATTGCCGTGCTCAATGGAAAGAACGAAATGGTGAAGCGGCTGAACGTAAGACTGGCCGTAGATAAAGTAGATTATTTTGTCCCCCTGGAACTTAATCAGGCCATGTTACTCGACATCACTTTTCAGGGTGATCGTCGTACAACAGGTGCCGTGAAAGACTTTGTATGCTGGAAGGAGATAAAACACAGTGACACGTTCGACACGACAAACCGTGAGAAATTCCGTCCGGCCTATCATCATACACCAGTGTACGGCTGGATGAACGATCCTAATGGTATGTTCTACAAGGATGGCGTGTGGCATCTTTATTATCAGTTTAATCCCTATGGCTCACAATGGGAGAATATGACCTGGGGACACTCCACGTCAAAAGACCTTATTCACTGGGAGGCCCAGCCCTTGGCAATCGAGTCCGACTGGTTAGGCACTATTTTCTCAGGGTCATGTGTGACTAATGGCAATGATGTTGTGGCTTTCTATACCTCAGCCGGACACCATCAGACGCAGTCGATGGCAGTATCCAAGGATGGCGGACTGACATTTGAAAAGTTCAGTGGCAATCCAATCCTGACGAGCGACGCACCGGATTTCCGTGATCCGAAGGCATTCTGGAATGAGGAAGCAAAGGTATGGAACCTCATTCTGGCCGCTGGTCAAGAAATGCGCATCTACTCATCGAAGGATTTGAAAGCATGGAAATACGAATCATCATTTGGTAAGGAATATGGCAATCATGGCGGCGTATGGGAGTGCCCTGATCTGTTCAAGATTGACAACAAGTGGGTGCTGTTATGCAATATCAACCCTGGTGGACCATTTGGGGGCTCGGCCACACAGTATTTTGTGGGCGACTTCGACGGTAAGAAATTCACCTGCGAGTCGATGCCAAAGGTGACGAAGTGGATGGACTATGGTAAAGATCATTATGCGACAGTGTCGTTCTATAACGCTCCAGCCAACCGTCGTGTGGTGCTGGCCTGGATGTCAAACTGGCAGTATGCCAACCAAGTGCCAACCAAACAGTTCCGTAGTGCCAACTCCATCCCTCGTGATCTCGGCATTTTCAAGTATAATGAGGAGACTTATGTGAGCGTGAAACCCTCTGAAGAAATGCTAGCCGTGCGTGGTCAAAAAATAAAGAAGCCAACAGAGACCTGCGAGATTGTAATAGATGTAAAAGGGTCAGCCACCATTGAGTTGTCGAATGCAAAGGGTGAGCAAGTCATGATGAACTATGATGCCCAGAAGCAGACCTTCTCTATGGATCGCACGAAGAGCGGCGATGTGAGTTTCAGCGAAGCCTTCCCCTGCGTAACGACGGCTCCCACCTACGGCAGTATCCGCCAATTGCGTCTTTTCATCGACCGTTGTAGTATCGAGGCTTTTGACAGCGAGGGTAAGATGGTCATGACCAACCTCGTGTTCCCCAATGAGCCTTATAATATTATTAAGGTAAAGGGAGGCAAAGCAACCATATTCGAAATCAACAAATAAAAATATCATCATGAGTAAAGTCAACAAACTCGCCCTCATCCCTGTGATGCTCTGCTTCTTCTGCATGGGTTTCGTGGATTTGGTGGGCATCGCTTCCAACTACGTGAAAGAAGACCTGGCACTGAACGACTCGACAGCCAACATCTTCCCTTCACTCGTGTTCTTCTGGTTCCTCATTTTCAGTGTCCCTACTGGAATGTTGATGAACAAAATCGGACGCAAGAAGACTGTACTGCTCTCACTCGGCGTGACGGTACTGTCGCTGCTGATTCCTCTTTTTGGCAATAACTTCGCCATCATGCTGATTTCATTCTCATTGCTGGGTATTGGTAACGCACTGATGCAGACCTCACTGAATCCATTGGTATCGACAGTGATGGGTGGGGGCAATCTGGCATCGACACTCACCTTCGGACAGTTTATCAAGGCAATTGCCTCATTCCTGGCGCCTTATCTGGCTATGTGGGGTGCTACACAGATGATACCTTCGTTCGGTTACGACTGGCGTATCCTCTTTGGCATCTACTTCGTCATCGGCATCCTGGCTACTGCTTTGTTAGGCGTAACACCTATTGATGAGCCAAAGATAGAAGGCAAAGTATCGACCTTCGCAGAGTGCTTTAAGTTATTGGGTACACCTATTGTCCTACTGTCATTCTTCGGTATCATGTGTCACGTAGGTATTGACGTAGGTACCAATACCACCGCTCCGAAGATTCTGATGGAGCGTTTAGGTATGACATTGAATGATGCCGCCTTCGCCACAAGCCTCTATTTTATCTTCCGTACCATCGGTTGTCTGACGGGTTCGTTCTTCCTTCGGTTACTGCCTACCCGTACCTTCTTTATCATCAGCGTTGTCATGATGGCCTTATCCATGTGTGGACTCTTCATCGGAACGGAGAAATGGATACTCTATACAGCCATCGCATTGGTAGGTTATGGCAATTCGAACATCTTCTCCATTTGCTTTGCACAAGCACTCACCTCAATGCCCGAGAAACAGAACGAAGTCAGCGGTCTGATGATTATGGGACTTTTCGGTGGAACGGTATTCCCATTGTTGATGGGCTTTGCCAGCGATGCCATGGGGCAGGCTGGTGCCGTACTGATCATGGCCCTCGGCGTTATTTACTTATTCACTTATATCAAACAACTTAAAACCGTAAAAGCATGAAACGTTATATCGTAGGCCTCGGAGAGGCATTATGGGATGTACTTCCCGAAGGAAAGAAACTGGGTGGCGCACCTGCCAACTTCGCTTATCACGCAGGTCAATTCGGTCTTGATACCATCGCCATCAGTGCATTAGGTGAGGATGCCCTCGCAGAAGAGACAATTGAGGCTCTAAAGGAGCATGGATTGAACTACCTGATGCCACGCGTTCCTTATCCCACCGGCACCGTACAAGTAACACTCGCTGAAGGCGGTATCCCAACGTATGAGATCAAGGAAGGTGTGGCATGGGATAACATCCCCTATACTGATGAAATGGCAGAAATCGCCAAGAACGCCCGTGCCATCTGTTTCGGGTCATTGGCTCAGCGAAACAAGGTCTCACGTGAGAATATCCGTAAGTTCCTGGCTGACACCCCTGCCGACTGCCTGAAGATCTGCGACATCAACCTGCGTCAGCAATTCTATTCAAAAGAGGTGCTCGAAGACTCATTCCAACTGTGCAATATCCTGAAAATCAACGATGAGGAACTGGTAGTTGTGAATCGGATGTTTGGCTATGATGGGTTGGACATGCGCCAGACCTGTGAGAAGATGGTACAGGACTATGGGCTAAAGATGCTTGTGCTGACCTGTGGTACTAATGGATCTTATGTGTTTACCGATGATGGCTTGACCTCATTCCAAGACACGCCAAAGGTTGAAGTAGCCGATACCGTTGGCGCCGGCGACTCATTCACGGGTTCCTTCTGTGCTTGCATCCTCAATGGCAAACCCGTTCAGGAGGCTCACAAGACCGCCGTCCAGATAAGTGCCTTCGTCTGTACCCAGAATGGTGCAATGCCTACCATTCCAAAAGAATTCATCTGATACGACGTCATTCAGTCATAAAAAAAGGCGCGACTCATCACGAGCCGCGCCTTTTTTTTACCAAACTAACAATTAACTTAACCAATTACACATGTATGAATCAAAATCTGGTGCAAAGATACAACAAATCACTATTGACAGCGATAAGATATGTTTCAAAGACAAACAAAAATCGTTCATCGCAACAATAATGTAAGCAATGAACGATTTTTATTACCAAATACGATTAAGAGTTCGTATCTGCGCCTCATAGGTGGCTCCAATGATCGTCAGGCTATTATATAGAGACTGCGGGAATACAAGGTTGGTCATTGACATTGTTCCATCCTTTGTGAGTATCTCAACAGACGACTGATCCACAAACATATCTATCGTAACCGTTTCGCCCTCTATATTCAGAGGTGCTTGCATCGAAGGAATGGAGAAACTGCCGTTAAAACTGGTCTTGCCAGTAGCAGCAGTACGGGGCAGACTTTACCCCCAGTGGGGGGATTATATATAGACTAATGGCGTCTCTAATACTAAAAAGCGCCCGGACAATCCATCTGATGTCTGGGCGCATATAAGTTAGGATAATGTTCCTAAGAATTGATATCTACTTATTTTACAAGTACCTTGCGACCACCTACGATAT
>CACZVE010000014.1 GCA_902784565.1 uncultured Prevotellaceae bacterium
CCCTGAAACTCAACAACCAGTACCCCAGTGTGGATGCCTACAAACTTTCGCCAAAGGAGGTCGGAATACTTGTTCATGAGCGCTTTGACGCGAGTCGTGTGAAGAACCTCGAGGCAGGTGGCGTGCCTGTGCCGAATCCGACCTTCGCCGAGTACGACGGTGTGAAGTACTTCGTGGTGTCGACAGACGGTGCGAATGCCGAGAACCTTCAGGGTTGGAAGACGACGTACGATTACGACACGAAATGGCCCTATGCCTGGATGGAGGGCAACTCGCTCAACAACTACTTGCCGGTGAACTTGAACGTGGACAAACTCCACAAACTCGACGCGTGGATGAAGTTCAAGACAACCGCCTTCGACGAACCTTTGGTGGGTGAGGTAGGCGGTGACCCGCTTGTGGGCGCGAACCCTGATACAGACATCGAGTACTCGAAAGCATACATCGAGGGCGAGGGTAGCGTGTCCTTCGCGTCGAGCAACAAGGATGTGGTGACGGTGGATCCCTCTTCAGGCGAACTCACCGTTGTGGGTCCCGGTACGGCTACCATCACCATCAGTGGCACTGCCACCTACTACCGCAATGCCCCGAAGAGCATCAGTTACCAGGTGGTCATCGCCTCTGGCGGCGATGCCAACGGCGACGGTAAGACGGATGCGATGGATATCGTAGCCATCGTGAACTACCTGATGGGTAATCCTCCCGCAGGTTTCACCGTCAAGGCTGCCGATATCAATAAGGACGGTAAGGTGGATGCTGCCGACATCGTCATGATTGTGAACACCATCTTGAGTGTCAACTAAGGATCTTCGAGATCAATAAATATATGGATTAGTTTTGGCAGGTGCTGGCAGTGATGCCGGCACCTGTTTTTCGATTGCGATGCTCTTTTTGGGCTGTTTTCTTGATTGTTTGCATTCTTTTTTGTACCTTTGCAGGCAATATTAATAAGGTATAAGTATGATGGAAAAGAGACAATGGAAGACTATCCGTGAGTTCGAGGAGATTCTCTTCGAAGCCTATAACGGGATTGCGAAGATCACCATCAACCGTCCGCACTACCGCAATGCCTTCACACCGAAGACGACGTGGGAACTGAGTCAGGCCTTTGCGCAGTGCCGGGAGATGCAGGACATCAGTGTGGTGCTGTTGACAGGTGCCATGAGTGAGGTACCGGAAGGAAAGACACTCGCCGACGTGAAACATGCCTTCTGTTCTGGTGGTGACATGCATGTGAAGGGTCGTGGCGGTTATGTGGATGACGAGGGTGTGCCCCGTCTGAGTGTGCTCGACGTACAGATGCAGATACGCAGGCTGCCGAAACCCGTCATCGCGATGGTGAACGGCTATGCCATCGGTGGGGGACATGTGCTCCATCTGGTGTGCGACCTGACTATCGCCTCGGAGAATGCCATCTTCGGACAGACAGGCCCCAAGGTGGGGTCGTTTGATGCCGGCTTCGGCTCGTCGTATCTGGCCCGTATCGTAGGACAGAAGAAAGCGCGTGAGATCTGGTTCCTGTGTCGGCAGTATACGGCTCGTGAGGCGGAGCAGATGGGCATGGTGAACAAAGTGGTACCTATCGAACGCCTCGAAGACGAGTGCGTGGAGTGGGCAGAGATCATGATGGAACGTTCACCGTTGGCCTTAAGGATGATCAAGGCAGGCCTGAATGCCGAACTGGACGGACAGGCAGGTATTCAGGAACTGGCAGGTGACTGTACGATGCTCTACTATTTCCTCGACGAGGCGCAGGAGGGCGGAAAAGCCTTCCTCGAGAAACGTAAACCCGACTTCAAGAAATATCCCAAACTACCGTGATGGACTATCGGATAGAGGAGCGGGTGTTGCACTTCAAACAGCCTGCGGGGACGTCAAGAGGGGTGTATACCACTCGGAAGATCTGGCTGGTTTATCTGTCGGATGGTCAGCGTGAGGGCGTAGGGGAGTGTGCCCCCCTGCCGGATCTCAGTTGCGATGCCGTACCGGACTATGGCGATATATTAAATAAGGTGTGCGCGACGTTCTGTCAGACGGGGCAGATAGACTATGAGGCATTAAGAGATTATCCCTCGATGCTCTTCGGACTCGAGACGGCACTGCTGAATCTGGAGCGCGGCGAGAGGTTATTTGATACGGCATTCAGTCGTGGCAAGGTGGGCATCCCTATCAACGGACTGGTATGGATGGGCACGCATGAGGAGATGTTGCAGCGCATGGAACAGAAACTGGAACAGGGATTCCGTTGCGTGAAACTGAAGATCGGTGCCATCGACTTCGAACAGGAACTGGATCTGATCAAACGTATCCGGGAACGGTTCAGTTTCCATGAGGTGGAGTTACGACTCGATGCCAACGGCGCCTTCCCCTACGAAGAGGCGTTGTATAAACTCGAACTCCTCTCGCAATATGCTATCCATAGTATTGAGCAGCCGATTAAGGCAGGACAGTGGGCCTATATGGCGGACCTCTGTCGGGAGTCACCCCTGCCGATAGCCCTCGATGAGGAACTGATCGGCGTGAATGACCCGGAGATGAAACACCACATGCTCAATGTCATCAAACCACGGTACATCATCCTGAAACCCTCGTTGCATGGTGGCATGCAAGGTTGTAGGGAGTGGATAGAGACGGCCCGCGAAATGGGTATCGGATCGTGGATCACCTCGGCCCTGGAGAGTAATATTGGCTTGAATGCCATCGCGCAGTTTGCCTCGGAGGTCTATGGCGACGATATCCGTATGCCGCAAGGACTTGGTACCGGACAACTCTTTACGGATAATGTCGACATGGGACTGGAGATAAGGGGAGACAGACTTTGGAGAGTGAATAATGAATAGTGAAGAGTGAATAGTGAGAAGTGACGATTGAGGAATTCCTGGAAGCGTGGAATAACGCTTCTGAGACGGTGCTGGTGCATACCAGCGGCAGCACGGGAGAGCCGAAGCCGATGCTGGTGGAGAAACGTCGGATGTTGGCCTCGGCGCGTCGTACCAATGATTTCCTCGGCCTGAAAGAAGGCGATACCGCCCTGCTCTGTATGTCACTCGACTATATCGCCGGGAAGATGATGGTGGTGCGTGCCATCGAACGTGGACTGCGACTGATCACTGTCGAGCCGTCAGGTCATCCGTTGGCAGTGAAACAACCTCAAATTGATTTCGCCGCGATGGTGCCGATGCAGGTGTATAATTCCTTGCAGGTGGCAGAGGAACGGGAAAGGCTGATGCAGATTGTGCATCTGATTATCGGTGGTGGTGCTATCGACGATTCACTTGCGGCAGAACTCAAGTCCTTTCCGAATGCCGTCTGGAGTACCTACGGGATGACAGAAACCCTTTCGCATATTGCCCTGAGACGGTTGAACGGTCCGGAAGCCTCTGAGTGGTATACGCCTTTCCCTTCCGTGAAGGTAAGCCTGAGTGAGGAGGGATGCCTGGTGATTGATGCCCTGGAGGTGTGCGCAGAAAGGCTCGTCACTAATGATATTGCCGAGGTGGAACAGGGGGACGGTTCTACTGCTTTCCGGATACTGGGACGGAAGGATAATGTGATCTGTTCCGGGGGGATTAAGATTCAGGCGGAAGCAGTGGAGCGGGAGTTGCATCCTTATTTACGCGTACCTTATCTGATTACGAAACGACAGGATGAGAAGTTTGGTGAGGTAGTGGTGCTGTTGACGGAAGGTGCTGTGGAGGAGGCCCAGAAGGTGTGTGAACGGATTCTGCCCAAGTACCATCAACCCCGTGTGTATCTTCATGTGGATCGTATCCCTCTTACCGAAACGGGTAAGCCGGCCCGTCAACAAGCGGTGCAACTGGCTGCGACAAAATAAAAAGGATTGGCAAGCGCCAATCCTTCGTTTTTTTTGAGCCTCTTGTCGGATTCGAACCAACGACCCCGAGATTACAAATCACGTGCTCTGGCCAACTGAGCTAAAGAGGCGGGTGGGTAAGCGATCAACCTAATACCCTTGCTGCGTTCCCACCCTGGGGGATTCAAAGGGAGCTGGCCGTACAGGACTTACCCGTGTGTAAAAGAACGCTTTTCTCAAAAAGCGCTGCAAAGGTACGACAAAAAAGTGAAAAGTGAAGAGTGAATAGTGAAAAGTTTCCCTTTTTTAACGATTTTTTGAGTCAAAGCACACGTTATGTGCAGGAAAAAGTGTAATTTTGCACCCGATAAGCATGAATTGTTAAATGATGACTCCTGCGGAATACATACAGTTGAAGGCTTTTGCCCGTCAGGACGGGGCCTTACTCGCCCTGCTTCTGGTGGTGGTCTTCCTGTTATATATAATAGGTGTATCGAATCAGATGTTGGGTATGGCAGCCATCCTGTTGTTGTTCTACGTACCCTTCTTTGTCGGTAAACGCCTGGGTAAGTTTCGTGACTATGGACGCGAGGGACTCATCTCGTTCCGTCGGGGTTATGCCTATACCATCCTGGTGTTCTTCTATGGCGGTATCCTCTTCGCCGTGGCGCAGTATCTTTACTTCGCCTTCATGGACCACGGGTTCCTCTTGAGTCAGTTTTCGAAGATGGTCACCTCCGAGGAAGGTAAGGCGATGCTCCAGCAATACGGTATGCAACAGATGGTTGACGAGAGTCTGCACGAGATGGCCAATATCCGTCCGATAGACTATGCATTGAACATGTTGACCATCAATATCTGTATGGGTTTTATACTGGGTATCCCCATCAGTCTGGTGATGCAGCGAACAAAATTGTAAATTGAAAATTGTCAAATTGTAAATTCTTCGATGGATATATCAGTCGTTATACCTCTTTATAATGAGGAAGAGTCGATACCTGAACTCTACGAGTGGATAGAGCGGGTGATGCAAGCCAACAATTTCAGTTATGAGGTGATCTTCATCAACGACGGTTCTACGGACCGTTCGTGGGAGATTATCAGTGAACTGAACCAGCGGCGTCCCGATATCGTGAAGGGCATCAAGTTCCGCAGAAACTACGGTAAGAGTCCGGCCCTCTACTGTGGTTTCAAAGAGGCCCAGGGGGATGTGGTGATCACGATGGATGCCGACCTGCAGGACTCGCCCGACGAGATTCCCGGACTCTATAAGATGATCAAGGAAGAGGGGTATGACCTGGTGAGCGGGTATAAGCAGAAACGTTACGACCCCCTGTCGAAGACCCTGCCTACGAAACTCTTCAACGCCACAGCCCGGAAGGTGAGTGGTATCAAGAACCTGCACGACTTCAACTGTGGGCTGAAGGCCTATCGCAAGGCGGTGGTAAAGAATATCGAGGTGTACGGTGAGATGCACCGTTACATCCCCTATCTGGCCAAGAATGCCGGTTTCAATAAGATCGGCGAGAAGGTGGTACAGCATCAGGCGCGTAAGTATGGTTCGTCGAAGTTTATGGGACTGAACCGTTTCGTGAACGGCTACCTCGACCTGTTGACACTCTGGTTCCTGAGCACCTTCGGCAAGAAACCGATGCATGTGTTCGGGTTCTTAGGTACCCTGATGTTCTTTGTGGGTTTTGTGGCTGCCTTCTGTATCGGTGTCGACAAACTCTGGTGTCTCTACCACCATATCCCCCAGCGGTTGGTGACGGACTCCCCGTATTTCTATATCGCCCTGACGATGATGATCATCGGTACCCAGTTGTTCCTGACAGGATTCGTGGCCGACTTGGTGAGTCGTTCGTCAAGTGGGCGCAATGACTACCAAATCGAAGAGACACTATGAGGAAACTGCTGTTCTTTTTCTTTGCAGTCTGGCTGACAGCCTGTTCCACGATCGACTGTCCGTTGCAGAGTTCCATCTCTGTGCAGTATGTCGTCCGCGACAAGGCCGGGAAAGAACTGTCTCTCAAGGATTCCCTGACCGTTATCTCCAATCGACAGAATGGGGATACCGTCATCCTCAATCGGTTGTACCAGAAGTCGTCCTTCAGTCTTCCTATCAGTTATTCCCATCCAGAGGATATCCTCTTCTTCCACTTTAAGGATAACGATACCATCGTGGCAGACACGGTGTGGTTGAAGAAGGATGACTATCCCCATTTCGAATCCGTAGATTGTAATGCCGCTTTCTTCCACGAGATCACGGATGTCAGACATACCCAACATTATATCGACTCACTCGTACTTCTTTACAGATCCGTTAATTATGACCAGACGAACATCCATTTCCGTCTTGTTCCGAAGAGCAACGATTAGTCTGCTGTTGTTGCTATCGGCAACAGGCGCCTCGGCACAGTGGAAGTTCTTCACGCTTCAGAAGGACTCCATCCCGACGTTCCGTGGCTTTGCCGTGTCCTTCGACCTGGTGGGAGTGGCGATGATGCAGTTGTCTGACTTCGGGTCGTATGAGGGTGCCCTCCGTGTGAACATCCACGACGAGTGGTTCCCCATCGTGGAGATCGGTTATGGCAAGGCGGATTATCCGACTGATGAGGTGACACGACTATCCTATCAGACGCAGGCCCCGTATTTTCGTGTCGGTATCGACAAGAACCTGTTGAAGGATAAACATGGACCTTATCGTCTGTATGCCGGACTGCGCTATGCCTTCACCTCCTATAAGGTAGATATCGCCTGTCAGGACATCACTGATCCGAAATGGAAGTGGCCAACGAGTTATGGTATCAAGGACCAGTCCTGCAATTTCCACTGGTTGGAGGCTGTGTTGGGCCTGGATGCGAAGATATACGGTCCGTTGCATCTGGGATGGAGTGTCAGGTATAAACGTCGTATCGCCCATAAAGAAGGTACGATAGGACGTACCTGGTATGTGCCGGGTTTCGGTCTGGAGAGTGATACGCGTCTCGGAGGCACATTCAATGTAATCATCGATATATGAACAAGAAGAAACTGATCTGGCAACTGCCTTTCCTGTTGCTTCTGATTGTCGGTACGGTGCTGATTATCCGTCAGCAGCGGAATATGCCTTATCAGAAGAATTCCGGTATGGTGTTCGGAACGGTCTATAATCTCACCTATCAGTGCGATTCCGACCTGCACGAAGGTATCATGGCTGAGTTGCAGAAGGTGGACAATTCCTTGTCGCCATTCAATGAGAAGAGTGTCATCACTGCTGTCAATCAGAATAGGGAGGTGGTACTTGACGAGATGTTTCTGACAGTGTTCAAGAAGGCGATGACGGTGTCAGACGATACCCAGGGTGCCTTTGATATCACCGTGGCGCCGTTGGTGAATGCCTGGGGCTTCGGGTTTAAGAACGGCATAGAACCCACCCGTCAACAGGTGGACAGTCTGCGACAGATCGTGGGTTACAAGAAGGTGTCGCTGGTTGATGGCAAGGTCATCAAGCAGGATCCCCGGATGATGCTCGACTGTTCGGCTATCGCCAAGGGATATGGTACGGATGTGGTCGCCAACTACCTCCGCAGTCGTGGTGTAAAGAACTTCATGGTGGAGATTGGCGGTGAGATTGTGACCAGTGGGGTGAATACCCAACGTCTGCCGTGGAAGATCGGTGTGACGAAGCCTACGGATGACTCGTTGTCGGTGAGCAATGAGATACAGACCATCCTGAATGTGACAGACAAGGCGATGGCTACAAGTGGTAACTATCGAAGGTTCTATTATAAGGACGGGCAGAAGTTCGCCCATACCATCGACCCCATGACGGGCTATCCCGTACAACATAGTCTGTTGTCGGCAACGGTACTGGCAAAAGACTGTACCACTGCTGATGCCTATGCCACCTCGTTTATGGTGATGGGTATCGAGAAGGCCCAGAAACTGTTGGAGCGACATCCTGAACTGATGGCGTATTTCATCTACAGCGACGAGAAAGGTGAGTTGGCAGTTTGGTTCTCACCTTCGTTGAAGGATAAGATCGTAGAGTAGGAGAGAGACGATGGCAACCCTGCAGATATTCGACAAACTGCTACAGTTCTCCCTGTTTCAGGGCATGAGTCGTGACGACTTGGAACTGGTGGCCGGACATACCCGTTTCGGGTTTGTCAAGGTGCCGCAGGGGAAGACAGTCGTCAAGGAGGGTACGGCCTGTACACATCTTTATTTCCTCATCAATGGCACCGTCCGTGTGGAGAGTTGTTCCGATGACCATTCCTATGCTGTCGTCGAACAGATGCAGGCACCGTATATCCTACAGCCGGAGGCAATCTTCGGCTATCAGCAGCGTTACACCCAGACCATTGTGGCACAGACGGATACAAACTTCATCACCATCGAGAAGGAAGAGGTGGTACGACTCTCCGAGGACTTCCTGGTGTTCCGTCTGAATCTCCTGAATATCTTTGCCACACAGACACAGAAGCTCTCCCGTCAACCCTGGCGTCGTTATCCCCAGACACTCCGTGAACGACTGGTCCGTTTTTTTGTCCAACACTGTGTCTATCCTGCCGGACCCAAGACGTTTCATATCCTCATGAATCAGTTGGCTGGCGAACTGAACGACAGTCGTCTGAATGTCAGTAAGGTATTGAATGAGATGCAGGCAGAAAACCTGATCTCTTTGCACCGAGGCCGCATCGAAATCCCCTTACTGGAGCGCCTTTTGATGGCATAGCCGGTGACTTTCAACATTTTTTAGTGCATAATCCTTTTGGGAATCAGAAATTATTAGTACTTTTGCACGCTGAAAGTATAGTATGTTATGAGTGAAGAGAAGAGACTCAACCCCTTTTTCGAAAAATACCATACGCCGCACGACACGGCGCCCTTTGACCGTATCCGCTTAGAAGACTATGAGGAGGCGTTTATGGAGGGTATCCGTCGGGATGAGGAACAGATAGAGAAGATCATCAATAATCCCGAGAAACCTACCTTCGACAACACCATCATCAGTGTGGATGACGAGAAGGACGGTGAGGGCTATTATGACCTGCTGGGACGTGTCAGTACTGTGTTCTTCAACCTGTTGTCGGCAGAGACGAATGACGACATGGACGCCCTGGCCCAGAAGATGAGTCCGATCCTGACAAAGCATGCCAATGATATCCGACTCAACGAGAAACTCTTTGAGCGTATCAAATATGTGCATCAGCATCATCGCAAGTTGACACCGGAAGAGAAGATGCTGTTGGATAACTGCTATGACGGTTTTGTACGGAGTGGTGCCTTACTCGATGCTGCCGGTAAGGAACGTCTGCGCCAGTTGACGGAGGAAGCATCGATCCTCGGGTTACAGTTCTCGCAGAACCTGTTGAAGGAGAACAAAGCCTTTACCCTGCATATCACCGATGAGGCACAACTCGACGGACTGCCTGACTCTGCTCGTGAGGCAGCAGCATTGGCAGCAAAGGAACTGGGACAGGAAGGTTGGGTGTTCACCCTCGATACACCTTCGTATTCGCCATTTATGACCTATTCCACCCAGCGTGAACTCCGTCGGCAGATGTATATGGCGAAGAATACCGAGTGCATCCACGACAATGCGGAGAACAATCTGGAAATCTGTAAGCGACTCATCAACCTGCGTCGTGAACTGGCCCAGTTGTTGGGGCACAAGACCTACGCCGACTATGTGTTGAAGCACCGTATGGCGGGTAATGTGCGCAATGTCTATAAACTCCTGAATGATCTCATCGCTGCCTATAAGCCCACTGCCCAGAAGGAAGTGGAGGCTATTGAGAAGATGTTCCTCAAAGAAATGAGGAAAGAGGAAAGAGGAAAGAGGAAAGAGAATACCTCAGGCTCAGACATTTCTCATTCCACTTTCCACTTTCCACTTTCCACTAAAATGAAGCCCTGGGACTTCGGCTTCTATTCCCACAAACTCCAGTTGCAGAAATACAATATCGATGCTGAGATGTTGAGGCCCTATTTCGAACTGTCGAAAGTGATCGACGGTGTGTTCGGACTGGCGAATCGGCTCTATGGCATCACCTTCAAGGAAAACAAAGATATTCCCGTTTACCATCCGGATGTGAAGGCCTATGAGGTGTTTGACAAAGATGGCTCGTATCTCGCCGTCTTCTATGCCGACTTCCATCCCCGTAAGGGTAAACAGGGTGGAGCGTGGATGACGGAATACCAGAGTCAGTGGAAGGAACGTATCGACGTGAAGAAACCCTTCGGCCCTGACAACTGTAAGAATATCAGACCCCATGTCAGTGTGGTGATGAACCTCACCAAACCGACAGAAGAGAAACCCGCCCTGTTGACACTGGGAGAAGTGGAGACTTTCCTGCACGAGTTCGGGCACTCTCTGCACGGGATGTTTGCCAATACCCGTTTCGAGAGTCTCAGTGGCACGAATGTGTGGTGGGACTTCGTGGAACTGCCCTCGCAGTTTATGGAGAATTTCGCCATTGAAAAAGAGTTCCTGCGTACCTTCGCCTTCCATTACCAGACGGGTGAGCCTATCCCCGATGAACTGATAGACCGCATCCGTCGAAGCCGTAACTACAATGTGGCCTATGCCTGTCTGCGTCAGGTCAGTTTCGGTCTGCTCGACATGGCCTATTATACCAAGAAGGATGAATTTACGGACGAGATCATCCCCTTCGAGAAGAAAGCCTGGGCAAAGGCGATGGTGACGGAACAGTTGCCGGATACCTGTATGACCGTGCAGTTCTCGCATATCATGGCGGGTGGCTATGCAGCAGGCTATTACAGTTATAAGTGGGCAGAGGTGTTGGAGGCCGATGCTTTCGCCGTGTTCAAGAAACACGGTATCTTTAATCAGAAGACGGCCCAGCGTTTCCGTGACAACATCCTCTCGAAGGGTGGCACGGAGAACCCGATGGTACTTTATAAACGATTCAAGGGCTGTGAGCCCACGATTGAGGCATTATTGAAACGCAATGGAATCAAAACAAAGAAAACTGGATGAACGCTATCTGAGGATGGCGCGGATATGGGCAGAGAACTCCTACTGTCAACGTCGACAGGTGGGTGCCCTGGTGGTCAAGGATAAGATGATCATCAGCGACGGCTATAACGGTACGCCGAGTGGATTCGAGAATGTCTGCGAGGATGAGAACAATGTGACCAAACCCTATGTGTTGCATGCCGAGGCGAATGCCATCACCAAACTGGCCTGTAGCAATAACAACAGTGAAGGTGCCACAATCTATATCACTGCCTCGCCCTGTATCGAATGTGCCAAACTGATCATCCAGGCAGGTTTTAAACGGGTGGTCTATGGCGAGAAATACCGTCTTACCGATGGCATCGATCTCTTGGAACGGGCCGGTATCGAAGTAGTCTATTTAGAAGTGTAAAAAAGTCGTATGAATAATAAGAATAACCGTTTTGCTCCGCTCTTGATGGCCCTGTGTGTCGTACTAGGCATACTGGTTGGAACCTTCTATGCCAATCATTTCTCCGGCAACCGGCTGAGCATCATCAATTCCAACGGTAGTAAACTCAACAATCTGCTCCACTATGTCAATGATATGTATGTGGATACAGTCGATGTAAACGACTTGGTGGAGAAGGCGATGCCGCAGATCCTCTCCGAACTGGATCCGCACTCTACCTATATCGCTGCGAAGGATGTGCAGACTGCCAATGACGACCTGAAAGGATCGTTCTCGGGGGTGGGTATTGAGTTTACCATCCGTCAGGACACCATCCGTGTACAGAATGTGATCAGTAACGGGCCTGCCGAACGGGCTGGACTGGTGGCAGGCGACAAGATTGTGGAGGTGGATGATTCTGTCTTTGTGGGTAAGATTGTGACCAACGAGGAGGCTATGCATCGTCTGAAAGGTCCCAAGGATACAAAGGTGAAACTGGGTATCATCCGTTATGGAGAGAAGAAAGTTCGTCATGTCACCGTGACACGTGGTGAGATACCGACGAAGAGTGTGACGGCTTGTTATATGCTCGATAAGGAGACCGGCTATATCAAGATCAAGAACTTTGGTGAGAATACCTATCCGGAGTTGTTGATTGCCCTTGCCAAACTCTCCCAGCAGGGTTTCTCTAATCTGGTCATCGACCTGCGTGGTAATACAGGCGGTTATCTGGCCTCTGCTGTGCAAATCGCCAATGAGTTCCTGTCGAAGGGGAAACTGATTGTCTATACACAAGGACGTAAGTCGCCCCGACAGGACTACCGCAGTGATGGACGCGGTTCCTATCAGAATATTCCTCTGGTAGTCCTGATTGATGAGGGCTCTGCCTCCGCCTCGGAGATTCTGGCAGGTGCCATTCAGGACAATGACAGAGGCACCATCATCGGACGCCGTTCCTTCGGTAAGGGTCTGGTGCAACAGCCGATAGAGTTCTCCGACCATTCCATGATGCGTCTGACCATCGCCAGATACTATAGTCCTTCGGGACGTTGTATCCAAAAACCCTATACCTCGGGCGCAGACCGTGATTATGAGGAGGATCTGATGAGCCGTTATCAGCACGGTGAGTTCTTCTCGCAGGACAGCATCAAACATACAGGACCGGAATACCACACTAACAATGGACGTGTCGTCTATGGCGGTGGCGGTATCACACCCGACATCTTCGTTCCGGAGGATACATTAGGCATGACTTCTTATTATAAGGAGGCTTCGATGAGTGGACTGATTGTACAGTATGCCTATCAGTATACCGATGAGAACCGCACGAAACTTAAGGAGATGAAGGAAGGCAAACAGTTGGAGACTTATCTGAAACGACAGAACCTGGTGGATAAGTTTGCGACCTTTGCTGACAAGAACGGTCTGAAGCGCCGTAACCTGATGATTCAGAAGTCGTATAAACTCTTGGAGCGTTATCTCTATAGCCGTGTCATCTATAACATGCTCGACGAACAGGCATGGACGGAATACCTGAATCAGGATGATCCCGCCATTATCCAGACTCTCCGACTCTTTGAGGAAGGCAAGGCTTTCCCGCAGCCGGAGAATACGGAACAGCCCAAGAAGGTGGCGATGGCTTTCGATTATCGGAGTACACATATTGCCAGAACGTTGATAGCCCATGCGTAAGGAGGAGCTACGACAGCAGATGCGTCAGATCAAGCGACAGTTCACCCCACAACAGTTGGAGGAACTGTCGCTTCCCATTGTCGCCCGCCTCAGGGAAAGACTGATAGGTCACGGGGTGGGGGATGTCGTTATGGCTTATTATCCGCTTCCTGACGAGGTGGATATCCGTCCACTCCTCGATGAGCTCGTGGCAGCAGGCAAGACCGTTCTCCTTCCGAAGGTAACGGGTGATACCACCATGGAACTGTGCCGTTATACGGGACAACAGCATCTCCGTGAAGGGGCCTTTCATATCATGGAACCGGTAGAAGAGAATCATGGGGACTGTCCCTGTGATAGCAGCGTAGCGAAGATCATGGGGACTGTCCCCGTGATGCTCGTCCCAGGCCTCGCCTTCGACGCAGCAGGTCATCGTTTAGGTAGGGGCCGCGGCTACTATGACCGCTTCCTCTCTGGGATTACACACGGGGACAGGAACGCTGTGTACTTTCCCGAGTACACAGCGTTCCTGTCCCCGTGTGTAATCTTCGGTGTTTGTTTCGATTTCCAGAAGGTGCCGGAAGTCCCGACAGATGAGTACGATGTTCCTGTGGATGAAGTGATTTAATGGAATCTGATGTCGGCAATCACCTGACTGCCTACATAGTCATTCAGCCGTTTTACATAGTCTGAGCGTTGCATCGAGAGGTCTTGTCGCAGGGCCGGATTCGTCAGATGCACATAAAGTGTCTGATTACGGATGCTCACCCCGTCTGTGTATCGGGCAATAACCTCTCCTGCCACCGTAGGCCAGGCATCCATCAACCGCTTCTGCAACAGTGGTGTTTCCAGTCCTTGTTCCCGCAGATTCTTCAGAATCAGTTCCTTGATGTTCTTAACGTCTCTCTTGAACATGGCCGTCGTCTACATAGAAGATTTTATAGTCGTGCGAGGAAGTTGAGAGAATCTGGTCCAGATGGTCGCGGTTGGTGTCCGTAATAAAAATCTGTCCGAAATCATCGCCTGCCACCAGACTTACAATCTGTTCCACCCGTTTGGCGTCGAGTTTATCGAAGATATCATCGAGCAGGAGTAGGGGTGTGGTCTTCGAGTTGGTGCGTTTCAGAAAGTCAAACTGCGCCAGTTTCAGTGAGATCACGAACGTCTTGTTCTGTCCCTGACTGCCCTCACGCTTCATCAGGTGGTCTCCAATCATAAACTCCAAGTCGTCACGGTGTACGCCATGCAACGAATAGCCTACGGCGCGGTCTTTTATTCTGTCGCGTTGGATCACCTCTAACAGTGGTCCCCGTTGACAGTGCGAGAGGTAATTGATGGCCACCCTTTCCTGATGACCGGATATTGTCTCGTAATATCTCTGGAAGATGGGCACCATCTCCCTCACGAAGGCATCCCTGCGCTCAAAGATCTGTTCACCGGCAGTAGCCATCTGTTCTTCCCAAAGGCTGATGACGTCGATGTTGGGTTCCTCTTCAGCCTTGAGCATGACGTTACGTTGTTGGAGGGCTTTGTTGTAGCGGTTCAAGGCATCGATATAGGTGGGGTCGTACTGCGAGATCACCATATCCATCAGTCGACGACGTTCCTCGCTGACACTCTCTATCAACAGCGTGTCCGATGGTGATACCACCACGATGGGTATCTGTCCGATATGTTCCGACAACCGTTTGTATTCCTTTTTGTTACGTTTGATGTGCTTCTTTTGTCCCCGTTTCATCGCCGCCGTGACCTCCCCCTCATCATAGTGTCCCTCAATCATGAAGAACTCTTCCCCGTGGCGTATCACCTGCGAGTCGATGGGATTGTTCGCCGAGTGACAGAAAGAGAGGTAGTAGATGGCATCGAGGATGTTCGTCTTGCCGGCTCCGTTCTGACCGATGAAACAATTTATTTTCGGTGACAACGTCAGTGTTGCCTCCTCGATATTTTTGTAGTTCATCAATGTCAGTTTTTCGAGAATCATACTGCAAAAGTACGAAAAAGTTAAGAATTAAGAGTTAAGAATTAAGAAAAATTGTATGGCGGCAGCAATTTTTTCACTTTTCACTTTTCACTTTTCACTTCTTTTTTGTACCTTTGCACCCGAATTTGCCCATAAGGGCAGATTTTGTCCGTTGGAACAATAGAAAAAAGTAACAATAAAAATGGCAAACAACAACAAACAGCAGGCTGCTCCCGTCATGGAAGAGCAGACCATCAGTCAGAGTGAAGCCTTCTTCCTGAAATACAAGAAGGCCATTATCGCCTTCGTGATTGCCCTCGTGGTGATTATCGCAGGTATCGTACTTTACCAGACTTACATCTCCGGTCCCAGAGAGGACAAGGCCAGCACGGCTATCGCCAAGGGTCAGGACTATTTCGCAGCCAGCGACTACCAGAAGGCTCTTAATGGTGACAGCACCTCATTCAAGGGCTTTGTGTTCCTCGCCAAGGACTACAGCGGTACGAAGGCCGGTAACCTGGCCAATCTCTATGCCGGACTCTGCTACGCCAAGCTCGACAGATGGCAGGAGGCTGCCGACTATCTGGAGAAGTTCGATGGCAGCGACGATCAGATGATTTCTCCCGCAGCCGTTGGTGCTCTGGGTAATGCCTATGCTCACCTGAACCAACTTGACAAAGCCGTCAGCAACTTGAAGAAGGCTGCCGAGATGGCCGATAACAACTCGCTTTCTCCCACCTTCCTCATCCAGGCTGGTGAGATCCTTGAGAGTCAGGGTAAGAAGGCTGAGGCTCTGAAACTGTACCAGCAGATCAAGGAGAAGTACTTCAACTCGATGCAGTATCAGACCATCGATCAGTATATTGAGCGCGTGAAGGAGTAATGGCTACCGCACTGCATAACCTCTCCGACTACGACTTTTCTGCCGTCCCCGATGCCTCGAACATGATCTTCGGTATCGTGGTGGCAGAGTGGAATCCGGAAATCACGGGTGCTCTGCTTGATGGCTGTGTCTCTACACTTGAGAAGCACGGTGCCCTGCCGGAGAATATCCACGTGAAGACAGTGCCAGGTTCTTTTGAACTGGTCTACGGTGCCCACCAGATGACGCTCAACGACGGTTATGATGCCGTGATTATTCTTGGCAGTGTTATCCGTGGCGAGACACCCCACTTCGACTATATCTGTCAGGGAGTCACAGAGGGTATCGCCCGTCTCAATGCCACTAGCAATATCCCCGTTGTCTTCGGTCTTCTGACCACCAACGACTTGCAACAGGCTCGTGACCGTGCCGGTGGCAAACATGGCAACAAAGGCGATGAGTGCGCTGTAGTCGCCATCAAGATGGCTAAGTTCTAAGAAAATAATAAAGGCTTGCGAATCCGCAAGCCTTTATTGTTTATAGGATACGTCCTGTCAGTGTCAGTTTCAACACGGGGTATACTTTCAGTTTGTCAATAATCTTGGAAAGGTCACTGTTGTCACTTCCTGTCAGCGATTCACTGAGTTCCTTGTCGTTCTGGTAGATCTTCATCTTTCCCATAAACTGACATCCCAGTTCGAGGCGGAAACCGATACGGTTCTTCGGTATCAGTCTGCCGTAACCGAGTCCCACGTATGGACGTACGCTCTTCACCCGTATGTCACCATTCACATAACCCTTACGGTCAAAGCCCAGTTCATATTCATCAATCTTGGTGGAGATCATACCGGCATATTCGGGATGATCCACATACACCTGGGCCACATCCTGACTAAAGCCTTCCAGTTTGCCGATATTCTTTCCGCCAAACGACAGACCGCCTACGATGAAGATCGGGAGGGATGCGCCTCCGGGATACACGTTCAGTTTCAGGTCGAAAGTCGTACGTGCCAGATTTCCCTCAATCTTAACGTCTCTCAGACTGTAGCCCTCGAAAGGTAACGTGGCATCGATGTTCACGGTTTCCTTGATCTTAATTCCCGGCATGAAGTTCACACCGGCACTCAGTTCCAGATACTCCGTGATGGGCGTAGCCACACCAACGCTGATACCCTCCGTTCCTACACCGAGGTTAGCGCCAATATTATTAAACAAACCATACTCCTGTGCGGATGCAGGAGCCATTCCGCATGCAATCAGTGCACAAACAATTAATTTCTTCATATCAGATCATTTTAAGTTTTTGTTGGGTACAAAGATAGACATTATTATTGAAACCACCAAGAAAATGGCTAAAAAATGCATCAGTATTTGCGGCGGGCGAACAATGCCTGGAAGAAATGGCGCCCTGTCTTGTAGCCCACACTGGCCAGATAACAGTGGTTGTTGCGTTCATGCGTCCACAGACTGTGGTCTTCTGAGTCGTACTGACGGTTCCAGTAGTTCATCATACGGTAGCGGTCGCCGAGGGTCAGCACCCAGGGACCATGGGTATAGTCTAACTGTGCATAGAAGTCAGTCACCAGGTGCTGTTCACGCTTCCGACCGATATGCCAGGTATTCTCGTGGTCCATCTCTGAACCGATCATCAACCAGAGGTCGGGGGTGAAGACGGGGGTGTTGAATTCGACAAAGCCGTAGGGATAGGTATCACCCATCTTGTAGCCGCCGTTGTTCTCTCTGGTGTAGTCGCCACCGATCTCGGCAAAGAGGATGGCATCGTTCTTGAAGGTGTGGGAGTAGGACAGCACGAGCCCTATATAACGGTTGTAGAAAGGAAGGGCTCTAATCATTTCTGGCTTGATGATCCTCTGTTTGGTGTTGTCAAACTTCTGATAGGCCTTGATGAAGAGTCTGTCGTTCTGGCTCATCTTCCAGTCCAGACTGAGATGCAGGTTCTCGGCCAGTCCACGGTCGGTCATTTTGTACGCATCGGTAGGATAGGCCTTGCCGTAGGAACTGCGGGTCAAAGCATAGGCCTGCACCGTGAGTTTCTCGCCCCTGTTGGCCACGTCGGCGTACACTATGCCATTGCCGTAGGTGCTGCCTGTCAGTGCCACCTTGCCGTCGGTCTTCACGTCGTCGCGGTAATAGATGTCTATCACGCCTTTTGTGCCGCCAACGGCTTTTGCCACAGAGGTGTTACTGCAGATCTGGATACGGTCTATCTCGCAGGCCTTTACATTGGCCAAGAAGGATTCGGGATCCACGACGAGGTCAATGTTGTCGGTACGGAGTTTGTAATTCTGGTCAATCTTCTTGCCGTTGACCGACAAGAATTCAGGACAGGTGTTCAACACGTCCAACAGGGTCATCTCACTGTCGGGATGCATCTTGTCCACATGGATCATGTAACGGTCACCCTGAAACTCGATGATCTCATCGTCGTCGGCTGCGTAGGCAGGCATACCACTCATGCTCAGTATAAGCAGAAGGATATGACTCAGATACCTTTTCTTTATCATTTGTTATTCGTTTTCGCGAGTAAAGTTACAAAAAAACCGCGAAACCGCAACAAGTTTCGCGGAATATTTTGTCCGCAAACCGTCCAACCGTTACACATTATTCAGTTCACGTTTTCTAACCCTTGTGATGATATGCCCGAAAATCCGGGCACATTTTCTAACCCTTGTGATGACGTGCCTGAAAATCCGGGCACATTTTCTAACCCTTGTGATGACGTGCCTGAAAATCCGGGCACACATTTTCTAACCCTTGTGATGATATGCACGAAAATCCTGGCACATTTTCTAACCCTTGTGATGATATGCCCGAAAATCCCGGCACGTTTTCTAACCCTTATGATGACATGCCCGCCTATTGGGGTTCACTTCAGAACTGTCCCCCTGATTTTATAAATATAGTATTGCTATTTACTTGCTTCTGCTTCCGTCACGAAACAGGCCTATTCTAAAGGGATATCCGGGTGCTGTACGGCGAGGGGAAGATCCTTCTGCGAGAGGTAGAACATGTAGAGGATACAGTCCTTTGTGCCGCGGTTCTCACCGTGGTGGACGGTGCCTACCATCTCGACCACAGCCTCGCCCTCGTGTACCACCTTCGTCTTACCGTCCAAACCGATGATGGTCAGTTCGCCCTGCACTAGGACACCATAATTCATAGCCACATGGTGGTGCCAGCCCAGTTTCTGACCAGCGGGGAACACATACTTCACCGCTACCAGTTCGGGACGTCCCTGGAAGTAGTCGGGCAGTTCCACACCGTCCCAACTCTGACTGGTACGGATCAGTTCGGTACTCACCACTTTGGGAGCAGGATTGTCTTCATTGGCTTTTTCTTCCTTACAGGCGTTCAGCACACTTGCGCCGCAAACGAGGGTGGCGGCAAGCACCCATTGCATCATCTTTTTCATAATCGTATTTATTCCTTTACCCTATTGTGATATGCTTTTCTTCTTAAACATCTGGCTCATGCTATTCAGATAGTCCGTTGGCGTGACGCCAAAGGCGAATTTGAAGGCGCTGATGAAGGTCGCAGCATCCTTGAAGCCACACATGCTGGCAATATCGTCCTTCGAGCAGTCCGAATTGTCCATAAGTATCTTTGCAGCGTATTCCGCCCGGAGGGAGTTGATGTAGTCAAGTGTCCTGTCGGGATCCTTATAACGTGGCACCAACTGGCAGAACGTGTCCAGATCGACTTCCATGAACTCAGCCAGTGACTGTTGGTTGAAATCAGGATCCGCAAAGGGCTTCTCCTTGTTCACACGGGCATCCATCTTCACGTAGAAAGCCTGACTACCGTCCGTCTGGACAGTCTTGACACTCTTCGGCTTCGACTGGCTCTTCTTCATGACCTCTTCCTGCTCGTCCAGCGACAATGCCCCGTTGGCCACAATGGCCCGGTAGTCATCCAATGCATTGAGTATTCGGAGCAGTTGTTCGTTTCGCCGACTGACAATTCTGCTATAATGCAGACTGAAGCCTCCGAGCACGATAAGCGCGATCACAATGATTAGCAAGATCACGATGATGGTGTCGGCCTCGGCAAGCGTATGAGTCTTGGTGTGGCAGAACGAAGTTGCCAGTAACAGCAACGAGGCGGTTAGGGGGATTCTCTTCTTCATGTCATTGTTATGTATTGAGTTAGAAGAACTTTGATGGCAAAGATAAGAAAAAAAAAACAAACTACCAAGCCCCGAGCATCTGTCGGCGCATTTTTTGTTTTTTTTATATATTCGAAGACGAAACGGCACAAAAACGGTTAATTGCTTGCAAAGTTCATTTTATTTGTCTATCTTTGCGCCCATAACATATATAGGAGAACGTCAATATGTTTCAGGAACACAGAGCGACCATTCTTTTGTGTTCGGTGCTGCTGCTGTTGCAGACATCCATGGCACAGGCGCAGATGACGACGGGCGGTGACTTCGCCGGCGGTTATCTGCGCACTGATTCCAAGACGTATGCCGAATGGTTGAAGCACGGCGAAGGCAAGGCCAGTCTCTGGTTTGGCTACAAGGCAAAGCATTACGACTGGCGACTGTCGGTTGCCGGCAATTACAAGGACGTGGATGGTGAAAATGTGACGTACGACATCTTTTCAGCCGTGGTCGACAGTGCTTCCCTTACCACGACAGAATATATGACAAACGAGAAGCCTTTCAACCTCACGGCACGCTACGACTTCAACTGGCGACAGGCGGACAAAAGCATCTACAGCCTATGGACGCAGTATGACTATGACCATCTGGATTATGAAAGCAGTTGTATGGGGGTGAAGAATCCTGTCTATTCAGATGGTAATGTCTTTGGCCGCTTCGAAATCAAGGAGGATGAAGGGCATAAGGTGGCTGTGGGCTATCGTGGTAGTACGGTGATGGGTGACAGGCGTCCGGCGGGCAACGGGAAATGGGTGCTGAAAAGCAATGCCGACGTCTCGTTGTCAAGGAAGGAGGTGTGCGATGCATGGTTGAAACTGCTGTTGGATGCCATTGAGGACGATGCCCTGTCGACTTGGGATACCCAGGGATGGGAGATGCATCCTGACTACACCGACTACGTCTTCAACGCAGCACTGCACCTGACGGACACTATACGCAGACAGGGCTCCTCACGACTGGTGCTTGGCGGGGGCGTCAGGTTCAACGGTGAGGGCGAGCGGTTCACGCATGACAGCGAGGTGTCTGTCTATTCCGACTTCATCATCAAGGTCGACACCTTATTCATCGATCAGCACGCCACTGGTTTCCGTTTCTTTGTTGAGCCGTTCCTCAGTGGCGAATGGCAGAAGGACCGGTGGGCACTCAGTGCCGAGTACGGTCTGCGCCTATACCATACGAACACCACCGACGACACCGGAAACGCCGTCCGTCTGTACAACTATATGGATCCAGAGAACACGCTCAGCGGCCATCGTTTCTCACATTTCACCCCACTGGTCGTAGGTCGTTCCCAATTGACGTACAACCTCTCCAAGCAGCATCGCCTCACACTGGCGAACAACATCTCCAATCGTCTTCCGTCCAACCAATACGCCGTGCTTCGGTTCCTACAGTTACGCGATTATAACAAGGTGAGTCTGGGCAATCCCCATCTGAAACCGGAGGTAAGGATCAGGTTTTCGTTAGGACATACGTTCACCTGTGGCCCTTTCTCTGCCAAGACAGACGTGTCCGTGGAGCGGGATAACAATGAGATGGAACCGTACTTCTACGGCTGTTCACTGGGCGGACGTAACGAGGTGGCGCAGATCATGCGCAACGTGGGCGATGCCACCTCCTACAGACTCTCTGAGACCCTCGCATGGAACAGTAAATGGCTCAAGACCCATGCCACGCTCTGGTTCAATCGGGCCCATTTCCAGGGTAGGGGCAAGGATTTTAGTGAGAACGTCGTCAACGACAACAGTTGGGGCTGGGAGTGGGATGCGAAGGTCGACTTCGGATGCGGATGGGTGCTCACGACGGATTTCCGGTATAGGAGCCGCTTTAAGACCATGACGTCTGATGTCGACCGTATGTGGCAGACGGCGACCGTCTCCATCGAGAAACGTTTCGGTTACGTCACCTTGTATCTCAAAGGCAACAGTCTGATAAACCCTGCTTCCCGTTATTCAAGATACGACATGAAGGGAAACATGGTCTATGACAGTGAGAACCGCAAGAGCAACCGTATCGTCCTGTTAGGTTGCCGTTGGTCGTTGTGAAAATGGCTTGGAAATTAAAATATCGCTGTAAGCAGTGCGGCTATGAAACCGAGGTGTACGAAGGGCGCGGACTCTTTCGTCAGGAGATTATGGCCATGTCGTGTGCTGACTGCAAGACCATTCAGAACATTGTGGTGGGTGGCATCATTGCCGACGTGGCACCATCCTACAGAAGCGAGGTCGGAAGGCTCTGTCTGAACTGCGGCAGTGATCATATCAGGATTTGGAACAAGCATACCTGTCCCAAGTGCCAAGGGGAAATGGCACCGACTGGTGAAAAGGAGTTCTGGACGTAAGTGTAACTCCGTTACAATTCGTGACCGGTGTAGAGTTGGTAATACTTGCCTTGGAGGGCAAGGAGTTGTTCGTGGGTACCTTGTTCGATGATACGTCCGTGGTCGAGGACGATGATGAGGTCGGCATTGCGGATGGTACTGAGACGGTGGGCGATGACAAAGGTGGTGCGGCCCTGCATTAACGTGTCCATGCCGCGCTGGACAAGCATCTCCGTGCGGGTGTCGATGCTGGAGGTGGCCTCGTCGAGGATGAGGACAGGCGGATTGGCTACGGCTGCACGGGCAATGGCTAACAACTGGCGCTCACCCTGAGAGAGGTTGCCGCCGTCGCCGTTGAGCATGGTCTGATAGCCGTTGGCCAGACGACGGATGAAGTCGTCGGCACCCACGAGTCTGGCGGCAGCGACGCAGTCCTCGTCAGTGGCACCGAGACGTCCGTAACGGATATTGTCGAGCACGGTGGCGGTGAAGAGATGTGTCTCCTGCAGCACGATACTCATCGAACGGCGCAGGGAGTCCTTGCGGATGTCGGTGATGGGGATGCCGTCGTAGAGGATCTGTCCTTTTTGGATGTCGTAGAAGCGGTTGATGAGGTTGATGATGGTGGTCTTACCCGCTCCCGTACCGCCCACGAAGGCAATCTTCTGTCCGGGGTTGGTATTGATGTCGATATCAAAAAGCACTTGTTTTTCAGAGGTATAGCCGAAGTCGACATCGGTGAAGTCGACATCGCCTAGCGGATTCGTAAGTTCCTTTGTGCCATCGTCCACCTCCGGTTCGGCATCCACGACACGGAACACGCGTTCGGCACCGACGGTGGCGTTGAGCACGGAGTTGATCTGCTGTGAGACGTGGGTGATGGGCTGGGTGAAACTCTTGTTCAATGTGAGGAACGCCACGACCGTTCCGAGGGTGATGGCCCCGCCATGAATGGCAAGCGTGGCACCGACGACGGCGATGAGCACATAGCCGAGGTTGGAGAGGTTGCCGTTGACGGGCATCACGATATTCGCAATCTTGTTGGCATTATAGGCCGAGGAGCGCAGTTGTTCGTTGATCTGTTCAAACTCATCGATGGCCTGTCGTTCGTGACAGAACACTTTGACAACCTTCTGTCCCGTCATCATCTCCTCGATGAAACCATTGACGCGGGCGAGACTCTCCTGTTGCGTACGGAAGAAGGTACGGCTCCGCTTACCGAGTCGGGTGGTGACGACCATCATCACAATGGCCATCACGATACTGACGATGGTCAGCGGCACGCTCATCACAACCATCGAGGTGAAGGTGACGGCGATGGTGATGAGGGAGTTGAAGACCTGTGAGATGGAGGTCGAGATCATCTGTCGCAGCGAGTCGATATCGTTGGTGTAGACGGACATCGTCTCACCGTGCGCGTGCTGGTCGAAATAACTGATGGGCTGTTTCTCCATCCGTTCGAAGACCATCTTACGCAGACGGAGCATCGTGCCTTGTGAGACATTGATCATCAAGCGGTTGTAAAGATAGGAACAGATGACGCCGACGAGCAGGATACCGCCGAGTTTGAAGAGCGTCTGCCAGAGCGAGTCGTATTTGGGGTTGGCCATCTGCGTCAACGGCGTGATGTAGTCGTCGATGAGGGTACGAGTGAAGAGGGTAGAGGCGAGGGTGGTGACGGAGGTGATGGCGATACAGGCCAGTACGGTAACGATGCTGTACTTGTAGTTGCTGAGCACGTATTTCGTCAGGCGCCAGATGACCGCGCGCTGTTCTTTGCTGGCCTTCTGGAATCCGGCCTGTCCCTGGGGACCGCGTGGGCCGCCGAAGTTAGGTTGTCTCATGCGGCACCTCCTTTCGCTACATGTTCGTCAAAGTCGCCGACATCGGCATTCTGGATGGCGTTGATCTCCTGATAGAGGGTGTTATTCTTCAGAAGGTTCTCGTGCGTGTCGAAGCCAGTGACGACACCGTTGTCCATCACGAGGATGCGGTCACAGTCCTTCACGCTCAGGATGCGTTGGGCGATGATGAGTTTCGTCATCTTCGGTAGTTCCTCGCGGAAAGCCCGTTGGATCTTGGCATCCGTGGCGGTGTCGCAGGCCGAGGTGGAGTCGTCGAGGATGAGGATCTTCGGCTGTTTCAACAAGGCACGGGCGATGCAGAGACGTTGTTTCTGACCGCCACTGACATTCGTGCCGCCCTGTTCGATGTGGGTGTCGTAGCTCTCCGGCATCAGGTCGATAAACTCATCGGCACAGGCCAGATGACAGGCGTGACGACAGTCGTCGAGGGTGGCCTTGGGATTGCCCCAGCGCAGGTTGTCGAGGATGGTACCACTGAAGAGGATATTGTTCTGGAGCACCACACTGACGGCGGAGCGCAGGGCGGTGAGGTCGTAGTCTTTGACATTACGCCCGCCCACGAGCACCTCCCCTTCGGAGGGGTCATAGAGACGACTGATGAGACTGATGAGCGTGGACTTACCCGAGCCCGTGCCGCCGATGACACCGATGGTCTCGCCGGAGGCGATGTCGAAACTGACATTGAAAAGCGCCGAGCGCTTATGAGTCCCATTCGCCCCATTTGACCCATTCATCCCATTCGACCCATAATCAAATCGCACCCCCCTGAATGCCATGCTGCCGTCCAGAATCTCATAGACAGGCTGCTCGGGGTTCACGATATCCGGCTCTTCCTCGATGACCTCACTGACGCGTTTGGCGCTGGCGGCACTCTGCGTGAGCATAACGAAGATCATCGACAGCATCATCAGCGACTGGAGGATCGACATGACGTAGGTGAAGAGTGAGGTGAGTTCGCCTGTGGTCAGCGTGCCGCCGACGATGAAGTGGGCACCCCACCATGACAGGGCGATGATACAGCCATAGACCACCAGGTTCATGATGGGATGGTTGAGGGCCATCAGACTCTCCGCGCGTACATATAATTTATAGAGCGCCTCGGCGGCCTTGCCGAACTTCTGGTTCTCGTAGTCCTCGCGCACAAAAGCCTTTACCACCCGGATGGCCTGGACGTTCTCCTGGACACTCTGGTTCAGGTCGTCGTACTTCACGAAGACTTGTTGGAAGAGGCGTGCCACCCGTGAGATGATATGGTAGAGCGAGAAACTGAGGATGACCATCGCCACGATGAAGATTATCGAGAGACGGGCATCGATGATGAGACACATCACAATCGACAGCACCAGACGGAACGGGGCGCGCACGGTGATGCGGAGGATCTGCTGGTAGGCGTTCTGGAGATTGTTGACATCGGTGGTCATACGGGTGACGAGTCCCGAGGTGGAATACTTGTCGATGTCGCTGAAGGCAAAGCGTTGGATGTTACGGTACATCGCCTTGCGCAGGTTGGCGGCAAAGCCCGAGGCGGCATAGGCCACACTCCGTCCTGCCAGGATGCCGAAGGCGAGTGAGAGGAACGCCATGCCGATCATGACGGCACCATAGAGATACACGTTCTCCATGCTCCCGGCATTGATGCCCTTGTCGATGAGCGAGGCCGTGACATAGGGTATCAGTACGTCGAGCACCACCTCCGTGGCCGTCCAGACGGGTGTCATGATGGAGGCCGTGCGGTATTCCTTGATCTGTCGGGTGAGGGTGCGGAGCATGGGCTTCTTTCACTTACGGGTTGAGCGTCAATTCCACGGGACAATGGTCGGAGCCGAAGATCTCCGTGTGGATGGCAGCATCGGCCAGACGGTCGCGCAGACGGTCGGAGATGACGAAGTAATCGATGCGCCAGCCGGCATTCTTCTGACGGGCTTGGAAACGGTACGACCACCAGGAGTATTTCACCTCCTCGGGGTACTTATAACGGAACGTGTCGGTGAAGCCACAGGCCAGAAGGTCACTGAACTTCTCGCGTTCCTCGTCGGTGAAGCCCGCATTGTGACGGTTGGTCTTGGGGTTCTTGATGTCTATCTCCTCGTGGGCCACATTCAGGTCGCCACAGAGGATGACGGGTTTTTGTTGGTCGAGTCGTTTCAGATAGGCGCGGAAGGCATCCTCCCACGACATACGGTACTCCAGACGTTTTAGACCGTCCTGTGAGTTGGGGGTGTAACAGCAGACAAGGTAGAAATCTTCCATCTCGAGGGTGATGACGCGGCCCTCGTGGTCGTGCAGGTCGATGCCGATGCCATATTCTACGTTGAGGGGCTGATGACGGGTGAAGATGGCCGTGCCCGAGTAGCCTTTCTTTTCGGCCGAGTTCCAGTAGGAGGTATAGCCATCAAACTGCAGGTCGAGTTGTCCTTCCTGCATCTTCGTCTCCTGCAGACAGAAGAAGTCTGCATCCAACTGTCTGAATGTGTCGCTGAAGCCTTTGCCCTCACAGGCTCTCAGACCGTTGACGTTCCATGAAATCAGTTTCATTATTCTTAATAGTTATTGTATTTGTCCGCAAAAATACTAAATTAAGTTGAATAAATGAGGGTTTTTGCCAATATTTTTTGTTTATCCCTTCTTTTTTCCTATCTTTGCACCATCAAAACGATAAACCGATGATTGAGTTACTCTCCAAGTTCGATCCGATTACGTTGGAACAGATGAGCGGCGTGAAGTTGATGAACCGTACCGACACGAAGTTCGTCACCACTGTCGACCGTCTGCGACTGTTGTTGGAGATGGCACAAGGAGACTATTATATCCAGGAGATCGACGGTGAACGGAATATGGCGTACGACACGACCTATTTCGATACCAAGTCGTTTGATATGTACCGTCAGCACCAGTATGGGCATGTCAACCGACAGAAGATCCGTTTCCGTACCTATGTCAGTTCCCACCTGCAGTTCATGGAGGTGAAGACGAAGAACAACAAAGGACGGACGAAGAAGAAACGTATCGAGGTGACGGACATGAATGTGAATGATGCCGTGAAGCGTGAATTCCTGGAGAAACACCTGCGTTACAGTGTCGACACGCTGCAGCCAGCCATCAACAATCATTTCCGTCGCATCACCCTGGTGAATCACGATAAGACCGAGCGACTCACCATCGACAGTGAGTTACGCTTCCACAATCTGGTCAGCGGCATCGACAAGGACATGGGCGATCTGGTCATCATCGAACTGAAACGTGACGGACTGGTCTATTCTCCCGTGCTGGAGATGCTGCGCCAGTTGCGCATCCATCCCCATGGCTTCTCGAAATATTGCATGGGGTCGGCCCTCACCAATCCACAGTTGCCCGTGAACCGCTTCAAGACCAAGTTGCGCGACATAGATCTCATCATGAATATTAAACATTAAAACCAATAAGAATATGGATGTATTAAGTGCAGAATTCGCCCAGGCGATGGTGAAATTCCTGATTTGTATCGTCGTCAACTGGATCATCATCTTCCAGTTGTATTTCCGTAAGAGTCACCGTCGTGACTTCTCGTTCACCTTCATGCTCATGTCGATAGCCATCTATTTCCTCGTGTTCTTCATGATGGGTATGGAACGCGGCAAGGCGACGATGGGTGTGGGACTTGGACTGTTTGGTATCTTCAGTATCATGCGTTACCGCACGGATGCCATGCCGGTCCGCGAGATGACCTATCTGTTCCTGATTATCTGTCTGTCGGTGGTTCATGCGATGGCGTCGGATTATATCGAACTCTTCATCATCGATGTCATCGTGGTGGCAGCCATCACTGCCTGTGAGATGACGATGAAGATCCAGCCCACGAAACTGATCCAATACGACCGTGTGGAACTGGTGAAGCCTGAGAGGCGCGAGGAACTGAAAGCCGATCTGGAGCAGCGCACGGGTCTGAAGATCTTGAAGATCGACGTGGGCGGCATTGACTTTCTGAAGGATTCGGTGGTGATACGTATCACCTACGAGAGTGACAACAGGAAGTATAATCGCCTCAATGGTGTTGATGGACAATTTAAAGTAAAGAAGTCACAATGGAACGAAGTATAAAGACAGGGTTGTTGTTGGCTGCGCTGTTGCTGGCAACGGCTGAGGTCAAGGCTGAAGGCGACGACTTCGGCCTCTGGTCGGAAGTCAATGTGGAGAAGAAGATCAGCAGAAACCTGTCTGTTGACGGTGGCGTGGAACTGCGTACCCGCGACCATGTGAAGACGGTCGACAGATGGAGTGGAAGTATCGGTGCCAGTTATAAACTCACTGACTGGCTGAAGGCCTCGGCAGGTTATACGTTGCTCTATGACAATAATGAGAAATGGAATGACAAGCAGACCAAGGTGGCCAATTTCTGGGGAACGCGCCATCGCTTCAACGTGTCGTTGACCGGCTCTGTCGACTTCGGAAATCTCAGTGTGTCGCTCCGTGAACGTTGGCAGTACACCTATCGTCCGGAGAAAACCGTCGAGCGCACCAAGGTGTCTAAGGGTACTGTGGAGGACAAGACCTACAACGGCAAGGGTAAGAACGTGTGGCGTAACCGTCTGCAGTTGAAATACAAGGTGAGTAAGGTCTGGCGCCCGTATGTCAATGGTGAGACCTTCGTGAGCAACGGCATGGATAAGTACCGTCTCTCGGCAGGCACGGAGATCCGTCTGTCCAAACAACATTCGTTCGACGTGAAATACCTGTTTCAGAAGTCCTGCGGTGATGATGACGAGGAAGGTAACCGTCATATCATTGGCTTGGGCTACACCTTTAAGTTCTGATCGTTATAGATGGAGATGATAAGGAAATACTGTTTGGCGATGCTGGCACTGGTGGTCTGTGTGGCTGCCGGAGCCCAGAACGCCGAAAAACTCTACAAGGAAGGCAAGGCGCTCCTTGATGAGAAGAAATACACGGCGGCCGTGCCGAAGTTGAAGGCGGCAGCAGAGAAGGGTCACAAGAAGGCACAGTACCGTCTGGGACGCTGCTACGACAAAGGTCATGGTGTGGAAGAGAACGATGCCCAGGCCTTCAAGTGGTATGCCAAGTCGGCCGCGCAGGACTATGCCAAGGCACAGTATGCCATAGGCAAGTGCTACAAGGACGGCAAGGGTGTGGAGAAAGACCGCAAGAAGGCCGTTGACTATTTCTCCAGGGCTGCCAAACAGGATAATGCCGACGGACAGTATGCCTTGGGTAAGAGTTACATGAAGGGTAAGGGTATCGCCGCCGATGAGAAGAAAGCACGCTCGTGGTTGAAGAAGGCTGTGACGAATCCCAAGGGTGGTGAGGATATCCTTGTCAAGATCCGCAAGGACGCTGCCAGTGGTGACGAGGATGCCAAGAAGATCCTGACCCTGATCAAATAAACCTTATCTCTGATATTTCTGAAGTCCTTCTTTCAGGAATCCGATGTATTGCCGGATGTCCTCGTCGTAGGCACGGCTACCGGACAATGGCCGGGCAGTGACGGGGTCGAGGATGACATAGAAAGGCTGGGCGTTGGCTCCGAACTTCTTACTTTGCAGATAACTCCATTTCGCACCAATCGTGCGGAGGGTCTTTGTGTTGCCCTGTGTGTCGTTGACCGCCATCGGCTCTGCCAAGGGGGTCTTGTCATCAACATAAAGGGAGATGAGCACATAGTCCTTCGTCAGTAGGTCGGCAACCTGCGGGTCCGTCCAGACGGCCGCCTCCATCTTACGACAGTTCACGCAGCCGAAACCGGTGAAGTCGATAAGTACAGGTTTGTTCTCTGCCCGGGCAGTAGCCATTCCCTGTTCATAATCCGTGAAACGGGCTTCTACCACCTTCGTGTTCAGGTTGAAGTCCTGTGTACTCATCGGTGGGGCAAAGGCACTGACGGCCTTGCACGGAGCCCCCCAGAGTCCGGGAATCATATAGACGGCGAAGGCCAACGATACCAGTCCACCCATGATACAGATGACGGGCATCGGCTTCTGCAGGTCACCGTCAAGGGCATCACTCTGGAACTTCAGCCAGCCACAGAGGTAGGCACCTAAGAGTCCGAAGATGACAATCCATAGTGAGAGGAATACCTCACGGTCTAACAGATGCCAGCCGTAGGCGAGGTCGGCCACTGACAGGAACTTCAGGGCGAAGGCCAGTTCGATGAATCCCAACACCACCTTCAGCGTGTTCATCCATGATCCCGACTTCGGGGCCTGTTTCAGCCACGAAGGGAACAGGGCGAAGAGGGTGAAGGGCAGTGCCAGTGCCACTGCAAATCCTAACATACCGAGTGCGGGGGCGAGCCAGTTGCCGCTGGTGGTGGTCTCAACAAGCAACAGACCGATGATGGGTGCCGTGCATGAGAATGATACCAACACCAGGGTGAAGGCCATGAAGAAGATGCTGATGAGACCGCTGGTCTTTGAGGCTTTGGTGTCTACGCTGTTGGCCCAACTGTCGGGTAGTTTGATCTCAAACCATCCGAAGAAGGAAAGGGCGAATACCACGAGCAACAGGAACAGGAAGATGTTGAACACAGCATTCGTCGACATGGCATTGAGGGTGTCGCTACCGAAGAGCGCCGTTACCAACAGTCCCAGGCCGAGGTAGATGACGATGATGCTCAGTCCATAGGTAAAGGCATCACGGATACCTTTCTGTCTGTCTGTCTGGGCTCGTTTCAGGAAGAAACTCACCGTCATGGGGATGATGGGCCAGATGCAGGGCATGCAGACGGCTAACAGACCGCCGATGAATCCCATCAACAGGATGTACCATAAGGTGTGGCTGGCGATGTCGTCACTGCTGCCGCCCATCGCCTGCAGTTCTTCGGTGACGGGCTGCCAGAGAGCGTCGTCTGCCTCGGGTGATGGAACATGAAGTGTCGTGTCGGCGACGGCGGTGGAGTCTGCCGCTCCATCAACGACGGGAACAGGCGTCTCATCAGGTTCCGTCTTCGGGGGTGTCTGTTCCTTGTCGGGTGAGGGTAGTGTGACCCTGCCCTGTTTCTTCAGTGCCACCTCCGAAGGGGGCAGACAACTCTTGTCATTGCAGGTGCCGTACTCCAGATAACAGTCGATATCATACTCAGGCTTCGTAAACTTCACCTTCTGCACGAACGTCGCACTATGCTCGAAGAAACGCAGTTCCATGCCGAATAATTGGTCGAACTGTTTGATTTCCTTACCGCGAGCCTGTAGTTTGCCGACAACTTCCACCCCCTCCATCTTCTCTGCATGGAAGGTGGCCGAGATGGGACCGTCATCGCCAAGGTCTGTGGAATACACATGCCATCCGTCATCGATGGTAGCCGAAAAGACAATCTCCCCCTCACCGCCTTTCAATTCTTTCAGTTGCGAGGAGAAATGAACTGGATTCACCATCTGGGCCTGTACAGCCAAGATGGTGAATAGTGCCAGTATGGTGATTGCCTTACGCATAACCAAACCAGTTAACGGGGAAAGGCTTAGTTTTCCGGGTCGCCTTTGTAGTGGAACTCCTTGGCGGGAGAGATCGTACCAAGGTCGTGGTCGTCGAGGGCACCGTTGCGTAGGATGGCCTTGTTGAAGTCACCGTGCATCTTGCCGATATACAGCAACAGGTCGCTGTAGGTAACGGTGGGCAACACCAGTCCGTAAGCACCCCAGGCTACACGTACACCCTCCGGATGGACATTGTTGTGGATGTAAGCCGTACGGAAGAACGTGTGGTCGTGGATCTCCATGCGGTTGTACTTCCTCAGTCCTGCCATGAGGTCAGGGTTGATCTGGGTGGTGTCGGCTGACGTAAAGACGTGGGCGATGTTCGACATGTAGTCGTCAATCTTGTCTCCTTTGATGCTGTCGTTGTCCTCAATACATTCCAGGATACCGTCTGTTGTCTCTGCAATCATCGTATCCCTACTGGGCTTGGCAATGATGGCAATGAGCAACAGGATGACAATCACAATGGCTAAGATGACCAATTTTCCCAGGCAACTGTGGTAGAATGCCTGTCCGACAGATTCTTTCTGTTTAAAGTTGTCGTCGCGATACATAAGTTTTTAAATTTTGTTGTTATGGATTAAATTCATGAATTCCTGACGGGTCTTGGCCTGATTGAAGGCACCGCAGAAGTCACTGGTGGTGGTGATGCTGTTCTGCTTCTCCACCCCGCGCATCTGCATGCACATATGACGGGCCTCGACAACCACCATCACGCCGAGGGGTTTCAGGGTTTCGCGGATACATTCCTTGATCTGGAGTGTCATGCGTTCCTGTACCTGTAGACGGTGACTGTATATATCGACTACGCGGGCAATCTTGGAGAGTCCCGTGATGTAGCCGTTAGGGATATAGGCCACATGTACCTTGCCGTAGAAGGGTATCATGTGGTGTTCACAGAGCGAGAAGAAGTCGATGTCCTTGACGATGACCATCTGCGAGTAGTCTTCTTTGAAAAGTGCCTGTCGCAGCACCTCGTGGGCATCCATACTGTAACCGCGTGTCAGTACCTGCATGGCTTTCGCCACCCGCATGGGGGTCTTCTGCAGTCCTTCGCGGTCAGGGTCTTCGCCTAGGAGCGACAAGATGTCGCGGTAATGCGCTGCCAGTGGTTCGAGTCCTTCTCTATATTCTGTTTCCGGGTTCATACGGTTATGGGTTTGACGATTCAGAGGAGGGCAGATACGGTACCGTGATCTTTCCCTTGACGATGATAGCTGATGAATAGCCGAGATTCTTCACGGCACGCAGTCGTTCGTGGGCTTCCTCGTAGGTGCGGTAATTACCCATGCGACAGATCCAACGCGGGGAATAGAAATGTACGTAGACGGGCTCACCGGGGAAGATGGAATTGATCTCCCTGCCGACTCGTTCTGCCTTGATACGGGCCTCGCGGGAGTTGCCGCCGGCATAGACCTGTACACGGTAGCCGTTGATTTTGTAGCCACCCTTCATCACTTTCTTACGTCCGTCGTCGGTGGCAGTCGTATCCGACTGCTGTGTACGTTCTGCGACAGCAGGTTTCTGCGTGTTTCCGCTGTCGGGCTTATGCTGTTGTTCGGTTGTCTTTTGCTGCTGGGTGGACTGGGGTGACTGGGTGGTTTGGGTGGATGGGGTGGTCTGTTTGGACACAGTCGTCTGTGAGCCGTTGACGAGGTCGTCGATGGCCTTGTCCTGTGTGACTGTGACCTTTCCTTCGCCCTTTTTCTCCTCCTGGAGTCTCTGGGTGAAGGTCGTCTGTGCGCTGGCTGCAAGGATGCAGCCAGCACACAACAGTCCTATAGTTACTATACGTTCCACTTCTTCCAGGCGTCAATGATACCCTTGAAGTCGGCAGCCTTCAGTGAAGCGCCACCAATCAGGCCACCGTCGATGTCGGGCTTGGCGAACAGTTCAGGTGCGTTCGAAGCCTTACAACTACCGCCATAGAGGATGGTGGTGTCGTCGGCAACAGCCTGACCGTATTTCTCGGCGATGATAGAACGGATGTAAGCGTGGATCTCCTCAGCCTGTTCAGCGGTAGCGGTCTTGCCTGTACCGATGGCCCAGATGGGCTCGTAGGCGATGACGATCTTACGGAAGTCCTCTTCAGAGAGGTTGAACACTGAACCCTCGAGTTCGGCCTTCACTACTTCGTTCTGCTTGCCGGCCTCGCGCTCTTCCAGACTCTCACCGATGCAGAAGATCACCTTCAGGTCGTTCTTCTGTGCGAGGAGCACCTTCTCCTTCAGGATCTCAGGGGTCTCCTTATAATACTCACGACGCTCTGAGTGCCCCAGGATCACATACTGGGCACCGGTGCTCTTCACCATCTCGGCGCTCACCTCACCGGTGTAGGCTCCCTTCTCCTTGTCGGCGCAGTTCTCGGCACCCAGACCGATGATGTCCTGATCGAGGAACTGTGCGATACTTGCGAGGTGAATGAATGGGGTGCAGATCACTACACCACAGTTAGGCTTGTCGGCCTTGAGTGTTTCGTTCAACTCTTTTGCAAGAGCAATACCATCCTGGAGATTCATGTTCATCTTCCAGTTTCCTGCTACAATTTTCTTTCTCATAATGTTTTTACTTTGTTCTTTTAATATAAAACTTTGTTCTTTTGGATGCTTCATTTGCCCGGTCTTCCGGTGTATCCATTTGGTCCATGCCCAGAGACGGTCAGCCAACGTGAGCAAGGCCAGCGGGAGGACAAACCATATTAGTATCTTCGCAATCTTGCCGGGGACACTGTCTTCCGGCATCTGTCCGAAGTCCTGTTGCTCGAGAGACTTGGCAGATTGTTCCTCTTCGATGACAGGCAGGTGGTTGTGACTCCATTTCCGGATGACGGTGCCCTCCTTCAACAGTACCAGTCCCGGGTTGCTGCGGATGATGGTCTTCAGGGTGATCTCGTCCGTCGAGCAGAAGGGATAGTCGGCACCTGTCATGTCCTGCCAACGACTGATGGCCCTTTCCGTACTGGCCGTGAGACAATAGAAGGGATAGCCCTGTTCCTTGCTGTACTCATAGACCTGATTGATCTGGTCCAGTTGCGAGTCATCGGCATGCTCCAAGTGGGGCGATATCAGTAGGAAGGTGTATGCATGACCCAGCACATCCTCGGTGATGTCTTCGCCTTCGTCCGTGACGATGGAGAAATCGTGGATGGGCGGTATATAGCCTTCTGCCGTCTGGACGGTCTTCGAGTCGATGAACGTCCAGGTGGAGTCAGGATAGTTGTCTGCCGTGAACTCCTGTCGTTGTCCGTCCTTCTCCAGGATGAAGGTTGTCTCGAACTGTGGCTGGGGTGCTCCCTCCGGGATCTCCATGCCCTCCCTGATATTCGCGCCGATATGGTAGGGGCGGAAGTCGAACAGGGGCAGGTCGTAGAGACACCATCCTGCGATGAAGAGGATGAACAGCGTGGAGAAGTTGAAAACAATCCACTGGTTGGCCGCACTGATGATCCGGATCATATCCGTGGGCCATCGCCAGATGATGAGGGTGGCCGCCAACAGTACCACGTTCTTCCAGAAGGTCTGCCAGTTCGTCAGCACAATCGCATCGCCGAAGCAGCCGCAGTCACTGATGGGGTTGGTGATCGCCAGCCACAGTGTGATGAGTCCCATGAGAATCATCAGAACCAGTGTGATCTTCGATACCAGTCGTCTGTGGATGGCAAACAGCAGACAGATGCCGATGATGAACTCAACCGCCAGCAGGAACACGGATGCGCCCAATGTCAGGAAGTCCGGCACCAGTCGTCCCAGTCCCATGGCTGCGAGGTAGTCGTTGATCTTGTACTGCGTACCCAGCGGATCCACCGCCTTGACGAATCCCGACAGGATAAAGGTCAGGGCCAGCAGCAGTCGTGCGATGTTGACAACGATCTTCCTCATGCTCGATGTTCAGTCGCGTGAGTCCTCCGTTAATTGAATGACGCCAAAGACCGCATAATTGATGATGTCCATATAGTTGGAGTCGATGCCCTCGCTGACGAGTGTCTCGCCCTGCAGGTTCTCGATTTCCTTGATGCGCTCGATCTTCGTGAGGATGAAGTCCGTATACGAACTGACCCTCATCGAGCGCCACGCCTCGTCGTAGTCGTGGTTCTTGCGCTTCATCAGTTCCAGTGCCTCGTGGGCATACTGGTCGTAAAGGCGCATGGCTTCCTCGTTCGTGATGTCGACGATGTCGGCAAAACCTTTGTTCAGTTGGATCAGTCCCACGATACCGTAGTTGATGAGGGCGATGAACTCCGGACGGATGCCTTCGCCCACCATACTCTCCTTCTTGATCTCCAACGAGCGGATACGCTTCGCCTTGATAAACAACTGGTCGGTCAGGGCCGTGGGACGCAGGATGCGCCACGACGCCTTGTAATCGTGCAATTTCTTCTCAAACAGGCTGCGGCATTCGGCCATTGCCTGCTCAAATTGGGCGTTTGTTTTCTCCAAATTGGCCATATCGGGTGCAAAGGTACAAAAAAAAGTGAAAAGTGAAAAGTGAAAAGTGAAAAATTTGCTAACGCTCTTCATTATTTTTCGGGTATTCGCTTTGTTTTTTGCGGATATAGCGTATTTTGGCCCCTAATGTCTCACATTGGGTGCGCAGTGAGTCACGTTTCATGTGGGTGCGTGTCAACAGCGTCAGTTCCTCGGGCATAGCCCGCAGGGCGGCCTTATCCTTCTCCACTTTTACCTGTAGGGAGTCGTAGTCGTGCTGCACCAGTTGCAACAGACTGTCCGTCTGTGCCAGTTCCTCCTGCGCCCGTTTCAGTTCTGTTTCCTGATGGAGTCTGAGGGCCTTCCACCGGGCGTCGATTTCTTCTCTCTGTTTGCTTTTTCCGCCGCAGCCCACGAGGATGAGGGCGCATACGAAGATAAAAAACAACTGTTTCATGATCGAATTTATTGGTTTCGGGTGCAAAATTACAAAATTATTTGTATCTTTGCACCCTCAAAGAGAAGAAATTGGGATGAAACTATATAGCGACGAGGAATTAGCAGCGATATTAGATCAGGAGATCTTCCATCAGATCAGCGAGGCGGCCGACCGTCTCGGGAAGGAATGTTATGTCGTAGGCGGCTACGTCAGGGACATCTTCCTGGAACGGCCCTCCAACGACATTGACGTCGTGGTGGTGGGTAGCGGTATTGCTGTGGCAGAGGAACTGAAACGGATGTTGGGTCGCAAGGCGCATCTCTCCGTCTTCAAGAACTTCGGCACCGCCCAGGTGAAATATCGCCAGAAGGGCATCGAGTATGAGGTGGAGTTTGTGGGGGCCCGGAAGGAGAGTTACAGCCATGACTCCCGGAAACCCATCGTGGAGGACGGCACACTCGAAGACGACCAGAACCGTCGTGACTTCACCATCAATGCGATGGCTATCTGTCTGAACAAAGCCCGTTTCGGCGAACTCGTAGACCCCTTCAATGGTCTTGCCGACCTCGAAGACTGTATCATCGCCACGCCCTTGGAACCAGAGATCACCTTTAGTGACGACCCGCTCCGCATGATGCGTTGCATCCGTTTTGCCACACAGTTGAATTTCCAGATTGAGGACGCGACTTTCGTGGCCCTTGAACGGATGGCCGATCGTATCAAGATTGTCAGTGGCGAGCGTATCAAGGACGAACTGAACAAGATCATCCTGGCACCGCACCCCAGCATCGGCTTCGAATACCTGCAGCGCTGCGGACTGCTCCAGATCATCCTACCGGAACTCTCAGCCCTCGACATTGTAGACCAGAAGAACGGACGGGCCCATAAGAACAACTTCTACCATACGCTTGAAGTCTTGGAGAATGTGGTGAAACATTCAGACAATCTCTGGTTGCGCTGGGCGGCCTTGCTCCATGACATCGGCAAGACCAAGTCGAAACGCTGGGATCCTGCCGTCGGTTGGACCTTCCACAACCATAATATGATCGGTGCCAAGATGGTGCCTGTCATTTTCCGTCGACTGATGCTACCCCTCGACATGAAGATGAAATATGTTGAAAAACTCGTCGACCTGCACATGCGTCCCATCGTCATTGCCGACGAGGAGGTCACCGACAGTGCCGTGCGCCGCCTGTTGAATGATGCCGGCGACGACATTGACGACCTGATGACGCTCTGCGAGGCCGATATCACCTCGAAGAACGAAGGCCGCAAAAAGATGTTCCTCGAGAACTTCCGGATGGTGCGCGAGAAACTCACCGACTTGCAGGAGAAGGACTACAAACGTCTGCTCCAGCCCGTCATCGACGGCAATGAGATCATGGAACTCTTCCACCTGAAGCCCTCGCGCGAGGTGGGCGTGCTGAAACAGTATCTCAAGGATGCCGTCTTGGATAATAAGGTGGAGAACGAGCGTGAGCCGCTCATGCAACTCCTCATGGATAAGGCTAAACAAATGAAACTGATAAATGATGGAGAATAAACGTCTTTTAAGTCTCGACATCCTTCGCGGCATCACCGTCGCCGGTATGATCCTCGTCAACAGCGGCTGGGGTGAATCCTTTGAAATGTTAGGACATTCTGCGTGGAACGGCATGACCCCCTGCGACCTCGTTTTCCCGTTCTTCCTCTTCATCATGGGAATCTCGTGCTACCTCTCTTTGGTGAAGTCGGATTTCAAGCCTACGCCGAAGGTCATCCGCCGCATCGTGAAGCGCACGGTCCTGCTCTTTGCCATCGGTCTTTTCATCAACTGGTTCGACCATGCCATCGAGGGCGACCTGCTCTGTTTCGGTCATCTCCGCATCTGGGCCGTCCTCCAGCGTATCGCCCTCTGCTACGGCATCGTATCGCTCTTTGCCCTCTTCTGCAACCACAAGTACACCGTTCCTGTCATCATCGGACTGTTGGTGATCTATACCGCCATTCTTCTTATTGGCAACGGCTATGCCGAGGATGCGACTATCAACATCCTGGCGCAGGTAGACCTCAAACTTTTCGGCTACGACCATCTCTACCACCATACGCCCGTGGATCCCGAAGGCCTGCTCGGCACCATCTCTGCCGTCGCCCATACGTTGCTCGGCTTCTATTGCGGACGGCTCATCCGTCAGAAAGATACCGTTTCCGACAAGGTTATCGCCCTCTTTGTTGTGGGCACGGTGTGTGTCATCGGCGGCTATCTGCTCTCCTACGGTCTACCGCTCAATAAATGTATATGGAGTCCCAGTTACGTCTTCGTCACCTGCGGCCTCGCCTCGTTATTACAGGCTTTTCTGATGTATGTCATTGATATCCAGAAGAAGTCCGGCTGGACGACGTTCTTCCACGTTTTCGGCGTCAACGCCCTCGCCCTCTATGTGTCGAGTGAACTCCTCGCCATACTTTTAGGCCATCTCGGCATCTCCGGGTGGGTCTGTGACGGCCTCCATGCTGTCATCACGCCCGACAAATGGGCCTCCCTGGCCTACGCCCTCTATTTCGTCCTCCTCAACTTCGCCATCGGTTACATCCTCTACCGCAAGAAGATCTACATCAAACTCTGATAAGACAATTACTCTTTCGTCAAGATTTGTTTTTCTCAATAAGCGGTAAGCATGCTTGCATGTCATTCGCAGCATGTTGCTATGAGAACGAGAAGGGACAATTCGACGACATGCGCACCATGGCCCAGAAACAGAGCATGGCAAAACTGAATCACGAACTAATGACTTGATTTCCAAAGGCACGGATCCTCAGTCACCGCGACTTGTCCAGTGTTCGAAAGAAATGTTCCTGCTATCTTGTTGCAAAGGATTTAAACGGGGAGGATTCGTCTCAGAATTTGAAAACCCAGCCCTGAATCCGGGACGCGCCTATGCACAGGGGGCAGAAACATGCCTCAGATTCAGGGGAAATCTATGCACAGAGGGCAGAGATCTGACACAAAATAGAGGCACACTTATGCACAGGGTTCAAAGACCTGCCTCAGATACAAGGGACATCTACGCACCAGGGGCAGAAATCTGACTCCGATTTGAGGCACACTTATGCACGGGGGTTAGAAACCTCACCCAAATCCAAGGGATATTTATGCACAGGGGGCAGAGACATGACCCAGATTCAGGGCTGATTTATGCACGGTGTGCATTATCTTCCCCAAGATTCCAGGCAGAAAACTAAGAATACAAATTGGTATGGTGACACCGACCAGTAAACCTATCATTTGGGCCAGGCCCCAGCGATAGCCCGCCAACTTACAGCCGGAGTAACTAAAATAATCGGGCTGATGTTTGGTCAGTCCGATTATTATTTGTACCTTTGTCGAATAATAGACGATTATGAGAATAAAACAAGGATTTGTGCTGCGCGAGGTGTGCGGCGAGAATGTGATTGTGGGCGAGGGACTCGGAGCCATCAACTTCGGCAAACTGCTCGCCCTGAACGAGAGTGCCGCCTGGTTGTGGAAACAGGCGCAGGAGATGGGTGACTTCACCGTAGAAGCGCTTACCGGGCGTCTCTGCGAAGCATACGATGTGCCCCCCGACGAGGCCCGCTCTGACGTGGCCGCCATCGTCGCCGACTGGCAAAATGCCGGAGTTATTTGATGTCCGTGTGAAAAGATGAAAGAGACGAGGTGTTATCAGGTGGCGGGACACGTGATCGGTGTCAGTGGCGAGGCGGAGATCTTCGCCCTGATGACGAATTATGAGCCGTTTGCAACACAGGGGGACGGCTCTTTTGTGACATCGCTCGAAGTCACAAAAGAACCGTCTCGCTGTGTTAATTTCACCGAGGAGATGCGGCAGGAGGACGAGGGACAGGTGATTGTTTGTGGCAAGACCGCCGACGGGCTGCCGGTGTATGAGTTCGGCTGGTTCGGTGAGACGGCGGGATGGCTGGTGTGTGAGGCGGATTATCGCGAAGGACGGCTCCTCACCACCGGCAAACACACGAAGATGGCCCTCGACAATGCCTTGATGGTGCTCTTTGCGATGGCCACGGCCGACAAGCAGACGGTGCTGTTTCATGCGGCGGTGGTGCGTCACGGGGGTAAGGGCTATATGTTCCTCGGCCAGAGCGGTACCGGCAAGAGCACGCACGCGCGACTATGGCTGAAATATATCGAGAGCGCGGAACTGGTGAACGATGACAATCCGGTGGTGAGAGAGGGGATAGTGTACGGCTCGCCGTGGAGCGGGAAGACCCCATGCTATAGGAACGTGAGTTGTCCGTTGGGCGGCATCGTGCTGTTGAGTCAGGCCCCGTATAACAAGATACGGCGGTTGGGTGGCATCGAGGCGTACTCGGCGCTCGTGGCAAGTATCAGCGGTCAGCGGTGGGACGCCAGGATTGCCGACGGCCTGCACCAGACGGAGAATGCACTGGCGACGAACGTCTCGGTGTGGCATCTGGAATGCCTGCCCGACGAGGCCGCAGCGCGACTGTGCGAGAAGACAGTGAATAGTGAGTGACGATACGATCATAGAGGAGGCGATACGGCTGGTGGGCGAGGGCGTCTGCGTGACGCTGCCGGTGAATGGGCACAGCATGCTGCCGTTTATCATTGGCGGTCAAGAGAGCGTGATCCTGCAAAAGCCTGTGCAGTCGAAAAAAGGCGATGTGGTATTGGCGTGGGTCGACGGCTGCCGCTATGTGGTGCACCGGATCATCGCCATCGAAGGTGACGCGGTGACACTGATGGGCGACGGGAACCTGAGCGGCACGGAACACTGTGCCCTCAAAGACGTCAAGGCGAAGGTGACACACGTCGTCGGTGCCGACGAGAAGCCCCACGACCTCTACTGTCGTTGGCGGCGCGTGGCGGCACGGCTCTGGTGGCATCTGCGACCGGTAAGAAGATATCTGTTAGCGATATACAGGCGATTATGAAATACGTGGCATGGTTGTGGCAAAACACGCGGGGCATCCGCTGGAACATGGTGGTGCGCATCGTGACGGGCATCATACAGGTGGCGCTCGGGCTGCTGATGGTCTGGCTCAGTAGGCTGTTCATCGACGAAACCATCCGCACGGGCGAGGCCGACGAGGTGCTCAGGATGGTCTGTTGGCTGGTGCTGACCGTGGTGGGCGGTGTACTGTTGCGACAACTGAATTTCTACATGACCACAATGGCGGGCATCCGACAGACGAACATGCTCCGACTGCGTATTTTCAGTAGTCTGTTCCGCCGACAACTCTTCACCGAACAGGAACTGCACTCGGGCGATGTGACTTCCCGACTGGCGAAGGACATCGAGACCGTGAGCGGCATCGTGAACGACACGCTGCCGCAGATGGTCATCACCACGATACAACTCTTCGGTGCCTTTCTCCTCATGCGGTGGCTCGACGCGCGACTGGCGTGGGCACTGCTGTTGCTGACACCGATGGCCGTCATCTTCGGCAAACTCGTGGCGCGCCGACTGCGTCAGATGACACACGACATCCGACAGGACGAGAGTCGTATACAGATGCAGATACAGGAGGGCATGGAGCACAACGCCGTGTTGCGCTCACTGGGCTCGGAACAGTGGGTGACGGGACGGCTCGACACCATGCAACAGCGGTTGACGGGGAATGTACGGCGGCGCACGCGGTTTACGGTGGTGACACGACTCGCCCTCGGACTGGCCTTCGGACTGGGTTATCTGTTGGCGTTCGTCTGGGGCGGTCTGCAGTTGCGGGCAGGGGTGATCACCTTCGGTGTGATGACGTCGTTCCTGCAGTTGGTGGGCATGATCCAGAGTCCGATCCTGCAACTGTTGAATATGGTGCCGGGCGTGATCCATGCCACAGCGAGCATCGACCGCTTGGAGGAGTTGGTGGTGACGCAGGGGGACGGTTCTTTTGTGGCATCGCACGAAGTCGATGCCACAAAAGAACCGGGCATCCGCTTTGAGGATGTGTCGTTCCGGTATGCGAAGGGCGACCGGGAGATACTGAGTCATTTCACACATACGTTCGAGGCGGGGTCGAAGACCGCCATCATGGGTGAGACGGGCATCGGTAAGACCACGTTGTTCCGACTGATCCTCGGCTTTATCCAACCGACCAGCGGGACTGTGACCACAGGCGGGGAGTTGTGCTTTGTGCCACAGGGGAATACGTTGATGTCAGGGACCATCCGCTATAACCTGCAACTGGCAAAGCCAGAGGCTACCGACGAGGAACTGAAGGCGGTGCTGCACGTGGCCTGTGCCGACTTCGTGGATGATCTGCCGCAGGGCATCGACACCGAACTCGGTGAGCGCGGCAGCGGACTCAGTGAGGGACAGGCGCAGCGTATCGCCATCGCCCGCGGACTGTTGCGTCCGGGGAGTATCCTGTTGCTCGACGAGATCAGCAGTTCACTCGACGGTCCTACGGAGGAGGAACTCTACCGCCGACTCTTTGCCGCCTATCCGCAGAAGACGATGCTCTTCATCACCCACCGTCCTGCCGTCACCGAACAGTGCGACGAGGTGGTGAAACTTTGTTAAAAACCTTTGGGGGAGATATATCTATTAGATATATTTTCGTACCTTTGCACCTTGATACCGTTAGAAATAACAATAATAACAATAGATTCAGTATGAAAAAGAAGATTTTAATGTTTGCTGCTGCAACGATGTTCCTGGCATCGTGCGGTGGTGGCGGTGGTCGTCCGACATTCGGCGACAACGAGTATCCGGTGGTGACCGTCGGTACGTCGAGTACCCAGATGCAGACCACTTATCCGGCAACCATCAAAGGTGTGCAGGACGTACAGATCTCCCCGAAGGTACAGGGATTCATCACACAGATCAACGTGAAGGAAGGTCAGTCGGTGGGTGCCGGACAGGTGCTCTTCGTGGTTGATAACGTGACCTATCAGGCCCAGGTGCGTCAGGCCCAGGCTTCGGTGAATACGGCCCAGGCCGCCTGTAATACGGCCAAACTCTCTTTTGAGAATGCCCAGAAACTGTTTGAGAACAAAGTGATCGGTGACTTCGAACTGCAGTCGGCCACCAACCAGTATGAACAGGCCAAGGCTGGTCTGTCACAGGCTGAGGCCTCGCTGGCATCGGCTAAGGAGATGCTGAGTTACTGTTATGTAAAGAGTCCCGCCGCCGGTGTCGTCGGTACGCTGCCTTTCAAGAAGGGTGCGCTGGTAAATACCGCTTCGGTGCTGACTACCGTGTCGAACAACTCGTCGATGGAGGTGTATTTCTCCCTGACGGAGAAGGATGCGCTGATGATGGCACAGGCCGAGGGTGGTCAGAAGACCGCCATGGGTGCCATGCCCAACGTGCAGTTGCAGTTGGCCGACGGTACCATCTACGCCCACGAGGGTAAGGTGACGAAGATGAGTGGTGTGATCGATCCCGCTACGGGTTCGTTACAGGTCATCGCCGTGTTCCCCAACCCCGAGCGCGTGCTGAAGAGCGGCGGTTCCGGTTCGATCATCATCCCGAAGAGTAACACCTCTGCCATCGTCATCCCGCAGGGTTGTGTGTCGGAGATACAGAATAAGAAGTTCGTCTATACCTTAGGTAAGGACAACAAGGTGAAGTACACCGAGATCCAGGTGGATCCGCAGACCGACGGCAATAACTACATCGTGACCGATGGTCTGAAGGTGGGCGACAAGTATGTGACCAATGGTATTACCAAACTGACGGACGGTATGGAGATCGTTCCCATCACGCCGGAGAAGTATCAACAGAAGATTGACGATCAGGCCAAGGCCATGTCGGCCGGTGACATCGTCGACGCAATGAAGTAGTAGACTATGACATTTACAACATTTATCAAACGCCCGGTGCTGTCGACGGTGATCTCCATCGTCATCGTGCTGCTGGGTTTCATCGGACTGGTATCGCTGCCTATTGAGCAGTATCCAGATATTGCACCGCCTACTGTGGCTGTGTTCACCAGTTATCCTGGTGCCGACGCAGAGACGGTGAAGAACTCCGTCATCGTGCCGTTGGAGGAGAGTATCAACGGTGTGGAAGGTATGGACTACCTGAGTTCAACGGCTTCCTCTGGTTCGGCACAGATCAGTGTGCTGTTCCGTCAGGGTATGAATGCCGATATGTGTGCCGTGAACGTACAGAACCGTGTACAACAGGCACTGGCGCTGTTGCCCGCCGAGGTGACGCGTATCGGTGTGACCGTCATGAAGCGTCAGACCTCACAGGTGATGATGTTCACCCTGACCTCTGAGGACGGCCGTTACGACGACCAGTTCCTGACGAACTACAGTAACATCAATATCATTCCTGCCATCAAACGTATCCAGGGTGTGGGTGACGTGCAGAGTCCGGGTCTGAAGACCTACTCTATGCGTATCTGGCTGAAGCCCGATGTGATGAAGCAGTACAGTCTGATGCCTGCTGACATCAGCAATGTGCTGGCCGAGCAGAACATCGAGGCCGCACCGGGTAAGTTCGGTGAGGATGCCAACGTGGCCTACGAATACTCCCTGCGTTATACTGGTCGTCTGAAGACACCGGAGGAGTTCGGCAACATCATCATCCAGAGCAACGCCGACGGTACGACGCTGAAACTGAAGGATGTGGCGAAGATCGAACTCGGCGGTCAGCAGTACAGCGTTTCGATGAGAAACAACAACCTGCCCTCAGTGATGGGTATGGTACAGCAGATTGCCGGCTCGAACGCCAACGAGATTGCCAAACAGGTGAAAGCCGAGTTGGAGGAACAGGCCAAACTGTTCCCCCCGGGCATGAAGTATAAGATCAACTACGACGTGACCGAGTTCCTGTATGCCTCTATCGAGGAGGTGGTGTTCACGCTGTTCTTCACGTTGATCCTCGTGTTCATCGTGATCTACGTGTTCCTGCAGGACTGGCGCTCGACGCTCATCCCGTTGATCGCCGTACCGGTATCACTGATCGGTACCTTCTTCTTCCTCAGTGTGATGGGCTTCTCCATCAACCTGCTGACGCTCTCCGCCTTGCTGTTGGCCATCGCCATCGTGGTGGATGATGCCATTGTGGTGGTGGAGGCCGTACACGCAAAACTGGACCAGGGGTATAAATCATCGTTGACGGCCTCGATTGATGCCATGAACGAGATTTCGGGTGCCATCATCTCCATCACCCTCGTGATGGCGTCGGTGTTCATTCCCGTGTCGTTCATCGGTGGTACGACGGGTACGTTCTACCGTGAGTTCGGTGTGACGATGGCTGTCAGCATCTTTATCTCGGCCATGAACGCCCTGACGCTGTCGCCGGCCCTCTGTGCCATCTTCCTGAAACCGCACGACGAGAACGGTCACGAGAAGAAGATGTCGGTCATCGACCGTTTCCATACTTCGTTTAATACGGCCTACGACAAGATCTTGGGCAAATACAAGAACCGTGTGGAGAAACTGGTGCGTAAGCCATTGGCCATCGCCATCGCCGTCATTATCGGTATCGCCGTGTTGGTGACGACACTCTTCACCACCAAGACAGGTCTGGTGCCTTCGGAGGATACAGGTACACTCTTCTGTACCATCTCCATGCCGCCTGCCACCTCTGTGGCACGCACGCGTCAGGTTATCGACGAGGTGGATAAGATTCTGGCTGCCGACCCCGCCATCCAGAGTCGTGAGCAGATCCAGGGTTATAACTTCATCGCCGGTGCCGGTTCCGACCAGGCCACGTTCATCCTGAAACTGAAACCGTTCTCGGAGCGTCAGAAAGGCTTCTTCTGGAAACTGTCGGGTCTGTGGCAGGGCGACGGTATCTACCGTTTCTTCCTCGACCCGGAGAGTGCCGAGGGTGTCATCGCCCAGATCTTCATCAAGACGGCTCACATCAAGGATGCCTCTATCCTGGCCTTCCAGCCGCCGATGATTCCGGGATTCTCGGCCAACAGCGGTGTGTCGTTGGTGATGCAGGACCGTACGGGTGGTGACCTGAACCGATTCTTCGACATCACAAAGGAGTTCATTGCTGAACTCAACAAACGTCCGGAGATACAGATGGCACAGACCTCCTACAACCCGAGTTATCCGCAGTATATGGTGCACGTGGATGTGGCGAAGTGTAAGCAGAGTAATATCTCGCCCTCGACCATCCTTACCACGTTGCAGGGTTACTACGGCGGACTCTATGCCTCGAACTTCAACGCCTACGGTAAACTCTACCGTGTGATGATCCAAGGCTCGCCCGATACCCGTATGACCAGCGAGTCATTAAATAATATATATGTACGTACGCCTGCGGGTATGGCGCCCATCCAGGAATTCTGTCGTCTGGAACGTGTCTACGGTCCGACGAACATCACCCGTTTCAACCTGTTTACGTCTATCACCGTGACGGCGACGGTGGCCAACGGCTACTCTACCGGTGAGGCTATCAAGGCGGTGGAGGAGATCGGTGCTGCCATCCTGCCAGCAGGTTACAGTTACGAATACTCCGGTCTGACGCGTGAGGAGGCCAAGGCATCGAACACCACAGGTATCATCTTCCTGTTGTGTATCGTCTTCATCTACCTCATCCTATCGGCACAGTACGAGTCGTACATCCTGCCGTTGTGCGTCATCCTCTCCGTGCCCTTCGGACTGGCCGGCTGTTTTCTCTTCACGATGATCTTCGGCCATTCCAATGATATCTATATGCAGATCTCACTGATCATGCTGATCGGTCTGTTGGCGAAGAACGCCATCCTGATTGTGCAGTTCGCCCTGGAGCGCCGTCAAACGGGTATGGCCATCTCGTGGTCGGCCGTCCTTGGTGCTGCCGCCCGTCTGCGCCCGATCCTGATGACCTCACTGGCTATGGTTATCGGTCTGTTGCCGATGATGTTCGCCAGTGGTGTCGGTAAGAACGGTAACCAGACACTGGGTGCGGCTGCAGTGGGTGGTATGCTCGTCGGTACGCTGTTGCAGATCTTCGTGGTGCCGACACTCTTCGTGATTTTCCAGTCGCTGCAGGAGAAGATCAGTCCGCTGAAGTTCGAGGACGAGGAGAATCCTGAGGTCGCCGCCGAACTGGCACAGTATGCACATTCTAAACCAGAAGACTATGAATTGGAGAAATGATATGAAAAAGATGTTGATGACGATGTCCGCAGCCGTCCTGCTGTCGGGGTGCGGACTCTATAATAAGTACGAGCGTCCGGAGGTGCAGGCCGACGGCATTGTGCGCGACCCCGTGTCGCTCACCGATACGCTCGCAGTCAGTGACACGGAATCGTTCGGTAATATGCCTTGGCGCAGTGTCTTCACCGACCCGCAGTTGCAGGCACTCATCCAACAGGGTCTCGACAACAATCCGGACCTGTTGAATGCCGCCCTGAACGTGCAGATGGTCAACGAGGCGCTGAAGATCGCAAAACTTGCCTTCCTGCCGTCAGTAGCCCTCAGTCCGCAGGGTACCCTGTCATCGTTTGATGGCGCCACACCCACGAAGGCTTACTCACTGCCTGTCAGTGCATCGTGGAATGTTGATCTCTTCGGTAACCTGCTCAGCGTGAAGCGCTCGGCACAGATGCAACTCATTGCCACCAAGGACTATCAGACGGTGGTGAAGACCAATGTCATCTCTGCCATCGCCAACCTCTATTACACGTTGCTGATGCTCGACCGTCAGGTGGAGATTGTCACCGACATGGAGCAGTTGACGAAAGAGACCTGGGAGAAGATGCAGTTCATGCATGAGAACCGTATCGGCTACCGTTCTACTGCTGTGCAGAGTGCAGAGGCTGCTTACTATCAGGTACAGGGCCAGAAGGTCGATCTGTTGCGTCAGACCCGTGAGATGGAGAACTCCCTCTCGCTGTTGCTCGGACAACCTGGTCAGACCATCCAGCGCGGTTCCTTCGACAGTCAGAGTCTGCCGACAGACTTGTCTACCGGTGTGGGTATCCAGATGTTGAACAACCGTGCCGACGTGCATTCCTATGAGATGGCACTCGCCCAGTGCTTCTACGATGTGGAGACCGCCCGTAGCCGTTTCTATCCGAGCATTACCATCACGGGAACGGCTGCCTTCACCAACAACAATGGAATGGTGAATCCCGGCAAGTTGCTCCTCTCGGCAGTGGGTAGTCTGGTGCAGCCCATCTTCCAACACGGACAGATCGTGGCTGGACTGAAGGTGGCTCAGGCCAAGTACGAGCAGGCCTTCAACAACTGGCAGAACGCCATCTACAAGGCTGGCAACGAGGTGTCGAATGCCCTCGTGTCGTACAACTCATACGCTGAGAAGGCCGAACTCGACGGTAAGCGCGTCAGTGTACTGAAGCAGAACGTGGAGGATACGAGGAAGTTGATGGAGTCATCCAGCAACACCACCTACCTTGAGGTTATCTCCGCCCAGAGCAGTCTGCTCAACGCCGAGATTAACGAGGTGCAGGATCAGTTCAATAAGATGCAGTCAGTCGTTAACTTGTACCAAGCCCTTGGCGGCGGTGCGAAGTAGAAGTGAAAAGTGAATAGTGAAAAGTGAATAGTTATGGCAAGCGAAATATCCCCCAAGGCTGAGATATCGCCTAAGGCGAAGATCGGCAACAACTGTAAGATATTCCCCTTCGTATATATCGAGGACGATGTAGAGATTGGTGACAATTGTATCATCTTCCCCTTCGTCAGCATCTGTGACGGTTCGCGCATTGGCAACAACAACAAGATCCATCAGGGTTCGGTCATTGCCGCTCTGCCGCAGGACTTTAATTTCCGTGGTGAAAAGTCGTATGTGAAGATCGGTAACAACAATGTCATCCGCGAGAACGTGGTCATCAACCGTGGTACCAATCGTGATGGCGTGACGAAGATTGGCAACAACAACTTCCTGATGGAAGGTGTCCATATCAGTCACGACACGGTGGTGGGCGACTACTGTGTGTTCGGCTATGGCGTGAAGATTGCGGGCGACTGCGAGGTTCACAACGGCGCTATCTTCTCCAGTTCGGCCATCCAGCATGCCAACACCCGTGTGGGTCGTCTGGCACTGGTGCAGTCAGGTACGACTTTCTCGAAGGATATCCCGCCGTTCGTCATCGCCGGTGGCAAACCCCTCGAATACGGTGGTCCTAACAATACGATGATGCATGAAGCCGGCATCGACGAGAAGGTGCAGAAACACATCGCCAATGCCTACCGTCTGCTGTTCCACGGTAAGACGAGCGTGTTCGATGTCGTCAACCAGATCAAGGAACAGGTGCCTGACGGTCCAGAGATACAGACCATCATCCAGTTCCTCGAGAATACGAAACGAGGCATTATGTGTAAGTAATATGAATCCCCGCTCAGCCGAGCGGGGATTTTTTGTCTAATAGGAAGCGGTGCAGGGGATGCCGGCGGCGATGACACGGTCGCGGATGGCATCAAGTTGTTCGTGGGTGGCTTTGAGCAGGCCCTGGGCGGGTGTCTCGCGGTCGATGGTGTAGATCATCACCTGTTGGGGGGCGATGGCCTTGACGGTCTCAAGCCAGGGAGTGACATAAGTGTCGCAGGTGTTGTCGACATCCATTCCGCGCATGAACATGGTCTGGATGATGACATGGCCGTTGAAGGCCTTCATGCCTTCGATGATGGCGTTGACATCGTAGGGACCGTTGGGACGGTCCACCTTATTTATATATGTAGGGTCGACGGTGTCGAGTTTCAGGATGTTGTTGTCCACCCGCATCAGGGCATCGTGAACCGTCTGGCGGTGGATCATCGTGGCATTGCTCAGCACGGACACTTTCGCCTTCGGACAGTACTGGTTGCGCAGACGGACGGTATCGTCGATAATCTCTGCAAAATGGGGATGACAGGTGGGCTCACCATTGCCCGCAAAGGTCAGCACGTCAGGCAGTTGTCCTTCGACAACCATCTGGCGGAGTCTCTCCTCGAGTTTGGTGGCAACCTCCTCCCGTGTCGGCATCGGCAGGGTGGGACGGTGGTCTTCGTTGAAACCACACTCGCAGTAGATGCAGTTAAAGGAACAGACCTTACCGTCGGACGGCAGTAGGTTGATGCCCAGTGAGATGCCCAGACGACGGCTGTGTACGGGGCCGAAGATGGGTGATGGATAGATAATTGTACTCATAATCGGCTGCAAAGGTACAAATTTTTAGTGAATAGTGAATAGTGAAAAGTGAAAAGTGATACTAGAAAAGTGAAAAATAAGGAAAATATTTGGATTTCCGATTGAATTGTTGTATCTTTGCACCTCGAAATTACGTACGTGTTTAAATAATTGATGAAAAAACGCAAGAAGAAGTCTGGCAGCCGTCGGGGTATGCAGTTGGTGACGCTGTGCATCAGTACAACGATGGTGTTGGTATTGCTGGGCTTGGTGGTACTGTCTGTATTGACGTCGCGCAACCTGTCGGCATGGGTCAGGGAAAATCTGACGGTGACGGTGATGTTGAGCGATGACGCCAGTGTCAACGATGCCAAGCGTCTCTGCCGGAACCTCTACTACCGTCCTTTCTCCAAGAACATCGACTATGTGAGTAAGGAACAGGCCTTGAAGGAACAGACGGCCGCGATGGGCTCCGATCCCTCAGAGTTCCTGGGCGCAAATCCTTTCGTGGCTACGCTGGAACTGCAGTTGAAATCGGACTATGCCAACCGTGACTCCCTGACCTGGATTGTGGAAGAACTGCGTAAGAACAACTTCGTGACTGATGTGGCCTATCAGGAGGATCTGATGGACAATGTGAACAAAAACCTGACGCGTATCAATATCGTGCTATTGGTATTGGCATTGCTCCTGACATTTGTGTCGTTTGCGCTGATCAATAACACGGTGCGACTGAGCGTCTATTCCCGTCGGTTCCTGATTCATGTGGAGAAACTGGTAGGTGCCTCGTGGGGTTTTATCCGTAAGCCCTTCCTCCGGCAGTCGTTGTTGGTGGGTGTCATCGCCGCCATCCTTGCCATTGGTGTCCTCGGACTGTGTGTCTATGGTCTCTACTATTATGAGCCGAACATCCTGAACATCATCAATTGGCGTGAAATGACCATCACGGCGGTGGCAGTGCTATTGTTTGGCATTGTCATTACGGCCATGTGTTCGTGGATCTCCGTGAACCGTTTCCTGAAGATGAGCGCAGGCGACCTGTATAAGATTTAATAAAAGGTAAAAAGATATATGGATAAGAGTAATTTTGCATTTGACAAGGTGAACTTCATTCTGTTGGCAGTGGGGATGGCGATTGTTGTCATCGGTTTTCTGCTGATGACGGGTGCGGGGTCGAGTGATTCTGCGTATGAGCCAGACATCTTCAGTGTGCGCCGAATCAAGGTGGCACCGATTGTTTGCCTTTTCGGCTTTCTTTCTATGATCTATGCTGTGGTACGTAAACCCAAAAACTAGGATATGGATTGGATTGAGACCATTATTATAGCAGTCGTAGAGGGGTTGACGGAATTCTTGCCGGTATCGTCGACAGGACACATGATTATTGCGCAGAATCTGTTGGGTGTGCCTCAGGGCGATCCCTTTGTACATGCCTTTACGTTTATCATCCAGTTTGGCGCCATCTTATCGGTGGTATGCCTCTATTGGAAGCGTTTCTTCCAGTTTGACAACACACCGGCTCCGGAGGGTAGTTCACTCTTTCAGCAACTCAAGCATAAGTTCTATTTCTATTGGCTGCTGATTGTGGGTGTTATACCTGCAGTCGTCATCGGCCTGCTTGCCAAGAAGTCGGGCCTGCTCGACTGGTTGCTCGACAGTGTCGAGGTGGTAGCCATTATGCTGGTTCTCGGAGGCGTGTTCATGCTCTACTGCGACAAACTGTTTAATAAGGGCAGTGAGGATAATAAGGTCAATGAGCGTCGTGCCTTCATGATAGGTCTTTACCAGTGTATCTCTGTGATTCCCGGTGTGTCGCGCTCGATGGCTACCATCGTGGGCGGTATGACACAGGGACTGACCCGTAGACGGGCCGCCAAGTTCTCGTTCTTCCTGGCTGTGCCGACGATGGCCGGTGCCACGTTGCTTGACCTGCTCGACCTGATGAAAGAAGATACGGCCTGGGCCACGAGTCATAACATCACCATGTTGATTCTGGGCTGTGCCATTGCTTTTGTGGTGGCATTGCTGGCTATGAAATGGTTTGTCAACTACCTGACCAAATACGGCTTTAAGGCTTTCGGAGTCTATCGCATCATCGTTGGTGGCATTATCATCGTTCTGCTGCTGACAGGTCATTCACTTGCAATGGTGGATTAAATGAATTTCCAGGAGGGAGCCTTCATCTATATCAACAAACCCTACCGCATGTCGAGTTTCGGGGCGCTGGCGCATATCCGTTATCTCGTCTCCAAGCGGATCCACGTGAAGCGGGTGAAGATGGGACATGCAGGAACGCTCGACCCGTTGGCTACGGGTGTGCTGATCCTCTGTACGGGAAAGGCCACGAAACAGATAGAACAGTTACAACTCCATACCAAGGAGTACACGGCCACCCTACAATTAGGAGCCACCACACCGAGTTATGACATGGAGCATGAGGTGAATGCCACCTATCCGACGGCGCATATCACGCGGGAACTGATAGAACAGACGCTGCCTCAGTTTGTGGGGGATATCATGCAGGTGCCGCCTCTCTTCTCTGCTGTGATGGTAGACGGACACAGGGCCTATAAGATGGCCCGCAAGGGTCAGGAGGTGGAACTCGCTGCCAAACCGGTACGTATCGACGAACTGGAACTGACGGCCTTCGATGCGGAGAAGATGCAGATGAGCATCCGGGTGGTCTGTGGCAAAGGCACCTATATCCGTTCGCTGGCGCGAGACATTGGCGAGGCCCTGGGGAGCGGTGCCTATCTGACGGCGCTCTGTCGCACCCGTGTAGGCGATGTCCGTATCGAGGACTGCCTGACGTTCGACGACTTCCCCGCCTGGCTGGAAGAAAAGGTGAAAGATTGAAAGATTGTAAAATTGAAAAATAAATTGTAAATTGTCAAATTGTAAATTATATCGATGAAACTGTCGCAATTTAAATTCAAACTGCCAGAGAATCTTGTGGCACTCGAACCTACCTATCATCGTGACGAATGTCGTCTGATGGTGATCCACCGTAAGAGTGAGCGTATCGAGATGTTCAAGAAGGACGAGAACGGCGAGGATATGAAGGATGAGGAAGGCAATCCCGTTTACCTCGACTTCAAGAGTATCCTTAACTATTTCGACGAGGACGATGCTTTCGTGTTCAACGACACACAGGTGTTCCCTGCCCGTCTATATGGTACGAAGGAGAAGACCGATGCCAAGATCGAGGTGTTCCTGCTTCGAGAACTCAACGAGGAACTCCGTCTGTGGGATGTGCTGGTAGAGCCCGCCCGTAAGATTCGTATCGGCAATAAACTGTTCTTCCAGGAGAATGGTCCGATGGTGGCTGAGGTCATCGACAATACGACGAGTCGTGGACGTACGCTGCGTTTCCTCTATGACTGTCCGCACGATGAGTTCAAACGCGAACTGTTTGCCTTGGGTGAGGCACCGTTGCCCCGTTATATCGTGGATAAGCGTCCTGCCACAGAGGAGGATATGGATCTCTTCCAGACCATCTATGCCAAGAAGGAAGGTGCTGTCACGGCTCCATCGACAGGACTGCATTTCAGTCGTGAACTGATGAAGCGTATGGAGATCAAGGGCATCAACTTCGCTTATATCACGTTGCACTGTGGACTGGGCAACTTCGACGGTATCGAGGTGGAGGATCTGACGAAGCACAAGATGAGTTCTGAACAGATGTTCGTCGATAAGGAAGCCTGCGATATTGTGAACAAGGCCAAGAGCGGTGGACACCGTGTCTGTGTGGTGGGTGTCAGTACGGCCCGTGCCACAGAGTCGGCTGTCGGTACCGATGGGATGTTGAAGGAGTTTGACGGTTGGACAAACCGTTTCATCTTCCCGCCCTATGAGTTCGGTCTGGCCAATGCCATGGTGGGTAACTTCTACCATCCGGAGTCAACGATGATGATGACAGAATGTTCCTTCGGTGGCTATGACCTGGTGTATGATGCCTATAAGAAGGCCGTGAAGAATGGCTATAAGTTCGGCTGCTTCGGTGATGCGATGCTGATACTGGATGACTAAGAAGATACATCAGGTCTATTTGGGGTTAGGAAGTAACCTCGGTGACAGAGAAGAGCATATCCGAAAGGCAATCGCGCTGATCGGTGAAAGCATAGGACTGGTGATTCGCCAGTCCTCTCTGATTGAGACCGAGCCCTGGGGATTCGAATCAGCAAACCGATTCCTCAATGGCGTGATCCTTGTGGAGACCTCCCTCACTCCTCGCCAACTCCTCAAAGCCACCCAGAAGATAGAGCGTCAACTGGGTCGCAAGAAGAAATCTACTGACTCCTGTCTCCTGACTCCTGTCTCCTACTCCGACAGGAGTATCGACATCGACATCCTCCTTTACGATGACCTGACCGTCGATGAACCCGACTTGAAGATTCCCCATCCGCTGATGGAACAGCGTGATTTTGTGATGACCCCCTTAAACGAAATAAAGCCCCGCTGAAAAGCGAGGCTTTAATTTTCCGAAGAAGTTTGTCTTACTTACGCAGACCGAGCGCCTTGATAATTGCACGATAACGATTGATGTCGTTCGTGTAGAGGTACTTCAACAACTTACGACGCTTACCTACCAGCATGGTCAGTGAACGGGCTGTTGCGTGGTCCTTGCGGTTCTTCTTCAAATGCTCTGTCAGGTGAGAGATACGGTAACTGAAAAGGGCAATCTGTGCCTCAGCAGAACCGGTATCGGTAGTACCTTTGCCGTACTTGCCGAAGATCTCTTCCTTCTTTGCCTTGTCTAAATACATAATTTTAATGTGATTAATGTTGTTTGCAATAACATCTTTCAGACGCTTTTCCAGGCAATCACCAGCCGGTTTACGTCATCAAATGCTCCGGATTTTCCGAAATGCGGGTGCAAAGGTACCAAAAAAATGTGGAATGAGAAATGAGAAATGAGAAATTATGATTTGTTAGGAGGGAAAAAGGTGGAAATTTAACAATTTTTAGTCATTATATAGCCTTGTATTCAACATTTCTCATTTCTCATTTCTCATTTCTCATTAAAAATGATTACCTTTGCACCCGTAAAACAAGAAAATAGGTATGCAAGATATCAGAAACATAGCAATTATTGCTCATGTCGACCACGGTAAGACCACGCTGGTCGACAAGATGATGCTTGCTGGTAATCTCTTCCGTGAGGGACAGAATCTCAGCAACCAGGTGCTCGACGCCAATGACTTGGAGCGTGAGCGTGGCATCACCATCCTTTCGAAGAATGTATCTATTAACTGGAAAGGCGTTAAGATCAATATCATCGACACCCCGGGACACTCCGACTTCGGAGGTGAGGTGGAGCGTGTGCTCAATATGGCGGACGGTTGTCTGTTGCTCGTCGATGCCTTCGAGGGTCCGATGCCACAGACGCGTTTCGTGTTGCAGAAGGCGCTCCAGATAGGCTTGAAACCCATCGTGGTAGTTAACAAGGTGGACAAGCCCAACTGTCGTCCGGAAGAGGTCTATGAGATGGTGTTCGACCTGATGTTCTCGCTCAATGCCACTGAGGATCAATTGGACTTCCCTGTGGTCTATGGCTCTGCCAAGAACGGATGGATGGGTGAAGACTTCAACAAACCGACAGACAACATTACCTATTTATTAGACAAGATTATCGAGGTCATTCCTGCGCCCCAGCAGATCGAGGGCACGCCCCAGATGCTGATCACGAGTCTCGACTATTCGAGTTATCAGGGTCGTATCGCCGTGGGTCGTGTGCATCGCGGACAACTGAAGGATGGTATGCAGGTGACGATCGCCCACCGTGATGGGTCGATGGAGAAGACGAAGATCAAGGAACTCCACACTTTCGAGGGTATGGGGCATGTGCGCGCCGACTCTGTGGACTGTGGCGACATCTGTGCCGTCATCGGACTGGAGAAATTCGAGATTGGCGACACGCTCTGCGACCTGGAGAATCCCGAGCCGCTGGCACCCATCGCCATCGATGAACCCACGATGTCGATGCTCTTCACCATCAACGACTCACCTTTCTTCGGCAAGGAGGGTAAGTTTGTCACTTCGCGCCACATCAACGACCGCTTGGAGAAGGAACTGGAGAAGAACCTTGCCCTGCACGTGGAGCCGTTCGAGGACTCTACCGATAAGTGGATTGTCTCAGGTCGTGGTGTGCTCCATCTCTCCGTACTCGTTGAGACGATGCGTCGCGAGGGTTATGAGTTGCAGGTGGGACAGCCGCAGGTCATCTACAAGGAGATTGACGGTAAGAAATGCGAGCCCATCGAGGAACTCACCATCAACGTGCCTGAGGAGTTTGCCTCGAAGATGATTGACATGGTGACCCGTCGTAAGGGTGAGATGACCTCGATGGAGAATCAGGGTGAGCGGGTGAACATCGAGTTCGATATCCCCTCACGTGGTATCATCGGTCTGCGCACTAATGTGCTCACCGCATCTCAAGGCGAGGCCATTATGGCCCACCGTTACAAGGAATACCAGCCCTATAAGGGCGAGATTGAGCGCCGTGTCAACGGTTCGATGATCTCGATGGATACGGGTAATGCCTTTGCCTACGCCATCGATAAGTTGCAGGACCGTGGAAAGTTCTTCATCGATCCGGGCGAGGATGTCTATGCCGGACAGGTGGTGGGCGAGCATGTCCACGACAACGACCTTGTGGTGAATGTCTGCAAGGCCAAGCAGTTGACGAATGTCCGTGCCTCGGGTACCGACGAGAAGGCCCGTATCATCCCCAAGACGGTGATGTCGTTGGAGGAATGTCTCGAATATATCAAGCAGGACGAACTCGTGGAGGTCACGCCTAAGTCGATGCGTATGCGTAAGACCATCCTCGACCATGACCTGCGTAAGAAGGCTGCGATTAAACGAGAATGAAGCAGAGAAACCAATAATCAATAAGAATATGACACCTATACAAACCACTAAGATGTCCAATTTCCGTTGGGTCATTTGTGCGTTGCTCTTCCTGGCAACCACCATTAACTACATGGACCGTCAGGTCTTGTCATTGACCTGGAAGGACTTTATCGCCCCCGAGTTCCATTGGACAGACTCAAACTACGGTAAGATCACGGCCTATTTCTCCGTCTTCTATGCCATTGCCAACCTCTTCGCAGGTAAGTTCATCGACTGGATGGGTACCAAGAAGGGTTATCTCATCGCCATCTTCGTATGGTCGCTGGGTGCCTGTCTCCATGCAGGCTGCGGCTGGGCAGCGATGGAGTGGGAGGGTTACAGTTCTGTAGCCCAACTCGGTCAGTTGACGGGTGATGCCGCCGTGGCCATCGCCACCGTGTCGATGTATCTGTTCCTGTCGTGCCGCATGGTGCTGGCCCTCGGTGAGGCAGGCAACTTCCCTGCTGCCATCAAGGTGACAGCCGAATATTTCCCCAAGAAAGACCGTGCCTTCGCCACCTCTATCTTCAACAGCGGTGCCTCTGTGGGAGCCCTTGCTGCACCAGCCACCATCCCCCTGCTGGCACGTGCCTGGGGTTGGGAGATGGCCTTTATCATCATCGGTGTGCTGGGCTTCATCTGGATGGGCTTGTGGATGTGGTTCTATGAGAAGCCCCACCAGAGCAGTCATGTCAATCAGGCTGAGTTGAACTATATCGATCAGGACAGCGATATTGCCGAGGTGCAGGATCGTACGGCCGTGAAGGAGGAGAAGACCATCTCTTTCTGGAAGTGCTTTACCTTCCGTCAGACCTGGTCGTTCATCGTGGGTAAGTTCATGACGGATGGCGTGTGGTGGTTCTTCCTGTTCTGGGCACCCGCCTATTTCAGCGACCAGTATGGCTATACCTCCGACTCCACGATGGGTATCCTGCTTATCTTCACGCTCTACCTCATTGTGACGGTGCTCTCCATCGGTGGCGGCTATCTGCCCACCTATTTTGTCGAGAAGCGTGGCATGAACCCCTATCTGGGTCGTATGCGTGCCATGTTCATCTTCGCCTGCTTCCCCCTCTTAGGACTTCTCGCACAGCCCCTTGGTGCCTATAGTGCCTGGTGGCCCGCCATCTTGATTGGTCTGCTGGGTGCAGGTCATCAGGCCTGGAGTGCCAACCTCTATTCGACGATTGGTGATATGTTCCCCAAGTCCACCATCGGTACGATCACGGGTATCGGTACGATGGCTGGTGGTCTCGCCTCCTATGCCATCAACCTCTCGTCAGGTGAGTTCTTCGACTGGGCCGCCGGTCAGGGCAGTGCCTATACGTTCTTCGGCTTCGAAGGCAAGCCTGCCGCCTATATGGTGGTGTTCTCCGTCTGTGCTGTCGCCTATATCATCGGCTGGTGCATCATGAAGACCCTCGTGCCGAAATACAAGCCCATCGTTGTTTCTTGATTTCAGGATTGAAACATCATAAGAATGCCCCCGAAAGTCGATGAACCTTCGGGGGCTTTTCGTTTAGCCATGAGGCCGACTGCTACTCGCCGTCGTAGCCTTTGGCAATAAAGTTCACGAGGGCGATGATGTCGTCGGCGGTTACTTGATTGTCGCCGTTGATGTCGTACTTCAGATCCGTCGTACCGGCGATGATGGCATTCGTCAGTGCCACCACATCGGCGATGTTAGTCTTGTCGTCTCCGTTCACGTCGCCGCTGTGCATCTGCCTCTCGATGAATGTGGCGCTGACCTCTACGTGGTGGGCAGGCATCGTGAAGGTAAACCGGTTGGGCTTACCCTCCACAGGTGTCACTTCGATGTCCCTGACAAGCGAGGGGTCAATCCCGGTGCGGGTACGTGCCCGCATCTCGTCCGCATCCATATAGGCCATTGCCGTGACACCATCGGTGCCCCAGCCCGGTTTGGGACTGACGATGATGGTGACCGTGGCTCCCTCGGTTGCCTCGGTCACACTGTTGCCGCCTACTGCGAATCTGATGGTGCCTTGCTCCGAATCTGTTGACGTGAGTTTGTATGCGCTCGCTGTCATGACAGTCATGACGAGGGCGAGCAGTGCAAATATCTTTTTCTTCATATCTTGGTCCTCCCTTTATTTGATCACGATCTTTTTACCATTCTTCATATAAATGCCTTTCTGAGTGGGACGGCTCTTGAGTTTACGCCCGTCGAGTGTGTACCACATTTCAGTTGACAGATGATAGTTGACAGTTGACAGTAAGGAATGTACTGTAGTTGTATCGCCATTAGGCCAGACGATGGTCTGTCGGCGTGCTGCTATTGGCTCATCGTCATCATCATCGTCTTCGTCATTATCGTCATCATCATCGTCTTCGTCATTATCGTCATCGACATAGTTTTCGTTCGGTATCTCAATCCAGCAGCGGTGAGGTGCCACCTTGCTGCCATTCTTCATCCACACGAAGTTCTTTCCGTCGAAACCATAGTAGTCATAGGCGTCATACGTGAGGGTAGTACCATAATTTGTACCCCAGAACTCATCAGCCACACCGTCGGGGATGTCATTCTCGAAGGTCTCATCACACTCTTCCAAATCCATGAAGTTCAGATCAAATAAGGTCTCACTGCTCTCATTGCTGATGATGACAGGTGTGTAACGAGGAATCACCTTGCTCTTGACCTCAGCAACGGTCACTTTCCCTTCTTCAACAGCCGTTACCGTATAGATTCTCACATCCTTGTTATCAACAGAAAAACTGTAGGGAGAGAAGAATGTGCTAAGGCCTTCTGGGAAGGATACCTTTGCAGACTTACAGACCGTCTCTCCGCCTTCGAGTGTTATACTGACGATAATGTTTTCGTCGTTGTAAACGAAGACGTCAGCCGGGTCAATATTCTTAAAAAACGTCGAATAGCCGTTGGTGATGACGCGGGGTAATTCGCCAAATGCCAAGATTTTTATCGGCTTGAAGCCATCCGGCAAGGCGGTGATACCCTCACCGGCAAAGTTGATCACCTTATCATCTCCGAGAATAATACCGAAGCCCCATTCGTCAAAACTCAGCATAGGCAGGGCGGTGAGCGTCAGTTCTCCATCGTCAATACATGTTTCTGTGGCACTGATATGGACGCCACTGCCAATGGTCAGTTCACCCGTCACTAACGTCTCTTCGTCAAGCCATTCTTCTTCATTGACTATGCCATCTGTGCAATGGCTGATAGTAAGGTTCTCAATGTTCAACTTACCGCCTATGTTACGGATGGCAATCTCGCAGGCGTTGTCGGCATCGGGACCGCCGATGGTTCCACCCTTGACGGTTAAGTTCACTCCGATACGAACATACAATGGTTCCTTCTCCGAGGTCGGCATTGTCGAGCAGCGTGATGGTCGAGCCGTCGGCGGCTTCATTAAAGGCGGCTCGCAGAGAGATATACTGCTTCACCTCATTGCCCTTGGTGACGCTGACGTTCTGGATACCACCACCGTATGTCATCGTCATCGTGGCCTCGCCATCGTATATGACCGTGCTGATATCGTTGTCTTCACCAACAAACACCTTGGCGGGGTCGATAACCTCGCTGCCACTTTTCATGTGGTCAGCATAGCCGTTGGTGATGACACAGGGTAATTCGTCATGTATTATGATCTTTATCGGCTTGAAGCCATCTGGCAATGCGGTGATACCCTCACCGGCAAAGTTGATTACCTTGCCTCCTCCGAGAGTAATGCCGCAGTTCTCTTCGCCCCAACTCAGAATGGGCAGAGCGGTGAACATCAGTTTTCCTAAATTATAATCAATACATGTTTCCGTGGCACTGATATGGACGCCACTGCCAATGGTCAGTTCTCCCGCCACTGACGTCTCATCGTCAAGCCATTCTTCATTGTAGATGCCATCTCTGCAATTGCTGATAGTAAGGTTCTCAATGTTCAACTTACCGCCTAAGTTACGGATGGCAATCTCGCAGGCGTTGTCGGCATCGGGACCGCCGATGGTTCCACCCTTGACGGTTAAGTTCACTCCGATACGAACATACAATGGTTCTTCATTAAAGGCGGCTCGCAATGACTCATAAGGCGTGTCGCCTATTTTGGCAATGGGATCCTGCGCCCACGTCTTGGTGGGGAAGGTAAGAATGGCAAGCATTGCCATGAGGAACATCGCGGCGGTGCGCTTCGGTGTGGACAGCGCCTGTGCTGCCCGCAGCAATTCTGTTCGTTGAAGTCTCGTCTTCATCATTTTTATCGACTTAATAGTTTCGTTTCGTTTCTGGGTGCAAAGTTACGAAAAAAGCTTGTAAAGAAACAACGGATTTTGGAGAATTAACGCAATTCGGCCTAAAATAAAGGCAAAATGGGGAAGAATGAGGAAGTGGAGGATTGGTGAAGGAGTTAGGTTTCTTATTCGTAACCCAAATATAGTTCTCACAAACGGGTTAAAACTCAATAATTGACTACGCAAATTAGGGCAGAATACAGCACCTCTCACCGCCCGTTTCTTATTCCGCAAACTGCTACATTTTGCATAGCGATGGATAACCCAAAAGACAGTAGTTTTGCAGCCCAAAATTGAAAAGGAACAAGAAACATGAGAAGTACATTCAACATTTTGTTCTACGTGAACAAGAGTAAGGAGAAGAACGGTGTGGTGCCTGTGATGGGCCGTGTGACGATTAACGGCACCCAAAGCCAGTTCAGTTGTAAGAAGTCCATCCCGCTTGACATGTGGGATGTGAAAGGCAATTTTGCCAAAGGACGAAGCAAGGAGTCTTTGCAGATTAACCGTGAGTTGGATAACATCAAGGCGCAGATCATCAAGCACTATCAGCACCTGTCTGACCGCGAAGCTTTCGTAACGGCTGAGATGGTGCGAAACTCCTATCAGGGGTTCGGCAGCGAATACGAGACGCTGTTGAGTGCTTTCGACAATGACATTGCCAATCAGAAAAAGCGAGTTGGAAAGGACAGGGTTGCCAGCACCTTATGGGCCATGGAGCGTTCACGAAAGGATGTGGCCGAGTTCATCCAGTCGCATTACCGTCGCACAGATATGTCTATGTTGGAGTTGACACCTGAGTTCATCAAGGACTTTTCCGTTTGTCTCAGCACAGACCGTGGACTGGCCAATGCCACTATCTGGCAGCGTTGCATGTGGCTGAAGGGTGTCGTTCTGAGGGCACACTATAACCCAGTTCCATATCAGTCCTAACTGCAAGGAAAGGGAGTTCCTGACTGAAGACGAACTGAAAGCCGTCGTGACGCATGAGTTTGAGGACGATAATCTTGCCTTCGTTCGCGACATCTTCGTCTTTGTCTGCTTTACAGCCCTCTCGTTCATTGACGTGAAAGAGCTGACTACGGACAACATAGTGGACATCAATGGCGACAAATGGATAATCGGCCACCGTCACAAGACGGGCATCCCCTTCCAAGTGAAGCTGATGGACGTACCCTTGCAGATTATCGACCGCTACAAGCACTTACAGGAAGACAAACTAGTGTTCGGCAAGATGAGCTACTGGTCGATGTGCAAGAAGCTAAAAACGGTGATGATAGCCTGTGGCATAGAGAAAGCCATATCCTACCATTGTGGCCGCCACTCATTCGCAACCTTGGCGCTTTCAAAGGGAATGCCCATCGAGAGCGTGAGCCGGGTATTGGGACACACGAACATCGTGACCACCCAAATCTACGCAAAAATCACAAGCCAGAAACTTGACAACGACCTGACGATGCTTGGCGATAAACTCAATGCATCATTCAAGGACATCAAGACGGCATAATGGTTGGTGCTCAAAAACCTCAAAGCTGAAAGACGAATGATTAGCGATAGTCTGTCATCCGTCTTTCTGCGTAATTATTCATGCTGCGGATACGTGGGCTGCTTTCTCTTTTTCCCTTTGGTTAACGAGCCGGATGATAACATGATTCCAAGACCTTTTCCAAATCATTCTCACGATATAGCACTTTCCCACCTAATAGAATATAAGGTAGCACTCCGTCATTGCGATACTCCTGTAGTGTCCGTCTGCTTACCTTTAGGATTTCAGAGACCTCCCTATCTGTCAGGTATCGCTCACCATCAAGCAAAGGACGATAGTTCCCTGTGACATTTTTATACAATGCCAGCAACTCTTTCATGTTCTCCAGAACTCAGTAAGGCTGGTGGTGTCCGTATCAGCATCCTCTCACTTGGCCTCGCCAAGAGCTGACAAATGGAACCGCCAAGTGGTGCGAGGGAAGTCGCAGACACTTGACGGCTCTATTCTTA
>CACZVE010000015.1 GCA_902784565.1 uncultured Prevotellaceae bacterium
CATCTACTGGTGGCTCTTCCCCCTGGCCCTTCTGACAGTTGGCGTCATTACCCTCACCACCGTCATTATCCAGAGTTGGCGCACGGCCAATGAGAATCCTGTCAACAGCATCAAGACCGAATAATTACATCAAGTTATGAATATCTTCAGAAAAGGCCAAGGAGCCTTTATCAAAATCACATCGCTTGCTATCGGACTTACCGTGGGACTGGTTCTTATTGCCAAGGTGCAGTTGGAGCGCAACTACGACAGCTGCATCGCAGATAAGGAGTACGTGTATGAATTGCATGAGACGTTCCAGCGCATAGGTGAGGAACCGCAGCAGTATGGTGCCACATCTGGAGGCATCGCTCCCGTGCTTGGTCGCGAAATACCCGAGATTCTGACTGCTACACGCTATACAGGACAGTTCAGTGAAGAGAAACTAACGCTGGAGGACGGCAGCCGACACTACTTCGAAGAAGCACTGTTTGCAGACTCCTGTTTCTTCAATATCTTTGCCACAAAGGTCTTGCAGGGCGATGCCAAGCCATCGGCGGCGTGTTCGAAGACTATCCAGAGAACTCCCGCTGCTCCCGCTATGACATTCTGATGTCGATGTCCTCCTTAGGCACTTACGCTTGGGACGGTACGGAGAACTTGATGGGCAACGACCGCTACCATTCTTTTGTACGCATGCGTCCCGATGCCGACATGAACAAGGTACGCAGCGAAATCAAGCAGTTGCTGAAGCGCATCCTACCGTGGGACGACCTGAAGCAAATCGGCTGTGTCGATGCAGGCATTGAGTTGGAGAGTGTAGCAGGCCAGCGGACGAAGGACACCACGGTACGCACCACCAGCATCATCCTCTTGGTGGTAGCATTCGTGATGCTCTTCACAGCGGTGATGAACTATATCCTCGTGGTTATCAGCCTCTTGGTGAACCGTGCCAGGCAGGTAGCACTGCGCAAGGTTTTAGGTGCCCCGCACCGTGAGTTCTACACGATGACACTCAAGGAAGCCGGCATTCATCTCATTATGGCCTTGGCGATGATGACACTGCTGCTTCTGGCTGGGAAAGACTGGATAAGCGAGTTGATGGGTGTTGGCATTACGACACTCTTCTCCCGACAGACCTTCATGGTTCTGACCGTTGTATGCCTCGTTGTATTGATCTGCTGCGGCATCTTGCCCGGAGCCATCTATTCGCGCATCCCGCTCACCTACGCCTACCGGCTCTACTCAGAGAACAAGCGACTGTGGAAGCTGTCACTCTTGGCATTCCAGTTTGTGCTCACAACGATGCTGCTCTGTGTGCTCTCCACCGTTTACCGTCAGTACGACTATATGCTCTCGAAAGACATGGGCTATCAGTATGACAGGGTGGCCTACGTCAACGTGAGTGCCCTGCATGGCGACTCCATCTATTCACTGGCTCGTGAGATAGAGCGCCTGCCGTGTGTTGAAAAGACGGCAGCATCCTATTCGCTCTTCTGCGAATGGCAGAGTGGCGACAATGTGCTGCTTCCAGGCAATCCTCGGGAACTTTTCAACTGTGCCAACCTATTCTTTGCCGAGCAGGGGCTGGTGGAGACCATGGGACTTGAGCTGGTACGGGGCAGAGGTTTTAAGCGGTTGGAGCATCCCGGATGGACGCAGGAGATGCTGGTGGACGAACGGTTTGCACAGCGGATGAAGGAAGTGGCAGGTATCGACGATGTCATTGGCCAGCAGTTCGTCAATTCCTCGGTAGGCGACGAATATCCCATGACCGTAGTGGGCGTGGTGAAGAACTTCGTGATGGGTTCGCTCGTCTCACGCGATGAACGTCCCATGATGGTGACCAACGGTAATGTCTTTACACACTACATCATGATGAAACTGCAAGCTGTGACTGCTGAGAATATGCAGGCTGTTCAACAATTGTGCGACCGACTCTATCCTGATGCCGACCTGAGCGTGAAGCCATACGCCGCAGAGTTGGCCGACTGCTACAACGACACGCGCCACACCCGCGACATGATTCTCATAGGTTGTTTGGCCTCGCTGCTGATCACGCTCATCGGACTCATCGGCTATGTGCGCGACGAGGTGCAGCGCCGCTCGCGCGAACTGGCCATCCGCAAGGTGATGGGGGCTTCAGCCCATGAACTGCAAAGGCTGTTCCTGCGCAGTATCGCTGTCATCGCCCTGCCCTCTATCATCATAGGTACAGCCCTCGGCTGGTATCTCAGCACACTGCTGATGCAGCAGTTTCCCGACAAGATGCCGCTGTCGCTGGCCAGCTTTGCCGTCTGTGCCCTCCTGGTGCTCTGCATCATTGTGGCGGTTGTTTATCTACAGACAAGACGAGTATCAAATAGTAATCCTGTAAACTATCTAAAAACAGAATAATATGATTAAGTTAGAAAACATTCAGAAGGTGTTCCGCACGGAAGAGGTGGAGACCGTAGCACGCTCGAAGTAAAGAAAGGTGAGTTTGTAGCCATCATGGGGCCATCGGGCTGTGGCAAATCGACCTTGTTGAATATATTAGGCTTACTCGACAATCCCACTAGTGGCACCTATTACCTTGATGGTGAGGAAGTGGGTAAGTTGAAGGAGAGTCAACGCACGAAGGTTCGCAAAGGACAGATTGGTTTCGTGTTCCAGAGTTTCAACCTGATTGATGAACTCAATGTGGAAGAAAACGTGGAGTTGCCGTTGACCTATCTGGGCGTTCCCAAGAAAGAACGAAAGACGAGAGTTGAGGAAGTGCTACGCCGTATGGCCATCTCGCATCGCGCCCACCATTTCCCCCAGCAACTCTCTGGTGGTCAGCAGCAACGAGTGGCTATTGCAAGAGCCGTCGTGATGAATCCCAAACTGATCCTCGCCGACGAGCCTACCGGTAACCTCGACTCGAAGAACGGCTTAGAGGTGATGCAACTGCTCACCCAACTGAACCAGGAAGGCACAACTGTTGTGATGGTAACCCACTCAGAGCGTGATTCAGGCTACGCCCAACGTGTCATCAACCTCCTCGACGGTCAGGTGGTCCCTGAGGTTAAACTATAATCTTACTGGATGCTGATGATGATCCGGCGGTAGGCTACCAGATGGAAGGGCCCGTCGTCGTGGACTTCGCAGATAATATGGAGCGTCTGGCCGACGGTATCAGCAGGAATATGTAGAGTGGCTATGGACTGGTCAGACTGGTCGATAGCCACTTTCGTTGTACCTATCTCCGGCTGCTGCCACCAAAGGAAACTGAGACTATCACCATCAGGGTCAAAAGATTTCGAGGCGTCCAGGCGGATGGTCTTTCCTGCTTTCGCTTTGATATGAATGGGCTGCAACCCTTTCTGACGATTGATAATCACCTGAGGGTTATGATTGCCACGCCCCTCATCAGCCCACTGCATACGGGCCATAAAATCATTGAGTTCATCGGGATAGAAACGCTGTTTATAGCCCACGCTGATGCTCCGGAGCGGTTCCTGCCAAGAAGTCCAGGCTGTCGTCAGCGAGTCAGGACACATCCCTCTTTCGTGATAGCCTGCCCAACCAGCCTGATGCGGGTCTTCGGGGTCGTTCAGACCATGCGGCATCACATAGAGGAAACTCGGCGTATCGCCCTCCACACCCCATTTGTAGGTAGGATATTCCTTGCCTAAGGCACCTTTGCCTTGGATATTCTCCTGGTGCTGTTGCCAGTGGCGCTTGCCCAGTTCGCATTGTTCCTGCCACGTACCCTCATCCCAGATAAACTGCAAGTCGTCCTTGAACTCACGCCGCAGCCACATGTGAGAACTGTAAGCACGATCCATCCGCATATTGTACTGCATATCCTGATCGGTAATCGTATAGATGCGGAACTTCCTGACAAAGCGTTTCAGTTCTTCTGCCGTCCGAGTCTGCTTCACACGCCAGATGGCCTGCGCCAGTGTGTTGGCTCCTCCCCAGGCTGCCACATAGATGGGGCGCGGATCGGGTTCATCAGCCAGACGGATAAGCAGTTCACTGCCTGGCGAGTCGTTGCGCTCGCCGATGGATCGTATGCCGCCATACATACTGCCCATGACGGTACGACTCGTGATGTATTCCGCACTCGGCCAGTAGCCTAATTCCTGGAAGCCGTTCTCCTTCTTGAGTGAAAGGTGTTTCTTCTGTCCGGAGCGCTTCATCAGATTCGGCACATCCTTGGCATAGGCAGTAATCACGCGAAACAGATACTGCTGCCACTCCAACGGATAGGGGTCGCAGTTCCAACCCACCGATGTGATCAGCGCCTCTATCTCAAACAGGTCGGCGTAGGCCATCAGTCTCACCATCGACTCCATATCGTCCGGCTCCACATCAGCCGGCGCAATATCCGTACACACCACCAACCGAGGCTTCAACCCAGCCTCCGCCTTCGCCAGCCCCGTCATCGACACCGCCAGCAATATCAACAATAATCTATAAGTCTTCATATTTCCTTGCAAATTTACAGTATTTTTGTGAATGTACCAAATGCTTTCTTTCTTTTTTCCCGTTTTGGGCGAAATCTACCACAATAACCATCGATTTCGCCCGTAATAACACAAATTTGGGCGAAATCTATACAAAAACAGGTAGATTTCGCCCAAATTGTTTGGTTTTGTCGAAGGTTTTCCATATCTTTGCGCAGGAATTAAACAATATGTAGTTATGGAAACTATCATTGGAAGAGAGATGGAGATGAAGAGACTGGAGACAGCCGTTGGCAGTCCCAGAGCGGAATTCATTGCTCTATATGGTCGAAGACGTGTGGGTAAGACGTTCTTGATTAATCAATTCTTCAAAAACCAATATGCTTTCAAGATGACAGGTGTCATCGAAGGAACACTGAAGGATCAGTTTGCGGCATTTGCTGATGCCATGAACGATTACGGCTATGAGATGCCAGAACAGCCGAAAGACTGGATGCAGGCATTTATTATGCTAAAGAATGCACTGAAGCCCAAAGTAGGCAGTGGTGAAAGATGCATTATCTTTATTGACGAACTGCCAGCCTTGGATGCAGAAGGTTCGAATGCAGCCAGTGCCGTTGGCTACTTTTGGAACAACTGGGCCAGTCTGCATGAGAATATCGTCTTTATCATCTGTGGCAGTGCCACCAGTTGGATGATTAGCAACGTCATTGACAGCAAGGGAGGACTACATGACCGTATTACCCTTGAATTACCTATCCACCCCTTTACACTGAAAGAAACGGAAGACTATCTCGAAGAGCAGCATTTCATCTGGAACCGCCAAATGGTGCTTCAAACCTATATGGTCTTTGGAGGCATACCCTATTATCTGAGTCTTTTAGACCGTGAGGATAGTCTCGTGCAGAATATTGACCGCCTGTTTTTCAGTAAAGACACACAGATGCGCCGTGAGTTCCGTAGGCTTTTCAATACGCTCTATAAGAAACCTGACAAATACATAGAAATCATCAAGGTATTAAGCAATAGCCGCAAAGGAATGACTCGTGAGGAACTGGCAGACAAACTCAAATGCGCCAATAACGGACACTTAGGCAAACGGTTGGAAGACCTTGTCTATTGCGACCTGATTCGAAAGAATATTGTACGTGAAAAAGAAATTAAGCGAAAAGACGCCATCTATCAACTTTGCGACTTCTTCAGCCTTTTCTATCTTACTTTCATCGACAGGGCTGAGGTAGAACAGCAATATTGGGCTCACCACATCAACACGCCGGAAATCAATTCCTGGATGGGGCTGACCTATGAACGTATCTGTATGGCTCATATCCAGCAGATTAAGCACGCTTTGCGTATAGATGCCATCTCCACTCTCAACTATTCCTGGCGAAGCAAGACCACCATACCTGCTGCACAAATTGATATCATCATTGAACGGGCAGACAAAATCGTCAACATCTGTGAGGTGAAATACTGCCAAGGCGAGTATTATCTGGATAAAGATGAATACGAAAAGATTAATAAGCGCAAGAACGCCTTTATCCAAGAAACGGGCCTTCGGCATACGCCCTGGCTCACAATGATAACCACCGAGGGCATTGCCCAAGGCAAATATTCGGAGATGATCCAGAGCCAAGTCAGACTGGATGATTTGTTTAATCCTTAGTCCCCCTGTGTAAAACCTTGCCTGAAATCTGGGAGAAAATATTCCGGGTGCGGAATTTCTTGCTCCGGATTCAGGGGATGATTTCTCGAGGGCGGAATGTTTTGCCCTGGATCCGAGGCATGTTTTCCCGAGGGCGGAATTTCTTCACCCAGAATTGGGACACGTTTTTCGGAGGTCGGAATATCTTGCCCCAGATCCGAGGGATAATTTTCCGAGGTCGGAATTATTTGTCCCGGAACAGGGGCATAATTCTCCGGGGGCGGAATTTCTTCACCCAGAATTGGGACACGATTTTCCGGGGTCGGAATATTTTGTCCCGGTTTGGGGGCTGATTTTTAAAAGATCAAAATGACTTGTCTTAGATCCGGGACAGGCCATCCCAAAACTTGAAGACCTTGTCCCAAATCCGTGAAAAATCGTCCCCAGACTTCAAAAACCAGCCTAAAAACTGGGAGAGACTTATGCACGGTGTGCATAAACGTGCCTCAGATTTGGGGCAGACTTTTGGAAAACGAAAATGATCTGTCCGGAAATCCAGACAGATCATGCTATCTCAAAAATGTCATGTTCCTTAACTAATCCAATTACTCCGCTTCGAGGAGAAGGACGCGGCTGGACCAGTCGGTCTTCTTAGACCACTCGGGTTCGTTGCGGTAGGGCATTTCGAGTCCGTGGTTCATCAGGTAGGCACCACTGAAGGTCTTTCCCTCGATGTCCATCGGTTTCGCGGCAGGTGCTCATTCTGGAACGACTCGGTCTTCCACCAGAAGAAGACAGACTTCGACTTCTGCTCATTCACGTACATCAGAGAGGCGAGGCCTTGTTTGTCGTAAGGCGAGACGAGACGATAGAGGTCACCGAACTGCACGATGGGCCGTATCTGCTTATACTCGGCAATGGCCTTACGACAGAGTGTCTTCTCATCGTCCGTCATGTTCTTGGGCTGAATCTCCATACCTAAGCGTCCACTCATGGCTACGTCGATACGGTATTTCATCGCAGTGGTACGGAAGACGGTGTGATTCGGTGTGGCAGAGATATGCGAAGCCATCGCGATGGCAGGGAAGAAATACGAGGTACCCCACTGCATATAGATACGCTGCAGGGCATCGGTATTGTCTGAAACCCAGAACTCATCGAAGTAAGGCAGCACACCCCAGTTGGCACGTCCGCCACCAGATGCACAGGCCTGGATGGTGAGGTCAGGATACTTGGCACGCACCCGCTGGCAAGTCTTCTCCAAACCACGATGATACTCGATATAGAGATGGCTCTGGTCGTTCATCGTCAGGTACTGCGAACCGTGGTTCAGAATCGGCATATTGGCATCCCACTTGATATAGTCGATCTCCGGATATTTCGTCATGAGGTTATCGACGACGCTGAACACGAAGTCCTGTACCTTGGGATTGCCCATGTCGAGGATCAACTGCGTACCACCACGCCCCTGCACAGCCTCACGCTTCGGAGCCTTGATGATCCAGTCGGGGTGAGCCTCATAGAGTTCAGAGACAGAGTTGGTCATCTCAGGCTCAATCCAGATGCCGAACTTAATGCCGTGCTTCTTAGCATCGCGGAGCAGTCCCTCGATACCCTCAGGCAGTTTGTTCTTATCTACCACCCAGTCGCCAAGAGAGGAGTTGTCCGTCTTACGGGGATACTTGTCACCAAACCAACCGTCGTCCATCACGAAGAGTTCGCCACCCATTGAGGCAATGTCGCCCATCATCTGATCCATGCCCTGCTGGTTGATGTCGAAATAGACACCCTCCCAGGAATTGAGCAGGATCTTACGCTCCTTATTACCGTGAGCCAGCATATACTTGCGGCCCCACTTATGGAAATTGCGGGATACGCCAGAGAGTCCCTGCTGCGAGAAACTGAGGGCAACTTTCGGTGTCACAAAGGTCTCGCCTTTCTTCAGATGATACTCAGAGTTGTCGGGATTGATGCCAGCGAAGAAATAGTGGTATTCAGTATCGTCCGTCTCCACCTTTAGTTGGTAGTTGCCTGAGTAGCAGAGGGCAGCGCCGATAACGTCACCCGTATTCTCCTGACCCTTACCGTTGAGTGAGAACATCACTTCAGCATGATCGGTATGTGAGTTGCGCGAGCCATCCTTATTCTTTATCACCTTCTCGCCAGCGAGGATTGGTTCTTCCACCAACTGAGCCTCGTTGGCCCAAGAGCCATAGAAATGCGAGAGCCACACGTCGCCCCTACGGATGGGCAGACAGATAGAGGCAAACTGCGTCAGTGTGACGGGCTTGGCCTCGCCGTTAGTGATTTCTGCCCAAGTCTCAATCATATCTTCCTCCTGATAGGCTTTATAGCAAAGCGTTGCTGATACGGGATATTCCGGATCCTTCAGGGTGATTCGTAGGGTGTTATCCTTGTTCTCCATCCCTGTGATATACATCGCCGTTGAGAGGTTACCGTCAGAATGTTTCATGGCGAGGGCAGCCTCAGCAGGACAGTTCAGACCATAGATAGGATAGGCATCCATCCGTCCGTTACGGGGTGTCTGCAAGTGAGCCAAGTCATAGTTGCTGAGTTTCGCACCGAAATAGACGTACTGTGGCTGTTTGCCGTTTTCCACATTAAGTACCATTGTGACATTTTTCGTTTGGACAGTCACCTGCTCTGCCTGCATCGACATCGACACAGCCAAAAGCATTCCGAGAATCATTGCTTTCTTCATCATTGTTAATGAACTTTGTTTTTAGTTTCTGATGCAAAAGTACAAAATTATCTGTGATAATCTGTGTAATCTGTGGCTTTTTTTGTATTTTTGCAGCCAAAGTGCAAGAATGAGGTAAACAAATACTATATGACTCTCTTAGATATCATCCTCTTAGCCGTCGCCCTTGCCATGGATTGTTTCACAGTCTCTATCGTCTGTGGAGTGATTCTTCCGCAACAGGGTAATCACCATTCTTGCCTAAGAATGGCCTTTCTCTTTGGCTTCTTCCAGGCCCTGATGCCACTGTTGGGCTGGCTGGGCATCAGTCATTTCCAGTCGTATATGGAAGCCTACGACCACTGGATTGCCTTCGGACTGTTAGGTCTCATCGGAGGAAAGATGATCTGGGAGAGTTTCAGTCCTGAGGAAGAGCATCATTTCAATCCCTGTCGTCTGCGCACCCAACTGCTCCTTGCCGTTGCCACCAGCATCGACGCACTGGCTGTCGGCATCTCCTTTGCCTGCACCGGTTATACCTCCCTCAGTCAACTCACCCTACCGCTCCTCCTCATAGGCTTGGTATCCTTTCTCTTCAGCATCGTCGGCTATCACTTGGGCCGTTGTTTCGGAAAGACCATCATCCGCCGGCTTAACCCCGAACTCATAGGAGGCACCATCCTCATCTTGATAGGCGTAAAGGTTTTAATGTCGCATCTATTACAATAATCATCCAAGAAGCAAAAGTATGGTAAAGAAACAAACGTTGCTGATACAGAGCAACTATTTGCCTTTGCCTCCGCTACATACAATTGTTTCCCGTCGGGCGTTCCGACTAGTCCATTAGGCTGGTTAAGCGTCGAGTCGAGCATAACCAGTTGTTTGCCTCCAGGTGCCAGATAATACAAGCCCTCCGCCACATCGTGATAAGGGATGCCGTTCACTTTATTGTTATTACTTATTAATATATCACAAAACTTGGGGCAAATTTAGTAATAATTCCGCAATTATTTGTATCTTTGCCGATATCTTTAATAAGATTTGTGATAACATCACTTTATTAACATAAAACTTTAGACTTATGAGTAATCCTCTTTTCAACATCCAGTACGGCCTGTTCGTTATCACGACTTGTGACGCAGGCAAGGACAATGGCTGCATCAGCAACACCGTCGCTCAGGTGACGGCACAGCCTAACCGTATCTCAGTAGCCCTGAACAAGGGTAACTTCACGACCGGGCTCATCCAACACTCGGGTAAGTTCACGGCCTCCATCCTCAGCGAGGCTGCCGACTTCGAACTGTTTAAGCACTTTGGTTTCCAAAGCGGACGTACGGTCGATAAGTTCGACGGCTTCAAGGATTGTCGTCGCGTCGCCAACGGCACACTGGCCATCACGCGCGGCACCAATGCCTTCATCTCTGCTGACGTGGAGCAGGCTATTGACCTTGGCACGCACATGCTTTTCGTAGGCTCCGTCACGGAGATGGAAGTGCTCGCCGACGTGCCATCGGCTACCTATAATTATTATCAGCAACACATCAAGCCGAAGCCCCAGCCCGTGGGGCAGACCGCAGAGGGTAAGACCATCTGGCGCTGTTCCATCTGCGGCTACGAGTACGTGGGCGAGGAATTGCCCGACGACTTCACCTGCCCCATCTGCAAGCATCCCGCCTCGGACTTCGTGAAGGTCGCTGCCGCTGAGCCTGATGCTCCCGCCACGAACAAATACGCCGGCACCCACACTGAGAAGAACCTTGAGGCCGCCTTTGCCGGTGAGTCGATGGCCCGCAACAAATACACCTATTACGCCTCCGTGGCCAAGAAGAACGGCTACGAGCAGATTGCCGCCCTCTTCCTGAAGACCGCTGAGAACGAGAAGGAACACGCCAAGTTGTGGTTCAGACACTTAGGTGGACTGGGCAGCACTGTCGAGAACCTGCTGCACGCTGCCGAGGGCGAGAACTACGAGTGGACTGACATGTACGACCGCTTCGCCCGCGAGGCCGACGAGGAGGGGTTCCACGAACTGGCAGAGCAGTTCCGTGGCGTAGCAGCCATCGAGAAGCACCACGAGGAACGCTACCGTGCCCTGCTGCGCAACGTCGAGACTGCCGAGGTGTTCCGCAAGGCGGGTGTCAGCGTCTGGGAATGCCGCAACTGCGGCCACATCGTCATCGGCACCGAAGCCCCCAACGTCTGTCCCGTCTGCTTCCATCCGCAGGCATACTTCGAGATTAACGCTGAGAACTATTGACATGAGGAAGCAACTGGCACTATTGGCAGTATGCCTAATGACGGTTCTTGCCTGCAGTGCGTATGACTGGCGTGTAACAAAGGTCTTATTTTTGGACGATTTGCGTTAATTCTCCAAAATCCATTGTTCTTTTCAACTTTTTTTGTAACTTTGCGACAAAGTCGCGAAGATACTGCCACTCGGAAGAAAAAATAAACGAGTTTATTTTGTTCTTCGCTCGTTTTTTCGTATCTTTGCACCCGACAATCGGTTCACCTTTAGGTGACTAATAGGGAATCGGGTGGAAATCCCGAGCAGACCCGCTGCTGTGAGTCGTCTTTTTCGGCGCAAACACATCGTCACTGAGATTATCGGGAAGACGTTTGCTGCCAGACGACAAGTCAGAAGACCTGCCGATTTGTCTTGATCGTTTGCCTGTCTCTGGGATTAGACGGCAACGAGGAAATAGAGAGGTGAAGAAGTGAAAAGTGAAAGGTATGGGATCAGTATCTGCGTGAAGCGGTGGCGGATGATGCTGCTGCTACTTTTCACTTTCCACTTTTCATCTCTTACTTCTATTGCACAGAGCAAGTTGGACTCCGTACAGCACGTACGGGAGATTGTCGTGGTGTCAAGACCTGCGATGCGAGAGGTTGTACCCAGTCAGAAACTCAATGGTGAGATGCTGGAGAAACTGAACTCTCACTCTGTGGCCGATGCCCTGCGTTATTTCTCTGGCATCCAGTTGAAGGACTATGGCGGTGTGGGGGGTATCAAGACGGTGAATATCCGTTCAATGGGTACACATCACTTAGGCATCTCCTACGACGGAATTCAGTTGGGCAATGCCCAGAACGGACAGATAGACCTGGGACAGTTCTCACTCGACAATGTGGAGGAGATCACTCTCTACAATGGTCAGAAGAGTGCCATCTTCCAACCCGCCTCCGACTTCGGGAATGCAGGAGCCATCTATATCCGTACGAAGGCACCTGATCTCTCCATGCAGAATTATCGGTTGAAGTTTAAGGCTCAGTATGGAAGCAGTGATATGTTCCGATTCTCGACTCTCTGGGAACAGAGACTTTCTGAAGCAGTGAGTTCTTCAGTGAGTGCGGGTTTCCTGACAGCCAGTGGAAAGTATAAGTTCCGTTACGAACGGCGCTATCCGAACGGTGAGACAGCCTGGGACACAACCGCCGTGCGTCAGAACGGCGACATCCATGCCGAACGTATCGAGGCAAACCTCTTCGGACGACTGGATCAGGGTGGTTGGCAGGTGAAGGGTTATCTCTACAATTCCGCAAGAGGCATCCCTGGGGCCATCGTCAACAACGTGTGGCGAAGAGGAGAGCGCCAACAAGACCTGAACACCTTTGTGCAGGCGGCCTTCGACAAGAACATCGGCAACGGGTTCAGTACCCGTTGGCTGGCGAAGTATGCCTACTACAACACCCACTATGTGAATAAGGACTCCACGCAACTGCCCGTTGACAACCGCTACAAGCAACAGGAGTTCTATCTCTCTACCGCCAACGTGCTGGAACTGCTACCCAACTGGAGTGCCTCGCTGAGTTACGACTTCAAGTGGAACAAACTCAATGCCGACACCTATAATTTCGCCTTCCCGACACGTCTCTCCAACCTCGTGAGTCTGGCTACTGCCGTCGATTACAAACACCTGAAGGCACAAGGCTCCGTGCTCGCCACCTTCATCCACGACAAGACACATCACGGAAGTCATTCGCTCTCAAAACTCACCCCTGCCCTCTTCGTGAATATTTATCCCTTCCGAGGCACGTTCTTCTCGATGCGGGCCTATGTGAAGAAGAGTTTCCGCATGCCCACCTTCAACGACCTCTACTATACCGATATGGGTAATGCCAACCTCGTGCCGGAGAGTGCCTTGCAATACGATGCAGGCTTCGCCCTCAACAAACACTTCGAGCATGGTATCATCCGTCATGCGGAGATGCACTTCGATGCCTATTATAATACGGTACACGACAAAATCGTGGCCTACCCCAAGGGACAGCAGTTCCGTTGGACGATGCTTAACCTCGGCAAGGTACATATCAAGGGTATCGATGTGGAGGCAGAGGCAGACTTCCAGATTGGCGAGGATCTGGTGGCTACGGCCCGCGCCCAATACACTTATCAGGACGCACGAGATGTGACGGACCCCGCTGATAGTTATTACAACGACCAGATACCCTACATCCCCTGGCACTCCGGCTCCGCCATCCTCGGCCTCAGTTACAAGAACTGGGATCTGAACTACTCGTTCATCTATGCAGGCGAACGCTACGACGAGCAGGAGAATATCCTCTATAACCACATGGAACCCTGGTACACCAGCGACCTGAGCCTTGTCTGCCGATTCCAATGGCAGAAGGTGCTCTGGAGGGGGCAACTGGATGTCAATAATATCTTAGACCAGGACTACGAGGTCATTGTCAACTACCCCATGCCGGGTCGTAACTATGCCCTCACTTTAAGTGTTGAGATATGAAACGACTATTACTTTACATATGGCCCCTCCTGATGCTCGCCTCTTGCAGAGACGATGTGATGGTGGTACCGATGGAGGATATCAACACTGGCGGCAAGACGGTGAAGAGTGAGATTATCGGGATGTACCTGCTCAACGAGGGGAATATGGGTTCCAACAAATCCACCCTCGACTACCTCGACCTCTCCGGCAAAGACTCCACCGTGCATTATTATCGTAATATCTATTCCGAACGCAACCCTAGTACCGTGATGATGCTGGGCGATGTGGGCAACGATTGTCAGATTTATGGCTCACGCCTTTGGCTCGTCATCAACTGCTCCAACAAGGTGGAGGTGGCCCGTGCCGAGGATGCCGTCAGAATCGGAAAGGTAGATATCCCCAACTGCCGCTATGTGACGTTTAAGGATGGTTTTGCATACGTCTCGTCGTATGTCAGTCCCGTCTATGGCGACGGGACCTCACCTTTGGGAATGGTCTATAAGGTGGATACATTATCATTACAGAAAGTAGATTCATGTATCGTTGGTTACCAGCCCGAGGAGATGGCTATCATAGACAACCGCCTCTATGTAGCCAACAGTGGTGGCTATCAGGGAATGACGGGACAGGGCTATGAGAGTACGGTGAGTGTGATAGACCTCAGGACGACGCAGGAGACAGACAAGATAGAGGTGGCTCTGAACCTGCACCATGTGAAGGCTGACAAATACGGACAACTCTGGGTGACAGCCCGTGGCAACTATACCAACGAAACGGGTAGCCTCTGGTGGTTGACAAAGGGTGCTGACGGTAAGATGCAGGTAGGCGGACATCTGGACCAAGCTGTCAGTGACCTGTGCATCGTAGGCGACTCGCTCTATTTCTATGGTAGTCAGTGGAGTGAGGTGACGATGACAAATACCGTTACCTACGGTATCATCAATGTGCGCACTCATCAGGTCGTCAGTACGAGTCTCTCCGATGCCCCGGAAATACAAAAAATCCGTATGCCCTACGGCATCATCGTCAATCCCCTGCATCGTGACTTCTACCTGATGGATGCCAAGAACTATGTCTCCAGCGGTGAGTTGCTGCATTTCCTCCCTGACGGCACCTTCGACTGGAAGGTGAATACGGGCGATATACCCGCCCACGCAGCGTTTGTTTTTAAAAATGAAAAGAAATGAAGAAAATACTGTTACTATTAATAGTTGCAATTGTTGCAATTAATACCAACGCTCAGCGGATAGACGATGTAGCGGTGCATTCGAAATATATCCAGGCGGTGGATGAATACCGTCCGGCTCCTGGTCAGTATGTAAACGATGCACCAGCATACGAGGAAGGTGACACGGAAGCCGACATGATCCGTAAATGCAACGAGAACCTTGCTGGTCTCGGTCCTATTGACTCACATCTAGTGGCCCTCGGTGGCTGGGGAGGCTATATCACCTTCCACTTCGACCACTCCATTGCCAATCTTCCTGGTCAGCGCGACTTCGCCATCTGGGGCAATGCCTATCAGGAGATGAAGAACCTCGTCTTCGGTGGTATGAACGAGGCTGGCATTGTGATGGTATCGAAGGATGTCAACGGCAACGGTCTGCCTGATGACCCTTGGTATGAGATCAGTGGCAGTTGCGATGTAGACAGCATCGGTAAGGTAGACTACGGTTATGAAATCACCTACCAGCAGAACCCAATGGGAGATATCCCCTGGATGGACAATCGTGGTAACAGCGGTACCATCGATCGTAACCACTATCACACACAGGAATACTATCCCCAGTGGTTACCCGATGGACTGACCTTCCGAGGCACCCGTCTGCCAGACAATATGCTGAACCTCTCCGATCAGGTTGACAGTGGTTGGAGTCCATATTACTATGTACTGATCGGTTTCCGCTATGGCTATGCCGACAACCTGCCCAACTTCACCGACAATGCCGATGCCACCTCTTTTAATTATGAGGGTTGTGGTATTGATATCGGATGGGCTGTCGATGAAAACCGCCAACCTGTCAACCTCGACTTCATCGACTTCGTACGAGTCTATACAGGTCTGAACCAGAAATGTCCCCAGCCAGAATGGTGGGGCGAAACCTCTACCGAGTTTGCAGGTGCCGAGGATATCCATCTTGAGGCATCGCTTGAGGCTATCCGCGAGGCTACAGCAGGAATCAGAGTTTTGGAATCAGGAGACAGGAGTCAGGAGTCAGGAGTCGTCTATGACCTCTTAGGTCACAGGATTCCTACTGACTCCCGACTCCTGGCTCCCGACTCCTTCCTAAAGGGCCTTTATATAAAGAACGGCAAGAAATTTTTCTTCAAATAAACATGTTTCACTTTTAAAACAAAACAGTTATGAAAACAAACAAATTTTTCGGACTCGCAGCCATCGTATGTGGCTTTGCATTGTCATTCACTTCTTGTAGCAAGGAAGACAACCCTGCTCCTGCTCCCGTTAAGACCACTGTGACGATTGGTTTCGAAAAGGCTACGCTCAATGCTGACGGCATCTGGTGTGGCGACGAGACGGGTACACCGTTCGAAAACTATGGCTCTGAGGCTTTCGCTTGTTCTTACACTGAGAGCGGTGTGACCTTCCCCGTTAACTACACACCCGCTTGGGGCAGTTGGAGCGGCTATGGCGTCTCTAACCGCACGGCTACGACCTTCTCTTCGGAGACGATGGCAACAGACCAGTTCAACTGTATCGCTGGTGGTGCCCATGGCGGTAAGAACTTCTGCGTGGTCTATCCTTTCGGCGAGGACATTGATTTCGGCGGTGCTGTCACCCTGAAAGGTTTCTGGATTACCAACGATGCCTGGACTGTTGACGCCATCCTCAATGGCGACGGTATGTCTCCTGGTAAGTTCGAGAAAGAAGACTATCTGAAATGTGTCATCTATCCCACTCCTGCTGACGGTTCGTTAAGTGGCGCACGCATTGAGATTGACCTTGCCAAGGATGGCGACTATATCAAGGACTGGCAGTACATCGACCTCGCTGGTATCGATGCCTTCGAGAACATCAGTTCTATCTCGATTGCTTTTGAGGGTAGCAAGGCCAACGACTGGGGTTTGACCACTCCGACCTACGCCTGCATCGACGATATGGTGATTGAAAAGTAAAAGACCTTGAAATACGTTAAGTTATTATTCTTGGTGACATTGTTCTCTGCCTGCAGGGGAGGCCAGACCTCCTCTGTCCAGGCCGAGGGCGATACCGTCACCTTCAAGTACGCCACCCTGCTTAGTGTCGTGAGATACGATGGCTATGTGGTGGCGTCACTTCAAAACCCATGGAAAGAGGGGATGACGCTACATCGGTATGTGCTCATCCCCTCCGACTGTGAGGTTCCGCCGCATATCCCCAGCGGCACCATCATCCGTACGCCTTTGCGTCGCTCCATGATGTTCACCACCGTCCACTGCGCCATGCTGATGTCGCTCGAAAAGGAGAACAGCATCTCTGGCGTAGCCGACCTCAAATACATCAAGATTCCCTGGATTCAGGAGCAAGTGCAGAAAGGCAAGATTGCCGATGTGGGCGACGGTCTCAGTCCTGTGGTAGAGAAGATTATCGACCAACGGCCTGATGCCATCTTCCTCTCCCCCTTCGAGAATAGCGGGGGCTACGGCAAACTCGAAGAGATAGACATCCCCCTTGTGGAGTGTGCCGAATATATGGAAAAGACACCCTTGGGCCGTGCCGAATGGTTACGTTTCTATGGCATCCTCTTCGGTTGTGAACAAAAGGCAGATAGTCTGTTTGAGGAAGTCGATAAACATTACAATGCCCTAAAGGCAATGGTGACACAAAAAAACCGTCCTTCTGTGTTACTCGACAAGGTGACAGGTAGTGTCTGGTATGTGCCAGGCGGCCAGAGCACCATCGGTCAGATGATTCAGGATGCAGGGGGTGACTATCCTTGGGCAAAAGACGAACACAGCGGTTCTGTCTCTCTTCCCTTCGAGGCTGTCTTGGAAAAGGCTGGTGAGGCTGATGTCTGGCTCTTCCGCTACAGCAGTGACCACGATATCACTTACGCTGAACTCAGTGCCGAACATCACGGCTACGACCAGTTCAGTGCTTTCCGTCAGAAGAATGTCTATGGCTGCGATGTCGAACGTTCCCCATTCTACGAAGAGTCACCCTTCCGTCCCGACTGGCTCCTTAACGACTTCATCCGCATCCTCCACCCAGAAATCGAGGGTCTCGCACCTCTCCGCTACTATAAGAGACTCTAACTCATCTCATGAGTTGTGGATGCTCTTTCTCTATATCGTAATGCCGTTCTGTGCCTCCAATGTTGAAAGACAGGAGGGCTTTCTCTGGTGTCACATCAAGTGAACACGGTGCCCCCTCTATGAGTGGTAGACAACTGTTACTGCCAACGGGGAATCCACAACAGATGGGAATCTCCATATCGTGCAGATGGGCTATCAGCATCTGTTCGACACTGCCAAACTGAAGGTCGAACTTGATGGAACTGAATGTGCCGAAGATGATGCCCTTCACCCTTTCGAAGTCAAGTTGCAGACGAAGCGTATAAAACAGTCTGTCGATAGCATGTAACGACTCCTCCACCTCTTCCACAAAGAGAATGATATCCTGTGAGGGCAGACGATGGTATTTTGTGCCAGTGATGGTGACATAACTTGAAAGATTACCGCCTACAAGTATGCCCTCTGCATGACCACATCGGTTATAAGCATTGCCTGCTATCTTGTATTGGGGAATTGTGCCGAAGAGAATATTGCGCAACATCGTGGTGGCTGGTTCCTGACCACCTGCTATCTGGAATGCCATAGGCCCATGAATGCCCATCAGTCCTGTTCCGGCAATGGTATAGAGCAGCGTGGTGATGTCACCATGTCCTATCAGCCATTTAGGGTGTTGACGATAGTCCTCCAATGGGATGCGATCCAACAGGTGGATGGAGCCATAGCCTCCTCTGGAACAGAAGATGGCTTTGATGCTGTCATCCTCGAGTGCCCATTGCAGGTCGGCGGCACGTTCGTCTGCCGTTCCGGCGTAGGCATCCACATTCAGGCTGGTGGTATGAGGCCCGATGACAGGTTGCAAGCCCCAACTCCTGATCACCTCTGCGGCCTGCAGGATGGCTCCTTCTGGCACCCAATAGGCTGGAGATATAAGAGCGACTTTGTCTCCTTCTTTTAAATAAGGTGGTTGAATAATCTTTCCTTTCATGGTTTACATTAATATCTACGTGTGACGAACAATGGTGGAATATCACGATAGATGGTGAGCACCCAACCGTCATCCGTCTCATTGGGATGATAGTCCACATGGTCAGTATGGTCACCCATGACCCACACCATCCGTTCGTCAATAGGTTTCCCGTGATGCCGCAACGTCACCACCATCCGTTGTGTCGAGGCTTTCGCACTGATGTCATACGGACGGCCTTTCAGTTCAGCCACCGCAATCTCCACCAGTTGCTCCACGATACGTAGTGGTTCGCAGTCGGGTTGTGCGATGATGACACGGTGGATGAACTCCATCGCGTTCTCGTCATGCTCAGGGGTATATATCTTTTCCTCGTTCATCAATATTTATCTTCTCTGTTTTAGTTTTCGAGGTACAAAATTACGACTTTTTTCAGAATTTCCCGCTTGGGGGGACGGTTTATTTGCATTTTTTGTAAATTCTGAGACTTTTTGTAAATTCTGAGACTCGGAAAAGATGCGAATTTTGCAAATAATGCGTAACTTTGCAGCGAAAAAGAAAGATCATGTACGAACTAGAAGGTCTTAACAACGTTCTCTATACGATGCTCTACGGGGCAGCGGCTATGGCGGCTATCATCGCCGGATTCTATCTGTTGCTGCGCCGACACAACGACATCGCCCCCAATATCACGCCTCCCGAGTCACTGCGCCGATGGGCCGCTGCCTTTCTGTTCGCCTCAGCAGCGAGCCACGTATGGTGGACGGCAGTGGGTACAGTATGTTTGGCGAACGACAGGCTGGTACGTAACATCATCAACTTATTATTAGACCGTCTTACCTTTATGCCGTTGATGATGGTGGTGCTGCTGCGGATGTTACAAGACCGTAAAAGGAAGACCTGGCCTATCGTCGTGGCACTGATACCCCTCATAGGTATCGCCGTCTGGGGTATCGTCAGTCATGATAACAGGAGTCAATTCGCGTTGGAATACTACATGCGATTCATCTGCGTTTGCTTTATTATCTATTATGTACGTGCCTTGTGGCAGTACAACCGTTGGTTACACAACAACTTCGCCGACCTGCAGCACAAGGAGGTGTGGCAGAGTCTTGTATTCATTGCCTGCATCCTGTTCGTCTATAGTGCCTACACCGTGTTTTTCGATGGCATGACTTCCGAGTTCATCGCCCAAATAGACACCTTCATTATCATCGGCTTCGTCCTCTGGCGTGTGGAGACGCTGCAAACGTTGGATACTCCGCCCGCCGAGAGTGCCAAGACCTCTGTATATATCCCCGACAACATCGGTACGTTGCTCAAAGAGCGCTGCGAGGACACGAAGTTCTATTTACAGCACGACATCACGTTAGCACAACTGGCCCTTGTCATCGGTACCAACCGTACCTATCTGAGCAGTTACTTTGCCCAACAAGGCATCACATACAACGCTTATATCAATCGACTCCGCATCGAACATTTCATCACCCTTTATCGACAAAACGGTGAACAGAGCACGCTTCAGCAATTGGCCCAGCAAAGCGGCTACCGCAGTTACAGTACCTTTAGCGCCAATTTCAAGAGCATCACAGGTGTCAGCATCACTTCTTGGACAAGGGACTCTTCTCAAGACGCTTAGCCTTGTTTTCCGATGCCTCCGATAGTTTCCCTTTCAGATAGGCCTCAATGATCAATCCTGCCATCGGTGCTGCCAAGTCTGCACCGAAGCCCCCGTGTTCCACATAGACGGCAATGGCTATCTTCGGGTTGTTCATCGGTGCAAAGCCGATAAAGGCGGAATGGTCTTCGCCTGGATTCTCGATGGTACCCGTCTTGCCACAGATGGGATAAGTGGTCTTAATACCGGTGGCCGTCCCTTTCTCCACAGCAAGGCGCATCCCCTCGACGACAGGTGCATAGACTTCTTTCGCGACCTTTGTCTGTCGTTTGGTCAGATAGCGTTGGTTCTTGGTGTCCTTGTGGATATGGGGTACATAGTACCACCCCCGGTTGGCTATCGTGACAGCCAGGTTACAGAGTTGCAGAGGCGTACAGGTGACATCACCCTGTCCCATGCCAGCCCACCAGATGGTCTTGCCGTCCCAGCCGTCCTTGTATCGGCGGTTCAGGTAGTCCACGCCTGCCAACAGTCCGCCCTGTTCGCCTGGGATGTCAATATGCATCGGGCCGCCGAGTCCCATCGACTGCATATAACTGCGCCAGGTGGTGATGGCCTCCTCCTTCGATTCGTACACGAAATCGTCATTGATCATCGAGCCGAAGTTCACGATAAACCAGGTGTTACAACTCTGCGCCAGCGCATCTTTCAGGTCCAGTGGTGAACGGTGCTTATGACAACCCACCTTGATATTCCCGTCGGTGATGCCACTGTTACATTCCATCTTGGTATCTGGCGTGACGATGCCCTCCGACAACAGTGTCAGGGCCTGAGCCGTCTTGAAGGTCGAGCCAGGTGCCTGTGGCTTACCGATGGCCTGTCGCACGTCATAGCCCTGTGGAGTGTTTGTCGCCAGACAGATAATCTCACCGTTCTCAGGGTTGATGGCCACGATACTGCCCGTCTTCCCTTTCAGCAAACGTTCACCCAACTGTTGCAGCATCGGTCTTACCGTCAGCGGTCCGTCTGTCGGCAACCCCTGCGCCCATACTGTCGCCATTCCAAACAGGAGCATCAACCATATAATTTGTCGTTTCATGGATGCAAAGTTACACCTTTTTATTCAAATAGCAGACAAATAGGTCAGAAAAAAAAATAAATAAAAAACCGCCGATACACCCTGTGAGGGGCATATCGGCGGTAATGATTAGGGATTTGAGATATCAGAGCGGGCTAACGCCCACCCTCGTAGCATGGCGAAGTAGTCTAACGACTCCGTGCCGTTCTCCTGAATCGCCATTGCTGTGGCTACCATCATCCATCTGGAAGGGCTTTCCGAGGGGATGCCGAGGGGTTCATCAGGCAGGATGCCGGTAAGGGAAGAGACGTTGGCGATATACGCTTCTGTCTTGTTCTCACTCGGTGGCGCCCATTTCGAGATGATGCCCCGGATGGTGTAGAGCCGGTACTTATGGTAATAGGTACGGGTAAGCAGGTGAAAGGCTGCTCTCCAGCCCCATTCCAACGATTTAAACTGGCAGAATGCAGCGTCCTGCTGCGCATCTGCAAGACCTTTCCACTGATCCTTTCCAGTACGGCGGATATTCAGTGGGTTGTGATTTCTAATTCCTCTTGGTAACATGATTTTCAATTTTCAACTTTTCAATTTTCAATTTTCCAAAAACCTTCCTGTCATAAATGGGTAAGTGGGTAAGTGGGTAAATTAAGGTACTACGGTAGTTCCGAAAGCACCTTTTTATACAGACCAAACTTAACCCTTTCAATGACATTATCCTCAGTGAGACGAATCAAACTGCGCGAAGCAGCAGATTGAGAACACCCGAAGCAGTCCATGAACTGCTGCGTTTTGAACTCATCTGGCAGTTTACGATAGCAATCATCATAGCGGGTAGTTCTCCGGCGTACCACAAACTCCTTGTTCTGGTCGGCGAAATAGTTGAAAGCCATCTCGCCGAAGAAGAACTGCTGACACTTATATTGGATTTCCATCGCCAGGCGACAGAGCCGCTTGTCAATATCATCCATTGTCAGCGTTTTGTACTCCTGCCATTCGTCCCAATGCCTCATAACGATATAAGGCAATGAAATGCCGATGCCGTAATATGGAATACGTTTCAGGAGCGTTCGGTCTGCCTTGTCATGATTAAACTCTGCAATCTCCATACGGTTGGACTGCCACTCGTAGGTCTCATCATTCAAAGGCTCGATGGGGATTTCTCCCTCCACCTTATCCAATCGATAAGCCCAAGTTCTCAAAGTCTCGTTGGCATTGGGGTCAACCTCTTGCTTTCGCTTTGCCAAGCCCTTATCGGGTAAGGGGATGACGGCAAGGCGGGTAGACATACCAGTACCGAAATTGCGCTGATTGACTTTGCGATGCAACGCATACGGCGTACCAGTATAGATGAAGTTCCAGAACACATTGAACATTCCCGTCAGACTATCCTGATTGGCATACATCTGACCATCCTGTTCGTTGTGAAAAGCCTTCAACTCCAAAATCTCACGATCTTTCCAGTCGCCACCTTTATTATTTTTGGTGACATTATCCAGTTCAGAGTCAAATGAGAACATGTGGAGATTCAGGTTTCTACCTTGAACATTCTCTACCGCAGCCTGCATGTGTCGGATAAACTCACCAGTTGCCGTTCTTGCAGGATGCACACGGATGTCTACCACTGGCCTTTTCAGGGCTTCGCCCTTCTGTGCCTTCGTGGAAGTTGTGCGCTCTGTCCTACCCTCTTTGTAGCGGTTTACCGCATCTATTAGTCCTTGGTCTGCCTGGATCATCGGGTCAGCAATCTTGAAGTAAAACTTCTCAATAGCGTTCTTTCCCGCTCCTGGGTCACCAATAATAAAGATGCAGTAATTGAGTCTTCTGATAATCTCAGGGTCATACCAGAAATGGTAATAGGCCCTTGTCATCAGCGTCCCAAACAAAGCCGCACTACTGAATAGGATTGCCGGCAACTTATGCGGGTGTGCATTCAGGAACAACTCCTTCATACAGGGATAATACTCTGCCATCTTCTGCAATTCCTCTGCCCACTTATCCAGTGGCAACTGTGCGTAGATATCCTCAGGCGAATCATGGGGACTGACCCCTGTGATAGTAGCGGAGCGGAGATCATGGGGTCTGTCCCCGTGATTCGCCCCCACCTTCTCCAGCGCCTCCTTCATCCTTTTCGGCATATTTTCCCGGTACTTAAACTCAATCACCGAATTGATAGTCGAACTGACATTTTCCCCTTCTGCCGCAAGGTCTTTCACCCAAGGTAATTGCATTACCACCTCTTCTATCTTCTTAGGATTCTTCCCTATCAGATATCTAAGGTGACTTGCTAACTCCACAAGGGTATTGTGCCTGTTCTTTTCGAGATTTACACCATCCAGCCACGCCTCAATGATCTTGGTGTATGGCACCCCATTATAACTCAAAGCATCAGCAGGCTGTACACCTCCACCATTGCCCTCGAGTATGCTCTGTTGGTTTTCTCCAGTAGTTTGTACGGAGGCCACGCCAGTATTATTAGGGTTACTCTCAGCAAAATTAAGAGTAGGCTGGCTATGACCAGCATGATATTCAGCATTGTATTTTTTACCAAACTCTTCATTTTCATAGGTAAATAAGTTTTCTTTCAAAATGATAATGTCATCACGCGTAGTTAAGAATGCACCGCGACTTGCATCCTTACAAGAAAGCCTTTTGGTTGTCAATGAGGTTTCCCACATTGACATCAGCCATAAAGACTACTTTCAGACCGTGACCAGACGGGGTAATATAAACAAGGAGTATCCGGGCTTTATCCTCGTCACTGAGTTTTGCAAAAGCCTCAGTCCATACCTCTCTGCAATCTCCTTCTATATGGTCAAAGTCTATCACACACAAACCATTCAAACGGCACGCCGCCTGCTTTCTCCAGCACCCTAACTTCCCGCTTGCAGAAGCGGTTTCAACGTAGGTTGCAATAAAGATCACAAACGGAAGTGATTTCTTCAGGTTGTCACAATAGGTCTGGAGCTTCTTCTCAATGGGTAATTCCTTAAAGAGTTCACCCTTTGATTTTCCTCCAGATGTTTTCTTTCTACTTGCTTCCTGCCCTTGGCAGAACTTCATGAAATTCTCATCAGAAACCCACTGATTAAGCAACTCTTCGTTTCCCTCTAAAATGGCGGGCAGTGCCTCCCGCAACTTACGATGCGTTGTCGTAAGCCATTTGGTCTGTGCACTGTCCACCAGATTATTGAAGATTTCAGCAGTCACTATTGCTGTGGGCAAATCGAATCTTGGTTGATTACAAAACATTTATCGATTTCACTCGTTAATTGGTATAGCTGCTTCCTTATGTCCAGTAATCCTTCAATCTTAAATGTGAGCCAGGCCGTAATTTCGCTCTTCTCACCCTTAACAAGACAAACCTTCAGGCTGTCTTTGTTTAATAGAAACTCGCCTTTCGGCAGAGTAGGTTTCTCAATCTGAATGTCCTTCGTCAACTTCGCCAACTCTTTTTGAAAGTAGGCTGCCTTATCCGGCACATTCTCGGGACATTTCAGTTCAAGACAGGTCAACGGATTCTTACCGTTGGTGGTGTAGCGTTTGCTTCTACCCACTTTCTACCCACTTTCTTCACGTCAATCTGTGAGGGTTCGCCCTTCTCTTGGGGTGTTACCTCAATCGAATTGTCATCGAAAACGCGGGTGTTCGATCGGAAACTCTTCACACATTTCTTTCTTTGAGCAGTAGTGGTCTGCTCTTCAATCTTTTTCTCTTCTTCCATAAGTTCTAAATACTCTAAAGTCATTAATCTGTGTAATCTGTGTTAATCTGTGGCTTAGTTCACATTAATCTTGTCAACGTAGATTGTTGTGGCTTGCATAGCCTCGCCAGTCTGTTGTGAGTTCCACTCACGCACCACCATAGAGCATTGTACTCTGTAGTTCATTGTTGGGTCGAACTTGGGGCAGTTGACAGCACGCTCTCCTGTGATTTCACCGAGGAAAGTATCAATTCCATCGGTCAATTTCAGGGAAACAGTGTTGATCATCTTCTGCTCTCCGGTTTTCTTGTCAACGTACTGACGTGTCATCAACGCCGACTGGTTCAAAATTCTAACTGTTTTTTCCATAATTTGATTAGTTTAATTGGTGTTATTCGTGGTCTTATTCCTTATTCCTTTTCCTTATTCTTAAATGATAGTTCTAATGAATTCCATTCCTACGGCTGTCCAAACCATATAAGACCTTTCCTTCTTTTCTCCTTCAAGGGAGAACCAATGGAAGAATCTGTCCTGAGTAAGACCCTGACCTTCGAATTCCGGTTTCAGGAAATAGCGTCCGTTCGCCCAGAAAACGATTTGCTTTTCCATCAGTTTTTTGTTCAACTTCTTGTAGGTCGTACCTAACATTTCAGCGATTTGCCTTATAGTGAGGCATCCGTCTGCTGGTTCGTTTTCCTCTTCTATCTGCTCTCGGCGAATCGCGTCGCTCTTTCGCAGGATTTCCTTTTCCGTTACCAGCAATTTTTGTTCTTTGGGATTTGCAATCCCGTTGTCCTGAGAATCAGAAGTTTCAATCTTCTCTTTTTCCAGTTGTTGCCACCTTAATACTAACCTTGCTCTTGCCTGGTCATTGAATTTTGTGGCCACATATAATGTTTCCTCTTTAGTAAGCGAAAACACCGGAATCAATCTTACGCCGCCCTGCGGCATATTGACCCTTTCCGATGTGAGCACAAATTTGTGCCCACATTCATTTTCCCATGCAGGTTCCATCTCGCGGATAGCCTTGAGCACTACTTTGTGCAACTTCCCCGTGACTGCTGCAATCTCCAGTGATGTAATGCGCTGCGCATCCGTCACTGATACTAATGCTTTTTCTTTTTTCATAATGTTTAATTGGTTTTTTAATGTTTATAATAATAGATAATGTTCGCGTGAAAAACTGCCGTGCTGTCTCAGCAGGGCAGGTTGTGGCAGTCCGCTGACCGCCTCGTTCATTGACAAATGATAACAAACATGAGTTGAAGTGAGCAAAGGTCCTCACTTCTTCCTCACAAAAAACCGAAAGGCCGATGCATTTCTGATTTCTGGTGCAAAAGTAGAATTCTGCTACTCTGCTATAAAACTTTTTTTCAGCAGAGTTTTCAGCAGAGCCCAACTAACAGCCCGCAAGCCCTTTGTTTATCGAGGATTCAGAAAATTAAAAAAGAGAGCAAAAAAAATCTGCTGACATTCTCAGCAGAGCGTCAGCAGAGTTTTCAGCAGAGTTTTTACTCAAAAATCAATGCTTTACATAGTCACAAATCCAGTCACAATATCCCTTCTTTCTTCCTTTTCCGAAGTTAATTGCTATCGTTTTGCCTAATATTACCTTATCATCAAACTTAATATACTTAACCACAGCAGAACCAATGGCAGAGTCACTGCCCTCCAACACGCCAGCAGTTATCAGACACCCGATGATATAGCCCAGCATAGTTTTCTTCATATCTGGTTTGTACCATTCATCCGCTATCTCATCCCGCCATTCCGATTTCAGTAGATCATTCAGGAACTTCTCTATCCATTTCAAACTGTATTTCTTATCACTACGGAACTCCTTAAACCAAGGTTCCTCAAACAATTTCAGCAGATTGATGTAGATGCCAAAGTATCTTGTTCCTTCGATACCCTCATCATTGGTTAATCCCAAATATTTTCCAAGTTCAGGATTAAACATCACCATATCCTTATGAATCAACTCCAGTTTCTTGATGATGCCGAAAAGGGCTTCCTTTTGTTCTGGACGGAACTTATTGATATAGGTGGCTATATACTGGCCATACTCACCCAGTTTGGGGATAATCAGCCCCTCTTTCCTTGTGGCATAATACATAAATCTGGTATAAGCCTCCTTATAATCAACAGAAGGTTCAAACTTATGTGACAGAAAACTCTGATGATACGGGAAATCCGAATCCTCAATAGCCTGAACAGAGGGCTCATCAGCATGGTGCATGATATCCAACTCCAACACCTTTTGCAGTTCCCGTTCCTGCTTCTCCTGAAGCCATTCCATTGTGACGTTGTGTCTTTTTTTGTCCTTCTCGTATTCTGCCTCTAACGCTCTCCAGTCAAAGCGCTTCATAAAATTGGGGAAGTTGTTTTCGTATATCTCTGGGGCGGCATCATGCAGTTGCTCTACATTTTCCCTTGAGTTTTCCGCCATCTTTTTAATTTTCACCAAGATGTGATTATCATAGAGATCTCTGAAGGTTCCATATAGTTTTTCTTCTCCGAACTGCTCAATAAGCACATCTATGATTCTTTTATCACCAAATCTGTACATTTCGTATTGCAGTTTACCGGTCCCAGTATAGTTGTGGGGATTAGACATCTCATCGACATCGTAGTCCAACAATTCCTGAATGATACCCATGAGCAGATCCCTCTTAAATTCTTCCTGTTGCTCCAGGACAGCATCGCTGGTGGCATCGAAACTCAAACCGAAAAGTGAAAAAATAGCCCTCTCGTCGTCTTTCAACAACTCGAAAAGTCGTGAACCCTCTAAATACTTTAGGAGTTTTGTACTCAAATTCATTTTTATAAGAAAAAAAGTTTTATAGTTAATTACTTAGTGATTGTATAATAGTTGATCATTCAACTACTATTTTTGTTTCTCATAAAAGTCATTGAAATGAATATAAAAGGACGTGGGTACATGACTGGTACACTCAGAGGCCGAATGCCATGGCGATTTCCAAGAACACATACCACTTTCACCCACGCCTTTTGCGTGAGCTGAGTGGCCATTCGTGCGTTCTTGGATTCTAACAACAAAGTTGGGCATTCTACTCTGAGCTCCATGATTTTAGTGCCATTTCTGGCGGTTTACTAATTGATTATTGCTTTTCACACGTGCGTTTCATATTGTGTGTTTTGCAAACGGATGCAAAAGTACATAATTTCTCCGATTCCGCCAAATCGCCATTTTTGCCGTTTTTAGGCTTTTCTTGATTTTTATCGACTAAATCCGCCTTTTTATCGATAACTCCAAAATCGTCAAAAATCTTTTATTTTTATTTAAGATTTGACGAAAAAAATATGCCAGAAAAGTTTGTTAGTATCAAAAAACACCTTATCTTTGCAACCGTTTTTCATGTATTAGATTTAAGGTTAACATTATCGGGACTCAGCGGAGCCCCATTTTTTGGCAAAACATTTTTGATTAATTTGCGCCAGCAGTGATGCTCGCACACCTTGTGAAATTTTTAGTGACAAAGGACATAGAACTTTTTGTTATCCTGTCCATCCTTTCAGAATGAATACACCCTCCTATTTCTGTTATCCTCACTTAACGAATTAATCTAGACACATCTGCACCCCTGTGGCTTTCATATTTCCTCCACATTTCGGGCATTTCCCCTTTATGGGGTTCCACTTCTGAATCTGGTCCCCACCACAGTCAGGGCACACAACCTTCTCTGGCTTCTCACCATAAGGATAAACCACATCAACAATCTCTTTACAGTCCGGACACAGAAAAGTCTCTGTCTCCCCCATCATCACCATATCCTTTCCCTTAGGGTTCGCTGCCAAAGTATAGCCACATCCCTCACATTTGTACTCTTTATATATTGCCATAGTTTTCTTTTTTTTGATGTTTCTTGTAACATTGTGTCAGACACCGTGTTACCTTGTTAGTTCATCCATACGAATTAATAGAGATAAAATTATTCTATATCTTTAGCATATTTCCAATAATAACTATATGCTGTTCTCTGCTTACCTTTTAAAACATTTATCACGTTTTGAGGGCTCGGAACATTAAAAGCTTGACAAATATCGTTCAATGAATCATACTCCTTTATTATATTTCCATCTTTATCTATTTGAACTATAGCCCTTTTCTTTCTCTCGTCAGAGATGATTCTCTCCAAATTATCATAGATATAATCTGAAACTTCTTCTTCTACCTCATTTTGAATCTTCCATCCGATAAAAGGAATAGCATCGTCCAATAATGAATCGTAAACCTCATCATCATTTGATGAAGGTTTTTCAAAATTGTAAGCATCTATCCACCCCTGAAAAGGATTGATTTCCCGATATTTCTCTTTTGCTAAATACTTTTCTTCATCATTCAACCTCTTCCCCCTCTCAAGTTTATCAACCAAACTATTATATAATTGTAAACGTTTGGGGAGTTCTTCATTTATCATCTCATTGTATTTTTCTTGTATTATTGCTTTGGAGTTAGTATGCGAATGTCCACTTGTTTCGACATTATATCCATAATCTGGATCAAATGCCCGATACAACTGAATATAGTGGGTTTCAGCCTGATTAAGAACCCAAACCAATTCGTCTATACTATCACAATCTGCTTCATATATTACCTCATATTTGGATTCTCCATATTTTTGCAGAGCCTCCCATAAACGAGTGTTACTAGGTCCTGCCAACTTATCAAGATGTTCGCGCTTCCTTTTCTCTGGATGACGTCTTGTTTGCCCTATATAAACTTTACCATCCGGGAATGTATATTTGTATATTATACCTTTCATAATCCTTATTTTAAAATGTATTTTATACTTTTAATGATACTTTGGATTGAAAAAACTACAGATGATACCAACGATAAACATTACCGGGAAAAACCACCAAGGCAATAAACATGCAGCAATGATGATTGCCAAAATACTGAAAACTATTAATGCACCTTCAATCATAACTCAAATACTTTAAAATTACGCTGCAAAAATAGCCCCAGCCTGTACCATAAGTCGGTACACCCTTGATTATTTAACAAGAATTAATATTATTCCTCTGCTGCTTTAAGCATACCGCCTTCTTCTTCCATATCAGGATAAGGCTTTCCTATGGTGGCATGATCCTCCAGCCAGATCTTGTTCAGTGTATATGCGAGAGATTTCAGCGTGTCTTCACGCTTTGATGGTTTCAGTTCACACTCCCACACCGTGATGCAATGCCAACCCATTTCAGCCAACTTGCGCTGTTCCTCAATATCACGCTGCTGGTTCCGACTAATCTTTGCCACCCAAAATTCATGGTTAGTGTTTGGTATCTTGCAGCAGGCAGAACTCTCCATTGTACTCGAATCCACAAGATGCCCATGCCAGAAGCATCCGTTGATGAAGATGCAAGTCCGATATTTCTTCAGCACCAAATCAGGATGCCCAGGCAATCGCTTATGATTCAACCTAAAGCGGAATCCCTTTCTCCACAGCCCCTTCCGCACAATCATCTCCGGCTTCGTATTTTTACCACGAATTGCCGCCATAGTATTATGACGTTGTTGTGGAGTGAGATGGTCCATATTATTCTCTAAAAATCCTTCCCAGCAAAGTATCCTTATACCAATATCTTGTCAGCGACAGCATTTCATATTCAGGCAGACTCTCCAAGTATTCCAATTCAAACACCAAACGTGGTTCTTCATCATTAGACTCTGGATGAATCTCTGCCTTGTTGCCAATACGAGCAACGCGAATCAGATACAGATCACGCACTCCCTTCTCCTTAATATAAGGCATGAAGTAGTAAAGTTTGTTGATAGCAACAGTTGAAGGGAAAGTCTTGGTTTTACCTGTATAGTAAATCTTTGTAGGCTCTTCTTTCAAGAAGTATTCCTCATTATCTTTTTTCACCAAGCCAATCAGCAGATGCTTCGCAGGGTCTAGTGTGTATTGTTTCTTGGGACGATTGACCACCAAGGGTTTTTCTTCGTCAGCAAATAAGCCTAAATCAAGCATCGGCTTGGCATCGCGGCTTGTGAAAATAGGCTTAGAAGATACAGGAGCCTCGTCATAGATGAACTGATAGAGACTCTTACCAATCTGTTCAACGATACCACACACCAATGCATTACCCATTAGAAATGCACGTCTTCCATCTGATACTTCTGGATGGAGTGTATGATTGTCAGGGAACATATTCATACGTTCCAACTCAATAGGCAGCAGGCGGCGATAGCGGCCAGACTTCGTTTTCACCACATGTTTGAAACGTGATGGTGCAGTGCCACCTTCCCCAGTTATAATAGTACGTGAAGGCTGGTCAAGAGAGTCAGGGAAAGCCATACCTCCCTCAGAGAACATATACTTGTAGCCCTCCTTGGAAACACGCTCAATCTTCTTAGCACCCTTTTCATATTCCCATTTAGGGAGTTCTTCATCTGAGATAAAGAATTCTTCTGGCACGAAATCCTCATCAACAAGATTGCCTCCCAATGTCTGACGTGGACCATCATAAACGGGGTCTGCATCAACGGAATAGACATGGCGGTCCATCATCATTCCTGCATTACCAAAAGGACTATCTTTCTTGCCTTTGTTAAATCCGTCAGAAACCTCCTTGATGGAACCTTCTATGTCAAACTCAGACACTGTTCCTGCCTTTGGTCTGAACTCAAAAGCCTTTGCCATAACTCCATCGAACTCTACCCAGTCTGCCATTTGCTCTACCTTCTGAGCCACCACGGAATTCTGTAAATAGCCCACGATGTAAGTTCTGCGCCTACGCTGTGGCATACCGTAGTCTGCTGCATTGACAATACGCCACTCTACAACATACCCCAAATCTGCTAAAGAAGCAAGGATAATTGCAAAGTCGCGCCCTCGCTGAGTTGCAGGAGAATTAAGCAGGCGATCAACATTCTCGAAGAATATATATTGAGGACGTTTGTCGCCTTTCTCCTGAAGGATGCGATAGATTTGCCACCACAGCACACCTTTCTTACCTTCAATGCCACCTGAACGACTTAACGTTGCAGCTACAGAATAGTCTTGGCAAGGGAAACCACCAACCAATAAATCATGATCAGGTATATCTGTTGTCAGTACTGTGTTGATATCTTTATTGCAATGCCCTTTTCTGCCAAAGCGAGCCTGATATACTAACGAAGCGTCCTGATGCTGAGTCGACGGTTCCCACTGGTTATTCCAGATGGTTTCGTATGCGTCCGACGCACCTTCAAGTCCAATGCGGAAACCACCCACACCGGCGAATAATTCTACTACACGAATCTTATGTTTACTCTTAGACATTCTCTTTTATAATTTCTTTTACATAATCGTTGTTGAACCAATAACAATATTTCTTCACCTTTTCGCCATCTGGATTATTAGGATTGATGGCTAAGTCTTTTGAATTCTTTCCCTTTGGACGGACGTGAAACCGCTTGTTTTTGGGAGAATTGAAGTAGTCTGGGTGAATGTGGTTGTCCAGAATTGTTTGGCGAATATGTTTCCAGTATTTCTCAGCGTACTCTAAATCTTCTACTGGCATAGTCCAGAAGAAAGCCTTGTCAAAAGCATATGTATTCTCTGTTACAAGTTCGCCTTCTTTGTTGTAATACTCTATCTGCCCGCCATCGGCTCTGAAAATGGCAAACAGAAAACGACCGCTGAAAATCTCATATAAACGAGAATCCAGCCAGTCTTCAGTATCATAAACCTCAGAGTAGTTGATATTCTCAAAAGACATTGCCTCGTTGATGCCACCACATATTTGTCCTTTGAAGTGTCATACCTTTTGCCGATCTTTGAACACAATTGTTCATAAGTCAGCCCCTGATAATCGTCGAATTTGCGAAGTACAATATTCTCGAATGTGTCGTTACGCAATTCTGCTGCCGTTGCAATCTGTGAAGCCTTCTCCTTATACTTGAAATTGACAACAGATTTCTTTTTGCTAGCCTTGATAAATTCAAGAACAGTGCGCATATAGGCAGGCTTAAGCGAGAATGCTCTGCCAGGAGCAAGAACATTTGAATATGGTTGCTGGCGTAGTTTTGAATCCTTGTTACCTTTGCGACAAGCACCAAGATATTCCGTATCACCTTCTGACAACAAGTGAGCTTCACCTCTCTTGATTTTGTTGATTATAACCTCGTAGTCATTCTTAATAATCAGCAAATCTTTTTCAGGAATCTTCCATAATACGACATAAAGGAAATAACGGTCAAATTGCTCAACTCCCTTTTCGTACAGATAGAATAGCAAAAGAAGTAGTCGAAATTTCTTATAGAACAAGGACATTTCAAACGTTTGACTAACCACTTCATTGTAGTTTATCATGTCAACGACGAGTCGCTCCTTTATCTGAAGCGTCATGTCTTTAAGTTCTTTGAGACCTGTCGTTTTCAGTTCAACGCCAGCTTCCCTGAAATCTGGCTCTGGTGAACTATTGGGTTTATAGTGATAGTAGAGTTCCTCAACCATTTGTCCTAATTCACCCTTGTTCTTTGAGTTGTAACCAGCAACAGCAGCATCGCCAACGATTTCTCGCAGCGTGTGGTCTATGAGGGGCAGAGCGTACTCATAGATGGATATTGGGTCTGTCTTGTCGTACGGCAAAGATTCTTTATGTGCCATTCTATTATTCGCCTATTAATAACTAATTGCCGACAAAATTACAAAAACTTTGGGAGAAAAATGTGTTTTGTTTCAAAAATACACAATATTTAATAAAAGAACAGATTACACTCGGGGACAGGACGTTGTGTAATTATAAATGAGTTTTCGGAAATTATGCTTTGATAAAGATGAGCGTTTTTATTTCAATTTTATGATGTCGCTCCACCTCGTGGTGGGGTTTTTGCTTTTGAAGTCGTGCTTGATGGCATTGGCAAAGATATTTGCCTTACCTTTGCCGTCCTTCTGGGTGTACTGCTGGCTGCCGATGACGATAGTCTCAGTGCCGTAGCGTTTGTTGATGCGGTCTACCACCTTGTCGAGTTGCCGGAACTTCTGGATGTGTTCGGCATCGAGGTCGAAGAGATCCTGCTGCAAAGGGCTGTCGGGTGTGATGCCGAGAACGATGACACCGGCCCGCTTGTAGAGGTAGCCCTGGTGGTAGATGCCTTTCAGCACCTCCTTCGCTGCCTTCACGATGTGGATGGTGGAACTGCTTGGCGTGACAAGCCGCCGTTCCTCGTATCGCCAGCACTGGGGCAGGTCTTCGCGGAAGGGATTGGTGGAGAGGAACACGCCGACGATGGAAGCCACTGAGCCCTGCTTTCTGAGTTTCTCGGCACAGCGGCTGGCATAGTTCGACACGTGGGTATTCAGGGTGTCGAGGTCGGCAATCATCCCGTTGAAACTGCGACTGGTGCAGATGCTTTTCTTCTTCGTCAGTTCCTCATTCGGCACCACATCCTCGCCGTTGAGTTCCTGCCAGGTGCGCAGGATATTGATGTTGTTGAAGGTCATCCGCACCCAGTCCTTGTGGTGGATGGCGAAGTCGTAGGCAGTATGGCATCCGAGGGCCTGCAACTTGGCGGCGTAGCGTCTGCCGATGCCCCAGACATCCTCGATGGGGAGCCATTTCAGGGCGGCAATGCGGTTCGCGTCGTTGTCGATGATGCAGCAGTGGCGATAGACCTCGAACTTTTTGGCCAGTCGGGCGGCGATTTTGGCAAGGGTCTTGTTGGGAGCCAGTCCGATGCTGACGGGCATCCCCACCCATTTCCATATCTTTCCGTACAGGTGCTCGCCCCAGGGCTGGAGTCTGTCGTGCCGGATGCCATCGAGATAGACGAAGCACTCGTCGATGCTGTAGCGGAAATAGGCGGGTGCCTCCTGCCGGATGATGCTCACCACCCGTGAGGTCAGGTCGCCATAGAGTTCGTAGTTGGAGGAGAAGACGGCGATGTCCTGATTCGGGTATTGCTGGAGCATCTTGAAGTAGGGCATGCCTGCGGGGATGCCGAGTGCCTTCGCCTCGTTGCTACGGGCCACCACACAACCGTCGTTGTTCGACAGCACCACCACGGGCTTTCCCTCCAGGTCAGGACGGAACACACGCTCGCATGAGACGTAGCAGTTATCGCAGTCAACAATCCCGTACATCGCCTATTTCCAAGCCTTTATTGTATAGACCACCACACCCCACACGCGGAAATTGGAACTCTCGTCGATGCGGAAGGGACTGAACCTCTTGTTGGCGGGACGCAACTCTATCCATCCCTCCTTGCGGTGCGTCAAGTCGAGGAACTTCACGGTATATTCCTTGTCGATATAGGCCACCACCACGTCGCCATCCTCTGCATCGACACTGCGGTCTATGACCACGATGTCGCCGTCGCAGATGGCAGCATCGATCATGGAGTCGCCCTCCACCTGTCCGTAGAATGTCGCCTCGGGATGTCGTATCAGGTCGCGGTTAAAGTCGAGGCTCTCACCCAGGTAGTCCTCGGCACTCGACGGGAAGCCTGCCCTGAGAGACCGCGCAAACATCAGGTCAAGCCTCGTCTTGAATTCTCCTTTGATCAGTTTCATATTGCATCCGTTTTGTTCATGTCGCTGCAAAAATACAAAAAAGATGTACCAGAAGTCGGTACACCCCCAGAGATTTAACTTTATTTTGTACCTGGGAGGTTTGTACATTTAATCGTGAAGTTACCCACTTACCCACTTACCCATTTATGACAGGAAGGTTTTTGAAAACGAAATTTTCGATAATTTTGGTAGAGTCAACTGGTTTAGGAGTGAAAGTCAACTTTCAAAGTACAAATTAGAATTATTTTTAAACTTATTATTATATATATATAAATAATATATATATATAATAATAAAATTTTCTGCTTCTAAAAATCGCAGAATGTTCCTGTCATAAATGGGTAAGTGGGTAAGTGGGTAACTTTGCCCCTGGTACAGCGTTAAACAAATTTAACAAAGAAACTTTACAAAATATTTGCATAATTGAAAAAGATTTTGTACCTTTGTATCGTGTTTAAGAAAGGCACAAAACAAGTGGACTAAGGAAGAGGCTAAGAAAAACGCGGACATATAAACAACTAAAACACATCATTTAGCATTATGAAAATCAAGTGGTCAACAGTGAGGAAGATCCTCCAGATTCTTGCAACCATCATCACCACCGTCGTGGGAACAGTCGCCGTCCTAAAAACAGGAAGGAGGCGAGTATGAGATTGAAAACATTGCCCCAAATCCGGGGCACACCTATGCACAGGGGGCAAAATCATGCCTCAGATCTGAGGGAAGAAAATGCACGGTGGGCAAAAACTGGCCCCAGAATTGGGGGAAGAAAATGCACAGGGGGCAAAAACATGCCCCAGATTTGAGGGAAGAAAATGCACGGTGGGCAAAAACGTGTCCCAGATTTGAGGGAAGAAAATGCACGGTGGGCAAAAACATGCCCCAGAACTGGGGGAAGAAAATGCACAGGGGGCAAAAACATGCCTCAGAATTGGGGGGCAATTTTGCCCAGGGGGCATAAAGGCAAACCAGATTTTAGGCAGAAAAATGAAAGAGGAAAGAGGAAAGTGGAAAGAGGAAAGAGAAATGATTAAACCACAAATTAGAATTTAAAACAATGATTATAAGGATGAGGATTAAGGAAGAGGCATATTGAAAAACAAATTTAAACTTTTAAACATTATGGCAAACATTAAGCAAATTGGTAATTTTAAGTCGAAGTACCTGCGCATGGCAGGATTCGTAGAGTATGTACAGCAGGTGCTGAAACTCTTCACTGACTTCCGCAACTCGGGAGAAGAGGGTGTGAGTGAACTGCCCGCAAAGGTAGAGCCGGTCTACACGTCCTATAAGGACAGTGTGCAGGTACTGGACAATGCCTACAAACTGAGCCGCGCCAGTGACTACACCCAGCAGATCGCGGATGAGGATGATCGTCGTGACAACCTCTACAAGCAACTCGTGAACATGTTGAAGATGTTCAAGCGCTTCAACTACGACACCGAGAAGAAAGAGGCGGCAACCTTCCTGTGGAACATTGTCAAGAAGTACAATGTGGACGTCAACGAGAACTACTCGGAAGAGAGTGGTAAACTCCAGCAGATGCTGCAGGAACTGACCACCAACGCCCAGGCAGAGTTGCGTGTCGCGAAGTTGGGCATTGAGAATCTCATCACGCAGTTGAACACGGCCAACGAACAGGTGCGTACCCTGATGAGTTACCGCAACGATGAGCGTATGCAGATCGAGAAGGCAGCACTGGCCAATGCCCGCTCTGAGGCTGATCAGGCTTACTGCGCTCTGGTACTCTCACTGAACGCTGCTGCAGTGATGGATGACGATGCGCATCGCTTCGACGAACTCATCTCACAGGTCAACGAACTCATCAAGTACTTCCGCCAGTACGTCGTGCCGAAGGCTGGCAAGAAGGACGAAGAGGAAGAGGAGAACGGTGGCAACTCAGGCGGCAACGGCGGAAGCAATGGTGGCAACTCAGGCGGCAACGCTGGTGGCAATGGCGGAAGCGGCAATGGCGGCTCTTCGCAGGGCTCAGAGGGCGGCAACTCCGAGAACGGTAATACCGGCGGCACCGAGGGCAATGGAGGCTCAGAATCCGGCTCTGGCGAGGGCAATGGCTCCGGTGAGGGTACCGGCACCGGCGAAGGCTCTGGTGAGGGCAACGGCTCTGGTGACAACGGCGGTTCATCGAACGGCGGTGACGACACTGACCAGTAGAGTTGCATGGGTAGAGGCCCACACTTCTAACGAAATACCCCCTGAAAGTCAGTTACTTTCGGGGGGCATTGTTATGAATTTCGAAAATACTAATATTTCTTTTGATAGTTTGCAGGCTTTTTCGTATCTTTGCACTGGAATTGAATAAATAAGAATCAGGGCGACGCGAACTACTATTCAAGTCACCCGGATGTAGACAGTTCGTTCAGTTACCACGAGGCCATCACGCCACAGACGCAACGCCTCGGAAAGGTATCAGACCGTTTCACCATCGTCATGCCGCAGAATGCTGTCGGCATCGTCAGACTGAAGTAGATTTTTCATTGATTTGAGAAAAAAATGCGTGATAGGGGTAATGATATCCCTAACTCATCTGTATATATAGTAAAACAGCGACGAAATGATGCAAGACAGAGCACAACAGTTCAAGGAACTCTTCCTTTCGGAGTACGGCAGGATGTACAAGGCAGCCTACATCCTGCTGGGCGACGAAGACGAGGCGAAAGATGCCGTACAGGATGTCTTTGCCCGGCTGTGGGACGGTACCACCCCACTGCGCGAGGAGTCTCAGAGAACGTTTCTGTTGACTTGCGTCCGGAATCGCTGCCTCAACATCATTGCACAGAGAAGGGAAAAGGTAAGAGTGAATAGTGAACAATTTGCTACCGCCATACCTTTAGCAGAAAGAGACGATGAAGAAGTGATTGCCGACATCAACCGCTATGTTGATGAAAGACTCACCCCTCAGACCGGTCGTATCATCAAGATGCACTACAACGAGGAGCAGTCGTACAAGGACATCTCGAGCGAACTCGGCATCAGCCTCTCCGCCGTCAACAAACACATTGTGCAGGGATTGAGGAAACTACGTTCAACTTTTAAAAACAGAGAAGCATGAAGAAAGAAGAGCAAATCAGGATGCTCCTGCATCCCGAGGACTATACAGACGAGCAACTCGACCAGATGCTGGACGAGATGGATGTCAAAGTGCCTGATGCCAACGAGGCGTGGGAGAAGTTCAGTGGAAAGAGGAATGTGGAAAGTGGAAAGAGATTACCACTGCTGAAGATTGCCGCGATGTTTGTGGGGGTGCTGATGCTTTCAGGCATCGCCTACGCCGCCGTGCAAATCATAAGGAGTCAGGAGTCGGGAGTCGAGAGCCAGGAGGCTGTTGTATCAACCAACACCCAATACCTGTCACCCAACACCCAAGCGCCTGCTGACAGCACACAGATGAAACCCATAGTCTATGAAGATGCAGAACTGGCAACCATCCTGAACGAGATTGCAACTTTCCACCAGTGTGAGGTCGTCTATAAAAGTGAGGCCAGCAAACATATCCGCCTCTACTTCACATGGGACCAAAAAGCCACCATCGACGACATCATCGGTACGTTCAACAAGTTCGAACGCATCCACATCACCCGCGACAACAAGAAACTGATTGTAGAATAACCCAAGCATCACCATTATGAAACAATATATATTCACAGCCCTGCTCTGTGTACTGACACAGTGCGCCCAGGCGCAGAAGATCAGCCGCGACTACCAGAACGAGTCACTCTCGAAAGTGCTCGAAGACCTCAACGCCGCCGCTACCGACAAGACCATCTATTTCATCTACGACGAACTGGAGGATTTCACCGTGACCAGCCACTTCACCGACCTGCCTATCCATGAGGCCATCCGCGAGGTGATTGGCTTCTATCCGATGAAGGTGACCTACGACGAGGATAAGATCTTCATTGAGTGTACCCAGAAAGAGGACACGAAGGTGATAGGCCACATCGTGGATGAGAGCGGACAACCCATCGAATTCGCCAATATCTCATTGCACAATGAGGGTTTTGTCAATGGCGGCGTGAGCAATGAGAACGGCGATTTCGTGATTCCCTGTAAGATCCAGCGCATCACCTTAAAGGTGTCGTATATCGGCTATAAGACCGTTGAGCGCAACGTCAGTGTGGGGAATGTCGGCACCATCACCCTGCAACCAGAGACCTACATGGTGAAAGGTGTGGAGATCAAGGGGGAGATTCCGCAGTACAAGATGGCCTCAGGCGGTATGACAGTGGATGTGCAGCACTCCATCCTGCACGATGTGGGTACTGCCGACGACCTGCTCTCCATGTTGCCGTTGATACAGCGGCGCAACGGGAAGTTCGAGGTGCTGGCAAAGGGTGAGCCAGAGATCTATATCAATAATAAAAAGGTACGCGACCCGATAGAGTTGAAACAACTCAAGTCGGTGGATGTCAAGAGCGTGGATATCATCACCGCCCCAGGTGCCAAGTATAATGCCGAGGTGAATGCCGTCATCCGCATCAAGACGCTGAAGCCTCAAGGTGAGGGATTCAGTCTGATGGCGACGAGTGATACGTGGAAGAACAACAAGTGGAACAACTATAGCGACCTGACCCTGAAATACCGCACAGGCGGACTGGAGGCCTTTGCCAACGTGGCACTCGACAATGGCCACTACAGCAATGACCAGGACATCGACCAGGAACTGCACATCAGCAAGAATCTGTTTGATGTTAGTGCGGAACTGCCCGTCAGGAGTAGTTGGACGCAATTGGACTACCAAGCGGGTCTAAGTTATGATTTCAACGAAGATCATTCTCTCGGATTGAGTTTCTCATCGAAAAAGAATCTCTATAATAGTTTCACATCGGATATGAACCAACACTATCTGAAAAACGGAGCCTTTGACGGTAACGTCCGTCTGACAACGGATATCCGCGAAAAAAACAAACCCGTTTGGGAACTGAATGGCTATTATGTAGGCAAGGTTGGGAATTTAGGTATCGACCTAAATGCCACCATGCTGCGAAATGAATCGGAGAGTAATAACAATCAACTGGAGATGAGCGAACAATACGGCAACCGTACTATCACCACCCTGACCAATGAGGATCGTCGGATGATAGCCGGTAAACTGGTGCTGGACTATCCCGTTTGGCAAGGTACGCTGAGCGGTGGCTCGGAGGTGACAAGTACAGAGAGCCAGGGTCACAACCTGAACCAGGAGAACATTATTCCAGAGTCGGACACCGAAATGAAGGAAAAGAACATCGCTGGCTTTGTCGAATACGATATGTCGTACGGTGTCCAGTCTTCAATGTTCAGTGTACACGCTGGCCTGCGCTATGAGCACGTGTCAGCCGATTACACCTCGTTTGGCATCAGGCAGGAGGAGCCCAGCCGTACATATAACGACTGGTTTCCCAATCTGTCGGTGGGTTGGCAGAAAGGCAAGTGGGGTGCCACACTGAGTTATAGCAAGCGCATCACTCGTCCGCCCTACAACATGCTGACTTCGATGGTTGTGTACGACAGCCGTATACTATACGAAGGCGGCAACCCGCTGCTGCGCCCTTCGGTACGTCACAACATCGATTTTATTATGACCTTTTCGTCGTGGCTGACCTTCGTGACGGGCTTTACCCGTGAGAAAGATTTCTTTACCCACGTTGGCAATATCTATGACGAGCAGAACGAGATTGCCATCTTCCAGCCAGACAATTTCGACCATCAGGATCGTGTCTATGCCACCCTCGTCGCCTCGCCCAAACTGGGCTTCTGGCAGCCAAAAGCCACGCTGCATTATTATCAGCAGATGTTCGATGCCGAGAAATACGGTGCGCCGAAGAAACTGAACAAGCCTGAGTTCTCCGCCCGACTACAGAACTGGTTCGTCATCGACCCGACGGCAAAGGCCCTGCTCGATATCAGTTACACCGGCAGCAACCACTGGGGATTCATGTATCGCGGCAGTAGTTTTATGGTGAATGCCCGTCTGCAGAAGTCATTCTTGAAGGGGCAGTTGTCGGCTACGCTCTATGTCAACGACATCTTCCGCACCGCCAAGACCAAGGTGACCACCTACTATGCCATCGGTCAGACGGCCCAGGATTACTATACCTATACGCAATGTGTGGGCCTTACCCTCAGTTACAACTTCAACGCCAGCAGTTCGAAGTATAAGGGAACAGGTGCCGGTAACGAAGAAAAAGGCCGTCTCTAAAAAGGGACGGTCTTTCTATATTCACTGGATTTATCTATTAGATGTTCGGCGTGTCCCAAATCTTGGTCTGGGAGCAAGCGGTGGGAACGGTCTGATTGCCAACCTTCAGGATGAAATCACCCTCTTCGAGGGTCCAACGTCCGTCAGCACCTACGAAGGCGAGGCTCTTGGCAGGCAAACGGAAGGTGACAGTTTTTGTCTCACCAGGCTGCAAGGCAATCTTCGTGAAGTCACGCAGACGTTTGTTGTCTGGTACGATGCTGGCGATGAGGTCACTGCTGTAGAGGAGCACGGCTTCCTTACCGGCACGAGAACCTGTATTCTTCACATCGACGGTAACAGTAAGGATGTCATCTGCTGTAAATTTCTGCTTATCGACCTTCAGGTTGGAGTATTCGTAGGTGGTGTAACTGAGGCCATAACCGAAGGGCCACTGCAAAGAGACCTTCGCGTCGTAATTGTAGGCACCAGCCATCGTACCGACCTCCTCGCTGACCTTATAGTCGTAGGTGTTGAGTGAATTAATCTCACGGGGATAGGTGTAAGGCATCTTAGCAGAGAAGTTGGCATCACCAGCGAGAAGGTTGGCGAGAGCATTACCACCATAGTTGCCTGGGATGAGGATATCCACGATGGCCTTTGCCAACGGCTCGATATCAGCGATGAGGCGCGGACGACCTTCGTTCAGAACCAGAATTATCGGCTTACCCGTCTTGGCGAGTGCCTTCACGAGGTCGCGTTGGTTGTTGGAGAGCCAGAGATCGGTGAGGTTACCTGGGGTCTCGGTATAGGAATTCTCGCCAATAGCAGCGATAATGACATCTGCCTGTGCAGCAGCGGCAACGGCCTTGTCAATCTCAGGTGCATTCTCGTCATAGTAGGCACCGTTCTCATTATAGGTCACACCCTGTTCGAGGATGATATTCTCCTTACCATACTTATTACAGAGAGCCTCGTAGATGGTGTTGTATTTCTCAGAGAGGTTTTCTGCCTTTGAACCCTGCCAGGTGTAACTCCAACCACCGTGCAGACAACGCATCTGGTTGGCGTTCGGTCCTGTAAGCAGGATTTTCTTACCCTTGACAAGCGGCAGGATTCCATCGTTCTTCAACAATACCTCAGACTCCTCTGCGGCTTGGAGAGAGGCGGCAGCAAACTCGTCAGAGCCGAATTTCTCGAAGCCCTTGCCACCCGTATTCGGCTGGTCGAAGAGACCCAGGCGGTATTTTGCACGGAGGATACGACGCACAGCATCATCGATACGCGACATCTTCACCTTACCCTCATTCACCAGTTCCTTCAACAGAATACAGAACTCCACACTATAAGGATCCATCGACATGTCGATACCGGCATTGATGGCGATGCGGATAGCATCTTTCTTATCCTTTGCGACCTTCTCACGAGAGAAGAGGTTGTTGATGTCGGCCCAGTCGGTGACGAGGAAACCATCCCACTGCAGATCCTCTTTCAGCCACTTGGTCAGATACTCATAACTGGCGTGAACGGGGACACCGTTGATAGAAGCGGAGTTGACCATCATCGTCAGAGTTCCAGCAAGGGCGGCCTGTTTGAAAGGCTCAAAGTATTTCTCACGGATCATCTGTGGTGAGAGATAGGCTGGCGTACGATCCTTACCCGTCCAAGGGGCACCATAGGCGAAATAGTGCTTGGTACTGGTACCCACATGATACTGGTCGATGTGGTTGGGATCATCACCCTGATAGCCCTTGATCTCTGCCACTACCATCTTGGAGTTGACGATGGCATCCTCGCCGAAACTCTCCCAGACACGAGGCCAACGGGGATCACGACTCAAGTCAACGACTGGGTTATACACCCAAGGACAGTTGGATGCCCGACTCTCGTAGGCTGTAATCTCTGCACCCCTGAAAGCCAGATCAGTATTAAATGAAGCACCGATATTGATAGGCTGTGGGAAGAGGGTGCCACCCTGCGTATAGGTGACACCGTGGTTGTGGTCAAGACCATAGATATCGGGGATACCAAGGTACTTCATCGACTTCTCCTGAATCAGACGGATCCATTTCTGCCAGTCATCCTTGCTGGCAGCACTTGAGCCTGGGGCATTGAGGATGGAACCCACCTTCCACTTGGAGATGAGTGTGTCGAGCATTACCTCGTTGAGTTTCCATACCCGTTTGGTTTCACCCTGATAAATGTCCACAGGGAAGGCACCCAGACGGTCGATGATCTGCTGATCGGTCATCTTCAACATGTTGTCAATCTCCTGGGTAGACCTGCCATACTGTTGAAGTACGGAACGGACTTTCTCACGATCCACTTTTGCATTCTCTACCGTCATCTTTCCGATGATGTCGAGATTCAGTTCAAGCATCTGACCAATCTTCTCGTCGAGGGTCATACGTGCGAGGGTCTTCTCAATCTTTGCTTCCAGATTCGCATCTCGAGGGATGGCGGGCTGCTGGGCCTGTGCAACGACAACGGCACAGGTCAGTGCAATCATAATAATTGTTTTCTTCATATAGCGTTATTGTTAGTCTTGTTTCTATCTAATAGCGTAAAGATAACCTAAAAGTGCCATCTTACCACGCATGGTCTCACGAGGCGTGAACTCACCATTCACCCACATATACCGTTGGTTGAAGTACGACTCCTGACGGGGCCAGCCACCATCATTCCAGGATGGATAACAACGGTCCAACAGGATGCGGGCATCACCACCATTGCCTGGCGACCAGGTCTCTGTGCCGTTGAAAGGTGTCTGTCCTGGATGCGTACCAGGATCACCGTCATTACGGCCTGTGGTATAAACATCGGTGATATGACGCTCACCCAAACCTGTCATCTCCACGATATTTCCAGGATTACGACCCAGAGCCCAACCAGCCTCGGTATACATCACCTGTTCCAACTGTTTCTTGCGGTTCTTGTCAGCGAGGTAATGAGCCATCATCACCAATTGCAGGTTCTGTGACACCTGCCAACGGCTGTCATTAGCCGCACGACGTGAAGGACGCTCAGCCACATGACTGATATTATATGCCTCAGCCTGTGCATTAATGCTACTCTTCAGATTCTGATAGAGTTCGGCAAAATGACGCGGATGGGGACAGGTGATATAGGCGGCTGCCGCCCAGAGTTGACAGAAGGGGATGTCACTCTCCTTATACTGGTTGGTCACACCGATACCGAAGAATCCCTGACGACCTTTGTTGAAGAGCAACGACTGTCCGTTCTTGATCATACTCTCTTCTGCCATGATCTTCTCCCACTGCTCGTCGCCGGTGAGGTTATAGAGGAAGGCGGCAGCCAACTGACGGAAGTCGCGACCCCGCATTGACATACTGCCAATATCCTGCAAGTCGTCGAGTTGTTGGTTCTCCTGCTTGGAGGCAAAGCGGAAAGCCTTGATGGCCTCGTCGGTGTAGTATTTCCGCAGGGAATCATTCTTCTGCAAACGGAACGCTTCACCCAGTACGGCACAGTTGGCGGCATTGGCCCAGGCAGCCATCGTGGTACAGCCGGCCTGGAACATCACACTCCAGTCATTGCAGGGATTGGTGACACCCTGCGAATAGGCCTCCCCGTCGCGGATGGAGAGGAAGAAATCCACCTCGTTACGAGCCTCGTCGATGAGGTCAGGGATGCCGTTGCCACTCTCACGGATACCCAAGGCATCCTCCGAAAGACGACCATTCGTGAGGATATAGGGCAGAAGCATGTCGTAGATATTACTGACATGAGCCAAATGACGATCCCAGTCGAAGGCATCGGAGTGACCACCCTTGACCTCCGTATTCACAGGATTACCCGGCAGACGGTGCTTCCAGAAGATAGAAGCCTTCAGGGGTTTGAAGTGGGGCTCATCCCAGACATCGGTGCGCAATTCGCGCCAACCCTGACTCCAAGGATGGAAATCGGTCTTGTAGACGGTGAATCCTTTGGGATCTGTCTCTGGGATGAACTGCGGCTGACGGGGAACGGGCCAGACATGCTCCGGATCAATCGGTTCGCCCAAACGCATATAGTAGTAACCCCTGACGGAATAGCGATAGGGTTCATAATAGACCTCGTTGCCTATCTCAAAGTCCATGCTACAGCCCACATCTTCTACCACCAGACGATAGCAGCCGGGCTGCACTCCCTTGAAGTCGATGTTCCACACATCCGTACCCACCAGGTTCTTGCCACCAGCCTCCTTGTCGGCAGCGGTAGCAGACTTCCAGAACTTCACCGTTCCGGCACTCTGTTTCTTCTTCGTAGTGACCTGATAGAGCCAGACCTTCCTACCCTCCCAGGCCTTATAATCACGCTGTCCACCATCACCCAACCATTGGTAGAGGTCTGCAGCATGAAGGGCTTCTGCCGGCGAGTAGCCCAGAATGTTGACGTGGACAGCCTCCGACTGCGCATTCCAGATGTCGAAGCAAACCGTGACTGCTTCCTTATCAGCACCAATACCTTTGGGAATGGTGACGGTATAGGTACGACCCTGTTTCATGGACTGCGGCAACTGGAGGAAGAGCCAGTGGTCGAGTTCGCTCTTCAGGGTATTGTCGGTATTCATCGGCTTCGACTTCCGCCAGACATTCAAAGGCTGGGCAGTAGTGAAAGACTTATCGTCTGCGGAACTAATTCTCCACAGACCGGCCTTCTGCGCCTCATCTACCTTCAGGCGTTCGCCGAAGACGAGCAACGTATCGTCACCTTCGGCAAAGGAATGACCAAGATAGGCACTTGTTCCTGTGCCGCTATCCCTGTAATGTACTTCACCGTCACGGAAATGTACCATGAGGTAATCCTTGTCGATCACTTTGAGCCCAATCACTTTCGTGGCTGTTGCGGGGATGGCTGTCAGGAGTAAAAAACCTACCAAGACAGCATGGAATTGTTTTATTGTCATTAGCGTAACTATTATTTTCCGCTACAAAAATACAAAATAAATGGGGCATTTAAAACTTTTTCGGCAATTATTTCGCTTTTTGTTACAAGAATTTAGTAATTTTGTCACGTCTAAATGAATAAAGGTACGTTTTATTGTATCGGATTGGGACTGTTGATCGTCGTTCTCTTTGCACTCAATCTGGTGATGGGATCCATCAAGATTCCTGTCACGGATGTCGTACAGATCCTGTTGGGCGACGAGACAGCAAAACCCTCCTGGCGATTTATCATCCTCGAGTCACGATTGCCACAAGCCATTACGGCTATGTTGTGCGGTGGGGCATTGGCTGTCAGTGGACTGATGTTGCAGACGGCTTTTCGCAATCCGTTGGCTGGACCGAGTATCTTTGGTATCAACAGTGGCGCTGGACTGGGGGTGGCACTGGTGATGTTGCTTTTAGGCGGTAGTATCTCAGCAGGTTCCGTCAGCATCTCGGGGTTTGTGGCAATCTTGATAGCGGCCTTTATCGGAGCCATGGCGGTGATGGCTGTTATTTTCTTCTTTTCCAGTATCGTCAGAAACAACGTGATGCTACTGATTATCGGTATCATGATTGGTTATATCTCCAATTCTGCCATCTCATTGCTGAATTTCTTCGCAACGGATGAAGGTGTGAAGTCGTACATGGTATGGGGAATGGGTTCCTTCGGCGGCGTGTCGATGAAGACCATGCCAGTCTTTGCCACCATTACCATCGTGGGACTCATCGGGGCATTGTTGCTTATCAAACCCCTGAATGCATTGATGCTGGGTGACCGCTATGCGGAGAATTTGGGCATAAACATCCTGCGCACCCGAAACTGGCTACTCATTGTGACGGGTATTCTGACTGCCATCACTACTGCTTTCTGCGGACCTGTGGCCTTCATCGGACTGGCAGTACCCCATATCGCCAGATTGCTGTTGACGACAGACAACCACCGTGTACTCCTACCTGCCACCATCCTTTGTGGTGCCATCGTGGCTCTTGTCTGTAACATCATCTGTTTCCTGCCCGGTGAGAACGGTGTCATACCCCTGAATGCTGTCACACCTATTATGGGTGCGCCAGTCATCATCTATGTCATTACCAAGGGCAGGAAATAAAAACTATTGCTTTTCTTCGCGGTATGCCTTGATGGCACTGATCAGGGCATCATTCTCCTCTGGTGTCTGGGATGCCACACGGAAACAGTGATCATCGAGACTGTGGAAATTGGAAGCGTCACGAATCAGGATACCATGATTTTCAATCAACCAGTTTTTCAATTCCAGACTCGTGGCCCAGTCGATGTTCACCAGCATATAGTGTGTCTGCGTATCCATCACCATCAGTCCCTCTATCTCAGCCAGTGCCTGTTTGAGTCGTTGAGCCTCTTCCAGATATTCATTCAGGTCGGGTAGTACCTTCGGGTCATGCTCTACCAGCCATTTCCCGGCTTCGATAGCGAGAGCGTTCACCGTCCAGGGTTGACGGATATCGCGCAGGCGTTCTATAATAATAGGTGAAGCCGTCAGGTAACCGAGTCGGAGACCAGGGACACAGTATTTCTTCGAAAGCGACTGGATAATCATCACATTATAGCAGTCCAACAACTCCTTCGGTTGGAGCATAGGCTGGAGAGTATAGTTTGCGTAACTCTGGTCAATAACGTGGAGGTAGCGAGGATGCTTGCGGATTATATGGGTGATAAGCGATTTCAGTAGCACATTACCCGTCGGGTTGTCAGGATTACACAACCAGTAAATACGGTCTTCGGGCAGTATATTGAGTTCATCATTACGATCGTAGGAGATGGTATGTCCGAACATCCGACAAGCATCGGCATATTCGTTGTAGGTGGGCTGCGGAATGACAGAAGCCCAATGACGATAAAGTTGTGCGATGAGATAGATGGCCTCGTTGGCACCATTGGTCACCATCACCATATCGGGAGATATCTCCAACTTTTCTGCAATCAGAGCCTCCAAGGCCCGGGGTTCCGGTTCCGGATAGTTGCCTATCGCGTCGAGCCGTGTAGCCAGATATTGCTTCAGTTCTGAAAGATCTGCCCGTTGGTAGATGTTAGAACTGAAGTTTATCTTAATCTGATCACCGTAGCGGTATGTGTCGTCTCCGTGTCCGTAGGTCATAACTGTTTATTTTTTGATGTTCACTGTCAGTGTCATAGGGTCGAAGGTGATACCAGGTCGTTCCACATATCGGGCGAGTGCCCCAGAGTTGGCCAATTCCCGAGGTGTTCCCACGCTGAGCCCTTGAGACTCCATCAACCAGAGGGTGTCGGCCACCTGCAGGGCCAGTTCGAAGTCGTGCGTCGAGAGGAAGATGGTTTTCTGCTGCGTCTGAGCCAGTTGACGGAGCAGTTGCATCATCTCCACCTTACTGGGGAAATCGAGGAAGGCCGTCGGCTCGTCGAGGTAGATGACGGGTGTCTGTTGTGCCAGTGCCTTGGCAATCATCACCTTCTGTCGTTCTCCATCAGAGAGGGTATGGATCATACGTTCCCGGAGCGGTTCTATCCTGACGGCGCTGATGGCCTCATCCACCACCTGCCAGTCATCCTCATGCAGGGTTCCCCAGAAACCAGTATAGGGCGAACGCCCCAATGCCACCAGTTCGCGTACCGACATATTCCTGATGTCGGGTTTTTCCGTCAGCACCACACCAATCATCCGACTCAGTTCCTTATCACTGAACGTCGTAATCTCCCGTCCTTCTATCAGCACGTCGCCGTCGAGTTTCGGCTGGAAGGCAGAGAGTGTACGGAGCAATGTGGACTTTCCCACGCCATTGGCACCCAACAGACAAGTCAGTTCCCCGCTTCTGATGGCTGCATTGATACCTGCCGCCACCACCCGTGTACCGTTTTTACCACGATACCCGATGCTCAAGTTACTTAGTCTGATGGTTTCATTATTCATTTCCTGGGGGCAAAGATATAAAATTTTCTGATGACAAACAAATAATTCTCCAAAAAATTACGGTAACAGACTGTGTCCTAAGTCGTTCATGTGACAGGCAGCGACGATTTGACCGATGACATCGTCCATCTTGGGGACTGGAGCGATGTAATAGGTGGGATAGTCAGGACAGAGCACCACGAGATTCATGGCCTTGACACGAATGCCGTAGTGGGTCTCAAGCATATAGCGGTAAAGATTCTGCTGCATACAATAATGATAATAAGGTGTGTCTGGCAGACTGATGCCATTGATGCCCGTCCGTCCGCCGAAGGCCTCCACGATAGGCTGTCCCAAGGTGTTCACCACCTTACCGCTACGTTTCCAGTCGTAGATGGTAAACTCACCATCGTTCTCTTTACAAATCATGTCGATGGTACCCGCAATGTTCAGTTCCGTGTCAAAGACTGGCCACTCTTGACGGTAGGGTTTGATATGATAATCCTCGATAAAACGAAGGAAATGTTGCTTCTCCCGCTCCACACTGATATGCTCTGTGGTTCCTCCATACTCAAAGACACAATCGGTTCCGAATGTCCCATCACGGAAAAAGTTCTCCGTCTGTTCGTGTACGAATGTGCCCACTTCACAGGCCATCTTGCCATTACGGTCCCATTTCGTCAATGTCTCCTCGATGGGAAAACCATAACGTTCATACTGTCGACGGGCCGCAGCCTCTGCATCGAAGGGTTCGAAGAAATAGGCTATCAGTGAACTGACAGGCAGAAGCCGTTCCTGACTCCAGACTCCGGACTCCTGTTTCCTATAAGTATAAATATGTCCTTCAGGTTCAAAGTCGATGAACTGATCCTGTTCATACAACCCTGCATCCGTGAACGACTGCATTTTCTCTTGTGTTGTCATTGCTTTCTGTTTTTGCGTGCAAATATACGAAAATTTCTCTCACTTGACAAAAATTATTCATTCTTTTTGGTTTTCTTCTCACTTATTCGTATCTTTGCAACCAGAAGATAAAAACCAAACAATATGAAAGAACAGTATCTCGCGGACAAGAACCGCTACGACAATGGGATGGAATATGAGCGCTGTGGACGTTCAGGCGTGTTGTTGCCCAAGGTGAGCCTCGGTTTCTGGCATAACTTCGGAAACGTGGACCCCTACGAGCGGAGTCGCGAAATCACACGCTACGCCTTCGATCACGGCATCACCCACTTTGATCTGGCCAATAACTACGGACCCGTCTATGGCTCCGCCGAAGAAACACTGGGGCAGTTGATGGACGAGGACTTTCGTCCTTACCGTGATGAACTCTTCATCTCGACGAAGGCAGGCTATGACATGTGGCCCGGACCTTACGGCGACTGGGGCAGTCGTAAGTATCTGATGGCCTCACTCGACCAGAGCCTGAAACGGATGAAAATAGACTATGTAGACCTCTTCTATAGTCACCGCTACGATCCCAACACCCCATTGGAAGAGACATTACAGACATTAGTGGATATGGTCCGTCAGGGGAAGGCGCTCTATGTAGGCATTTCCAACTGGCCTTTGGAAGCACTGAGGTTTGGCTATAACTATCTGAAAGCCCACGACGCACCCCTGCTTATCTATCAGGGACGTCTCAATATGCTTGATCGTAAGCCACAGGATGAGGGCATCCTCGACTTCTGCGCCGAGAAAGGTGTGGGATTCATTGCCTTCTCCCCGTTGGCCCAAGGTCTGTTGACAGACCGCTACCTGAATGGTATCCCAGCAGACAGTCGAATGGCCAAGGAGAAATTCCTGAGGAAAGAGATGTTGACGCCGGAACTCTTACAGAAACTGAAAGATTATAATGAGATAGCCGGCAAGCGCGGTGAGACACTGGCAGAGATGGCTCTTGCCTGGATTCTCCACCAGAAAGGTGTCACTTCTGTCCTCGTGGGTGCCAGTAGTACGGCACAATTAGAGAAAAACCTCAAGTGTATCAGTGCCGCCCCGTTTGACGAAGAACTATAAGATTACTTGATCTTCGACGTCATCGGACTGCGCACACCCGTATAACTCCTGAGGAAAGCCTTGGCCGAGCCGAAACTGAGGAACATATCCAGACGCACAGGGATATGATTCTGGTCGTCGGTGATATAGAAACGTATTAGTTCGTGACTCTTGCCATTCTCACGCTCATAGAATGAGAAGACCAGACAACGGAATTTTTCCTTTGTGCCGTTCATCTTGAAATTCTCCTTGCCACGATATTCGAGCCATGAGTTCGTCAGGTGACGTGCATCACTGATAGGCATGGTGATAGTCTGATGCTTCTTCATCTTCGACGCGTCGAAATTGCGGGCACGGAGGAAGATCGACATCATGTCGTAGATGCAGTTCTTATAGGTGCTGGTCTTCCAATGCTGTTCACCGTCAGCATCGATACGGTGCTTCTTCAACTGACAGTTGCCGCCGGGATAAGAGTACCAGATCTCGTCCACATAATACCGGTCTCCCTCCCGGGCCCCCTTGCGGAAATAAAGTGGGGAGAGGTCCGTGTTACAGTAACTGAGCAACGTATCACGCATCATGAAATACTTGTCGAGTTTGTTATTGCCTCGGGTGATGAGGTACGATTTCCAGGCATCCTTGCCCTCAAACTTCGCCATCTTAGTGTCCATCGAAGCCGATCCTACCTTCACCCAGATAAACTGCCAGTTGAAGTAGAGGTCGTATTCAAGTGACTCTCCTGACTTAAACGCTGTATTCTCTATGCCGCACTGCGCGGAAACAGATAAAGGTAAAAAGGTAAAAAGGTAAAAAGGCAAAAGACCTCTTACCATACCAATTACCATACCATATACTTTTTTCTTCATATCCATTTTTTCTTTTTACTTTTTATAGTCTGACTCCCTTAGTTTTAAGATACTCGATACCGAGTTGCTTGGCACGTTCGGCATTGCGGTTCTTGAGTTGCTTGGCCTTGTCAGGCTTCTGCTTCGTGATGGCCTGAGGCTTCTGCTTGAAACGGGGCGTAGCGGTCAGGTTCCAGGATTCCGTGACGTCCCACTTCTCCCTACACTCTATCTCCTTTGGATAATAATACACAGCTTCTGCCTGAAGGTCGGCATCATAGTCGCCCGTATCCCACTTTCCATTGCTGTTAACGTCAATATAGGCACGGAAATAATATTTGCCCGGCTTCACATAGTTGAATTTGGCCACCATGCCTTTGGCGCGCACCTCCTTGATTATCGCATCCTTGCTGTCAATCATCTGCACGACGATGGTAGAGTCGACGGCATCAATCCCACTGATATTGAACAGCATCGAACTGAAATCTTCCGTCTTGTTCACCTTGATTCCCTGTTTATAGGGTTTCGACACCAGTCCGTAGATATCTACAAAGGCGGCAGAGTCAATCTCAAGACTATATTCTAAACCCGGTTTCCAGTCTGCGATGATCTCATAGTAACGGACGGTATTCTCCACAGGACGGAACTCGCATTCGGCGATATACCAGAGAGAGTCTATCTGCGAATAGAGATGGACGGCAGAGGTGTCACAATGCATCAACGGCACAGGCATCTCAATGGTTACCCTCTGATCAGGATCCAACTGATTGGGCACATTAAACTTCGGCTCCAGAGGTTTCACGGGATAGATGGAGTCATAGTTCTCCTCTCGCTTCTTCTTCTTTTCCTGTTCTTTCTGCCACTTCTCGATTTCCTTGGCCTGCTCCTTCATACGTTTCTCGTATGGGACCTTTGCCAGTGCCTCGAGGGCTGAATCGGTATGCAACACGAGATTACCCAGGGTGTCTGTCATCCGATAGGAGATATCCATCAACAAGGTGTCTGTATTGACAAGCATCGTGTCGCGCAACCAATAATGGATGGTGTCGCGCTGTTCATTAGCCTCGATAACGAAGGCACTGTCGCTATTGAAGTTCAGACCCTTGATCTCCGGCAGGAGGGAGTCGCCATAGGTGAAATACATCGAGAACTTATTCGCTTCCACACGCTCCGTCTTCAACAACACACGGTCTGTCTGGAGATGGGTAAAGGCAAGCAATGTGATGTCGTCGGGCAGGAAATGGGTGTAAGGCACCTGCAACAGGGCATCGATATGCAGTGAGTCGCGCCAGACAGTATCCACACGGGTGTCAGGCTTCGATGAAGGCTCGAAGGTGTCGTGACTGAAGGCAATCATCTCACTTTTCTGGGAAAAACGGAAGTCACCGTCGTTTTCCTGTAAGGCATAGGCCCGATATGTTCCGGGTGCCACACCCTTCACCACGAAATGACCCCGGCCATCGGTACGTGAGACACGCATCATCGGCTTGGTCTTGAAGGCAGAGTCGGCCAGATCAGCATAGAGTCCCACAGAGATGCCCTTCACAGGCTCCAGGTTACTGGCATCCAACACATAACCTGACACCTCAAAGGTATCAATCTGCTCACCCGTTGAAAAACTGTAGGTGTAGTTACCCATCGGATTACCCTCATTATTGTCGCTGATGGCATCACTGAAGTCGATGGTATAGGTGGTGTTCTCTTTCAGCGTATCCTTCAGTTCCACCACAATCTTCTTGCCGGCAGCCTTGATATCAGGCATCTCCAACTGAGGGGGCGAGACAATCACCTTGTTCGTCGCATCCTCCAGTTTGATATATTCATCGAAGTAGATGGTCACCTTCTTCTGCTTCACATTCGTGGCCTTGTCTGCTGGCGATGCTCCTATGACCTGGGGCGGATCATCATCAAACCAGCCACCATCAGGTGATCCCATCCTTGCACAAGAAATAGTGAATAGTGAATAGTGAATAGTGAATAATGCCAATGCTATTATTGGCAATAATCTCATACCGTTAAAACGTTTATCTTTCCCCATCACTATTCACTATTCACTTGTTAAGTGTCAGCAGTTGTTCGATATTGTCACGCGAATTACTCAGACGAGGTACTTTGTGCTGTCCGCCCAACTTCCCACGCTGTTTCAACCAATCATTGAAGAGGTTCTGACGAGCCTCGATGATCTCGAGGGGCTGCAAGGTGATATTCTTATAGCGCTTGGCCTCGTAATCGCTGTTGATTTCCTGCAGACGTTTGTCGAGCAATTCCGCAAACTGCTGCAGGTCGGCAGGCCGTTTGGCAAACTCGATGAGCCACTGGTGACGGCACTTCGCATTCGCATCCATAAAGACAGGGGCAGCCGTATATTCCGACACCTCGGCACCAGTCTGTTCACAAGCGTAGGCCAGTCCTTTCTCGGCATTATCCACAATCAGTTCCTCGCCGAAGGCATTGATGAAATGCTTCGTACGACCTGTGATGATAAACTTATACGGATTGGTCGACGTGAACTGGATAGTGTCGCCTATCTCGTAGCGCCACAAACCACAACAGGTGGAGATCACCATCGCATAATTCTTACCCGTCTCTACTCCCCACAACGGCACAGGATCGCCACCATCCATCGGAATGAATTCATAGAACACATCATAGTCGAGCATCAGGAGCATCGACTTGTCTGTCGGATCATCCTGCAGACCGAAAAAACCCTCACTGGCATTATACGTCTCCATATAGTGCATGTTGGAAGAGGTGATGAGTTGCTCATACTGTTTGCGGTAAGGCGTAAAGGCCACACCGCCGTGGAAGAACATCTCAATATTCGGCCAGACCTCCTCCAGATGTGTCTTACCTGTGATTTCCATCATCCGTGTCAGCACGGAGAGCATCCAAGATGGCACACCAGAGATATTTGTCACATTCTTGTTCATTGCCTCACGGGCTATCTTGTCACGCTTGATTTCAAAGTCGGAGATCAGGGCGGTCTGTTTCTTCGGCACACGGACGAGATTGGCCAACGGGTTGATATTTTCTATCAGGATGGCACTGAGGTCACCCACCAACGAGTCCTTCAGATTATAATTCGGTGCATGACTGCCACCAAGTATCAGAGCCCGTCCGTCGAAGATCTTCGACTTCGGGTTGTTACGCAGATACATCGCTACAGCGTCGAAACCACCCTGGTAGTGCATCCGCTTCAGACCTTCCCTGCTCACGGGAATGAACTTCGACTTGTCGTTGGTGGTTCCTGACGACTTCGCATACCACTTCACACGACCTGGCCAGAGAACATCAGCCTCCCCATGTCGCATACGGTCTATCGCGCCTTTCATCTCCTCGTAGGTGTTCACGGGAATATGCTTCACAAAATCCTCGTAGCCCTTCATGGAAGCGAAGGCGTGGTTCCGTCCGTATTCTGTGTCCTGAGCCTCAGCAACCAGACGACTCAGCACGGCTTCCTGCAATGCCTGTCCCCCGTTCTGATGCTTCTCCAGTTCCTTCTGGCGAGCCTCGAACACTTTCCTAACTATACGCGTTATACTCATTTCAGCTTGCAAAATTACGCAAATCCCTCGTAACAGCAGAATAATTTACGATTTTTTTATATAATTAAGGTATACGAACAGGGGCCGACATCACTGCCAGCCCCTGTCAAAACTAATCCGTATTGTTGATTGATCTATTAGATCCTTGCTTAATTGCCCATGATGATTTTTACTATCTGCACAATATCTGAAGTATTCACTGTACCGTCCTTGTTAGCATCAGCATCATCAAATATGAAATCGCCAGATTCATTGCCCGTGAGATAGTTCACCACCACGACGATGTCTGCAATATCCACTCTTCCATCGCCATTGGCATCGCCAGGAATTACTTTCGCTTCACGAGTGATGAGCCGCTTGATTTCTGGACATGGGACAGACGTATAACCATTGGCCGTCTGAATTTCGAGTGTGTTTATGCCATCTTCACCACCATATAGATATTGAAGTACTGGATAGTCATCCGTAATCCTGAAGGCTATTTCCGTTCCGTCAGTCTTCTCGACCACCATCTCAAACTGTACTGTCTGGGCCATACTTTCTATGGGCAGCCAAACGAGCAAGTAAAGCAGTATTGCCCAACACTTGCAGTTATGTTTTATCGTTTTCATCTTTCTTTTCTTCTTAATGTTCGACAACGTTTCTTACTTCTTATTCTTTTTCAGTGCATCACGCCAAGTCCCTTTTAAGAATACAGGTGGAGCCGTGCGCTGAACTTGCTGCACCTTCTTGCCACCCTTCTGGCGAGCCATATTGGTATTCAAAGCATCGACAAACTGCTGATGGCCTGCTGCATCGAAGGTTACGAATGATTCGTAGTCATACGTCCAGCCATCGCCCTCCGACTCCTTCATCACACGTTTATAAATTTCCTCACGGGATGGAGCGTTGAAGCCAACATTATTATAGCGCATCATACTGTTCTCCGTAGGACGATAAGCACCAAACTGGTAAAGATAACTACCTTCATAGACACCTATCTTCTCATCGGCATAACGTTCGTCACTGATAAACTTCGACCACTTCACCTCCGTCGGATCAGAACGCCAATCCACGTTAGCGCCCCATCCGAGAGTAGTCCATTGGTTCTCCATCTCTGTCTTACTATTCTCAGGCAGTGTCATACCAGTATATTCCACATACTCATCCATCAGCTTTCCGAAACCATGTCCACCTGCCTCGTGGTTTAAGACGTCGGAAACGCCGTCCATCGAATAACAAACAAATGAATTATCCTCCAGCAAGTTACAGTAACTGCGTTTCCCAATATCTTCTTTGTATATTACACAAACGTGCATCGGGCGATTAGGAATCAAATCGGGTACCTTTGAGGCATATTCAAATGCCTTTGCAGCATCTTCGTCAATTGCGTGAACTACATTACCAAAGAATTCTGCATTGGGCGAAACAGCCTTTACAGCATATACATTGAAGCGATCCTGTAAAGATCGATAAGGTTCATATTCAAAGAACTTATCCATTGCTTGATTCATATTCCATTCATATCCTTCGCCATTTTCCAAATCCATATCAGTATATCCTTCGCCAACAAATACGAGGTCTATGCCTTGTCCTTGAGTCGCTTTCTGTAATGTTAGAACCTCACCATCATGAGAATAGTCGGTAGAAGTATAGAAGTTAAAATTAACAGGACCAAATATTTCCTCTAAATAAGAGAACAGCCTTTCGTTTCGATCATAAGTTAAGGGTAGTTTTCCTTTTTCGTCACTCAAACTATTAAATACTATTACGCCATTTTGGTCAACTAAAAAGACGTTAGGCGTTCCTCCCCACTGGAAGATTGCCCGTCCTTCGCCAGTTCCTCCCCAACTCCAGTCTTTGGCTATTGCATTATTCCATGGAATATCATGATCTTTTAGATAATCAGCCAAACCATCATCACCACTCAGATCATGATGAATACCAATTATTTCAAATCCTTTGTCTTTATAGGCATTATATACTGGTACCATCTTTTGATTTAATGCTTCAGAGAATGGACACCACAATCCCCACTTATAAAGCAAGGTGTATTTATGCTTCTTATACTCTTCTTTCAGGTCTATAGTATTTCCGTTAATATCCTTCATTGAAAAGGTCGGTGCAGGAATCTTTAAGTCTGAAAGGTCTAGTCCTTCTCCTCTTTGAGTTATCATTGATGGCCAAAAATCACAGAATTGGGGATGGTTGATAATCTTTTCTGGTATTTTACCTGAAAAAAAATTATTGTTGAGATTGACATTATTACCTGGAAGTTTGTCCATTAAACCACAAATAAACTCTTCTTGAAGTTGACCCGTAAACAAATTATCTTGAATATCAAACATACTAAGTAAAGGTAGTTTGGCAATGGATACAGGTATCGTGCCATACAACTTGTTTCCATAGAAATCCAAGATTTCTAAAGAATAAATGTTACCGAGATACTCTGGAATACTTCCTTCTAACTGTGTGTTAGCCATATTCAAATTTTGTATAGGCCCCATTCGTTCAATACTCTTAGTGAAGGTTCCTGTAGAGACATCATTAGCACCAAAAAACATATCATGAAGATCAAGGGATCTAACATAAGGAACATTCTTGTCATACTCATTGATTCCGTGCCATTCCCATATAGGCTTGTTTGTGCACCAGTTCTCTTTATAACTATCAGGCCAATTATCCCCATCCATCTCATGGTATAAGTCAATCAGGGCCTTAGAAGCTTCAACTTCATCAAAATTATTGTTTCTGAAATCGATGTTTACAACATCGTCTATCACGAATTCATTTATATCATGCCACGGAAAAGAAAAAGACCAACTTATCTTACCATCTTTTATAACAGGCTTGAGTTGCAGCACCCGAAACGAAAGATCATACTGAATACTATCACCAGTTGTTCGCTTGATGCTGACATGCTGACCATCATAGTTCTTTTGTTGTGCCCATCCAACGAAAGGCAGCAGTGCCAAGAGTAGCACTAAGAAGGGTCTTGCTATTCTCATATTCTTTTGTTTTTTAATTATTGATATCGTTCACAGTAAGTTTGGAGCATTACGCTTCTTCTGCCGAACGGGTCCTTCCCGCTCTGGTTGCAAAGATAGAGATTATTTACGAAACTACAAAGAAAAAGGCAAGATTTTTACGTCTTGCCTTTAGGATTTGTCTCTCAATGATTCTGTGCGCAAATCACAAACCGTTAGTCTATCGAGTCTGCTGCTCTGCGAATACGATCTGCGAGATCAATGAGTGCCCCCTTCAATCTATAGCATTCCTCAGAAATCGGAATCGTATGCCTCAGATTCGGGAGAAACCATTTTTAAGTTGTAAAACCTTGCCTAAAAGTTGAGGGAAGGTTTTGCAGGGGGTGCAAAAATGTGCCCCAGATTTGGGGGAAGATTTTGCAGGGGGTGCAAAAACATGCCTCAGATTTGGGGCAGACTTTTGCAAGGGGTGCATAAACATGCCTCAGTTTTGGGGAAAGGTTTTGCATGGGGTGCATAAACGTGCCTCAGTTTTGGGGGAAGATTTTGCAGGGGGTGCAAAAACATGCCTCAGAATTGGGGGAAGGTTTTGCACGGGGTGCATAAACGTGCCTCAGTTTTGGGGGAGACTTTTGCATGGGGTGCATAAACGTGCCTCAGAATTGGGGCAGACTTTTGCACGGTGTGCATAAACGTCTCCCAGTTTTGGGGCAGGAAAATGAAAAGTCAAAATGACTATTTTGAGTTTTGAGGCAGGTTATTGAGAAAGATGATTCAATTCCTCCATTACACGGAAGCCATAATCAAGAATGATAATGGACTCACTGAAACGGGAGGACATGCTACGACTTCCTAAAAGAACAAGATAGAGTGTGGAGCCATTACGTCTGGCTGCAGAAGCGAGGCAGTTGCCAGCCATCCGGGTAAATCCCGTTTTGATACCAATGCAACCCTCATATTTCTCTAACAGCACATTTGTGTTTTTGATAGGCATGTGACGACGGTCTATCAGGGGAATATCCTTTTCGACGGTTCCCACGATGGCGGCAAAGACAGAATCACGCATACAGTAACGAGCCAACGTCAGTACATCGCTTGCCGAACTGTAGTTCTCGTAGTTGGGCATCCCATTGGGATTGGCAAAGTGGGTGTTCTTCATGCCCAGATAGGCGGCTTTCTGGTTCATCATGTCACAAAAGCGCAGGGTGTCGCCCCCGATATGCTTGGCAATGGCATAGGCAGCATCGTTGTCGCTTTGGAGCATCATCTCATAAATAAGGTCGTCCATCACGTAGGCATCGCCGAGTTTCACACGGGAATCCTTGGCGATAAACACATCTTCGGTGATGCTGACGGTGTCTGTCATCACCCCATTCTCCAGAGCCAGCAGACAGGTCATCATCTTCGTAAGACTGGCAATGGCCCTTGGCTCGTCAGCATATTTCTGGCTGAGGATCATACCCGTCGAGTCATCAACGAGGATCCAGGCTTGGGCCGAGAGTGAACTCAGTTGCTCAAAACCCTCGATGGAATCGGGGTTTAGGATGGTGCGCAGGGTGGTACTGTCTATCCGGCAAGCCGCCGTCAGACGTTCTACTTCCGGATCCACTGCCACTTCCCTACCCTTGCAAGAACAGGTGGAAACAACCGAAAAAACTGCTGTCAACCAACAGAGCGTAGCGATGAGGGATGATAAAGTCGTCTTCATTTGGCTGCAAAGATACGCAGAAAATCTGAAAACAGCACTTAAATAATCATAAATTCTTACCACACACCTCTTTCCTCTCACCTCTTTTTATTACCTTTGCACAGTTTTAATTCGAATTAAATATGAAGATTGCTTTAATCGGCTACGGAAAGATGGGCAAGATGATAGAACAGATTGCCCTCGACCGTGGTCATGAAATTGTGAGTATCATTGACATTGACAACCAACAGGACTTCGACAGTCCTGAGTTCGCATCGGCCGACGTGGCCATTGAGTTCACTGCGCCGCAGGTGGCCTATGGCAACTACCTGAAGGCCTGGGCGAAGGGCGTAAAGGTGGTTTCCGGCTCGACGGGCTGGATGGCGGAGCATGGGGAGGATGTGCGCAAAGCCTGTGCCGAGGGAAAGACGCTATTCTGGGCCTCGAACTTCTCCATCGGCGTGGCCATCTTCTCAGCAGTGAACCGTTATCTGGCGAAGATCATGAACCAGTTCCCGCAGTACGATGTGGAGATGGAAGAGACGCACCACGTACATAAACTGGACCATCCCAGTGGGACAGCCATCACTTTAGCCGATGAAATCGTGGAAAACATCGACCGCAAGGAGGCGTGGAAGGAGGATACCACCGATAAGAAATATCTGCGTGTGGATCATATCCGTCGTGGTGAAGTGCCGGGGATTCATACTATCCGCTATGACTCGGATGCCGACCTGATCACCATTACCCACGATGCACACAGTCGCAAGGGTTTTGCTCTGGGAGCCATTTTGGCAGCGGAGTATACGAAGGATCATCAGGGATTGCTGACGATTTCAGACATGTTCAAATTTTAAGTGTTATGATTGACAAAAAGAAAGAGAAACTGAATATGAAGAAGCAGTGGGCGAAATTTATCGTCGTGCTGGTGCTGTATCTGCTGTTCTTGTATTGGGTGAAGTCATGGTGGGGACTGCTGGTCATCCCATTTATCTTTGACGTGTATATCACCAAGAAGATCAAGTGGCAGTGGTGGAAGGAGTCGGAAGGTCCCGTGAAGTGGATCATGTCGTGGGTGGATGCCCTGGTGTTCGCACTGGTAGCCGTCTATTTCATCAACCTGTTCTTCTTCCAGAATTACGTGATTCCATCGAGTTCTTTGGAAAAATCGCTGCTGACGGGTGACTACCTGTTTGTGTCGAAGGTGAGTTACGGTCCGCGCATCCCGCAGACACCGTTGACGATGCCCCTGACACAGCACACGCTGCCGATGATAGAGTGCAAGAGTTACATCGAGTGGCCCCAGTGGGACTACCGTCGTGTGAAGGGACTGGGCAATGTACAGTTGAACGACATCGTAGTGTTCAACTACCCCGCCGGTGACACACTCTGCTCGGCAATGAAATACCAGGCACTCGACTTCTACCGTCTCTGCTACGAGATAGGTTACCAGCGCTATCCGCAGCGCCCCAATCCGGACTCACTGGATGTCGATGTGCGCAGACAGTTGTTTGAGGCCATCTATCAGGGCGGCAGACAGTTTATCGAGGAGAACCGACAGGAGTATGGCGAGATCATCACCCGTCCGGCAGACCGGCGTGAGAACTATGTGAAGCGCTGTGTGGGACTGCCAGGACAGACCTTGCAGATCAAGAATCATATCGTTTATCTCGATGGAAAGGCCAATAAGGAGCCTGATAATGTGCAGTACACCTATAAACTGAAACTGACAAAAGGCCTAAGCGATGAGGTGATGAAGGAACTCGGCATCACGATGGAAGACCTGATGAGTCTGAATACCCTCGGTTATATGCCGTTGACGAAGCATGCCGTAGAGGAACTGAAGAAACAGGGCTATGTAGACAACATCACCCCGAACGAAGATGCTGAGGAGTGGGATATCTACCCGTTGAACGGTAATATGCACTGGACTCGCGACAACTACGGTCCCGTCTGGATTCCCAAAAAGGGCGAATCCATCGCGCTGAACATGGATAATATCGCCATCTACGAGCGCCCCATCCGTACCTACGAAGGGAATGATTTGGTGGTGAAAGATGGTAAGATCCTCATCAATGGTCAGGAGGCGAAGGAATATACCTTCAAGATGGACTACTACTGGATGATGGGTGACAATCGCCACAACTCGCTCGACTCCCGCTACTGGGGTTTCGTGCCGGAAGATCATATCGTCGGTAAACCCATCTTCATCTGGTGGTCATCGGATCCAGACCGTGGAGGCTTCGGCGGTATCCGCTGGAGCAGACTGTTCCGATTTGTCGATAATATCAAATAAGGAGTGAAGAGTGCGCTGAGATTCCTGATAGCCCTGGCGATTGCCTTTGTGGTGATGCTGGTCTTCCGAGGACTGGTGATGACAGTCTGTACCATCGAAGGTGACGGACTGGCTCCTCAGTTTATGGAAGGTGACAGAGTGGTTATCAACCGTTGGAGTTACGGCTTGCGCACAGGTGAGAAAGGTGGCCTGTTCGATTATGGTCGTCTTTGTCGACAGGAAGTGAAAAAAGGCGATTTCATCGCATTCGAGGACTCATTAGGACAGGTGCTTATCTGTCAGTGTACGGCAGTACCGGGCGATACGGTGTATATCAAAAAAGCACCCTGCGTGGTGCCGGGACTGCTGACCTGCGACGATCAGGACTACTACTGGGTGCGGAGTGTCAGCAAGAACAATCCTATTGACAGTAAACTGTTGGGGTTTATCCCTGAAGAGCGTATCATTGGCCGGGCCTGTCTGGTACTATTCAGCCACGACCCAAAGACGCCCTTTTGGAAGGGGTATCGTTCAGACCGTCTATTCCTGCCGAAATGACAACGTTGCTGAGTACGACCTACTTCGGTCCCGTGCAGTGGTACCAGAAACTCTATCGCAGTGAGGCGGTGGAAATAGAACAGTGGGAGAGTTTTCAGAAACAGACTTACCGCAACCGTTGTCTGATTGCCACCACTAACGGGGTACAGGCCTTGACGGTGCCTATAGAAAGGGGTACATCGCCGCTTATCAAAGACATTCGGATCAGTGATCACGGCAACTGGCGACATCTGCACTGGAACGCCTTGCAGAGTGCCTACGGCGAGAGTCCGTTCTTTGACTACTATCAGGACGACATCCGTCTTTTCTTCGAGAAGCGATGGACGTTTTTGCTCGATTTCAACGAGGAAATCCGACTGAAAATGTGTGACCTGATTGATATTCAGCCGCAAGTCGGATATACGAAAGTTTTCGTGAATCACGGGGACAGTCCCCATGATCTTCGCGAAGGGATACAACCGAAGCACCCGGCACCGGATGCGGACTTCGTGCCAAAGCCCTATTATCAGGTGTATCAGCAGAAGCACGGTTTCCTGGCGAACCTCTCCATCCTCGACCTGCTGTTCAACATGGGCCCGGAGAGTATCTTCTATCTGTAAGTGCGTGTAATTAACAACATAGTTTAACCATTTAAAGTAATTCAAAAATGAAAAAGATCAGTTTGAAAGTGGCTGTATGCCTGATGGCAGGAAGTTTCCTGTTTAGTTCATGTATGGTAGGCTCCTGGGGCCTGTTCAACAAGTATGCCGACTGGCAGACACATATGACTAGCAACAAGTTTGTCAATGCCGTCGTGGGTTTTGTACTGGGTGCCGTCTGTTATCCGGTTTCCTCGTTGGTTGATGCCCTCGTACTGAACACCATCGAGTTCTGGACAGGTGACAATCCCGTAGCCTCCAACATCGGTAAGACACAGAGTGTGATGGGTCAGGACGGCCGTCTCTATGCCGTGAAGACGTTGAAGAACGGTTATGAGGTAACAGATCCGAACGGCGTGGTGACACTGTTTACCTACAACAAGAAAGAAAACAGCTGGTCGATGAGCCAGAACGGTCTGACAAAGGAGATCTTCCGTTTCAACGAGGACGGTAAGAGCATCAAGGTGACTATGAACGGCGAGGAGCGCGACTTCACCCTCAACGAACAGGGTGTCATCGACGCAGAGTACGCTGCTACAACAGGTCTCTACTTCGCAGCCCTCTAAACATTTTTTTCAAATGAAAAAGGCTTCCCACACCGGGAAGCCTTTTTTGCGTTTAGTCTTCGAGCCCGCTGAGACTGCGGGAGAGCCACACATCCATCTTGCCGGCACCACGGTGGTTCCAGGCATAATAGGGGATGAGTTTGATGGCGACATCTTTCACGGTGAGTCTGCCGTCGTCAGCAATAGAGGCTTCCTGTGCCTTGGCGGTGATGGCAGTGACGTGGAACGTCTTGCCATCGGCTTCTTTGTTCTCGATGGCATAGTCTGGCGCCACATCAAACTGTGCCTGACGAGACAGAAGGAGATGATGCGGATTGATGTCGCCATTGTCGGCCCACTCGGTGCAATAGACCAGTGGTCCGCGTTCTACGGCGATACGTCCCCTATCGTCCGTCACTCTCGGCGAGGCGACAACGGTACGGATAGGCATATCGAAATGGATGCGGACGACGTCACCCTTCTTCCAGTTACGATTGATAACAAAATAGCCGTTTTCCAACTCGCTGTCGACAGGCTGTCCGTTGACGGTGATCTCATACATGGAGAAGATATCGTCGCTGTAGGAATAGAGGTCGCTGGGCACCGGCTTGTTCTGTACCCATCCAGGGATGCGGATCATCATATTGAAGGCCTTTGCCTTGTTTTGCAGTACCTTTATGGCGATATCGCCGTCCCAAGGATAGTCTGTGGACTCCTCAAGGGTAACATCTTTACCGCCAATCTGAATGGTGGCAGTATTCGCAGCAAAGAGATTCACATAGAGATCGTTGTCACGTACGCCATAGACATAGCCCGGCATCGAGGGGATGAACCGACAGAGGTTCGAGGGACAACAGGCACAGCCAAACCAGGGCTGGCGGGTCATCGTACCGTCGGCATTGAAACGGTAGTGCCCGTCACTGCTAAGGGGGTTGGGATAGAAGAACTTACCGCCATCGACACTCATGCCACTGATGACACCATTATATAAGGTACGTTCCAGACAGTCGATGTATTTCGCGTCGCCATGCAACAGGAACATGCGTTCGAAAAGATACACCATCGAGATGGCAGCGCAGGTCTCGTTGTAGGCTGTCAGGTTGGGCAGTTCGTAGTCGGCTCCGAAAGCCTCACCTGCATGACGGGCTCCCACACCTCCCGTCAGGTAGTACTTCTTACCCACGATATTCTCATAGATAGTGTCGATGGCTTTGATATAACTGGAATCACCTAAGAGGGCTGCTACATCCGCCATACCGGCATACATATAGCCGGCCCGTACGGCGTGACCCCAGGCCTCCGTCTGTTCCACGACGGGTTTGTCGCTCTGCGAGTAGATGTCCTTATGTTCCGTCTTGCCACGATAGTCCAACAGGAACTTGGCCTCATCGAGGTATTTCTTTTCACCAGTAAGGACATACAGACGGGCCAGAGCCATCTCGGCAATCTGGTGGCCCGGTACCACACAGGCTTGTCCGGCATTAGGACCTACTTCCTTCACGACGCAATCGGCATAGCGCTTGGCAATATCAAGGAACTTCGTGGAACCCGTCGCCTGATAGTGGGCACAGGCGGCATCCACCATGTGTCCGAGGTTGTAGAGTTCGTGACTGGCATGCTCCTCTGCGGCCCAGCGTCTGTTGGCAGCCCATCCGTGGGGATGCTCCGGATTGATGGTACGGGCGGTATAGAGATAGCCGTCAGGTTCCTGGGCCGCTCCCACCACATCGAGCACGGAGTCGATGTAGGCTTTGAGTTTAGCATCGGGATAGGTCTGCAAGACATACGAGGCTCCTTCGATGGTCTTGTAGACATCGGTGTCATCAAAAGAGAAACCCATGAACTTCGCCACATCCCATTCTCGGGTTTTCAGGCCCTCGTGTCCTGGGTGCTGCAAGGTGTATGCCGCCATATCGAAGTTCTTGTAGCGGTGCTCACTCTCACACTTTGAAAATGCCAGGGGGATGGTTACCTCTCGGGCTGCCTTGATACGGTCGCCCCAGAAGGTGTTTGGGGTAATCTTCACCGAGGTGAACGGCACTTGGGTATAGGGATACCCGCTCTGGGCTACAACTGTGCCCATACAGAAAAATAAAAGGCTTACAAAGGCCACGAAACGTCTCATAATGTTGTTGTTTTCGATTACTTGGTGGCAAATATACACTTTTTCATCGAAATAAGCAAGGAAATCCGAAAAAAATGATTATCTTTGCCACAGAATTATCATTACTACCGAATCATGAACAAAACGATGATGTTCGTTGGAAGGATTTCTTTCACGATGATGATGCTCCTGAGTGTAGGGAGCATCGAGGCACAAGACCGGCTCTATGCCGATGAGTTTCCTATTGGGGATGTCACCCTTCTCGACGGTCCGTTGAAGAAGGCGCGAGACCTGAATATCCAGACGTTGTTGCAGTATGATTGCGACCGGCTGTTGGCTCCCTATCTCAAAGAAGCGGGACTGACACCGAAGGCAAAGGCCTATCCCAACTGGGACGGACTGGACGGACATGTGGGAGGTCACTACCTCACGGCAATGGCTGTCAATGCCGCTGCCACTGGTAATGCGGAGTGCCGTCGGCGCATGGAATATATGATCAGTGAGTTGCAGACCTGTGCCGATGCCAACAACAAGAACCACCCCGAATGGGGCAAGGGTTATGTAGGCGGTATGCCTAACAGTGAACGGATCTGGTCTACATTTAAGAAAGGCAACTTCGGTACCTACTTCGGTTCGTGGGCGCCTTTCTATAATCTGCATAAGATGTATGCGGGCCTGCGTGATGCGTGGGTGTATTGCGGCAATGAACAGGCCAAGACGCTCTTCCTGGGCTTCTGCGACTGGGCCATCGACCTGACGGCAGGTCTCTCGGATGCCCAGATGGAACAGATGTTGGGTAATGAGCACGGTGGTATGAACGAGGTACTGGCTGATGCCTATGCCATCACAAAAGATAAAAAGTACCTCGATGTGGCAAAACGCTTCTCTCACCGCAGACTGCTTACCCCAATGTCGCAGCGTCAGGACAACCTTGATAATATGCATGCCAACACCCAGGTGCCGAAGGTCGTAGGTTTTGAACGAATCTCCGAACTCTCTGGCGACGAGGTGTACCACAATGCTGCCAACTTCTTCTGGGATATCGTCACAGGGGAACGTTCGTTGGCTTTCGGTGGAAACTCCCGTCGTGAACACTTCCCCAGTAAGGAGGCCTGCATGGACTTTATCAATGACATCGACGGGCCTGAGACCTGTAATACCAACAACATGCTGAAACTGACGGAGGATATGCATCGCAGGAATCCCGAGGCCCGCTATGCCGACTACTACGAGTTGGCTACCTTCAACCACATCCTCTCCTCTCAGCATCCGACGCATGGGGGCTATGTCTATTTCACCCCAGCCAGACCCCGTCACTATCGTAACTACTCGGCTCCAAATGAGGCGATGTGGTGCTGCGTGGGTACGGGTATGGAGAATCACGGAAAATACGGACAGTTCGTGTATACCAAGAAGGAGGATAATTTGTTTATGAACCTCTTTGTGGCCTCCGAACTGAACTGGAAGGAGAAAGCCGTTGTGCTTCGTCAGGAAACAGGTTTTCCTTATAGCGAGACCAGTAAGATTACCATCGTTCAGGGCAAGGGTCAGTTTACCTTGCAAGTGCGCTATCCCGGTTGGGTGAAGCCAGGTGCCTTCGAGGTGAAGGTGAATGGAAAGCCTGTCAGCATCGTCACGGGTCCTTCTTCATACGTCGCCATCAGTCGTCAGTGGAAGAAGGGTGATGTGGTGGATATCACCTTCCCGATGTATAACAGTATCAAGTACCTGCCCAACAAACCGCAGTATATCGCCCTGATGCACGGGCCTATCCTGCTCGGTATGAAGACGGGTACGGAGGACTTGGCTCACCTCGTTGCCGATGACAGTCGCTTCGGACAGTATGCCAGCGGTAAGAAACTGCCCATCAACGAGGCTCCTATCCTTATTAATAATAGTATAGACGACATCGCCAACCAGTTGCAGCCCATTGTTGGCAAGCCTCTCCACTTCACCCTTACCACGAAGATGGAAAATGCTATCCGCAACGAGATACAACCATTCTTCGAAATCCACGATGCCCGTTATATGATGTATTGGCTGGCCCTGTCGGAGGATAGTTACAAGGGTTATCTTGATGGCTTGGCAAAAGCAGAACAGGAGCGTCAGGCATTGGAGGCCCGTACCGTCGATAAGGTACAGCCCGGTGAACAGCAGCCCGAGACAGATCATAAGATGGAGACAGATCAGTCGCAGGTGGGCAATTCCAATGATGTTTTCTACCGTGATGCCAGAGATGGTCACTATTTCAGTTACCTGATGCAGACAGGTGGACTGACAGACCTGAGTCTGCGTCTGAAATACTGGGGCGTAGGCGAATGGAAGACCCACGAGTTTGATATCTTCGTTGACGATGTGCTGGTGAAGGAAGTGAACAATACAGGTAAGTACCGTATCTCCGAATTCAAGTACGAGACCTACCCCGTGCCTGCTGAACTGCTGAAAGACAAACAGCAGGTCCGCGTGAAGTTCGTCGCCAAGCCCCGTAAACAGATTGGCGAGATTTACGAAGTCCGTCTGGTTAAAAATGAATAGAAAAAAATAAACATAAAGTTCAAAGTATGAAAAAAGTAATCGCAATCGCTGCCCTCTTGGCAGTCTCGTTGGGCATCTCTGCCCAGAAGGCCATGAAAGCCCCTGCTGGCGGCAAGGCCATTAGTGACGAATTGATCGGCATCTTCTTCGAGGACATCAGCAGCAGCGCTGACGGTGGTCTCTATGCCGAGTTAGTACAAAACGGCTCGTTTGAGTACAGTCCCGCTGAGCGTGACGGCTGGGGCCCTGGTACCGCCTGGAAACAGATTCGCCCGGGTCACTCGCTGGGAACGATGTTTGTGCGGATGGACAATCCCCTGAACGCCAACAATCCCACCTACATGCGTCTGCACACCGAACGTGCCAAGGAGTATTACGATTATAAGGGCTGGACAGGTTTCGGTATCCAGAACGACGGTTTCGATGGTATTAGCGTGAAGGCTGGTGCCCAGTATGACTTCTCTGTGTTCTTCCGTAACATCGGCGGTGCCAAGAAGGTACGTGTCGCTTTGGTGGAAGCACAGCAGGGCTGGCCTCCCAGAGACCCGAAACTGTTGGCTGACGTGACGTTCGATGTGGATGGCAGTGCCTGGAAACAGTACTGTGCAGCCCTCACACCGGCGGAAGACAGTCAGAAGGCTTCCCTGCAAATCCTCGTGCTCACCACAGGCGACCTCGATATCGATATGGTATCACTCATGCCGCAGGACACTTACAAGGGTCATGGTCTGCGTAAGGATCTGGCTCAGGCACTCGCCGACCTGCAGCCGAAGTTCATGCGTTTCCCTGGCGGATGCGTGGTGCATGGTGGTGGCGACGGCTTCTGGGATACTTACCGTTGGAAGACCACCATCGGTCCGAAGGAGCAGCGCAAGGGTATCAAGAACACCTGGGGCTACCATCAGAGCATGGGCTTGGGCTACTTCGAGTATTTCCAATTCTGTGAGGATGTGGGTATGCAGCCGCTACCGATCCTGCCCTGCGGTGTCAGTTGTCAGGGTACCAACGGTGGTTGGGGTATGCGTGATCAGGCTCAGGATGTGGTGCCTATGAGTGAGATGGACGAGTGGGTGGCTGAGGCTATCGACCTGATTGAGTGGGCCAATGGCGACCCCGCTACCAACAAATGGGCGAAGATGCGTGCCGATGCAGGTCATCCGAAACCCTTCAATTTGAAGTATCTCGGACTGGGTAACGAGGAGCGCATTTCTCCCGAATTCATCGAGCGATTCAAGTATATCTATGAGCGTGTGACGAAGGTGCATCCTGAAATTGTCATCGTGGGTACGGCAGGTCCCGGCTCACATCCTGGCAATCGCGACTTGGATGCTGGTTGGAAACTGGCTGACGAGATTGGTATGCCTATCATCGACGAACATTACTACGAGCCCAACACCTATTTCCTCAGCAAGCGCCAGTATGATGCCTATCCCCGTGACCGTAAAACGAAAGTCTATCTGGGCGAGTATGCCGCGAAGGACAAGAAACTCATCGACGCCCTTGCCGAAGGTCTCTATCTGCTCCATGTGGAGCGCAACGGCGATGTGGTCTGCATGACATCCTATGCCCCTCTCTTTGCCAAGAAGGGTACCAACAACTGGAACCCCGACCTGATCTATTTCGACAACGAACGTCCTTACCTCACTTGCAGTTACTATGTGCAGCAGATGTTCGGACAGAGTGCAGGTCAGTACTACTATGGCGACTGTGTCCGTTTCGAAGGCGATGCTGCAGGTGTACAGCAGCCTCAGGTCGATGTACACTATGGCCAGTCGGTAGTCCTGAATGTCAAGACCCATCAACTCTTCGTGAAGTTGGTCAACGCCAGTGCCGATGCCAAGAAGGCCAACATCAACCTCAGCCGCTTCGGTTTGAAGAAGGTGGGCACCAAGACTACCCTCACTGGCAATGCCCAGGATGAAAACAACTACGATGCCCAACCCATCGCTCCCAAGACCGAGCAGATCAAGGCCCAGAAGAAGTTCTCCCTCGACCTCGCTCCCTATACGATGGTCATGTTGCAATATCAGTTATAACGCTGTGTCTTTTATCAGATTAATGATATGATTCAATTATGAAGACTGATATACAAATTGCCAGGGAATGTGAACTGAAACCAATTGGCGATATCGCATCACAACTGGGCATAGACCCTGAGAAGATAGAGCCTTACGGACGGTATATGGCGAAGGTGCCAGTGTCGATGATTGACGAAGAGCGTGTCAAACAGAGCAATTTGATACTTGTCACCGCCATCAGTCCGACAAAGGCGGGTATCGGTAAGACCACCGTGAGCATCGGTCTGACGCTGGGACTGAACAGGATAGGCAAGAAAGCCGTTGTAGCCCTGCGTGAACCATCATTAGGTCCTTGCTTCGGTATCAAAGGTGGTGCAGCCGGAGGCGGCTATGCCCAGGTGTTGCCGATGGAGAAAATCAACCTGCACTTCACAGGTGACTTCCACGCCGTGACCTCGGCCCATAACACGATCAGTGCCATGCTCGACAATTATATTTACCAGCATCGCAAGGATGGTTTTTCACTGCGTGAGATCTACTGGAAACGTGTGCTAGACGTGAATGACAGGGCCCTGCGCAATATCGTGACAGGACTACGTGGTGACGGTGTGGTGTCGGAGACGGGCTTTGACATCACAGCCGCCTCGGAACTGATGGCCATCCTCTGTCTGGCTACTAGTGAGGAAGACCTACAGCGCAGAATAGAGAACATTGTGCTCGGTATCACTGCTGAGGGCAAACCCTTCCGTGTCAGAGACCTTGGTGTAGCAGGTGCCATCACCGTATTGTTACGTGATGCCCTTAACCCAAATCTCGTACAAACCACAGAGAATACACCAGCCTTTATCCATGGGGGACCATTCGCTAACATTGCCCACGGTTGCTCCAGTGTGGTGGCCACAAAGATGGCCATGACATACAGCGACTATGTGGTGACGGAGGCAGGCTTCGGTGCAGACCTTGGCGCAGAGAAATTCTTCGACATCAAGTGCAAGAAAACGGGTCTGTTGCCCAGACTGGTGGTGATTGTCGCCACTACACAGGGCTTGAAGATGCATGGTGGCGTGGATGTCAGTCTCATTAAGGAACCTAACATGCAGGGCTTGAAGGAAGGCCTGAAAAACCTGAATCGCCACATCAATAATATGCAGGGTTTCGGACAACCCGTCATCGTAACACTCAACCGTTTCGACACAGATATCCAGGAAGAGATAGACATCGTACGGAAGAACTGTGAAGATTTAGGCGTAGGATTCGCCGTAAATGAGGCTTTCCTGAAAGGTGGTGAAGGCGCAGAGGAACTGGCACAGAAGGTGGTGGATACCATTGAGAAAATCCGTCCCTTGCCCATCCATTTCACCTATCCGGAGAACGACACGATAGAAGGAAAGATAGAAAAGGTATGTAAGCGCATTTATGGGGCTGCCGGTATGGAATTGACCAAGACTGGTAAGAAACGCCTGGAGGCGATTAGGGAAATCTTCGCCGATGACAAGGACATTGCACGCTACCCTGTCTGTATTGCCAAGACACAGTTCTCCTTTACGGCTGACTCTACACGTTATGGTTCACCGGAGGGTTTCACCATCCGTATCCGTGATATCATCCTGAACTGTGGCAGTGAGATGATTGTAGCCATTGCGGGTGACATGCTCCGTATGCCGGGACTGCCCAAGAGTCCACAGGCAGAACGCATCACCATCGTGGATGGTGAGATAGAAGGATTGTCGTAACGAATCTGGGGGAATCAGTTCCAGGCACGAAGGAGAAGACCATCGAAGGCGGCATTGTAAGCTGCGAGTTGCTTCCCTTTGTCACCTTCGGTAATCACTCCATTATTGACATCGTAGGAACGATTACACTTGGCGCAATGGAGTTGTAGTCCGTTATTCTGCCATGTGAGGGGATAGCGTACGCCGCCATACTCTTTCAGACAGTTAGGACATTGACCATCATAGGCTATCAACCGGCTATCGTAACTGGAGGTGCCAATGATAATGCAGTTGTTGGCACCTAACGCTAACGTCACCTGACTCTCTTTTGCTGTGCGGAGGATGATATCTTCTATGGCACCGTCGTAATTGCGGGTGGTCTTCAGATGACGCACGCCGCCACTTACAGTCGCTTCCACCTTACAGAAATGTCCTGAGTTGCCAAGGATGCCCGTCAACTGACAGGGAAGAGGATGGAGCGAGGTGTCGAAGACAAAGTAACAACGGTAATCATGGGAAACAGCTTCGTCTCCCTGACACCCCATGAATACGACACATAGAAAGAAATAAAGCAGTCGTTTCATTTGAGCAGGTTGTTTTCTGCCTGTATCATCCGTTCAAAATGGAAACCATCGAACGTCTGCTGCATGAGGGTCTGTATCTGGTCGTTGCAGAGATTGCCGATGCTGCCCTCGTGGGTATGGTGGATATTTCTGTCAGCCTTAAACGTGCCAGCCTCAATATCAAGTCCTACCTTCTTATAGGCATCGCGGAAGGGCATGCCGTTGGCGGCGAGGCGGTTCACTTCCTCTACGGAGAACATCGGGTCGTACATCGGATTGTCGAGGATGTGTTCGTTCACCTCTATCTTATTAATAATGTAAGCGGCCATCTGCAGACAGTCCTTCAGTTCGCCGAAGGCAGGGAGGAAAACTTCCTTGATGATCTGCAGGTCGCGGAAGTAGCCGCAGGGCAGGTTGTTCATGATGAGGGTCACCTGCTGGGGCAGCGACTGGAGTTTGTTGCACTTCGCACGGATGAGTTCGAACACGTCGGGGTTCTTCTTGTGGGGCATGATCGAGGAGCCTGTGGTACATTCCTTCGGCAGTTTCACGAAGGAGAAGTTCTGTGAGTTGAACAGACAGGCATCGAAAGCCATCTTGGCGATGGTACCGGCGATGGTGGCAATGGCGAAGCCTACGTTGCGCTCCATCTTGCCTCTGCCCATCTGGGCATAGACCACATTGTAGTCCATCGAGTCGAAGCCTAAGAGTTCCGTTGTCATCGTGCGGTTCAGGGGGAAGGAGGAACCGTAGCCGGCGGCAGAGCCGAGGGGGTTGCGGTTGGTCATCTTATAGGCAGCCTGCAGGAAGAGTATATCATCGGTGAGGCTCTCGGCATAGGCTCCGAACCACAGTCCGAACGATGAGGGCATCGCTATCTGGAGGTGGGTGTAGCCGGGCATCAGGATGTCCTTGTACTGGTTGCTCTTTTGGATGAGTTCGTCGAAGAGGATCTTCACTTCGTCGGCAATCTCCTTGAGTTCATGGCGGGTAAAGAGTTTGAGGTCTACAAGTACTTGGTCGTTGCGGGAACGGCCCGAGTGGATCTTCTTACCCATGTCGCCGAGTTTGCGGGTGAGGAGCATCTCCACCTGGGAGTGCACATCCTCCACATCGTCCTCGATGACAAACTCGCCACGCTCTGCAAGGTGGTAGATAGTCTTCAACTCAGCCAGCAACTGCGTCAGTTCGTCTTTTTCCAACAGACCGATGCTTTCGAGCATCGTGATATGGGCCATAGAACCTAATACGTCGTACTTGGCCAGATAGAGATCCATCTCGCGGTCCCGTCCGACGGTGAAGCGCTCTATCTCCTTGTTGATCTCAAAGTTTTTTTCCCAGAGTTTCATGTTGTATTGGTTTTTAAGACTTCCTAGGATTGCCTAGGATTGCCTAGGAGATCCTAGGTATACTGTACTTGTGCGAGGGCATCGGCGATCTTCTCCACGCCGTCTTGCATGGGCTTTTCCAGCATGCCCTTGATGAAGGGGTTGAGTTCTGCCTTTACCGTCACCTTCATCTTCGAGTTGTTCTCGTCGACGGGCAGCACCTGGATCCATACGTTGAAGGGTACTGGCGACTGCACCGTCTCGAACTTCACACACTTCGGCTCCTCTCGATCGCAGATGCGGAGTTTCAGTTCTCCCACAGGAGATACGTTGAGACTGACGGTATCCTCGTCGTATTTGAAATCATTGACTTTGTCTTGTGGCACGCGATCCTGTACTTTTTCCAGATTGCGCAAGTCGCTGATGTTGTCGTAGACAGCCTGTTGAGGGTAGGGAATCTGTTTTACGCTACTCTCGAATTTGCTTTCACTTCCGAATAATCCCATAATGATAATTGAAAATTGAGAATGGAAAATTGAAAATTATTGCTTCCAGGTGGAAGGGCTCTTGCGCCATTCGGCGAGAACAGCCTTTTCCTCTTCCTTGATATAACCGGTCTTGGCGGCTTCCTCTACTACGTGTTCATAGTCGGTGAGGGTGATGAGTTTCACACCAGCCTCCTTGAAGGCTTCTTCCGCCACAGGGAAACCGTAGGTGAATGAGGCCACCATACCGACGACCTCTACACCGTATTCACGCAGGGCTGCCACGGCCTTCAGCGACGAACCGCCAGTAGAGATCAGATCTTCTACCACCACGACCTTCGCACCTTTCTTGATCTCACCCTCTATCTGGTTGCCCATACCGTGATCCTTCGGCTTCGGACGGACATACGAGAAGGGCAGACCCAACTGGTCTGCCACCAACGCACCCTGTGCAATGGCTCCGGTGGCGACGCCTGCCACTGCCTCTGCCTCAGGGAAATTCTCCTGAATGGCGTGACAGAGTTCGAGTTTTACAAACGAACGCACGTCAAGGAACGACAGCGTCTTGCGGTTGTCTGTATAGATGGGTGACTTCCAGCCTGAGGCCCACGTAAACGGGTCGTTTGGCTGCAACTTGATGGCTTTGATGTCCATCAGTTTTCGGGCTAATTGATTCTTGATATTCATACCTTATAATATATTTGGGTGCAAAGATACGAATAAGTGAGAAGAAAACCAAAATAAATCCTAAGATTTTGTAAATCCGAGCGAGAGGACACTGATTTTGACGCCACCCGCCTTGACTAGTTCTTTGGCACAGGCTATGATGGTGGCACCCGTGGTAACCACATCATCAATGATCAGCAGATGTTTGCCGCAGATACTTTCACCGTTAGTGAGTTCGAACACCTTCTCCACATTCTCATTGCGTTCCCAACGACCTCTGCTGGTCTGACTGCCTTCAAACTTACGCCGTTTTATCACCTTATTATATATAGGTAGTCCGACGACTTCGCAAATGCCCTTTGCCAGTTCCATACTTTGGTTGTAGCCACGCTGACGTTCGCGTTTCATGGCCAGCGGCACAGGTATAATCCCGTCGATTCCATTGAAGAATCCGGCCGGTTGGAATTCTTTGGCCATCATCCTGCCCATCACCTCTCCAATTTCGGGATGGTTCCTGTATTTCATGTCGTAAAGAATATTGGCTGTCTCTGCGTGTGGCTCATAGTAAAAGAGGGCGGCGGCACGTTCGATGGGAATCTGTCCCCAGAAGGTCTTGGCTAGGATGTTCTCGTAAGGATCACGCTGAAAACCTGTACGGGGCAGATGCAGGTTGCACTTGCCGCAGATCGTTTCCTCAGAGACAGAGAGTCGGCTACCGCAGACCACACACATCCGAGGCGATATGAGATCAAGCAGACGACTCCAGAAACTAATCGTTGTCTTCATCGTTGAAGGAATCGTCTACGTCAAGACATTGACGGATAATATCGAATGTAAAGCCCCGTCCCAGAGCGAAGCGCACCAGTTTCCGGTTCCGCTCATAATCGCTCTCTGCCTTGATGCTCTTTGCCTTCTGTTCCAACAAGGGTTTCAGGACTGTGAGGTATTCTGCATCATCCACCTCGTTGAGTACACGCTGCTGGATGCTGTCGTCGATGCGTTTCATCCAGAGACCCTGTTGCACCTTCCGTCGGCCCCATTTGTTGTATCTTATCTTATCCTTCACAAAGGCACGGGCATAGCGTTCGTCGTCGATATAGCGTTCTTTGATCAGACGGGCAATGACTCGTTCCTGGACTTCAGGAGCCATTTCCCAGCGCTTCATCTTGTCACGCATCTCCTGTTGGCAGTGCTCTGCCTGGGCACAGAGGGCTGCTAATTGCAGGTAGGCCTCTTGTTCTGTGGTTTCTTTTTTCATATCTCGGATCTCAATCTCTGAGAATCCGAGTTGGTGCAGGTAATCGCTGACCTCGTGGGCTGTCAACGGGTTGAGTTCGAAATAGAGTGCTCCCCCTGTCTTGAGATGCTGCCAGGCAAAGTCTCCGATGCGCTGATAGAAGATGATGGGCTGGTCATCTGGTGTAAAAAGGGCTTGGTGAGGCTCATAGTCGAGTACATTTTTTGCCATTCCATCGCTCTCTTTCGGTTGGATATAGGGCGGATTGCTCACGATGAGGTTATATTGCGAGGTGAGAGAAATGTTCAAGATGTCCTGATGTTCAAAGATAATTTCGGCACCAAGGACTTGGGCATTCTCTTGGGCGATGCCTAATGCCTCGTCGGAAATATCCCACGCTGTCACTTTTGCCTCAGGCATCTCCATTGCCAGTGTGATGGCGATACATCCGCTGCCTGTTCCGATATCGAGGACAGATAACACAGAAGAGGCATCCCCCTGTGTTATCCAACGGCAGAGTTCTTCTGTTTCTGGTCTTGGGATCAATACCCCAGGTGCCACATGGAACTGTCGTCCGCAGAAATCAGCAACACCTATTATATATTGTACAGGCTCTCCCTTTTCGAGTCTTTGTATGATGGTATTCAGTTCCTTCTGGTCATCGGCAGATAGTTCGTTTACTTTGCCGCAAAGGATGTCTGCCATCGACAAGCCGAAACGTACTTCGAGTACCCAACGGATGAGGGCTTTTGCCTCGCCAATATCGTATAGTGGGGTCAGTCTGCGCCAGAGTGTTTCGTAATCCATCATCAAATACAATCTACAACAGTCAGCACTTTCCCAACGACCTTGAAACGGACATCATAACCACCGTAAGGCATCCCATAGAGACGCTCTGGATCCTCCTGATAATGAGGACGGGGGTCGAGGGAAAGTATCTTTTTCAAAGAGGTTATTTCATCGGCAGCAAACAATTTTGAGACAGCCTCAGGGATCACCACCTCCAACTCCTGCCAGTCTGACTCATCCACAAATCCGCTACGGGCTTCCGGATGACTGTCTGCATAGGTGACATAGGGCTTGATGTCGTAGATGGGTGTGCCGTCCATCAGGTCTGCCCCTTTCACATAGATGACGGGGCCCAGTTTCTGGTCCTCCTCAATTCTGTCGATACTGACACAGGAAAGTCCGAGGTTATTAGGACGGAAAGGCGAACGGGTGGCAAAGACTCCCATCCGCTTGTTGCCTCCCAGTCTCGGAGGACGTACCGTCAGACTCTCAGAGGGGGCATTGGCAGAGAACTCCCAGATCAGCCACAAATAGTCAAAGTCTTCTAATCCCCGTATGGCTTCCATTTTCCGGTAACGGGGTTCAAAGACAATGCTACCCGTCAGTTCACTGACGAGTCCGCTCTGTCGTGGAATGCCGAATTTCGACGTCATCGGTGAGCGGAAATAGGCTATCGGACGTATCTCCATCTGTGTTTTGGCGACAAAGTTACGATAAAAAAATGAGATTATTTGCAAATATGGTGGAAAATGATTATTTTTGCAAAGTTAAAACGATTTGTGTATGATGACTGACGATGAGAGGTTTATGCGACGCTGCATCCAGTTGGCTAAGAATGGCCAGCAGAATGCGAAGCCCAACCCGATGGTGGGGGCAGTGATAGTAAGTGCTGACGGACGGATTATCGGTGAGGGGTATCATGTGCGCTGTGGCGAGGGACATGCTGAGGTGAATGCCTTTGCCTCTGTGCGACGTGAGGATGAGGCTCTGCTGCCAGAGTCCACCATTTATGTATCGTTGGAACCCTGTTCGCATTACGGTAAGACGCCTCCCTGTGCCGACCTGATTATCAAGAAGGGGGTGCGCCGTGTGGTGGTGGGTTGTATCGATGAGTTTGCTGAGGTACAGGGTCGAGGTATCCTGAAACTCCGTGAGGCAGGTATCGAGGTGAATGTGGGTGTACTCGAAGAGGAATGCAAGGTCCTCAATCATCGTTTTTTCACATTCCATCGGGAAAAACGTCCTTATATCATCCTGAAATGGGCCCAGACAGCCAATGGCTTTATCGACGATCATCACAAGCCGACTCAGATATCTAGTGCCTTCACGAAGATGCTCTCCCATAAACTCCGTGCTGAGGAGGATGCTATCCTCGTGGGACGAGTCACAGAAGAGAGAGACCATCCCCAACTGACTGTCCGCGAGTGGAAAGGCCCGAATCCGAAACGGTTGGTGATCGACAGGGCTCATCCGTTGAATCTGGAGAGTCTTCATTCCCAGAATATACAGTCGTTGATTGTGGAGGGTGGTGCTCAGACACTCCGTTCTTTCTTGGTGCAAAACCTTTGGGATGAAATCCGTGTGGAGACGAATACTACGATGACAGTCTCTGGTGGCACCAGAGCCCCACAGATTCCTGCCAATGCCGCAGTCATCGAGAGTAAATCTTATGGCGATAATCAGATTATCCTTTATAGAAAGGCCTAGGTTTTCCTAGGATTGCCTAGCCATTCTACCTTATTTCCTGCCGAAGTCGGCAGGCACCTCACCCCATTTCGAGGTTTCCCATTTGATGATGGGATTTCTGTAATTGTGGGTATTAAGCCAGTTTTCTGCTCGGGCGATAATCTGATAAAGTTGTTCTGTCTGAGGGGTGCGCTCCAATTTTGTCTTGCACTTACGCTTCTGTACCCAGAGGATGGCGTTATAGGAGTCTGAGTAGATGGTCTTGTTGTGGAGGCCTTGGTTCCAGCAGAGCGCCAAGGCATGCACGATAGCGAGAAACTCACCGATATTATTAGTCCCATGAATTGGCCCGAAATGAAACACGCGATAACCCGTTGCCAGATCGATGGCCTGATACTCCATCGGCCCGGGATTTCCAGAACAGGCTGCATCCACTGCCCAGGCATCAGCCCGCACCTCCATCGGAAGGGGCAGCACCGTATCGTGGCGATAATCTGGCGGGTTCTGCATAATTACATCCTCTCTGGAACCTCAATGCCCAGCAGCCCCATGGCATTCTTGATGATTTTGGCGACATTTTTCGCCAGCACCAGACGGAAGAGTTTCTTCTGCTCGTCGGGCTCGTTAAGGATGGAGTAGTCGTGGTAGAACTGATTGAATACCTTCGTCAGTTCATAGCAGTAGTTGGCGATGCCTGAGGGTGAATAGTCCTTGCCAGCCTGTTCTACGGCTGCGCCAAACTCATTCATCTTTTGAATCAGTTCCACCTCTTTTTCATTGAGGGCGATGGAACCCTTTGGAAGAGCCTGTGTGCCCTCAGCCTTGCGGAGAATACTGCGGATACGGGCATAGGTATATTGGATAAAGGGGCCGGTATTTCCGTTGAAATCTATACTTTCTTCGGGATTAAAGAGCATATTCTTACGGGCATCGACTTTCAGGATGAAGTATTTCAAGGCACCCATACCCACAATACGGGCAATCTCATTACGCTCCTCATCGCCCATATCTGCAAATTTCCCCAGTTCCATCGAGGTCTTGTAGGCATCTTCTACCATCAGCGCCATCAGGTCGTCGGCATCTACTACCGTTCCCTCACGGCTCTTCATCTTACCATTGGGCAGTTCCACCATCCCGTAAGAGAAGTGCGTGAGCTCTTTACCCCACTTAAAGCCTAGACGATCCAACAGAATCGAGAGCACCTGGAAGTGGTAGTTCTGCTCATTGCCCACCACGTAGATCATCTTGTCGATGGGGCATCAGAGCGCAACAGCAGTTTTTGGTCCAGTCCCTCGTTGGTGAGGTCTGCCCAAACCGAGTTGTCTTCATGACGTTCGAAGAGACCCTTTGCGAGTCCTTCTTCCACCTTCGCCTTACCTTTCAGATAGGTCTGCGACTCATAGTAGATCTTATCGAACGAGACGCCCATCTTCTTGTAGGTCTCGTCGAAGCCGGCATACACCCAGTTGTTCATTTTTTCCCATAAGGCACGTACCTCAGGATCGTTCTGCTCCCATTTTACCAGCATCTCGTGGGCTTCCCTGATGAGGGGCGCTTCCTGCTTGGCCTTCTCCTCATCCATACCCTGAGCCACGAGGTCCTTGATTTCCTCGCGATAATGCTTATCGAAAGCCACATAGTAGTCGCCAATGAGGTGGTCGCCTTTCTTGCCGCTCGACTCAGGTGTTTCACCGTTGCCCCATTTCAGCCATGCCAGCATCGACTTACAGATATGGATACCACGATCATTCACGATATTGGTCTTCACCACCTTGTTGCCGTTGGCTTCCATAATCTGAGCGAGTGACCAGCCTAAGAGGTTGTTGCGCACATGTCCGAGGTGCAGGGGTTTGTTGGTGTTGGGCGATGAATATTCAATCATCACGAGAGGCGAGTCGTCTGTGGCCTGCTTCATGCCGAAGTGCTCATCTGCATCGATGGCACTGAGCAATTCCACCCACGCACCATCGCCGATGCTCAGGTTTAGAAAGCCTTTCACCACGTTGAATTTCTCGATGGCAGAGCAATTCTTTACTAAGTATTCGCCTATCTCCTGGGCTGTCTGCTCAGGCGACTTTTTTGCAGCCTTCACAAAGGGGAACACCACCAATGTCAGGTTGCCTTCAAACTCACTTCTCGTCTTCTGCAACTGCAACATCTTCTCTGTGGCATCCATGCCATAGAGTGCCTTTACGGCATCGCCTGCTGCCTTGCTAATCAATGCTTCAATATTCATATTGTTTGATTTTTGGGTGCAAAATTAATAAAAAAGCCACAGATTACACAGATTGGCACAGATTTTTTTGATTTTTGCTTGTCAAAAACAAACCAAAGAATGTCAGCAGGCCATTCAGCATCAGCAACTCATACCCGAAGCGATAGCCCCAAAGTTGCTGCGCCATCACATCGAATCCATAGCAGAGTAAGGGCGAGGCAATACAGATATATGGCACGATACGGTCTTTGGGCTGTTTCTTTGTGAAAAGCCCAAAGACAAACAGTCCCAACAGCGGCCCGTAGGTGTAACTGGCCAAGATATAGATGGCATCTATCAGTGAGGTGGAGTTAATCTGACGGAAGAGCAAGATAAAGAGCACGAAGAAGAGACACATAGCGATGTGGGTCCTCTTACGGAGTATTTCGTTTCCTGGTTGTCTCCGGATATCCACGCAAAAACAGGTGGTGAGTGAGGTGAGGGCAGAGTCGGCACTCGAGAACGATGCCGCCACAATACCAATGATAAAGAGGTAAGTGGTGAGAGGTAAGAGGTGGGAGGATGTTGCGCCTTGGATGTAGGAAGGTAACATCTCGTCACCTTTGAGACCAGTTCCGAGTACCATCGTCAACAGCACGCCAAGAAAGAGAAACAACAGATTCGCCGGTACAAAAGCCACCCCATACGAACACATATCCTTCTGCGCATCGCGCAACGTCTTGCAAGTGAGATTCTTCTGCATCATGTCCTGATCCAGTCCCGTCATCACGATAGCCACAAAGACACCACTTAGGAACTGTTTCCAAAAATGCTGGGGTGACAACCAGTCATCAAACACAAAGATACGACTCATCGGCGAGGCTGCCACCGTCTTGATTGCCTCACCAAGGGTGAGGTTCAGATGAGAGACTACCGATAGGATGATCAGAATCAGGGCCGAAAACAGACAGAGTGTCTGGAAAGTATCTGTAAAAACCAGTGTGCCGATGCCTCCACGTCGTGTGTAGAGCCAAATCAGCAGTACCATCAACACCACATTGATGACAAACGGGATACCCGCTGGGTCGAATACAAACTGTTGTAGGATGATGCAGACCACATAGAACCTGACTGCCGCCCCCGTCATCTTCGACAATAGGAAGAAACTGGCTCCCGTCAGATAAGATCGTTCTCCCAAACGCTGGCCTAAGTAGGTGTAGATACTCGTGAGGTTCAGACGATAATATAGCGGTAATAGCACGAAGGCAATCACAAGATAACCCACAATGAATCCCAGGCACATCTGCAGATAGGTCATCTGTGATGTCAGCACCATTCCTGGTACTGACACAAATGTCACACCCGAGATCGATGCTCCAACCATCCCAAAAGCCACCATATACCACGGCGCCTTGCGGTTGGCACGGTAAAACATATTGTTGTCGGCCTGCCTGCTGGTCAGTCGGCTGATGCCGAAAAGTACAGCAAAATAGAAAAACACGATGACGAGGATACTCATAGATGCCTATCGGATCATGTACGGATGACGGTATTTATGTTACTTTTCCTCACTGAGGACTTTGTCCACGCTACCGGCATCGAGCAGACGCTGTTGAGCCTCCTCGTAACTCAGTCCGAGGGAATCCTGCAGCATCCGTGTACCACGATCCACAAGCTTGGCATTTGTCAACTGCATCTTCACCATACGATTACCTTTAACACGACCCATACGAATCATCAGGGTGGTAGAAATCATATTGAGCACCATCTTTTGCGCCGTTCCACTCTTCATCCGACTGGAACCTGTCACAAACTCAGGGCCGACGATAGTTTCTATAGGAAACTCTGCAGCCTCAGTCAACGGAGAATGCGGATTACTTGTGATACAGCCCGTCAGCAACCCATGCTTCCTTGCCTCACGGACAGCCCCAATCACGTATGGCGTTGTGCCTGAGGCAGCAATACCGATCACGGTGTCATCCGTCGTGGGATGATAAATCTGTAAATCCTCCCAGCCCTTCTCAGTAATGTCCTCCGCTTTCTCAACAGCATGACGTAAAGCACGTTCTCCACCAGCGATAATACCGATGACCCAAGTGTCAGGCGCACCGAAAGTGGGTGGCAATTCGCTGGCATCCAACACACCCAGCCTCCCACTGGTACCTGCACCGACATAGAAGAGTCTGCCACCCTGTTTCATCCTCGGTTCGATGGCTTCTACCAGCGACTCTATCTGTGGAATGGCTTTATGCACAGCCTCCGCAACCAACGCATCCTCATCATTGATGTGCTGTAAGAGTTCGGCTACAGACATCTTTTCGAGATGATTATAGCGCGAGGACTGTTCGGTGATTTTAACAAAACTCACTTCACCAAAAACTTTTTCCCGTCAATGATATTGATGCCAGGGGTAGGACGATCTGTACGGATACCGTTGAGATTATAGATGCCCTTGGCACGGGATGATGCATCGCTGCGAATGATACTAATGCCATCTGGAGTCGAACCGATGGAATGGATCTCAATACCGGTTATCTGAATATCGTCGGCTTCATCAGCCTTTGAGAAGGTGATATTGAACTCTGCCCACTCGTCAGGGATGTTGAAGTCGATGGTGCGGTTCTCCCCTACCTCGACGGTCTTTTCAAATACCACATCCTTCTTACCTGCCAGACGCTTAAGAGTGACGGTGACCTGCTTGCCAGCCTCGCCTATGGCGTTGAAGGTGAGACGGTAGTCGCCAGCGATGAACTGCAACGAGGGATAGACATTGGCGTTGGAGTTTGTGTTCTGGTCCTTACCAAAGGAACAGATAGTTGTGCCGTTGTTAAGCGTCCAACCGTGCTTGTTGGGTTCCCAGCCTTCCACTTCGATATTAGGGCGCCACTTCAAGGTGGGGTCACAAGGTGAGTCAAGGGTATACTCCTTCATGAAGTTCCACATGGTCTTGCTGGCGTTGCCCTCCTCGGTGGCGTTGGTCTCAGGAGAATGACCCATACCGTTGATGGAGTAGAACACGATGGGGAAGCCACCCTCGCCTGCTGCGTAGACCTTCTTCGTAAACTTACCCGATTTCTTCGTCTCCTCAGGCACGGGGTTACAGCCGTTACGGGCCACTATGTTGTCGATAATCTTCGAGACATAGGCCGACTTCACGAGGTCGTCGTTGGTACCATGAATATGGAGGAAGGGCACAGGACGGGCACCCGTATGGTGGAGGTGGAACTCG
>CACZVE010000016.1 GCA_902784565.1 uncultured Prevotellaceae bacterium
GTGTTTCTTGACGGCAGCGGCCCATTTCTCGGCTGTATCGTTACAATCGATTCCCACAATCTCAAGACGGTCCTTGTATTTCGCATAGTATTCTTTCAACTTAGGAAATCCTTTGATGCACCAAGTACACCATGAACCCCAGAAGTCGAGTACCACATATTTCCCACGCAGAGATTTCAACTCCAGCACATTACCATTAAGGTCCTTCAGTCCGAGTTCTGACACTTGACTACCTATTGTCACAGTGTCGTTCTTAACAACCTCACGTGCAGCTTTCCTTTTCATAACAAGACTAAACATCCTTTCATTCTGATCAAGTTCGGCTTTCATCCTGCCGTTCCTTACCTCAGGGGTCAGTTTGCCAATAGCAGTCAGCACTTGGTCGTATTCCACATGTATAACCAATGTTGCCGTTGCGTCCTCGTTGGGATGTTCCTCGATATATTTCATGTAGGTAGGAAACAAACGACTATTGATCTCGCGATTCTTTAATAATCGGATGCTGTCTGGTTCATTTCTGACAGCAGCAAACTCAACGTCAAAAGGACGCTGTAAATTTGTGACTCGTTCATACTGCTGATAAAAAGTGCTGCCACTCCAATGTGCTTCTATTAAATCCAGACGGCCACTGAAAACCGCCTCTTCGTCGGGCATAAAATATGTATTTAGTATTTCTTCCGGATTCGATTTGAGAAACATCAACCCAGAATAAGCCTCACTAAGTTTCGCAGAGAATGAGAATTCTCCACTCTTTACAACTATTTTGCGATTGACAATCTGTTTTTGGGGTTGTAGTATGACATACTCGATGCAGAGAGTATCGTTCGTCATCTTAAAATTGTCTTTGGCAAATGTCCCAACAGGCAGCATGGCCAGCAGGAGTAGGAACCGTCCGTAGTGTTTCATTTTTCTCATGTTTCATATTTTGATATTTTCAATCCGAGTTTGGCAGAAGGTATCCTGCCTTTATAAAAGTCCTGCGCCTCTTCATTCTGATATGCAGGTTCGTCCTGTTCCTGCATCCAGTCCATGCCTCGGCGCTCGGCTCTGCCGCTTTGCCTTGCAAAGAATGTCTTTTTGTTCCAGGTTCTGTTTTCCTTCTCATCCAAAGTCATGTTAAGAGAGGGCACAAGATTGCATGATTCTGAGACTTGTGCTGTGGTTATGCCACCATCAATGAGGGATTCGTCTTTTGGGGCGCCAGTCTTGGCATCTGGCAGACGAAGGTCAAAGCGGAGAGTGGCATAGATAGGGTTTTTGATTTCCGTGAAAACCAGATAATAGGTGGAGTAATCAAGGCTTGCCAATATGGAATGGATGTATGGTGTTTCTGTCCATGTGCTGTCGTATGGAATAAACAAGGCCATCTCAAATCCATTGGCTCCCTTGTGCTTGGCATGCGTCTTCGCTTTCTTCAATCCCACTTCTGTGGTCTTTATTCGTTTGGGGACCTTTGCACTAATGGTGACTTCATCAAGATTGATGCTTTTCGGAACAAGAAAGATTGTTTGCGCATACTCTGTTATCTTAGAGATGATCTTGGTCTCGTAGCAGATATGAGACAACTGTATTTGTGCTGCTCCGTCTGGAATTGTTATCATTCCTCGTTCATCAGTATAGCAGCCAGACTCTTTCCCGAAACAGACACTCACGAATGATATTGGCTCATTGGTGATGCTGTCCTTGACAATTATCGTCTGAGACATTCCGAATGTCACTGCCGACAGCATGGCCAGCAGGAAAAGGAATCGTCTGATGTGTTTCATCTTATTCTTTGTCATTTTTGTTCGGCAAAGGTACGGAAAAGACGTGAAACAGCCCTCGGCAAAGTTTGGAAATCGGGTGCCGAGGGTAAAAGTCTGAAACTAGTTTCAGATTTTGGCACAAAAAAAGAACAAAGAGGGACTCTGTGTCATGCTTTACCATACTTGCCAGGCATCAATCTCGCGGATAAGTCGTTGGACTGCCTGTTCGCAGTCTTCGGGATAGGCCAGCGTCTGTACAAACCAAAGTTTGCGGTGCTGTACGAACTTGGCGTGATAGCGGCGGCTCGTAATCTGTCCGTCAACAGAATGAATATGACCTGAAAGGATGAAGTAATCATTGCCTTTCTGCTGTTGGGTGGCGTTGAGATCAGAGGCATATTTTGCCATCGCCTGATCCAGAGTCAGACTGTCGGGGTTCTGTTCTACGAAGGCTGTTTGCGTAATCTCCATGCTGTCCTGCCAGAAACTGAAACGGCAACAGCCCTTATCCATCAGCGAGTCGTCGGTCTGCTCGAAGAAGGCAGGATATCGGATGATGTATTCGTAGTCCTCGTCCTGATATTCCATCATCCGTGTGAGTCTCATCGCCCGCTCCAACTTCTGGGGTAAGGGCACATCATCCTCCTTCTCATGAACAGATACCCATACCATGATTGCAATGAAAACCAACATCGACAGAAAAAGAAATCTCTTCATACGCTTGCTTTTTGTGTTGCAAAGGTATGAAGAGATTCCATATCTGGCAAATTAATTGCCTGACATTTGTCTGACAATTCGCTGACAATTGTCTATCTACCTGATTGTCAGTTCGTAGGCCTTTCCCCTGTCTGCTTCTATTTTCAGGTCGGAATGCTGTTCGATGATAGGTTTCAGTCGTCGAATCAGGGTGTAGAGCGTCTCATTAGCATCCTCTTTCTTGGGCCAGAGCGCATCGCAAATCTCCGTCTTTGAGAGTGCATGATTAGGGGAACGGAAAAACATCTCCATCAGTTGCTGTTGCATCGGCGTGAGTTTTACGTGCTGGCCTTCGACATCAAAGAAACGGGCCTCCGTCTCGGAATAACTCAAACCTCCGAACTGGTGTCTATCCTCCGCCAAAAGCGGAAAGACCTGCCTGCGATGATAGAAACAGAACCCGGCCCAAAGCATCGCCAGCATCCACAGGGCCAGGGCGGGGCGCTGCTCCGACATCGCGAAGATAGTTGCCATAGAACACTTTGCTTCACATCGGAATCCTTTTTGTCTTGTATCCACTGCAAGCATCGCATGACCTCGCAACTGTTCCAGTTGCAGATGACTGTTGAACACCCGGATGGTGTCGGCACTGATCACATCACTCTGCTGCTCGTCGAGTGCCAAGGCCAGCGCCTGATTCATATCGTCTTCTACCAAACGCTCCGTAGCGCTGTAACTGCTGAAACTCGTCAGTCCCGATGCCGCTATCAGCATCAAGAATACAACGACTGCATACTTCTGTTTCATATATTTGATTTATTTTCCTGCAAAGGTAATTACTTTAAATGGATTATCCAAGCCTTTCACATTTTTTGATAAAACCGTAGGTACACAGTTCCTGAACTCTTGTATAACCATTTTTGAAATGGCATGAACTGTCTGGATTTCTGGACAGTTCATTTTTGTTTTCCGTTGATATGAGTGGATTTTGTGACATCGTGTTCCTGAATTGGAACAATCAGTCTGAAATTCCAAACACAACGCTTCCAATCTGCAAAAGTCTGCCTGAAATATGAGACATATCGTTTCAGAATTGCAGAAGTCTGCCCCAAATCTGAGGCATAACTATGCCTGGGGGGCAGAAGTCTGTCCGAAATCTGGGGCATCATTATGCCCGGGGGGCAATGACATGGCAAAATCCGGAGACAATATTGCCTGGTGTGCATTATGAGTGCCTGAAATTTGGGACACGATTCTGCCTGGTGTGCATAAACGTCCCCCAAATCTGTGGCATAACTATGCTCGGGGTGCAATGACAGTGTCAAAACTGGGACAGATTATTGCCCGGTGTGCATAAACGTGCCCGAAATCTGGGGCATATAAATGAAATTCTAAAATGGTCTGCCTTGAATCTGGGGCAACATTCTACCCGGTGTGCATAACCTTCCCCCAAATTCTGCTTTGCTTATCGATAGGAGAGAAATAAAAGACACATACGAAACTTGAATAAAAACTTTAAAAACCTTTGTCGTTTGAAAAATAAGCACTATCTTTGTGCCATCAAATAGTAAGAATATGGATTGGTTACACATTATTGCAGTTGTTGCATTGGTTGTTATTGGCGTGGTTATCTACTTGAACAAACGAAAAGGGTAATGACGATGAAGAAGTGTTTTGTATGCTTATGTTTGGTGCTGGCTTCCCTTGAAGTCTTGGGCCAGAATGTAAAACAGGACTCACTGGGGATGACCATCATCAAGGAGAATCCCATTACTTCGGTGAAGAACCAGTACCGTAGCGGTACGTGTTGGGACTTTGCAACGGTGGGGTTCTTTGAAGGGGAGATACTCCGGAAGACGGGACGCACCTATGATCTCTGTGAGATGTTCGTGGCAAACAAGAATTATATGGATGAGGCCATCTTCCACGTCAGGATGCATGGTGACTATCTTTTCTCTGAGGGTGGTTCGGCGGATGACGTTCTTGCGGTGCTGAAGACGCACGGCATCTGTCCTGAGGAGGCGATGCCTGCGCCCGGTTCACTGATAGGCGACTCACTGGCAAACTTCACGGAGTTTTTCAGTGTGCTCACGCCCTATATCGAGGCTGTGGCCAAAAGCAAGGAAAAGAAACTCTCGCGCCAGTGGATCGAAGGCTACCAAGCCATCCTCGATGCTTATCTGGGTAAGTGTCCTGAAACGTTTGTCTATGAGGGACGCGAGTATACGCCAAAGAGTTTTGCCGAGAGTCTGGGACTGGACTTCGATGACTATGTGAGCATCACCAGTTATACACATCATCCTTTCTACACGTCGTTTATCATCGAGGCACCCTATAAGTGGCGCCCCCGTTTGAGTTATAATGTGCCGATAGACACGCTGATGAATATCATTGATACGGCGCTCGACAAAGGGTATAATGTGTGTTGGGGCGGTGATGTGAGTGGCAACGGCTTCGACCGTCAGGGACTGGCTCAGGAGAAGACGGAGCCAACCCAGCAGTTGCGCCAGCAGCGCTTTGACTCATGGGATGCCACTTACGATCATGTGATGCTGATCTATGGCAAGGCTGTCGACAAGTATGGACGAAAGTATTATATAGTCAAGAATTCATGGGGTGAGACTGGCAACTATCAAGGAATATGGTATATGCGTGACAAATATATCGCGCTGAATACCAACTATATCTTCCTGAACCGCCACGCCCTCAAAAACGAGGATTTATTTACTCGCTGAGAGGTGCCTTTTCATTTTCTCAACTCCCAATCCACATCAAAATCACTGCCGGTATCAGTGACGGTCACATCGTATGTGACATCTTCGCCGTTGAGCCTGCCAGTCAACACTCCCTTGTAGTCATTGCCCTCACTCTTTTCGAGTTTCAGGTCAGTCACCGTAAGACGGTTGCCCTGTTCCTGCTCATATTCCACCATCGCCTCCTGCACCTTGTCAGTCAGTTTCTTTTCCGACACAATACAACCGTTCAGCATCACCAATGCCGAAAGCGCGAACACCATTGAAACCAAATACTTTTTCATATCTCTGCCATTTGATGCCACAAAAGTAGCAATTATTTCCCAAACGACAAAAGATTTATTCATCTTTTTTCGTTCTGCAAATCTGTCGTGTTTTCTTGTTGGCTTCCTTCCAACGGGGGAAGTACTTGTCCATCAGTGTGTGAAAACGGGCATTATGGCTGGGTTCCAACAGATGGCAGAGTTCGTGTACCACCACATGCTCGACACACCATTCCGGCAACAGCAACAGATAAGTCGAGAAACAAATAGCATGTGTCTTCACGTTGCAGCGCCCCCAGCGGGAGATCATGGGTTTACAGGAGACAGTCGAGGGTTTGACGCCCATCTCCTTAGAATACTTCTCTACCATCGGTTCCAATAAAGCCTTCAACTTTGTCCACGCCTCAACCCTTTGAGCCCGGGTCGTCTGAGGCAATTGGTTATAGAAGTCGGCCCGTTGTTGCTGTCTCTCGTTGGTCTTCTTCTGTGCCTCGGCTATCCAGTCTTGATGCTGTTCGATAAAAGCCACCACCTGTTTCTTGGGGAGACCAATGGGAGCCGACACATGTACATCGCCATTCTTCGCGATGCGCATCGACAGTCGACTTGTCCTTCTATATGTCACCTGTATGGCCATTAACTGTTGAGTCCTTTCATACTCAGTGAGATACGGTTGCGACGGTGGTCTACCTCGATGACCCGAACGCGGATGTGCTGATGGAGTTTCACCACATCAGTGGGATGGGCAATGCGACGGTTGGCCATCTGAGAGATATGCACCAGACCGTCCTGATGGACGCCGATATCAACGAAGGCACCGAAGTTGGTGATGTTGGTGACGATACCAGGCAATTCCATTCCTTCGACAAGATCATCGATGGTGTTGACATGTGCGTCAAACTCGAACTCCTCAATCTGTTGGCGTGGGTCGCGACCCGGTTTTTCCAGTTCTTTCATGATATCAGTGAGGGTGGGGATGCCCACCTCGTCAGTCACATATCGTTTGATGTCGATGGCCTCGCGCTTCTCCTTATTATTAATAAGGTCTATGACGGCGCAGTCCTGATCCTTTGCCATCTGTTCCACGATAGCGTAACTCTCCGGGTGGACGGCAGAATTGTCGAGCGGGTTCTTGGCGCCAGGGATGCGCAAGAAACCGGCACACTGTTGGAAGGCTGAAGGCCCCAGACGAGGCACCTTTTTCAGTTGGGCACGAGAGATAAAGGCACCATTCTCCTTGCGGTAATCGACAATGTTCTTGGCGAGGGTGGGACCGAGGCCGCTGACATACATCAGCAGATGCTGCGAGGCGGTGTTGAGGTTGACGCCCACATTGTTGACACAACTCTCAACCGTCTGGTCGAGTGAGGTTTTGAGTTTTGTCTGGTCCACATCGTGCTGATACTGTCCCACGCCGATGCTCTTGGGATCGATCTTCACCAGTTCGGCGAGGGGATCCATGAGGCGGCGTCCTATCGAGACGGCACCACGAACGGTGACATCCTCATCAGGGAACTCATCACGGGCAATCTTCGAGGCGGAATAGACGGAGGCACCATCTTCCGATACGGTAAAGACTTGGGGCATTTCTCCTACAGCGGACTTCTTGGTGTCGATGTCATATTTCCCAGTAAGGACATCTTTGATGAAATTATTGGTCTCGCGGCTGGCGGTGCCGTTGCCGATGGAGATGGCTTCTATCTGGTATTTCTTCAACATCTTCTGGATGCTCATGGCAGCCTCCATCCGTTTGTTGACAGGCGGGTGGGGGAAGATGGCCTCGTGGTGCAGGAGATTTCCCTGCGCATCGAGGCAGACGACTTTGCATCCCGTACGGAAACCGGGATCGACGCCCATCACCCGCTTCTGACCTAAGGGCGCACCCAGTAATAGTTGGCGGAGGTTTTCGGCAAAGACGCGGATGGCATCTTCGTCAGCCTTCTCCTTGCTGAGGGCGGCAAACTCCGTCTCGATGGAAGGTTTGAGCAATCGCTTGTAGCCATCCTCGACGGCTTCGGCCACTAATTTGCCGCACGGCGTGTTGCCATAGACATAATGGCGTTGGAGGCGTTCGATACACTCGTCATCATCGGGAGAGATACTGATGCGGAGGATGCCTTCGCTCTCACCTCGACGCATGGCAAGCAGTCGATGGGAGGAACAGCGTTTCAGTGGCTCAGACCAGTCGAAGTAGTCGCTATATTTAGCAGCCTCCTCACTGTCGGCTTTTGCCTTGACAACCTTTGAAGAGATGACAGCCTGCCGACGGAAGGCGCCTCGTAGTTGTTGGCGACTGCGCTCATCCTCGCTGACCATCTCGGCGATGATATCCTGGGCACCCTTGATGGCTGTCTCGGTATCTTTCACGTCGCCCTTGAGGAACCTCTCTGCAGCACGTTCCGGGTCACGCTCACGCTGTTGCAGCAGGATCATAGCGAGCGGCTCCAGTCCCTGTTCACGGGCCACCTGGGCTCGTGTCCTGCGTTTGGGCTTATAGGGCAGGTAGATATCTTCGAGTTCGGTGGCGTCCCAACAGTCATGGATGCGCTGCTCCAGTTCGGGCGTCATTTTATCGAGGTCGGTGATGGTCTTGACAACCGTCTCTTTACGCTTCTGTATCTCCTTGTAGCGTTCGTACTGATTGCTGATGGCGGCAATCTGAACTTCGTCGAGGCCACCCGTGCGTTCTTTCCTATAACGGGAGATAAAGGGAATAGTACAGCCCTCGTCGAGAAGGGCGAGGGTATTGTCGACAGCCCGTTCCTGTAGGTTGAGTTGCTCGGCAATCAGTTTCGCAAAGATGTTCTTTTCCATACAAATCGTTAATTTATGCTGCAAAAATACGAATAATCCGTGAGAAATGTGTACTTTTGCACCCTGAAAATGAAATAATAAATGAGAAATAGGATTATTATCATTGTCTTGTCGCTGTTGTCGGCCCTGGTTTCTGTGCAGGCTCAGGAAAGTCCGAACGAGCGACAGGCCAAGCGCATATTCAACCAGGCCTATCAGCAAGTCTTCGGCGAACAGGGAGCGACCCTGCGCTACGACGTGAACATCACGGGTATCTACAAGACTTGGGGTAATATCTGGTATAAAGGCAAGAAAAGCAAGTTCGTGGATGCGAAGATGAACTCGTGGAACGACGGCACGACGGTCTATACCATCAAGAAAAAGAAGAAAGAGGTGGAAATCCATAATGCCAAGAACAACAAGTCGGACAAGTATTCGAGCAAGTTCAAGTTTGTTCCAGAGAATTTTACCTACAGTATTGCTGACCATGCGGAAGGACTGATGTTGACGCTGAAGGCCAAGAAAGGCGCAAAGGGTATCAAGGAGATCCATGCACTGGTGAAGAAACAGACCTACGAGCCTATCAGTGTGCGTATCAAGATCGCCTTCATCTGGACCACCATCAAGATATCCAACTTCAAGTCGGGTGGCATTATGGATGAGATGCTGCGTTTCCCCGCTGAACAGTATAAGGATTATAAGTTTGTTGACAAACGATGATATCGGTAGAAGGACTAAAAGTGGAGTTCGGCGTCAAGCCGTTATTCGCTGATGCGAGTTTCGTTATCAACGACAGAGACCGTATTGCCCTGGTGGGAAAGAATGGGGCAGGCAAGTCGACGCTGTTGAAAATCCTTTGCAGACAGCAGAAACCGACGGCCGGGAACGTGAGTGTGCCTGCCGACTGTCGTATCGGTTATTTGCCGCAGGTGATGATCTTGCAGGATGAGACAACGGTGAGGCAGGAGGCTCAGAAGGCTTTTGCCGATATCACGAGGATGAAAGAGCGTCTGGAGAAGATGAACCAGGAACTTGCGGAACGTACCGACTACGAGAGCGAGGGTTATCTGGCACTGATCGAAAAATATACGACGGAGCATGACCGCTATCTGATGCTGGGGGCTGAGAACTATGAGGCGGAGATAGAACGCACGCTGATGGGACTCGGTTTTCTGCGTACGGACTTCGATCGGCCTACGTCGGAATTCTCCGGCGGTTGGCGTATGCGTATCGAACTGGCGAAGATCCTCTTGCAGAAACCCGACGTGCTGTTGCTCGACGAGCCCACCAACCACCTTGACATCGAGAGTATCCAGTGGCTGGAACAATTCCTGGCTCAAAGTTCGAGTGCCGTGGTGCTGGTAAGTCACGACAGGGCCTTTATCAATAATGTGTCGAACCGTACGTTGGAAATCTCTTGCGGTCAGATTATAGACTATAAGGTGAAGTACAATGAGTACGTTGTGCTTCGCAGGGAACGACGTGAACAGCAGTTGAGGGCTTACGAGAATCAGCAGAAGGAAGTTGCTGATATGAAAGACTTTATCGAGCGTTTCCGCTATAAGGCCACGAAGGCTGTTCAAGTGCAACAGAAAATCAGGCAACTGGAAAAGATCGTCCCCATCGAGATCGACGAGGTGGATAATTCTGCGATGCATCTGAAGTTTCCGCCTTGTCTGCGCAGCGGTGATTATCCCGTCATCTGTGACGAGGTGCGCAAGGACTACGGTGCCCACACCGTATTTGACCATGTGACGCTGACCATCAAGCGAGGCGAGAAGGTGGCGTTTGTGGGTAAGAACGGTGAGGGTAAGTCTACGTTGGTGAAATGCATCATGGGTGAGATTCCCTTTACTGGCGAGTTGAAGATAGGGCACAATATTCAGATCGGCTATTTCGCCCAGAACCAGGCACAGTTGTTGGATGAGAGCCTCACCGTGTTCCAGACCATCGACAATGTGGCGAAAGGCGATGTCCGCCTGCGTATCAATGATATCCTGGGGGCCTTTATGTTTGGTGGCGAGGAGTCGGATAAAAAGGTGAAGGTGCTCAGTGGGGGAGAAAGGAGCCGTCTGGCAATGATCCGCCTGCTCTTGGAACCCGTCAACCTGCTGATTCTCGACGAGCCGACGAACCATCTTGACATGCCTTCGAAGGATGTGCTTAAAGAGGCTATCAAGGCCTTCGACGGTACAGCGATTATCGTCAGCCACGACCGAGAGTTCTTGGATGGCCTGGTGACGAAGGTCTATGAGTTCGGTGGGGGAAAGGTCAGGGAGCATCTCGGAGGTATCTACGACTTCCTCCAAGCGAAAAAGATAAGTGAACTCAGTGAACTGGGTAAGACCAATGGAAGTACAAACCGTCTGTACGACCAGTACAAGCCTTCTGTACAGCCAGTACAAGCCGTTTGTACCGACAGTACAAAGCAGGTGTACTCCACTGAAACCATATCCAAGGCGCTCAGTTATGCTGAGCACAAGGAACGGCAGAAGCGTAAGAACCGTGCCGAGAAAGCCGTGAAGGAGTCGGAGGCCAAGATTGAGAAGATGGAGGCACGCCTGAAAGAACTCGACGACCTGCTAATGGTGCCTGAGAATGCCTCGGATATGGTGCTGGTGACGGAATATACCCAGACCAAACAGGCACTCGACGAAGAGGTGGAACGCTGGGAGAAACTCAGCGAGGAACTGGAATTAATTCAGAATCAATAAATAATTAGAGCAATGAAAAGAGTATTAACAATGATGGCATTGGCATCAATTTCACTGATGACAATGGCTCAGGGCAACCTCGGATCAGGCCTGAATACGGCAGACTTCGACAAAAGCGTGCGCCCTGGTGATGATTTCTACGAGTATGCCTGTGGTGGTTGGATGAAGGCTCACCCCCTGCCTGCGGCTTATTCCCGTTATGGCAGTTTCGACCGTCTTCAGGAGGATAATGACAAACGTATCAATGGTATCCTAAAGGAACTCCAGAGTAACACTTACCAGAAGGGAACGATTGAGCAGAAACTTAGCGACCTCTACAAGTTGGCTATGGACTCTACCCGACGTAACAATGAGGGCGTGACTCCCCTGATGCCTCTCATCAAGAAGTTGGAGGCAGCCAAGACCAACCAGCAGTTGTTGGATATCCAATTGGAACTGGCACCCTACGGCGAACAGGAGTTCTTCTTCTGTAGTTTTGGGGCTGATGATAAGAACGCCACGCAGAATATCCTGAACGTTTATCAGGGTGGATTGTCATTGGGACAGAAGGAATATTATCTGGATAATGACAAGGCAACAGCAGATATTCGTGAAGCCTTTAAGAAGCACGTAGTCAAGATGTTCCAACTGTTTGGCTTCAGCAAAAGCGCTGCCACGAAGAAGATGCAGAACATCATGAAGGTTGAGACGGCTCTGGCCAAAGTGTCGAAGTCGCGTACCGAACTCCGTGACCCTGAGGCAAACTACAACAAGATGACGCTTCAGGAGTTTGAAGCCAAGTATCCTTACCTCCCTCTGGTGAAGGTGATGAATGCCACAGGTGTGGAGACAAAGTACCTGCAGGAGATGGTGGTTGGACAGCCTGCCTTCCTCGAGGGAGCCAACGCACTGGTGGCCAGCATCAAGCCTGCTGAATACCGTGATGTGATGGAGTGGGGCTTTATCTCTGGCGCAGCCAACTATCTGAGTGACGCGATAGTGGCAGAGAGTTTTGACTTTAATGGTCGTATCCGTTCTGGTCGTAAGGAGAATCATCCGCTCTGGAAGCGTAGTACCAGTCAGGTGGAGCGTGTGATGGGCGAGGCTCTTGGAAAGATTTACTCGGAGAAATACTTCCCTGAGGCTGCCAAGCAGCGTATGATTACGCTGGTGAAGAATCTTCAAATTGCTCTTGGCGAACGTATCGCCGCCCAAGACTGGATGGATGACTCTACGAAGGTGAATGCTCTGCTGAAACTGAATTCATTCTATGTCAAGGTGGGTTATCCTGACAAGTGGACGGATCTTTCTAAACTGGAGATTGATCCTACCAAATCTTATTACGATAATATGCAGGAGTGTAGCAAGTTTTGGAATGCCTGGCACATTGAGCACACTGTCGGAAAACCCGTTGACCGTGATGACTGGCACATGAACCCTCAGACGGTGAATGCCTACTATAATCCTACTACGAATGAAATCTGTTTCCCTGCAGGTATTCTACAGTATCCCTTCTTTGATATGACGGCTGATGATGCTTTCAATTATGGGGCTATCGGCGTGGTAATCGGTCATGAGATGACCCACGGTTTTGATGATCAGGGACGTCGCTTTGACAAGGACGGAAATATGCACGACTGGTGGAAAGAGGAGGATGGAAAGAACTTTACAGAACGCACAGACAAGTATGCCGATTTCTTCTCTACCATCAATGTGCTTCCTGACCTCAAGGGAAACGGTCGTCTGACTTTGGGTGAGAACTTGGCCGACCACGGTGGTCTCCAGGTGGCTTGGGTGGCTTATAAAAACGCCACGAAACTGATGCCTCTTGGCCCCAAAGACGGTCTGACAGCAGACCAGCGTTTCTTCCATGCTTATGCTGGTGTGTGGGCAGGAAATATTACTGATGAGGAGATCAGAAATCGTACCAAGAGTGATCCTCACTCCCTGGGTCGTTGGCGTGTCAATGGTGCTCTTCCGCACATTGATGCATGGTATGAAGCCTTTGGGGTGAAAGAAGGCGATAAAATGTTCATTCCGAAGTCAGAAAGACTCGAATTATGGTGATTTTTGATGATTTTATAGGCCTTTAGCATAAAAATGCCGTCGTAAATGTAAATTTACGGCGGTTTTTTTGTTTAGTTTTAAAAATTTTTATTATCTTTGCGCCAAACTTAAGTTAAAAAACCAGTTTTATGAACGATATTACACTTAATCCGGAAAGAACTAGCAGGGGTGCTCAAGAACTTCAGCGGGAAGAACTGGTGATGGATAGACCAGTTGTTGAGCAACAGCAGGCCGTGCAATTTCAGACGGCAAACGGAGTGCAGTGTCCCTATTGCGGCACCGTCAATGAGCCCGATGCCATGTTCTGTGCTTCCTGTGGACAGCCGCTCGGTAAAATGAGTTGTCCGAACTGCGGCGCAGAGATAGATCCTGATGCTGACTTCTGCGAAGTTTGTCACCATTACATCCGCACAGACATCTGTTCCTTCTGTGGCGCCCGTCTGTCAGGTCAGGAGGCTTTCTGTCCTGAATGCGGTAGTCCCAGAGGCGGAATCGTCTGTCCCGTCTGCCATACCCTGAATGATTTCTCCTTCTGTAAACAGTGTGGCACAGCCTTGACAGAAGAAGCCCGTCAGTTACTTGCTGAACTGCAGATGACGCCCGAGTATAAGGAGATGCAGGCATTGGCCAAAGAACTGGAGGAGTTGGATATGTCACTCCCGTATTCTTCGGAAAAGGATCTGGTGCGCGATCAGATCAATCGCCAACTGCGTGAGCGGGTATTGAAACTGCTGGCAGAAGACAAGGGTTCTACGGCGCCCATAGTGGAAAAACCCACCAAACGCATCAGCAAGGAAGAACTGGAAGCCAAGAAGAGTATGCGTGTGAACCGTCTGACGGAACTGTTGGAGCGGATGGCTCAGACCCCACAGCCCCAGCCGGCCAAGGTACGTAACTATGCGATGGCCTGTAAACCACAGGGTGTCCGTCTGGCGTGGGAGTGCAACTTCAAGCATGCGTTGCATTCAAGTCCTTGTGGCTGTGCCAAGCCGCAGATGGGGGGTAAGTGGATTATCCTCGGCAAGAATTCAAGACAAGAAATAAAAGACGATATATAATGAGTACACTGAGACCTACGACTGTCGGAGAAGACGTGAATCAGAATCTGGACGGTACGATGCGTACCCCATCCAATTCTGTGCCTGCAGCGGATATGATGGCTGCGGGTGATACCACGAGACGTTCTTCGGAACCGATGGGAAACAATACTGTGCTTAACGACAGTGACTTCTTTACCCTGAAAGGAGAGAAGTACCACAACCAGAAATGCCTGAGTGACAATAGCGGTGAAGCACAGGTGTTCCTTGTTGACAAAGACGGAAACGACTATGTGTTGAAAGTCTATTATCCGAATTTCGACGTCAACAAGAAACTGCTCCAGACCATCCATAATCTCGATTTTGAGATGATTGTCAGTCTGATTGACTATGGCAAGACCTATGTGGAGGGTAAGCACCGCTATTACGAACTGATGGAATACCTGAGGGGAGGTTCGTTGGCTAACTACCATTTGAAAGGCGATTTGGACAAGTTCCGCCGGATTGCCTTGCAAGGTGCGGCTGCGCTTGCCTACTGTCATGGTAATGGTATCCTTCACAAGGATGTCAAACCCAGTAATTTCTTCTTCCGTGACCAGGAACATACAGAATTGGTGCTGGGTGACTTCGGTATCTCCAGTCTGCTGGAGCAGGATGGCAAGTCACATCGAACGACGCAGGCCCGTACACCGATCTATGCGGCTCCAGAGATGTATGCCGATGTGATTGACGGTGTGGTGGAGATCACGCCTGCTGCCGATTTCTATTCGTTGGGTATTACACTGATGGCACTTTGGCTGGACGGTAATCCGATGAGTAGCAATGAGCGTGTGATGATGCGCCAGAAGAATGAAGGACGACTGCCCCATCTGAATGAATTGCCGGAGCGCGTCCGTATGATTGTGCAAGGTCTCACGTCTGTGAATCCGCTTAATCGCTGGGGATATAATGAGGTTGAAAAATGGTTCGAAGGGGAAAGTCCGAAAGTGGATATCTCATCGCCCTTCCTGAAATACAAGACATTTATTGTAGACCCGGAGCGTAATCTTGTGGCAGATAACATCCATGAGTTGGTACCTCTGCTCATCGAGAACGAGAAACTGGCTATCGGTTATCTGTATAACGGACGTATCGGCAATTGGTTGGAGTCGTGCGGCAACACAAAATTGAGTACCATTGTGAAGGATATTGTGGTCAACAGGTATCCCGTTGACCAGCATGCCGGACTGATGGCAGCCATCTACGTGATGGAACCGACCTATTCCTATAAGGACGTGAAGGGCAGTTATTGTGAGGATGTACACGCAGTGGCTATGTCGATGCTCAGTTATCCGAAAGAGTATGGCATGTTGTTGACGAATCCCAACGATACACTCTTCCTCTATTTAGAGTCACATACAAAGTGTAACGTGAATCGCCTGCGTTCCTATTTTGAGAAGAAAGAGGGTTTTGATGCACGTGTGGCAGTGATGCGGGTGGTCTATGAGATTGATCCAGACATCCCCCTGATGGCCCGATTCCCGTCGTCTACACTACAGGAAATAGTAAAGGCTTTCGGTAAAGATGGTATTACGGATGATGACTGGCACAGTCTGACGGACGGACGCCTCTTGTCGTGGATGTATAGTCATGAGGACAAGATGGCCTGTGAGAGTCTGCGTATCTTGACACAGAATCAGCCTTATAGTAAGTCGCTGGCCTTTAAAGTTCTTTATAATCTGGACCGTGAGGCTGCTTATGATTTACGTTTTGCCCATACACCCCTTGGCGTAGGCGATTTGTTGAAAGACCGTCTGAAGGAATGCCAGAACCTGAGCGACGAGGAGTTTGCCAAGGAGTTCGAGGATTTCCTGGAGCCGGGAGGTCGTTTCTGCTATTTCGCCCAGTTGCATGGCTGGAATGAGATACTCAACGAAGCCAACCGTTGTTTCGATTTCAAGAGTGAGGAGAACAAAGAACGTCTGGGAGCCTATGATGCAAGGACGGCACTCTACCGCTTCTGTCGTATTATGGGTTCTACTCCGGTTTACCAATTGTCTGACGGTACAGAACTGACTGACGGTCGGAACATCGATTCCCGTTATTATGGTCAGATTCGTCAGGAGATCCGTAATGGATCGTTCGTGCAGTGGATGTCAGCATTCTATCATGAGGATCCGAATGCAGACTTCTCTGAGGAGTATTCCTACGAACATACATTGGAGGACTGGTTGAATGATATTGGAAAGATAGACAAGACGCAGACCTATTACAAGCGTTTTGTGACTGCCCGTGAGGAAACATCCGACAGAGTGAAGAATGTGAGGAGCAATTGGAAACGGGCCAAGGGTAAGGAGAACATCTGGCGTTTGGCCTTCTATGCTTTGTCAGGTGTCTGGGTCCTGTTGGTGCTGATTTTTGGTGTGAACCATGAGTATCTGATGGCTCATCCGTTCCTGACCATCGGTCTGCCGTTAGGAGGCATGACGGCTATTATCGTGGCAACGAGAGCCTATTTCCGTGGCTACGGTTTCTTCTTCTCGTTGCTGTGGGGACTGTTGGGACTGGCTTCTTCCTTTATACCTATTATTATTCTAAAATATATAGTCCAGTCGCATCCTTCCCTGTTCAGCCTTGCTATTGTGGCCATCTCGTTGGTTTACATGCTTGTCTGTCATCTGACAGATTTCCGTGGCGACCAGAAGGCTGACAGTAAACTGATATCAGAAGTGCTCGACAACGATATCAAGTCATCGTTGCTTGAGCCGCTCTATTATACATTCAAGACGAAATCTTATCGCTTCAAAGGCTCCAAGTTCGGAGTTCTCGATGATGTGACAGAACAGGTGCGCTCCATCAGCGGCGAGAGTGTGCTTCACTATGTATTGTGGAGTATACTGGCCCTTATCTTTGTGGTGATGTTCGTCATGTATAGTCCTAGCCTGATGAATGTGAAGAACCCCAATAGTGAGGAAATGGTAGAAGAAGCCAATCCCACTCAGATTATACAACAGATAGATAACAACGAAGACTAAATGATTTGCGAACATTGCCATAAAGAGAACAGAAGCATAGCGAAATTCTGCAAGTGGTGCGGACAGCCACTGGTCAGTCAGAATCTGCTCGACAGGCTCATTGGTCTTGACGATGTGAAACAACAGTTGAAGACCATTGTCGACACCTATACATTCTTGCGTTCCAGAAAAGACATTGCCCAGGCTCGTGTATCGGTCAATGCAATCATTATCGGTGAAACAGGTACGGGTAAGACTGCCTTAGCAGAAATACTCCGTGACTATTTCTACCAGAACAAGATTATTGCAAGACCGAAGTTAACGATGGTTGACGCTGTAGACTATCAGCGTTTTGTGGACAAGTGGGATGATAATATCAAGAAGGCAAAGGACGGTATTCTGTTCTTTGACAATGTACAGAAACTCCTTCCTGACAAGTATTCCAACCAGGTGAATCCCCTCGACAAACTATTTGTTGAGATGGATAAGTGGGAGGACAATCCGATTGTGATTATGTCCGGTCTTCCCAAGGGATTGGATGACTTCTTGGAGAACAACCCTGCAGTCACCAACCGATTTAAGTACACGTTCCGTCTGCCCACGCCGGGTTATCCGGAATTGACGGATATCTGTAAGATGAGTCTGAAGACCCGTTATGGTATTGCCGACTTCACCCCAGAGGCTGATGATCAGTTGAAACGGTTCTTTAAATACCAGGTTAAGATCAAGGACGAGACCTTCGGTTACGCCCATCTGGCTATGAAGACGGCCGAGGATATCTTCACACAGTTCATCACAAGAGGCGCACAGGCCACAGTGGTGGAGAAATCAGATATCAAGGGCTATGTGCCGGAAGAACGTTCTATCGAGGATATCTTGAAGGATCTCGACACCTTCATCGGCATGAGTGAGGTGAAGAGTGCTGTCCGTGAGATTGCCTATGCCGTGCAGAATGCCGTACAGCGTCAGGAGCGTGGATTAGGTGAGCAGGAGAAGATGTCGATGCATATCATCTTGACAGGTAATCCTGGTACTGGTAAGACCACCATTGCCCGTAAGTTGGGTGAGATCCTGGCTGCTATCGGCTATCTCGACAGCGGACACGTGGTGGAGGTGGATCGTGCCAAGATGGTCAGTCCCTATCAAGGTGAGACGCCGAAGGTGGTAGACCGTCTCTGCGACAAGGCTATGGGTGGAATCCTGTTTGTGGACGAGGCTTACACGCTGGCTCCTGTCAGTTCTGCCGGAGATAGAGATAACCAGGGTGCCCAGGCATTGGAGAAGTTGATGAAGCGCATGGAAGACGACCGTGGCAAGTTCGTGGTCATCGCAGCCGGTTACCGTACAGAGATGGATAACCTCTTCCGTGTCAATCCGGGCTTCCGCAGCCGTTTCAATTATTTCCTCAATATCGAAGACTATTCGCCTGATGAGCTTTATCAGATCATGCTTGTCTTTGCAAAGGCGAAGAAATACATCTTCTCGCCACAGGCTGAGGCTTTGACGAAGAAGATGATTCAGGAAATGTACGATTCACGTGGCAAGGATTTCGCCAACGGACGTACGATGCGTAGTCTTTTCGACCAGATCTGTAAGAAACAGGCCCAGCGCTTGCAAGGTACAGACATTTCGTCGATGAGTAATGAGCAGTTGATGACCATTGAAGACCAAGATATACCGTATGAGGCTCCGAAGACGGTTGACTATAAGGACTTGCAGATCAAACGTGGAGAGACTAACACTTTCCAAGGCAAGCACTATGTCTTCACGGGTAATCCTGGTACTGGTAAGACTACTGTGGCCCGTATCATGACCGATGTCTTCAAGACCCTTGGCATTGTCTCCCGTGGACAACTCGTGGAGGCCGACCGTGCCAAACTGGTGGCAGGCTATTCCGGTCAGACAGCCATCAAGACCAATCAGTTGGTCGACGAGGCAATTGGTGGTGTCCTGTTTATAGACGAGGCCTATACCTTGAAGTCGAACGATAGTGACTCCTTTGGCGCTGAGGCTATAGATACGCTGTTGAAGCGTCTGGAAGACGATCGTGGCAAGTTTATCTGTATCGTGGCTGGTTACACGGATCAGATGCACGATTTCATCGACACCAACCCAGGTCTGAAGAGTCGATTTACACAGACCATTCATTTCGATGACTATACGCCAGATGAACTGACGCAGATATTCCTCAACCTCGCTGCCGGCAAGAAATTCACCGTCGACGAGAATACAAAGGCTGCTATCCACCGTCAGTTCGAACAGCTTTACCTGCGTCGTGACAAGAACTTCGGTAATGCCCGTGAGGCCCGTCGTATCTTCAACGAGGCTGTGGAGAAACAGAGTCAGCGTCTTGTCACGCTGATGAACGATCCGAACTTCAAGGAGGAGGATATGTATCGTCTGACGACGGCTGACCTGCCGATGGCTCAGAACGAGTCTGCCCGTCCGCTTGATGAGGTTCTCAACGAATTGGATGAATTTGTCGGCATGCGTACCGTCAAGAACTCAATCCGCCGTCTGGCTGTGCAGAGCATGTTCATGAAGCAGCGTGCTGCCGCTGGTGCAGGTAGTGTTCAGCAGATGTCGATGAACTTCATCCTGACAGGTAATCCTGGTACTGGTAAGACCTCTATTGCCCGTAAGATGGGTGAGGTGCTTCAGGCGATGGACATCCTGCCGACTTCACGTGTCATAGAGTCCAGTCGTGCAACCCTTGTCGGAAAGTATATGGGTGAGACACCGAAGATTGTCAACAATATGTGTGACAAGGCGATGGGTGGTATCCTCTTCATCGATGAGGCCTATACGCTGAGTGACGGTGGCGATATGTATGGCAAGGAAGCCATCGACACCCTGATGAAGCGTATGGAGGACGATCGTGGCAAGTTCGTGGTCATTGCTGCAGGCTACAAGGATAAGATGGATGAGTTCATGCAGATTAATCCTGGTCTTGCCAGCCGCTTTACGCATAAGTTGCAGATCGACGATTATAATGAAGACGAGTTGCTGGCCATCTTCAAGGGCATGGCCCAGAAAGACCAGTACACGCTGTCGCCTGAGGCTGAGTTCAAGTTGCTGGATAAGATTTACCGTATGGTTGTCAGCAAGAACGAGAACTGGGGTAATGCCCGTGAGATGCGTAACCTGCTCGATGCCACTATCCAGAAACTCTCCGAGCGTGTGTCTCAGTTGCCGCCTGATCAGGTGACGACAGAGACCTATCAGTTAATATTACCAGAAGATATTGATTAAGAGATATGATTATTTGTCCTACATGTAAAGAAGAGATTGACAACGATTCCCATTTCTGTGACCAGTGTGGGCAGGCGTTGTTGTTTTGTAACCAGTGTGGACACGTAGGTATAGGCCGACGTTGTACACGTTGTGGAGGACTGATGGTGTCTCCGAGTGAACAGCAGCAGCCGTCCAAGGCTCATCCGGGTATGTCTGAAAGTCTTCAGGCCAATGTTTCTGTTACTGCTTCTGTTGCAAGAGGAGGAGTGGCTGTTCCGCTTGTGCAGCAGCGCTCGTCAGTGTCGGGTGTCCCTGTGCTGACTTTGGCCAACGATAGTCTGAATATCCGTATCGTGGGTATCAATGGGGCTGTCATCGGTCGTCGTAAGGGACCTTATACCCAGTTCTTCGAGCAGCATGCCTATGTCTCTGGTGTCCATGCCCAGTTAAAGTACAAGGCAGGCAGTGGTTGGATGATTACCGATAAGCACTCATCGAATGGAACGAAGGTCAATCAGCGTCCGTTACAACCGGATGTAGACATGGCACTTAACAATGGTGATATCCTGACTATCGCAAATATCAATTTGCAGGTGATGGTCAGATAGAAGTGAAAAGTGAATAGTAAACAGTGATTGAATTGGAATTATCAGCAGCCTGTAGAATTGGCTGCGTGAGACATGATAATGAGGATATGATCCTCGCGGGGTATCAGTTCATCCGCGACGACGAATACCGCACACAACTTGAACTGGGAGAAAGAGACCGCTATATGATGGCCGTTGCCGACGGTATGGGAGGTCATCTGAGTGGCGAGGTGGCAAGTAGTGATGTGCTTCACAATTTGCAGTTTTTCTTCAGCGACCTTCCTGTTGGACTGAATGCCAGTTCCTTTAATGAGATGATTGTGGGGTGGCTCGAATCCATCAATATGATTCTCGACTCTAAGGGAAAGGCCGACGAACAGTATAAAGGAATGGGAACGACCCTTGTGGCTCTGGCTTATTACGATGGGGACTTTTATTCCATGAACTGCGGCGACAGTCGTCTTTACCGTCTCAGAAACGAAGAGTTGGTACAGTTGACAACTGACCACTCACTGAGTAGTCTGATGGGTGACCAGAAGCATTCCAGTGTCATTACCAACTGTATCGGTGGTGGATGCACCAGTTCCTTTATTGATGTGGTTCATATGGTGGATATCCAGGATGGCGACACCTACCTCCTTTGTAGTGACGGACTGACCGACATGATGAGCGACAATCGTTTGAGTATACTCTTGGCAGAAGGCGCTGATGCCAATGATCTCTGCAATGCTGCTATCGTAAGAGGAGGTTTCGATAATGTGTCGGCTTGTCTGATAAAAGTGAGAAAAGAATAGTTAAAAAAGCGATATGCCATTAAGATTACCAGATAGGCTTCCGGCCATAGACCTGTTGAAACAAGAGAATATCTTCGTGATGGATGATACCCGTGCCCACTCGCAGGATATCCGACCGTTGCGTATTGTCATTCTCAATCTGATGCCGTTGAAGATTACGACAGAGACAGACCTGATCCGTCTGCTCTCAAATACGCCTCTCCAACTTGATGTCAGTTTCATGAAGTTGAAGAGTCATACGCCGAAGAATACGCCCATCGAACACATGATGATGTTTTATCGCGACTTTGCTGAGATGCGTCGGGAGAAGTATGACGGTATGATCATTACAGGTGCTCCCGTAGAACAGTTGGAGTTCGAGGATGTCAGTTATTGGGACGAGATTACCGAGATCTTCGCGTGGGCGCGTACGCACGTCACGAGTACCTTATATATATGTTGGGCTGCACAGGCTGGACTCTATTATCATTATGGGGTGCCTAAGTATCCATTGCCGATGAAAATGTTCGGTATCTTCCCTCAGAAACCCTTGGATCCCCGTCTGCCTATTTTCCGTGGCTTCGACGATGAGTTTATGATGCCTCATAGCCGTCATACGGAGATCCGTCGAGAGGATATCCTTGCTAATCCCGATTTGAACTTGATAGCAGAATCCGATGAGTGTGGTGTCAGTATCGTGATGGCTCGTGGCGGACGAGAGTTCTTTATCACAGGTCATTTAGAGTATTCACCAAACACGCTCGACAATGAGTACAAGCGTGACAAGGGTATCCGCAGTGATGTGGCTATGCCGAAGAACTACTATCGCAACGATGATCCTGAGCAAGGGCCGATGACGACCTGGCGTTCCCATGCCAACTTGTTCTATACTAACTGGGTGAACTATTACGTCTATCAGGAGACACCTTATAATATTGATGATATCAGGTAATAGTGAATCGTGAAGGCGCTTGAACTACTATCACCGGCAAAGAACTTAGAGTGCGGCATTGCGGCTATAGACCACGGTGCCGATGCTGTTTATATTGGGGCTCCACGTTTTGGGGCCCGTGCTGCTGCGGGTAATAGTGTTGAGGATATCCGTCGACTTTGTGACTATGCGCACCCTTTTGGTGTGAAGGTCTATGTCACAGTCAATACCATTCTCTACGATGAAGAACTGGAGTCCACACGACAACTGTTGCAGGAATTGCAGGAGGCTGGCGTAGATGCAATTCTTGTGCAGGATATGGCTGTACTAAGGTTGATGAATCACGGGGACAGTCCCCATGATCTTCGCTCTGCTGCTATCACGGGGACAGTCCCCATGATTCATGCCTCCACACAGACCGATAACCGTACGCCGGAGAAGGTGCGTTGGCTTCGTGACTTAGGTTTTTCGAGAGTGGTCCTTGCCCGGGAACTCTCTGTGGATGAGATAGCAGCTATTCATCACGAAGTGCCTGATGTCGAATTGGAGGTTTTTGTACATGGGGCGCTTTGTGTCAGTTTTTCCGGCATCTGTTATGCTTCTCAGCATTGCTTTGGTCGCAGTGCCAACCGTGGGGAGTGTGCCCAGTTCTGTCGGATGCAGTTCTCACTGGTTGATGTCGAGGGTAGGGAGGTGGAGCATGATCGTTATCTCCTCTCTTTAAAGGATATGAATCAGAGCGATCATCTGGAGGAACTCATCGAGGCTGGTGCTACATCGTTTAAGATAGAAGGTCGACTGAAGGATGTGTCATACGTCAAGAATGTCACAGCCGCCTATAGTCAGCGACTCAACGAGATCATCCGTCGTCATCCAGACATGTATTGTCGTAGTTCAAAAGGAACGTGTCGTTATACATTTACCCCTGATCTCAACAGGACATTCAATCGGGGCTACACCACCTATTTCCTACATGGTCGTCAACCGGACATTGCCTCTTTCGATACGCCGAAGGCGCGGGGAGAGTTCGTGGGAACTGTAAAGGAAATACGTTATGACTCTTTTAATGTGGCTGGTACAACTAGTTTCGCCAATGGCGACGGTCTCTGTTTTTTCGATGAGGAACGCCAATTAGTGGGTTTCCGCGCCAATAGGGTAGTGGGCAACCGTCTCTACCCTTACCGTATGCCTCAGGGATTACGACCGGGTGTACGTCTCTACCGGAATAATGATCAGGAGTTTGAACGTCTGTTGTCACATCCAAGTGCCGAACGCAAGATTCCCATCCGGCTCTCCCTCCGTGCAGTGGATGATGGCTTCGAATTGAATGGTATTCACTTTACTGCCAAACACCAACAAGCGCAGAAGCCTCCTCGTGAGAACATCATCCGACAACTGACAAAACTGGGTGATACGATATATACCTGCGATGAAGTGGACATCCCTGAGGATTTCAACTACTTTATCCCCAATAGCGTTCTTTCCGACATGCGTCGCCAACTCGTCGCGTCGTTGGAGAGTCAGAGTAATCACGGGGACCGCAGGAATCACGGGGACAGTCCCCATGATCTTCGTTACGCTGCTATCACATCCTCTTTCTCCTACCTTGATAATATCTCCAACCATCTCTCCCAACAGTTTTACGGTGCCAAAGAACTGACAGCCTATGAGTTGAAAGGCGGTTCTGGTCCCATCATGCAGTGTCGCCATTGCATCCGTTATGCGTTGGGCTATTGTGTCAAACATGGCGGCAAACGTCCTACGTGGCGTGAGCCCCTCTCTTTAGTCTTAGGCGATGGTCGTCGCTTCCGTCTTGAGTTCGATTGTCAACATTGTCAGATGAATGTCTATGCGTCGTAGTCTATTGTGCATTGTACATTGTGCGTTGTGCATTCTTCTCTGTGGATGTTACAATCAGGGTCCCCTGACTCCCGATGCCTGGGATTTGACTGAAAAACAACTCGACTCCATCTCCTTCTATACCACCCACCATTATACCCAGGGTTACAATTTCGTGGTCAACAAGGATTCTCTCCCTGTATTAGAACAGCAGCAGGAGATGATGTCCGTACCCGAGATCCTGAATGCAGAGTTCCAGGCTGGTGACGTCACGATTCCGATGCTCTCGATGGTGGATACCATTATCCTCCGTAAACACGACCGTCTGGTGGTGGCAGATATCAAGACTGTACCTGCCGACTCCATCGACTCCGTGTGGGTGAAGGTGGCACGCGATCAACTCACCTTTGGCTGGGTGCATGAGTCCGACCTGTTGGCCAATGTATCGCCTGACGATCCTATCAGTCAGTTCATTGATTCCTTCTCCGACTCCCACCTACTCATCTTCCTCGGTTTCTGTGTACTCGTGGGAGGTGCCTATGGTCTGCGCCGACTGTTGCGTAAAGGAGCCAAGATCGTTCACTTCAACGATATTCCTTCCTTCTATCCCACGCTGCTCTGTCTGTTGGTGGCCTCCTCAGCCGTGCTCTATAGTAGTATCCAATTGTTTGCGCCAGAGTCGTGGCGACATTTCTACTACCATCCCTCACTCAATCCATACGCTCTTCCTTGGCACCTCGGACTCTTTGTCACCTCTGTCTGGGCCATCGTCATCGTTGCCATTGCTACCATTGACGATGTGCGACACCATCTGCCGTTGGGACAGGTTATCCTTTACCTTGGAGGCTTGGCGGCTGTCTGTGCCGTCGACTATGTCATCTTTAGCGTCACTACCTTATATTATATAGGCTATCCGTTGCTCATAGCCTACTTTGTGTTTGCTATTTACCGTCTCTCCCTACAAAAATCCCTATAAATGGGGATTGTACGGCTTGGAAAAAAGTCGTACCTTTGCAGCCGAAATCAAAAAGCTGGATTCATGAGGAAACTATTGTTTTTATCTTTAGCTTTTGCATTTGTGCTGCAGACATACGCACAAAAGCAGGCTGACATGCGACAGACGGTGGAATATCTGGCTTCGCAGGAATTAGGTGGCCGGTACCCTGGCACTGCCGGTGATACACTCGCCTCAGAATTCATTGCCGGTAAACTCCGTAGTCTGAAGTTCAAGCCTGTTGTCAAAGGAAAGAAACTCAAAGGCTTCTATCACGACTTTACCTACGGAAAGGCTGAGAAAGAACGCACCACCCATAACATCATTGCCGTTCTTCCTGGGAAAGACAAGCATCTGAAGCACGAATACATTGTCGTTGGTTCACATTATGACCATCTGGGCATGGGAGGAAAAGATTCTGGTTCTCGTCGTCCTGACACATTGGGTGTACACCCAGGTGCTGACGATAATGCCAGTGGTGACGCCGTGGTTCTTGAACTGGCTAAGTATTTTAAGAAAGTCCGTTCGCCCCGTAGTATCATCTTTATGTTTTTTGGTGCCGAGGAACAAGGTCTTGTTGGTTCCAAGCAATTCCTGGAATGGATGAAACAGGATGATAATCAGCGCATCAATCTTCCTGCTGATAAAAAGGGCATCGTTGCCATGGTGAATCTGGATATGGTAGGACGCATGCGTGACAATGCCCTGAGTGTTTCCGGCACAGGAACAAGTTCCGATTTCAAGGCTATCGTTGAGAATGTCGCAGAACAGACAAATGTGAATGTCAGTTGCACACCTGATGGTTATGGTCCCAGCGATCATGCCTCATTCGTAGCAGCCGACATCCCAGTGCTCTTCCTCACTACGGGTGGACACATGGAGTATCACACCCCTGATGATGTATCTTCCACTTTGAACTATGATGGTATGCAACAAACGCTGGCATTCTCTCAGGAACTGATCACACGACTGGCAAACATGTCTACGACACCTGACTACATCAGTGTACCCAGTAGCAATACCATGAAGCATGCCAACTTCAAGGTGACATTAGGTCTGATGCCAGATGTCATGGGTGCCAGTCGTATTCCCGGTCTTCGGGCCGACATCGTGGTGGCAGGAAAACCTGCGCACAATGCTGGCATCCGTAGTGGTGACATTATTCAGGAGATTGACGGCAAACCCGTGAAGGATATGAACGAATACATGGAGCGTCTGTCTGAACTCCAGCCTGATACCACCATCCCGGTAAAGGTGCTTCGGGGCGAAGAGATCCTTACATTCCAAGTTCACCTAACTCCTGCTAAGAAATGAAGAAATATGTCTATTGGTTTTTAGCGATTGTCATCACCTTGGTATTGAGCGTATATCAGCGCATGACGGGTCCTACTTATCCCAAGAAAGTGACGATAGAACTGAACGGTGAGAGTTATAAGATAAAACTGCCCAGAAGTGGGGTGCAGAAAGATGAGATTATTTCGTTGAAAGGTATTCCGCAGCAGAATCACGGGGACTGTCCCCATGATCTTCGCTCCGCTACTATCACGGGGACAGTCCCCATGATTCTGCATTATCGTCGCTATCCTACGGCAGATGAATACACCACAGTTGACTTCGAATGGACAGACAACGAGTGGCAGGCTGTCTTGCCCGTACAACCTGTCGGAGGGAAACTGCAGTATTATATCACAGTTGATGGTAAGGACTATCCTGCCGATGAGCCTCCCATTATCCGTTTCCGCAATGAGGTGCCGGCAGGTATTCTGATACCCCATATCCTGCTGATGTTTGCAGCCATGTTGTTTGCTGTTTATACGTTCCTGTTGGTGGCGACTCGCAATACCTACAAAAGGTGGCTTTGGATTACCGTGGGAACTTTATTCGTGGGTGGTTTCATCTTCGGCCCTTTCGTCCAGCATGCGGCATTCGGACCTTGGTGGGCGGGATTCCCCTATGGAACAGACCTGACAGACAACAAGACGCTTATCTCTTTCCTATTCTTTGTGGCGGCCCTCGTCACGTTGAAGTGGAAGTACAACAAGTGGGTGGTTGTCTTTGCTGTGCTGATGATGATTGCCATCTTCAGCATTCAGCACAGCGCCTATGGATCAGAGTATGATTATACAACACAACAATTAAAATAATATGTATATGAAGATTAGAAGTTTTATGACAATGATGGTTGCCGCAGCGGCAATCGTGTTTGGTATGAGTTCATGTGGTAGTGATGACAATGACGATCCGGAGGTGGCCTTAGCCGCACAGGTGTCAGGTTCGTACACAGGTCAGGAGATCCTGACAGTCGATGGAGAACCAGATGAAGGTTCGGCAACATTTGTGTTTTCCAAATCCTCCGACACGTCTGTTGACATGACGATTCCGCAGTATGGCATGGGCATGATGACCTTGCCCGCACTTCCTGTCAAGAATATCCCCCTGACCAAGAGTGGCAGTACCATTACCGGAAAATTGGCTTCTTACGCTGGTTCTGTGACAAACGCTGATGGGGCAGAGAAAGCTTATACCATCAGTGATGTAACTGTCATTTTCAATGACAAGACCGTTGTCGTGACATTCACAATGAAGTACGGCAATATGCCATTTGTCTTTGCTGGGCAGTTTACTGGCACCAGGAGTTTATCAAAGCCCCTTGAATAGTAGACTTCCATATTCCCTTCTGGCCGGCATGGTACTGTCCATGTCGGCTATTGGACTTTCTGCCCAGACATTTCGTGACTCTGTAGACCTTGATCCCGTTGTGGTGACGGCCACGCATTCACCGAAGGCACTCAAGGATGCGCCAGTGGTGACTCGGCTCATCACACTCCATGACATCAAGATCACGGATGCCACCAATATCCAGGACATGTTGACGCAGGAGATCCCTGGACTGGAGTTCGGTTTTGCCATGAGTCAGGAAACCTCCCTCAACATGAGCGGTTTCGGAGGCAATGCCGTGCTTTTCCTCGTCGATGGGGAGCGGATGGCAGGTGAGACTATGGACAACACGGACTACAACCGCATGAATCTCGACAATGTGGGACGTATCGAAATCGTGAAAGGCGCTTCGTCGGCACTCTACGGCTCTAATGCCGTAGGAGGGGTGATCAACATCATCAGCAGGGAGAATCTGGAGCCTTGGACTGCCAATGTCAACTCGCGCTATAACACCTTCGGACATGAATGGCGCAACGGGGCCAGTTTCTCGTTCAACACCAAGAAATGGAACTCCCAGACCAGTTTTCAACATACGAAGATTGATCCTGTCAATCTGCCGAAAGCACATTCCTCTGAGGAGATTGCCATTGAACTGATGAAGAAGGCACAAGGATTGCCCTACGACGAGTCGGTATTGGAAGACGACTCCAACCTGAGCCGTCTCTATGGTCAGGCCACCTATAATGTGAAGGAACGTCTTACCTGGCGAGCCTCGGACCATCTGACACTGACGGGGCGGGGTGGTTATTTCTTCCGTACCAGTGAGCGCGACACACACGACTACCATTTCAATGGCTACAGTGCCGGACTGAAGGGACGGTATACTTGGAATCATAATCGTCATTTGGAACTCTCCTATGCTTACGACCAGTACGACAAGGCGAACTTCCTACCTGACGGCACACGTACCCATGACCACGATTACAGCAATCAACAACACGTCGTCCACGCACTCTTCAACCAGGCCTACGGAAAGAACAGTCTGATTCTCGGTGCCGACTATATGCATGATTATCTCACCACCTATCAGTTCATCGACAACGCGAGTCACTCGCAGGACAATATCGATGGTTATGCCCAATTTGACTGGAACATCACTCAGCAACTGAACATCGTGGGAAGCATCCGATACGATTACTTCTCTGCCTCGGCCCAGAAGGCACTCACTGAACGTCTCGCCGTCGTGTATAAATTCCCTTGGATGACCTTCCGCGCCAACTATGCCAGTGGTTTCCGCGCACCTACACTCAAGGAGATGTACATGCATTTCGATATGGGAAATATGGGATATATGATCATCGGCAATCCTGACCTGAAGCCGGAGAAGAGTCATAACTTCAACCTTGCCGTCGAGCGGACGAACCGCATCCGCAATAGTGGATTCTTAGATGGACGCTATAATTTCACCCTCATGGGCTACTGTAACATCTTCGATAAACGCATCACTACTATCGAAGGACCAGCATACGATGGGATGGAAAGTGCGCTCTACTGGAACGAAGACGGCATCACGGTATGGGGCATCGATGTCAGTCTGGGTCATATCTGGGATTGTGGGTTATCGCTCAAACTGAACTATTCCTGGATGAAAGAGACAGGCGATGTTTATTATTCTGACTTCTACCAGCCTCGTTCACATTCCATGACGTGGCGATTGGGCTACGAACATCGTTTCTCATGTCATTATGCCCTTGATGCGGCTCTCTCAGGACGCAGCCAAGGTAAACCGCAGTCTGGACATACGGATGTCGATCAGGGTTATACAATCTGGCGTCTCATGCTTCAGCATCATTTCTGGCGCGGCTTTCATCTCAATACTGCTATAGACAACCTATTTGATTACAAGCCAAAATCATATTATTATTCCTCGCCCCTGACTACAGGCATATCATTCAGCGTTGGTTTGTCCGTGGATTTAGATCGAGTTTTATAGTTTTTTCTTTGTTGTTTCAGAAAAAATGTCTACCTTTGCAGACTGAGTGAATAGAATAAAACAAAGAAAAGTATAATAGATCATGAAACAGACAATTCTGGTAACAGGCGGTACGGGCTTCATCGGGAGCCATACCACCGTGGAACTGCAAGAGGCAGGCTATGAGGTGGTGATCATTGACAATCTCGCTAACTCGAATGTGAATGTGCTCGAAGGTATTGAAAAGATAACGGGCATCCGTCCGGCCTTCGAGCAGGTGGACTGTTGCGATATGGAAGCCCTGGAGGGTGTCTTTAAGAAATACCCGAAGATTGAGGGTATCATCCACTTTGCCGCTTCGAAGGCAGTGGGTGAGAGTGTGGAGAAGCCGTTGATGTACTACCGCAACAACCTCGTGTCGCTCATCAACCTGTTGGAACTGATGCCGAAGTACGATGTGAAGGGTATCATCTTCTCGTCGAGTTGTACCGTTTACGGACAACCCGCCCAGGAGTATCTGCCTGTGACGGAGGATGCCCCCGTGCAGAAGGCTATGTCGCCTTACGGCAATACGAAGCAGATCAATGAGGAGATTATCCAGGACTATATCCATTCCGGTGCCCCCATCAAGAGCATCATCCTCAGATATTTCAATCCCATCGGCGCACATCCCTCTGCTCTGATCGGTGAGTTGCCCAATGGCGTGCCTATGAATCTTATTCCGTTTGTGACACAGACGGCGATGGGTATCCGTGAACAGTTGAAAATTTTCGGTAATGACTACAATACACCGGACAAGACCTGTATCCGCGACTATATCTATGTGGTGGACTTGGCCAAGGCCCATGTGAAGGCGATGGAACGTGTACTCGACAACCCCGAGACCGAGGCTGTGGAGATCTTCAATATCGGTACAGGTAGGGGACTCTCTACGCTTGAGGTTGTTCAGGGCTTCGAGAAAGCCACAGGTGTAAAGGTGAACTGGACCTACGCCCCGCGTCGTGAGGGCGACATCGAACAGGTGTGGGGAAATGTCGACAAGGCCAATAAAGTGTTAGGTTGGAAGGCCGACACACCGACAGAGGAAGTGTTGAAGAGTGCCTGGAAGTGGCAGAAGAAACTTCGCGAAGACGGCATTCAGTAGAAGTGAAAAGTGAATAGTGAAAAGTTATCATCCCGCTCAGTCGAGCGGGATGATTGTTTTAAATGTACCTTCTGCGTTGAAGCCGTCAAGACTTACGGGTTGTCGGAAAAGACCGTAGATCGATGAGCCGCTGCCTGACATTGCTGCATAGACGGCTCCCATCTCGTAGAGTTTGTCCTTGATGGCACCGATTTCAGGATAAAGTGTAAAGACACTTTTTTCGAAATCGTTGGTCAGTGCGTCGCGCCATGTCTCCACGGGCTGCATCACGATGTCGCGACAGTTCTGTGGCGGGTACTGCGGTGTAATCAGCGAGAAAGCCTCCTTGGTTGATACGGGAATGGCGGGACGCACGATGGCCAGATACCAGCCTTTCAGACTAAGACTGATGGGCTGTAATTTCTCCCCGATACCTTCCGCATAACAGGGACGGTTCAGGATGAAGAAGGCACAATCGGCTCCGAGACGAGCGGCATAGTCGATCATCTGTTGCTCGGTGAGTCCGAGACGGAACATCTCATCGAGTAACGTGATCATAAAACCGCAGTCGCTACTGCCACCACCCATACCGGCCTGCGTGGGTATACCTTTATATAAATGCGCGTGCACGCGCGGGAGAGTGGGGAAGTCCTGCTTCAACAACTGGTAGGCGCGGCATACGAGGTTCTTCTGTTCGTCACCCTCGATGTGGATGTTTGTCACTTTCAGGTCGCAGTCGGTGGTAGACGGAAAATCCTTGTCCATCTCATAGACCTCCAATACATCCTTGATACCTACGGGATAAAATACCGTCTCGAGGTTGTGGTAGCCGTCGGGTCTCTTTTCTACTACGTTGAGCCCGAGGTTGATTTTCGCAATGGGAAATGTAATCATGGTGCAAAGATACAAAAAAAAGTGAATAGTGAATATTGAAAAGTGAAAAATATTTCGTATCTTTGTAGCCCGAAAGCAACAAAGATATGGCAGAACAAAACAATAATACCCGCCGAAATGCCCGCAGACAACAGCCTGTGGACAATACTTATGGACACTTGCAGCCGCAGGCCCTCGATGTGGAGAAGGCTGTGCTCGGTGCGCTGATGATAGACAAGGATGCTTATGCCATTGTCTGTGAGACACTCTATCCCGAGAGTTTCTATGAGCCACGTAACCAGATGGTGTATGCCGCCATCCGTGACCTGGCGATGTCAGAGAAACCTGTGGATGTGTTGACAGTGACAGACCGTCTGTCGAAGGATGGCAATCTCGACGAGGTGGGTGGACCTCCATATATCATGGAACTGAGCAGCCGTGTGGCTTCGTCTGCCAATATCGAATACCACGCCAATATCATCGCGCAGAAGTTCCTCGCCCGACAGTTGATTTCCTTTGCTAGTGTGATTGAGACGAAGGCCTTCGACGAGACCAGTGATATCGATGATCTGATGCAGGAGGCGGAAGGCTCGCTCTTTGAGTTGAGTCAGCGTAACATGAAGAAGGACTATACGCAGATCAATCCCGTGATCTCCCAAGCCATCAAGGCCATCCAGGCTGCTGCTGCCAATAAGGACGGACTGACGGGTGTGGCTTCAGGTTACAATAAATTGGATGATATCACCAGCGGATGGCAGGCCAGCGATCTGGTGATTATTGCCGGACGTCCTGCGATGGGTAAGACCTCGTTCGCTCTTTCGATGGCAAAGAATATCGCTGCCGACTACAAGGTGCCTCTGGCTTTCTTCTCGCTCGAAATGTCGAACCAGCAACTGGTGAACCGTCTTATCTCGAACGCCTGTGAGATTCAGGGTTCGAAGATCCTGAACGGACAGTTGCAACCAGATGAGTGGGATCGTCTGGACAAACGGGTGAACACGCTGTTGGATGCACCCATCTATATCGATGACACCCCGGGACTCTCCGTGTTTGAACTGCGTACCAAGGCCCGTCGTCTGGTGCGTGAGCATGGCGTGAAGATCATTATGATAGACTATCTCCAATTGATGAATGCCAACGGCATGCGGTTCTCGTCGCGACAGGAAGAGGTGTCTACCATTTCGCGCTCACTGAAGGGACTGGCGAAGGAACTGGATATCCCCATCCTTGCACTGAGTCAGTTGAACCGTGGTGTAGAGGCCCGTGAAGGACTGGAAGGAAAACGTCCCCAACTCTCCGACCTGCGTGAGTCGGGAGCCATCGAACAGGATGCGGATATGGTGATTTTCGTGCACCGTCCGGAATACTATCATATCTATCAGGATGACAATGGGCGCGACCTGCATGGTATGGCACAGATTATCATCGCCAAACACCGTAAGGGTGCCACAGGCGATGTGTTGTTGACATTCCGAGGAGAGTACACCCGTTTCGAGAATCCAGAAGATTCCAGTCTCAGACGGAAGTCGTCTAAGTCAGACATGGACGGTGAGATAGTCGGCTCGAAGATTAATGGACAGAACCCGCCGCCAGTGGATGATGGGTATGATCCGTTCCGGGTTCCATCAGATGGCCCGATGCCGTTCTAACAATCATCCCCGCCAATTTGGCGGGGATGATTGTTACTTGTATTTCTCGATGAGGGTGTCGGCTTGGGGATCGCCCATGTCTTTGGCTTTTCCAAGTAACTCCAGTCCCTCTTTCTTGTTACCTTTCAGACACAAAGCCAGACCTTTGAGCAGATAACCGTTGCTCCCGTCAGGTTCTAAGGTGATACATTCCTCTGCCGGTTCGATGGCGTCGTCATATTTGCCCACCCGTATCAGAAGCGAGGCTTTTTCTGCACGGTAGAGTGTTTCCTTGGGTTCCATCTGCATGGCACGGTCCAGATCGTTGAGGGCCTGTTGATAGAGGCGTCCCTCCACCTCTGCCTGATGACGGATATAATAGAAACGGGCATTCACCTGTGCCGCCATCAGTTGCTCATATTCGTTGAAGTCTGCCACTGCATCACGGTATTTCCCACAGTCGAAACGTTTGTTACCACGTGTCCAGAGGTAGGGCGCAGCCTGTTTCAGATAGGGTTTACTGAAGGTACAGACGGCACTGTCGAGCAGGGCCAACATGGCGGTGGTGTCCTTTTGCATTTCCTTACAACGTGAGGCGCTATACCATAGTTCTGCCTTGTCTAGACTGGTGTTTGTCAGTTCCGTGAAGATATGATAAGCCTCGTCGTATTTCTTCTGGGCGAAGAGGATGTTTCCTTCCAACTGTTGGTAGCCTGGCTGGGGATTGATGCCGTTGGCCTCCTGTATGTTCGACAGAGCCTTGTCGAGTGACCACGGTTCGTAGGGCAGATTGTTCTGGTAGATCTCTTTGTTGTAGATCATACGGGCATAACTGAACAGTACCTCGTCTTTTCCATCCTTTGCCACCTTCAGTGCCTGTGTCATATCCTTGTCTGCCTCGGCATATTTGGTGGCATTGGCAGCCAGTTCTGCACGGTAGAGATAACCGTCGGGGGCCTGCGGATACTTTTCTATCATATCGTTCACCAGTCCTGCGTAGGTGACAGAATCGACAGACGTGCTTGCCAGATAGATCAACAGATTGGTCTCGTCGAGTGTACTGGGCAGTTCTTTCTTGATGGCTGTCATCTTCAGGGCGGGATCACTCAGACTGAGTCCCGTTACCTTCAGCGAGTCCACAAAACGGGCACTGACGGCATAACTCAACGAGTCGGTGGCAGAGGCAGGCTGTTGCATGAGTCCGATGACCTCGCCAGCCTCATTCATCAACGGACAACTGACTGCCGTCTCGGGTGTCTGCATGGCAACGGTGTAGTAGGCATATTCCTCCTGGAAGGTCTCGGCTTTGCGTACGGCACCGCTCTTGATGACTTTTGTTTCACGGTATGGCAGCAACCAGACGGTGCTTCCTGTCGGGGTGATCTCTGTGGCGATGGTGAGGGGCTGTGTCTTGTTGGTAGCCACACGGAACTTCACCACGTCGTACATGTCGTTGGCACCCATGATGGCACTCACGGGAATCTCCTTTCCTGCCGCATCGATGATGACGGCCCGTGAGGCTCCCTTGAAGGGGGTGAAGTTACTGATGGCCTCACCGTCGGTACCAGTAAAGAAACCGTTACTGCTTCCGATGAGAGAACCGTCGGCACTGAATGTCTTTACGGTGAATACTGACTTCGTGGCTTTCTTCACCCAGCCTGGCTGTGCCAAAGCAGTGAAGAGTGAACAGTGAAGAGTGAATAGTATAAACAGAATCTTTTTCATAATCGTAATAGTTGTTTTGCGTTTTGGATGGCGGCATCGGTGACATCGCTGCCGCTGAGCATCTGGGCAATCTCCGTGATGCGTTCCTCGGGTGACAGTTCTTCCATCCGACTGATGGTACCTTTGGTGCTCTCCTCTTTCGACACCTTGTAGTGGTGTGTACCGAGAGCTGCTATCTGTGGCAGATGGGTGATGCTGATTACCTGTCGTTCCTGTTGTCCCATCTCGCGCATGATCTCTGCCATCTTCTCGGCTATCTTACCGCTCACACCTGTATCTATCTCGTCGAAGATAATCGTCGGCAGTTTTACAGCACCGCTGATCATCGCCTTCAGGGCCAGCATCACACGGGCTATCTCACCACCGGAGGCCACCTGTGACACAGGCTGGAGTGGGGTGGAAGTGTTGGCACTGAACAGGAAACCCACCTTGTCCTGTCCATTCTTACCCAGTGTTTCCTTTGTGATTTCTATCTTAAAGCGCACATGCGGCATCCCGAGAGGAACGAGCCGTTGCTGCATCTCTTTTTCTATCTGTTTGGCAGCTTTGCCGCGAAGTGTGGTGAGTGTCTGTGCTTCTTTCTCGCAGTGTGTCTTCAGTTGCACCACCTTCTGTTGCATCTCCTCCAGTGCCTCGTCGCTGTTCTCGATATGACTGAGTTTTTGTCCGATCTCGTCGCGCTGTGCTATGAGTTCCTCGATGCTGTCGGCATGGTATTTCTTCTGTAGGTCATAGAGTCTGTCGAGACGGTTATTCACCATCTCCAGTTCTGCCGGGTCGAAGTCCACACGTTCCAGCAGACTACCAATCTCCTGTGCCACGTCCTTCACTTCGATATAGGTACTGTCGAGACGCTCTGCCAGTTCGGTGGCCATAGGAAAGACCTTGCTGATGCCTTTCAGCGCACTGATGGTGTTGCGCAGGGCTTCTACCGCCCCGCTGTCATCACCCTGCAGGGCATTGTCTGCGGTATAGAGGGCACCCTTGATCTCTTCTGAGTGGGTCATCGTATCGCTCTTCTGTTCCAATGCTTCCAGTTCTTCTGGTTGCAGGTTGGCGCCAGTCAATTCGTCGTACTGGAACTGCAGGAAGTCAACATTCTGTCGGTTGCGCTCTATCTCGTCGCGCAGTGCCTCCAGTTCCTTGTTGGCGGCTTGATAGTCGGCGTAGGTCTGCTGATATTGCGTCAGTTCCTTTGTGTCGTTGGCAATGATGTCCACCACACTGAGTTGGAAATCCTGTTTGTCCAACAGGAGGTTCTGGTGCTGCGAGTGTACGTCCACCAGTCTGTCGCCGAGTTCTTTGAGCATTGTCAGCGCCACAGGGGTGTCGTTGATGAAGGCCCGACTCTTACCGGCACTGGTCAGTTCCCGTCGGATGATGCAGTCGTCTGCATCGTATTCTATATCGTTCTCGTTGAAAAAGGATTCCATGTCGTAACGTGTCAGGTCGAAGTGGGCCTCGATGACACATTTCTCCGCACCAGTCTTAATGGTCTTCGAATCGGCGCGTTGTCCTAACAGCAGTCCGATGGCACCCAGGATAATACTTTTTCCTGCACCTGTCTCACCCGTCATGACGGAGAAACCGGCATACAGGTCAATGTCGAGGGTGTCGATCAACGTGAAATTCTTGATATAGAGGTGTTTCAGCATTATTGTGTGATTTGGTCCCAGGTTTTGCTCTGCGAGGCGTTGATACTCATCAACAGTTCGTGCAGGGCTTCCTTCTCCTTCTGTGTTCCCTTGCCCTTGTAGATGTTGGCTAGTTCTTCTTTCTTGTAGTCGAGCCAGATCTGCGGCAACAGACTCAGCGGTTTGTCGGCATGGGCTTTCTTCAGGTTTTCCTCAAGGGTGGTAGAAATCTCCGTCCGTCCGCGCTCCGCATTGTTCACCATCTCATCAAGTCCTTTGCGGTAGTAGTCGTACTGCATCTGACGGAAGGGTTTCATGGCTTCGTCCAGATAGTCGTTGATGAGGGCAAAACGGTTACGGGAGTCCTCAAACGACTTCCATCCAGGGAATCCGAGACTCTGAGCATTGTTCACGAGATACATACAACGCTGAAGGATGTCGCTGCCCCCCATCGGTGAAAAACTGTCGAGGTCGAGTCCGATGATGAGGTAGGCATAATAGGCCATCAGTGCTGTCAGTTGGTTGTCTACGGTCTCATCGTTGTAGTTCAGTTGGTCGAACTCGGCAAACTCAAACTGAAAGTCGTTATCCTTATTATTATATAAGGTGGTGGTGTAGGCGGAGTTGTAGACGGGTCTGTTGGCCTGTATGATGGCGGAGCATTCGAACTTGTTCTCGTCGCGTACATACTTGCTCACCGTGATATTCATGTTGCACTGGATACGTTCGTTTTTCTGGAACTGTAGGTCTGTCCACTGCCGTTCGTTCACAAACTGCTCCAGCGTCTGTTGCAGATTGTCGAATACCGAGGCGTCTGTGCCTTGTATCTGACTGTGGTTGATGGTCACTTTCATCTGCAACTCCTGGGCCCTGACGGGCATAGTGAATAGTGAACAGTGAATAGTGAATAGTATTCCCAGTAACCTGAGCCAACTATACCGTTTCTTATAACTTCTGTATTTTCTCATCACTATTCACTGTTCACTATTTCTGCATGCTGCGCAGACGGATGCGAGTCAGTACCTGCTTTGTGTTGTAGGTAAAGTCACCGTTCAGGATCCAACCATAGTAGCCGGGATCCCTGTACAACACATCTGCCACGGGCATGCCCTTGTATTTGCCGAAGTTGAATACCTCTATCATCTGGGGCTTGCCATCCTTGTCGGTGACGGGGTTGCCATTGGCATCTTTCTGTTCCGCCCAGACGATACGTCCCGCAAAGTCCACGTTGTTATTCATCTTCGAGAACTCGTGCAGACAGTCCATATTATTCTCCAAAACCTTCTCCGGCTCGTCGGGGTTGGCACCGGGGGCATACTTGTCCAGTTCACCCATCAGCACACGGTAGGTAGCCTCGGTATCCTGATCTGCACGGTGCGCCTCAAAGTCGTCCTCCATCTTCCTGCCGCAATAGAACTTATAGGCGGAAGCCAGGTTGTGGCGTTCCATCTTACGGAAGATGTTCATCGCGTCGATCATGCGGCACTTCGAGAAGTCGAAGTCGATGCCTGCCCTGAGGAATTCCTCTGCCAGGAGTGGGATATCATAGCCGTTACTGTTGAAGCCGCCGAAGTCACATCCCACAAAGAGGTTTGCCAGTTGTGCGGCTACCTGCTTGAAGGTGGGTTTGTCCTTCACGTCCTCGTTGCTGATACCCGTCAGTTCCGTCACGAACGGAGGAATGGGCATCTCAGGGTTGAGGAGCATGTCGCCACGCTCCTCACGCCCGTCGGGATGAACCTTGATATAGGATATCTGAATGATACGGGCCTTCACGATGTCGAGCCCCGTTGTCTCCAGGTCGAAGATGACCAGAGGCTTTGTCAGATTCAGTTTCATTATTCACTATTCACTTTTCACTAATCATTGATTAGCATGGGCATCATCAGCATCAGCACGTCCTGGTTCTCAGGCTGCTCAGAGGGCAGCACCAGTCCTGCACGACTGGGATCGGCCAACTGGATGATTACCTCCTGACTGTCGAAGTTGCTCAGGATATCGATGAAGGCAGAGCCCTTGAATCCGATGCTCATCGGCTTACCGTTGTATTCGCAGGCCACACGTTCTGTGGCAGTCTTCGAGAAGTCGTAGTCCTCGGCATCGAGTTGCAGGGTGGTTCCCTCTGCGTGGAAACGGATCAGGTTGCTGGAGTCGTTGGCAAACGGCTGTACGCGACGCAGGGCTGCCAACAGTCCCAGACGGTCGATACGGATCTCGTTGGGGTTACCCTGTGGGATCACACTGTTGTAGTTGGGGTAGCGGCCCTCGATGAGTCGGCACTGGATGATGCCGTCGCCGTAGTTCACCTCGGCATTGCGCTCGTCGAAACGGATGGTTACGTCACCACCGTCCTTGCCTAACAGGTTACGCAACAGGTTGGCGGGTTTCTTCGGCAAAATGAATGCAGCAGGCTGTTCGCTCTTGATTGTAAACACCTTGTTACGCACCAGTTTATGTCCGTCACTGGCCACCACAGCCAGACAGTCGGGAGTCAGGTCGAAGTAGATACCGTTCATCACGGGACGCAGTTCATCCTGTGCCGTGGCGAAGATGGAGCGGTTGATGTTCTCTGCCAACATGGCGTTGGGCAGTGTGATGCTCTGTGCCATCTCACTGACTGCCTGCGGGATGGGGAACTCGTCGGCATTCTCGATGGGCAGTGAGAAGAGTCCGTTCTGGTAACTGATCTTCACGAGGTTCTGTTCTTGGTTCGCATCGAAGGTGATGGGCTGCTCAGAAAAACCCTTCACAGCCTCCAACAGGTCGTGGTTTCCGATGGCGAAACGCCCGTCACCATCACTCTCCGTAAGTTCTATTGTGGTGCGCATCGTGTTCTCGCTGTCCGAGGCGGTCAGTGTCAGGGTCTGTCCCTGGATGTCAAACACGAAGTCGCCCAATATGGGTAGGGCGTTCTTACTGTTAATCACTTTTGAAAGGGCTGAGAGTTTGTTGCTCAGCGCTGTGCTTGATAATGTAAATCTCATAGATATTGTTGCTTTTGTTTTTGATACCTTATTTATTATTGACGACAAAATTACAAAAAAACGTTGTTATCAACAAAAAATTCATTGGAAAATTCCATTTTTCAAACTATTTTTAGTAATTTCGCAACCTGAAAACAGAAAAAACAACAAATAAAAACATTTCAAACGATGGAATTAACAGGAAGAATTATTGCCGTTTTGGCAGCACAGAGTGGCGTCTCAGCCCGCACGGGTAACACTTGGATGTCTCAGGACTATGTGATTGAGGTCCCGGGCCAGTATCCCAAGCGTTGCGTGTTCCGTGTTTTTGGAGAAGACAGGATCAAGCAGTTCAATATCCAGATGAACGAGGATGTCACCATCCAGTTCGATATCGATGCCCACGAGTATCAGGGCCGTTGGTTCAACGATATCCGTGCCTATAATGTGTTGCGCGGTCAGGTGCCTGTAGCCGGTGCCCCAATGCCTGGTGCTGCTCCGATGGCTTCACCCTTCCCACCGGCACCCGATGCAGCCACCTCTCCCTTCCCACCTGCTCAGGAACCGTCGGGTGAGGGTAGTGCCGACGACCTGCCCTTCTAAATCCAGGGCATTCAGAACAACCATCATCCCCAGCCGGATCCGGTCGGGGATGATTTATTAAGAAACCACGATAATTTCCCCAGTACACATGAAGAAGGTTTGTGATTTTATAGCAAAGTGGATGGGTCTGATGGTGCTGTTGGTGGCAGCCTTGTCGCTGATCGTACCGGCATCATTTGTATGGATCGACACATGGGCCATCAACCCGATGCTGGGCTTGATCATGTTCGGCATGGGACTGACGCTCTCGCCACATGATTTCAAGATTGTGCTGAGCCGCCCGAAGGATATCCTTATCGGCTGTCTGGCGCAATTTACGGTGATGCCCCTGTTGGCCTTCTTGTTGTCGTGGGCGTTTTCGCTGCCCAAGGAGTTGGCATTGGGTGTGATACTGGTAGGCTGTTGTCCTGGCGGTACGGCATCGAACGTCATCACATATTTGGCGAAGGGTGATCTGGCACTCTCTGTAGGCATGACGGCTACCTCCACCTTGCTTGCCCCTGTGTTGACACCGTTGTTGGTGTGGCTGATGGCAGGGACGATGGTCGATGTGGATACGCTTGGCATGTTACAGAGCATTGTCTATGTGGTTATCGCCCCCATCGTGTGTGGTCTGCTCTGTCAACGGTTCCTGCCGCAGATGACGAAACGCATCACGCCCTATCTGCCTGCATTCTCCTCCATCGTGATTGCACTGGTAGTAGGCATTGTCGTGTCCCACAATGCCGATCGTCTGTTGGTTGGCGGCTTGTTAGTGGTCATCGCCGTGATGGCACATAACCTGTTGGGACTTTCCATCGGCTACCTCATTGGTCGTCTGTTGCACCTGCAGCGTCCCAAATGTGTGGCACTTAGCATCGAGGTAGGCATGCAGAACTCTGGCCTTGCCTCGTCACTGGCCGTGTTGCATTTTGCGGCCTATCCACTTGCCACCATCCCCGGTGCCGTCTTCAGCGTGTGGCATAACATCAGCGGTGCGTTAGTAGCCAAACTGTACCAACGGCATCAATAATTATCTCATATAAGGATTGTAGCGGATCTCGTCGGCGACGGTGGTCTCTGGACCATGACCCGGGTATACTTTGGTGTCGGCAGGGAGTTTGGCGAGGACATCTTGGAGCGAATGGACAATCTGTTCGTAGGATCCGCCTTCGAAGTCGGTACGTCCGATGCTCATACGGAAGAGGGTGTCGCCACTGAAGGCGATGCCTTCTTCTTTGCAGTAGTAGGTGACACCGCCCGGGGTATGCCCCGGGGTATGGAGGATGTGCAGGGTGTGATTGCCGAAGGTGATGACATCGCTATCAGAGAGGTATTTACCCACAGGCGGCACTTCCATCGGCAGGGCGACGCCGAGGATGTCGGTTGTCTGCTGCGCCATGTTTTCCATCAGGTATTGGTCTTTAAGGTGTACTTCTGGTTTCAGATGGAACTCTTTGTATATTGCCCCGTTGCCCATACAATGATCGAAGTGTCCGTGGGTGCAGAGCAGGTGCAGGGGATTCAGGTTGTTGTCACGGATATACTGGATGATGGCGGTGCCTTCGTCCTCGTACATCACGCCACAGTCGATGATGACAGCCTCGTTGGTGTCGTCACTCACCACATAGCAGTTCTCGGCGAGCATATTACAGGTGAAACGCTTGACGATGATCATATCGGCAGGTAGATGACGTATTTCTGTTCCTTGAACCAGGGCTCAGCGAAGAAGGTGCTGATGTCGGTGGTCTGTACAATCTTGTGGAAAGGCTGCGTCTCAGCCTGGAGGTTACCGCCCTTGAGACAGAGGACGCCGTTAGGCAGTGCATTCTGCTGCGGTTTGGCGATGTTCTTGCGGACAATCTTGACGAGGTCAGGTAGTGGCATGACGGCCCGGCTCACCACAAAGTCAAACTGTCCTTTTTCATCCTCGCCACGCAGATGTTCAGGGTGACAGTTGGTCAGACCGATGGCACTGCTCACCTCCTGTGCCACACGGATCTTTTTCCCTGTGCCGTCGATGAGTTTGAACTGTACCTCGGGAAAGAGGATGGCGAGTGGAATACCAGGAAATCCGCCTCCCGTGCCGAAGTCGAGGACCTGGGTGCCGGGACGGAAATGGATGACCTTGGCAATGGCGAGGGAGTGGAGCACGTGGTGCTCATAGAGATTGTCGATATCCTTACGCGAGATGACGTTGATCTTCGCGTTCCAGTCGCGGTAGAGGGCATCGAGGGCCTGAAACTGCTGCAACTGGATGTCGGTGAGATCGGGGAAGTATTTCTCTATGAGGGTTGTCATTGCTTATACTCGTCGCGCAGGATTTGGGTGAGGTCGTTGATGGGGATGATAAGTTCTGTTTCGCCCTGTGTGTGCGGTGCAATCTCGGAAGGGTTGTAGACGAAGGTAACCGTCTCGTCGCCGAGGATGAAGTTGGAGGTGGGATACATCTGCATGCCTGCAAGGTAGCCCTGCTGGCGCAGGTCAGAGATATCGTTGACGCCAATCTTCTCGCAAAGGGCTTTCTGAAGCACAGCGGTGAGCAGGTTCTCGAAGCCGGGCACAAAGACATCGTTGAGTCCCAACAGCCGACCGGTCTGCACGTCGAAGTTCATGATGTTACGCATGTTGACACTGCGTGCGCCACCCTCGAAATAGTCGATGGTGGCGATGAAGGCCATCGAGTTCTTACTGCCTTGGAGGGCTTTGCTGGTAATGACGTAATGGTAGTCGTACCAGGAATGCTTGGCGGTGTCGGCACGGTCCTGATTATAGAGGGGCAGGAGGTTGCGGGCGTAGGTGCCGGTATAGGTGTTGGCAAACGAGTCGGCGGCCTGTTGCATGGTGAGTTCCTCCATGTTGAGCAGTCGCTTCTGGATGATACGGTTGACGACCTCCCCCTTATGTCCGTTTATCTCGGAGGCAGTGGCTATCTGCAGGTGGACGGCACACTTGGGCGAGTTCTCGTCGTTTGAGAGTTTGACCTCCTTGTCGGCAATGACGTCGCCGAAGACAATGGTGTTGTCAATCTCTGTCGAACAGGCCAGAACAAAACAGGCCATGAGGGCGGTAAAAAAGTATTTCTTCATGCGAAAAGCGTTATTATCCTAAAATTTCCATGCAAAAGTACACTTAAATTAGGAAATAGGCAAAGAAATCATAAAAAAGTTGTATTTTTGCACCGAAATTTGCATGCTGATGAGTGAAAACGTACTGAAAGCAGCCCTCTTCGACCTCGACGGTGTGGTGTTCGACACGGAACCGCAGTACTCTGTGTTCTGGGGTAGCCAGTGTCGTCTGTACCATCCGGAGCATCCGGGACTGGAGAACGAGATCAAGGGGATGACGCTGACGGAGATCTACGACCAGTGGTTCAGTGGACCGCTGTTGTCGGAGCAAGCGACAATCACTGAACGTCTGAATGCCTACGAGCAGCAGATGCACTACGACTATATCGATGGCTTCGAGGCGTTGATTGCCGACCTGCATCGTCATGGGGTACGTACGGCTGTGGTTACCAGCAGTAATGTGCCGAAGATGGAGAGCGTGTACAGGCATCAGGAGAACTTCAAGTCGTTGTTTGATGCCATCCTCACCTCGGAGGATTTTGATCGTAGCAAGCCCGATCCGGACTGTTATCTCAAAGCGGCGCAACGTCTTGAGGCCCAGTCTGATGAGTGTGTGGTATTCGAGGATAGTTTCAATGGCTTGCGCTCAGGTCGTGCTGCCCGTATGAAGGTGGTTGGCGTGGCTACAACCAATCCTATTGAACAGATTGCGCCACTCTCCGACATGCAGATTACAGACTACCGAACGGTGGATTACGAGACTTTAAAAAGACTGTTATGAATTCGCAAAATACACCTGTCCATATCCGTCTCTGGCATCATGAATTCTGGCGCATGGCTATTGCCAACCTGTTGCTCACGATGTCGGTCTATATGTTGATTCCGACGCTGCCCCTCTGGCTGATGTCGGAGCAGCATCTGAGTCAGACGGAGACCGGTTGGGTGATGGGTGCCTTCGGCGTGGGTCTCTTCGTTTTCGGGCCTTTCACCTCTTTCCTCGTGCAACGTTTCCGTCGGAACATGGTGTGCGTCTGGGCCGTGCTGTTGATGATGGCATGTCTTGGCATGTTCTATTACCTTGATGGCTGGCAGGATGCTGTCGACGATCTGACGTTGCTTCTGGCACTGCGGGTACTTTTCGGAGCCGCCTTCGGACTGGCACAGATGGTACTTGCAAGTACCTTGATTATAGATACCAGTGAGTCGTTCCAACGCACGGAGGCGAATCATGCTGCCTCGTGGTTCGCACGGTTCTCGCTCTCGTTGGGGCCGATGGCGGCACTGATCATCGGACCGAAACTGGGCTTCCCTATCGTGCTGTTGGTGTCTGGCGGGTGTGCCCTGCTGGCCATTATCCTGATTTTACTGGTACATTTCCCCTTCCGTGCCCCTGACGATCATGTGCGTGGCGTCAGTCTGGATCGTTTCTTCCTGCCTCACGGATTCCTGCTCTTTGTCAATCTGCTGCTGGTGACGCTTGCCGCCGGACTGGTGCTGTCGCTCCCGCTCACTTTGCAGTTCTATGCGATGATGATGGTGGGATTCCTGATGGCTATCCTGGCACAGCGGTTCGTGTTCCGCGAGGCGGAACTGAAGAGCGAGGTGGTGTCAGGACTGGTGCTGGGCATTGCCGCCCTGCTCATGTCGCTGACGCGCAGTCAGGCGGTGGTACACTATGTGTCGCCGTTGTTCATGGGCTTCTCCCTTGGCATCATCGGCTCCCGCTTCCTGTTGTTCTTCATCAAGTTGAGTCGTCACTGTCAGCGTGGCACGTCGCAGTCTACCTACATGCTCGGGTGGGAGAGTGGCATTGCCTTTGGCCTGGGTATCGGCTATGCTGTGTTCCAGTCTGACCGTCAGCAGGTGCTGTTCTCGGCACTGGCATTGGCGGTGGCAGCCCTCGTGCTTTATCAATATACGCATCATTGGTTTATTCACAACAAAAACAGATAACGCTTATGAAATACGGATTTGTCAAAGTGGCAGCAGCCGTGCCTACCGTGAAGGTGGCAGATGTGGACTACAATGTGCAGCAGATAGAGAGTCTGCTGGCTCAGGCAGAAGGCAAGGGCGTGGAGGTGATAGTCACCCCGGAACTGTGTCTGACGGGCTATTCCTGCCAGGATCTGTTCCGTGAACAGTTGCTGCTCGATAAGGCCGAGGAGGGTATCATCCAACTGCTCGACTTCACCCGCAAACTCGACACCATCCTTATCGTGGGAGCGCCAATTGTCATCAACGGTCTGCTCTACAACAGTGCCGTCGTCATCCAGCGCGGACAGGTGTTGGGTGTGGTGCCGAAGACTTATCTGCCCAACTACGGCGAGTTCTACGAGAAACGCTGGTTTGCCTCGGCGCAGGATCTGAACCCCACAGACATCTATCTGGCAGGCAGTTCTGTGCATGTGAGTGCCGAGCCGGTGCTCTTCACCACAGTCGACGGCGTCAAGTTCGGCGTGGAGATCTGTGAGGATGTGTGGGCACCCATCCCGCCCAGTAACAACCTTGCTCTGGCTGGGGCCGATATCATCATGAACCTCTCTGCCAGCGATGAACTGATCGGCAAGCACCGTTATCTGCGTTCGCTGTTGGCCCAGCAGAGTGCCCGTACCATCAGTGGCTATGTCTATGCCGGCAGCGGCTTCGGAGAGTCCACACAGGATGTGGTCTATGGCGGCAATGCGATGATCTTCGAGAACGGCAAACTGTTGGTTGAGGGAGAGCGTTTCTCCTTGCAGCCTCAGATTCAGATAGGTCAGATCGATGTAGAGAAACTGCGTATGGAGCGCCGGCAGAACACCACCTTCATCAATGCCCAGCGTGATGCCAGTGCCTTACATGTCGCTGCGAAGCCTGTGGTGCCGAAGGAGTTTAAACTTATCCGCGACATCGACCCACACCCCTTTATTCCGAAGGAGGAGGATATGCAGTCTACTTGCGAGGAGGTGCTCAATATCCAGGTGGGCGGCTTGTGCAAGCGCCTCTATCATATCAATGCCAAGAAGGCGGTTATCGGCATCAGCGGCGGACTCGACTCCACGTTGGCCCTGCTCGTCACCGTGAAGGCATTCGATAAACTCGGACTCGACCGCAAGGGCGTCATCGGTATCACGATGCCAGGCTTCGGCACGACGGACCGTACCTATAATAACGCCATGAAACTGATGCAGACGCTGGGTGTCACCATCCGTGAGATCAGCATCGCCAAGGCGGTTACGCAGCATTTCGAGGATATAGGCCACGACATCAAACAGCATGATGTCACCTACGAGAATAGTCAGGCCCGTGAACGGACGCAGATCCTGATGGATGTGGCGAACCAGGTGAACGGACTGGTGGTAGGCACCGGCGACCTCTCCGAACTGGCGTTGGGATGGGCCACCTATAATGGCGACCACATGTCGATGTACGGCGTGAATGCCGGTGTCCCCAAGACGCTCATCCGTTATCTGGTGAGTTATGTCGCTGGGGAGATGGCTACGGACACGCTCCTCGACATCATCGACACGCCGATCTCGCCGGAGTTGATACCTGCCGACGAGCACGGACATATCAAGCAGAAGACGGAAGACCTCGTGGGCCCGTACGAGTTGCACGACTTCTTCATCTATTATTTCCTGCGCTACGGCTTCGGCCCCAAGAAGATCTTCGTGATGGCCCAGAAAGCCTTTGAGAAGACCTACGACGATGCCACCATCAAGAAATGGCTCACCACCTTCTGCCGCCGCTTCTTCACGCAGCAGTTCAAACGTTCCTGTCTGCCTGACGGCCCGAAGGTGGGTAGCGTGAGTCTCTCGCCCCGAGGCGACTGGCGCATGCCGAGCGACGCCTCCTATACCTTGTGGGTTAAGGAATGTGAGGGTTTGTAAATATTACTATGAGTACGCTCAGATTTAGCATCATATAATGAGGGCTGGCAGCGTTTGACAGTCAGTCCTCATTGTTTAGAGTCCGCCATTACACATCGTTCCTTACACATCGTTCCTGTCCCCCTGTGTAAATTCCTGTCCCCTGTGTAAAATTGAATCAGAAATATATTCCCATTATTTTTGGGGAATATATTTCGTGAGCAAAAAATAATGATTTGCTACAAATCTAAATATTCTAATTATATAATATAATGATTTGCTGCAAAACTAAATAATCTATCTTTAAAAAATAATGATTTGTTGCAAAACTAAATAATTCAAACTCAAAATATATTCCCTTTCTACAAAACTAAATATTTTAAGTCTGAAATATATTCCCATTCTACAAAACTAAATATTTTGAATCTCAAATATGGCCCCCCAAAATCTGGGGCAACATATTGCAGAGTCAGAGAATACGCACTAAGAGTAAATGTAGTTAGAAAAGGAGTTAGCAAAACGCTAACTCCTCTTTGTCGGCGGACTTGGTGATGTGGATGGTGGCACCGGGTTCAAGGTTGCCGTTCACGATGAGGTCGCTGATGCCATCCTCGATATAGTTCTGAATGGCCCGTTTCAACGGACGGGCACCAAACTGTACGTCGTAGCCCTTGGAAGCCACAAACTCCTTGGCTTCTTCGGAAAGGTCGATATGATAGCCAATCTGTTCGATGCGCTGGTACAGTCCCTTCAGTTCGATGTCGATGATCTGCTTGATGGCCTCTAAGTCGAGTTGGTCGAAAGTGATGATCTCATCCAAGCGGTTCAGGAATTCTGGCGAGAACTGTTTCGAAAGCGCCTTCTGCACGATGTTGCGGGCATGTTCCTTATCTTGTTCGTTGAGGGCGAGCCCATTATTGCCAGAGGCACTGAAGCCCACGCCCCGTCCGAAGTCCTTCAACTGACGGGTACCGGCATTCGAGGTCATGATGATGACGGTGTTGCGGAAATCCACAAAACGTCCGTTGCCGTCGGTGAGGCGTCCCTCATCAAGCACCTGCAGGAGCAGGTTGTAGACATTGGCATGTGCCTTCTCAATCTCGTCGAGCAGGACGATGGAGTAGGGATGACGGCGCACACGCTCCGTCAGTTGTCCGCCTTCCTCATAGCCCACATAGCCCGGAGGCGCACCAATCAGGCGTGAGGTGTTGAAACTCTCCGTATATTCGCTCATGTCGATGCGGATGAGGGCGTCGCTGCTGCCGAACATAAACTCTGCCAGTTTCTTGGCGAGATAGGTCTTACCGACACCTGTAGGACCGAGGAACATGAAGACACCGATGGGATGGTTGGGCTCTTTCAGTCCCACGCGGTTGCGTTGGATGGCCTTTACCATCTTCTCAATCGCCTTATCCTGACCGATGACGGCTCCTTTCAACTCATCCATCATGCCTTTCAGACGGACACCCTCCTGTTCTGCCATCCGCTGGACGGGTACCCCTGTCATCATCGACACCACATTGGCTACCTGTTCGGCATCGACCACCTGACACTCTTCATCCTCGCCACTCTGCCACTTCAGGTTCAGTTCCTTCAGACGGAGATCCAGTTGTGCCTGACGATCCCGGTAGCCTGCTGCCAGTTCATAGTCCTGATTCTTGACAGCCGCATTCTTACGTTCCTTCACCTGGGCAATCTCTTTCTCTACCTCGAGAATCTCTGGCGGAATCTGTGCATTAGACAAATGTACGCGAGAACCTGTCTCATCCATTGCATCAATCGCCTTATCAGGCATAAAACGGTCTGTCACATAGCGGTCTGTCAATTTGACACATGCCACGAGAGCCTCGTCGGTATAGGTGACGTGGTGGTGATGCTCGTAACGATCCTTGATATTACGCAGTATCTGTAAGGTCTCTTCCTGAGTTGTCGGCTCTACCTGTACTTTCTGGAAACGGCGTTCCAGAGCACCGTCCTTCTCCACGGAATTACGGTATTCGTCGAGGGTGGTAGCACCGATACACTGCATGGTGCCGCGTGCCAGGGCGGGTTTCATGATGTTGGCAGCATCCATGCTGCCTGGTGTAGAACCAGCACCGATGATGGTGTGTATCTCGTCGATAAACACAATGACGTCGGGGTTCTGCTCTATCTCCTTCATCAGGGCCTTCAGACGTTCCTCGAACTGTCCACGGTACTTCGTGCCAGCCACCACACCCGTCATGTCGAGGGTGTAGATGCGTTTGTCGAAGAGCATGGGCGAGGTATGATGCTCAGCAATCTGCTGGGCCAGTCCTTCCACGATGGCACTCTTACCCACACCGGGTTCTCCGATAAGGATGGGATTGTTCTTCTTGCGACGACCCAGAATCTCCACGACACGTTGGATCTCCTTCTCACGACCCACACAGGGATCGAGTTTTCCCTCGAGGGCAGCCTGTGTCAGGTCTGTGCCGAAGGTGTCGAGCACAGGGGTCTTCGAGGCAGGCTTCTGAGTCTGTGTGGTGGTTGTGCTGGATTTTGCGGAACTTCCAGATTTTCCAGATGCACCCGTCTCCTCGAATTCTTCCTCGTCTTCGTCGGGCAGACCTATGCCATTGGTGATACTATTGGTCTTTGGGGCGTTAAGCAACGCCAGTACGTCCTCGTAATTCATACTGTTCAATTCTAATACTTGTTTGGCTCCATTGTTGACGGCATCATGCAGGATGGCGAGCAACAGGTGTTGTTCGTTGACATTCGTAGATCTCTGTATACGTGCCTCAAGCACAGCGAGTTTCAGAATATTGCTTGCCTTTTCGTTGAGAACCAGTTCATGGGTGTAGATGGGCATGTTCAACTCATCCTCACGTACCTTATTCTCGAGTTCCGTCTTGATGGATTGTAAATTCAGATTCAACCGGTGGAACACATCGATCACCGGACTATCCTTCATCCTCAACAGACCCAGAAGCAGATGTTCCGGACCTACCGAGCGACTGGCCAATCTTGCAGCCTCCTCACGGGAGTAGGCAAGTATTTCAGATACCTTAGGTGAAAACTGGCTGGACATTTAATTTACTATTTTACTATTTACTATTTACAATTTTCTGCAAAGTTACGAATTATTCTGCAAACACCATGCCAAATCTTTAGAAAACTTTCAGCAAAAATAACTTAAAAGGTTTGGTGGGTACGAAAAAAATGACTACCTTTGCACGGTTAAAAACGCGTCAGAGGGGCTGAAAAGTGCCTTAAACGCAAAATCGCGCTTTTTTAGCGCACAAAAAAATTGTCAAATTGTAAATTGTCAAATAGTAAATTAATCGATGGATCAGAACTTCGACAACGACAGAATCATTAAGATCAACATCGAGGAAGAGATGAAATCGAGTTACATTGACTACTCTATGTCAGTCATTGTGGCCCGTGCCCTTCCTGATGTCCGTGACGGCTTCAAGCCCGTACACCGCCGTATCCTGTACGGTATGATGAACATCAACAACGTTTCCACCCAACCTTATAAGAAATGTGCGCGTGTCGTAGGTGAGGTGCTCGGTAAGTACCACCCCCACGGCGACTCTTCCGTCTATGGTGCCCTCGTGCGTATGGCACAGGACTGGAATATGCGTTACACCCTCGTTGACGGACAGGGTAATTTCGGCTCTGTAGACGGTGACTCGCCTGCTGCCATGCGTTACACCGAGTGCCGTCTCTCGAAGATGGGTGAACACATCATGGACGACCTCGAGAAAGAGACCGTTGACATGATGAACAACTTCGACGACTCGTTGGAGGAACCCACCGTGATGCCTACCAAGGTGCCCAACCTGTTGGTGAATGGTGGTAACGGTATTGCCGTCGGTATGGCTACCAATATGCCAACCCATAATCTGGGTGAGGTGATTGACGGTTGCTGTGCCTATATCGACAATCCCGACATAGATACCGACGGACTCATGCAGTACATCCCAGGTCCCGACTTCCCAACGGGAGCCTATATCTATGGTTTGCAGGGTGTGCGTGATGCCTACGAGACCGGTCGTGGACGTATCGTGATGCGTGCCAAGGCTGAGATCGAAAGCGGTGAGACTCACGATAAGATTGTAGTCACGGAGATTCCATACGGTGTGAACAAAGCCGACTTAGTGGCTTATATTGCCGACCTGGCTAACCAGCACAAGATTGAGGGTGTGGCGAATGTCAACGATGAGTCTGGTCGTCAGGGTATGCGTATCGTCGTCGACGTGAAGCGTGATGCCAACGCCAACGTGCTGCTCAACAAACTCTTTAAGATGACTGCTTTGCAGAGTTCGTTCTCTGTCAACAATATCGCCTTGGTGAAGGGTCGTCCCCGTCTGTTGAACCTCAAGGAGTGTGTGAAGTACTTCGTGGAGCACCGTCACGATGTGACGATTCGTCGCACCAAGTACGACTTGCGTAAGGCTCAGGAGCGTGCTCATATCCTCGAAGGTTTGATCATCGCCGTCAATAATATCGACGAGGTGGTACACATTATTAGAAATAGTAAGACTCCGACGGATGCCCAGCGCAACTTGGAGGCCCGTTTCGAACTCGACGAACTCCAGTCGAAGGCAATTGTCGACATGCGTCTGGCACAGTTGACGGGTCTGCGTGTGGATCAACTCCATCAGGAGTTTGACGACCTGCAGAAACTCATTGCCGACTTGCAGGAAATCCTTGACAATCCCGAGCGTTGTAAGGAAGTGATGAAGCAGGATCTGTTGGAGGTGAAGGAGAAGTACGGCGACGAACGTCGTACGGAGATCATCCCCTTCGACCATGAGTTTAATGCTGAAGACTTCTATCCCGATGATCCTGTGGTCATCACCATCAGTCACATGGGATATATCAAGCGTACCCATCTGGATGAATTCCATGAGCAGGGTCGTGGTGGTGTCGGTGCCAAGGCTGCCCGTCACCGTGACAATGACTTTACGGAGTATATCTATCCCGCCACGATGCACAACACCTTATTATTCTTTACACAGAAGGGACGTTGTTACTGGCAGAAGTGCTATGAGATTCCCGAAGGTGACAAGAACTCGAAGGGTCGTGCGATACAAAATATGCTCAATATCGAGCCGGATGATTCCATCAACGCCGTGTTGCGCATCAAGAACTTCAACGATGAGGAATTCTTGCAGTCGCATTACGTGGTGTTTGCCACCAAACAGGGTATCATCAAGAAGACCCGTCTCGATGCCTATAAGAACGTGCGTGCTGCCGGTGTCATCGCCATCAATATCAATGAGGGCGACGAGGTGGTAGGCGTTCGTCTGACTAATGGCCAGAATGAGTTGCTGTTGGCTAACCGCAATGGTCGTGCCGTACGCTTCAATGAGGATAAGGTACGTGCGATGGGTCGTGTGGCTACCGGTGTCATCGGTATGCAACTCGATGGTAGCGACGACGAGGTGGTAGGCATGGTCTGCGTCAACGATCCGAGTATTGAGACCATCATGGTTGTCAGCGAGAACGGCTACGGTAAGCGCTCAGAGGTTGAGGACTATCGTAAGACCAACCGTGGTACGAAGGGTGTGAAGACACTCGCCGTCACTGAGAAGACAGGTCGTCTGGTGGCCATCAAGGTGGTGACAGACGAGAACGACCTGATGATTATCAACAAGTCGGGTATCCTCATCCGTCTGAAGGTGGCCGATGTCCGTGTGATGGGCCGTAACACCCAGGGTGTACGTCTCATTAACCTTACGAAGAAGAACGATACCATTGCCAGTGTGTGCAAGGTGACATCCAGTCAGGAAGAAGATGTAGAGGAAGCAGAGGTGCTGAATGAAGAACTGCCTGCCGACACGAGTGTCGATGCTGCTTTCGAAACAGATAATAATAACAATGAATAATAACAAATCAAACCAAAATTAAAAGGCTTATGAAAAAGTTTATGATGATGGCAATGTTCTTGGTAGCCAGCGCTACCGCATTTGCCGGTGACAGTGATGCTTTGAAGGCTATCCTCAAGGCAAAGACTTATGCTGAGGCTGAAGCCCTGCTGAATAGCAGTCTCAGTCAACTGGCCAACGATCAGGAGAAGGCAAAGGCTTACAACAAACTCGTTGACCTCGCTTTTGAGAAGTTCAGGAAAGAAGATGACACGCGTATTACCAACCAGGCCCTGCAGAAGAACGACCCTGTGGACACTGACGGTATGATCAAGGCTGCTATCGATGCCCTCAACAGTGCTGTTGAGTGCGATAAGTACGATAACCTTCCCAATGCCAAGGGACAGGTGAAACCTGCCTTCCAGAAGAAGAATCAGGACCGTCTGCAGAGTGTACGCAAGAGCCTGTATGATCAAGGCTACAACTATGCTGAGAACTCCAAGAATGCCGAGGCATTAAACTGCCTGGATCCCTATGTCAAGAGTGCCTCCTCCTCTCTCTTCAAGGATGTTGCAGCAGTGCAGAATGACCCCTTCCGCGGTGTTGCCGCCTACTATGCAGGTCGTGCTGCCATGCAGTTGGAAAAGAGTGATCGTGCCATCGAACTGTTTAAGATAAGTGTGAAAGATACCATCAAGCAGGTTCATGATTATAGTATCGACCTTCTTCTGTACACGATGGGTAAGCAGCGCTCCACAAAGGAAGACTCCCTGAAGTTCATCAACGACGTGAAGGAACTGTATGCCCAGTACCCTGAAAGTGAGAAAGTATATTCCTTCTTGTGCGATGCTATGGTTCAAAACAACGACGAGGCTGGTGTCTTGAAACTTGGCGAGGAGCATTTGGCCAAATATCCTAACTCCGTCTTCCCTCATGTCTTTAAGGCTTATCTGCTTCAGAATAAGAGACAATTTGCTGAAGCTGTTGATGAATGGAATAAGGTTCCAGAGACGCAAGAAAACTACGTTCAGTATGTTTATTATCGTGCTGTCTGTAAGTACCAAATTGCTGCCGAATTCAACGAGAACAATGCTGATGCCCGTTTGGGTCGTCTGACACCTGACAACGAGAAGAAGTTCCATGAGATGCTTAAGGATGCACAGGTTGACTTCGAGAAGTGCCAGCAGTTGGATCCCGAGCAGGGAACTGTGAAGTGGAAGTACCTGTTGCATAACATCTACACACAACTCGGCCTTGAGGAAAAGGCTGCAGCCCTTGACTAAAGCGTGTGCTACCAATTTTACGGTATTGTTTACTATCCCTTAGTGTGATCCTCGCACTATCTGTTTCCGCCCAACGGAAACAGATAGGCGAGGCTCGTACATATCTGAAGAGCGGCAAGAACTTCGACAAGGCAGAACGGTTGATGACTGACTTGTTGAAGGACTCCGCCAACCAGGACAACAAGCGCATCTACGAGATCTGGCTCCAGAGCGTGCAGAAGCAGTATGAACAGGCCAACGAGCGGTTCTATACACACAAGCAGCAGGACACGGCCCAGTTCTTCTCGTTGGTGCGCCGTATGTTTTCCATCGCTTTCCGCATGGACTCTCTCGACATGATGCCCGACAAAAAGGGTAGGGTGGCACCCGAACTCCGTAAGGATGTGGCGAGGGATATGATTAACTACTGGCCAAACCTCTTCTATGGTGGTGCCTATCATGTCAGGAAGAGCGATTTCCAGAAAGCCTATGATTTTTTCGAGACCTACCTCGACTGTACCCATCAACCTCTTTTCACGGGCTATGACCCTATTTTTGTCGATGATTCACGTATCGCGGAAGCCTCTTATTGGGCCTGTTACTGCGGTTACAGGATGAACGACCCCTTGCTGGCACTCCGTCATAGGGAATTGGCACTGCGCGACATGTCGAAGCGCGACATGACTTTCCAGTATCTGGCTGAGGCGTGGAAGACCCTGAATGACGACTCCATGTATGTGGCTACGCTCCAGAAGGGATTCAAGGAGTATCCCACCTCGAACTATTTCTTCCCCCGTCTGATGGATCACTACACGCAGATCCGTCAGTATGAGGAGGCGTTGGATGTCGTTGATGCGGCTTTGGAGGCAGACTCACTCAGTGAACTGTATCTCTATGCCAAGTCGAACGTCCTGATGCAGTTGGAACGCTATGCCGAGAGTCTTGACTATACCGACAAACTGTTGACACTCAATGATAAACAGGCAGATGCCTACTATAACGGTGGTTCTGCCTATCTGAACATCGCCCTGCGTATGGATCCCCAACGACACAAGAAACAGTTGAAGGACATGTACCAGAAAGCCCTGCCTTATATGGAGAAATACCGTGCCTTAGCCCCCACCGAAATACAGAAATGGGGACCCGCCCTCTATCGTATCTACTTCAACCTGAATATGGGGAAACAGTTTGATGAGATCGATAAAATCTTAAAGAAATAAAAAAGTTCGCACTTATTGATATACCTTATCGGTTTTATTTGTACTTTTGTAGGATAGAATAATATTCAATCTAAAACAAATAAAACGTAAGGACTATGGCAGATAATGCTCAACTGATTGCCCAATGCGAGGCGATTGCAAAAGAATGGCTCTCTCCGGCCTTTGATGAGGAGACACGTAAGGAAGTTCAGGCAATGCTTGACAACCCTGATAAGACTGCTCTTATCGATGCTTTCTATCAGAATCTTGAGTTTGGTACAGGTGGTCTGCGCGGTATCATGGGTGCCGGCACGAACCGTATGAACAAGTACATCGTGGGTATGGCTACCCAGGGATTCGCCAACTATATCAACAAGGCATTCCCTGGTAAGCAGCCTGCTGTGGTGGTAGGACACGACTGTCGTAACAACGGACGGATGTTTGCTGAGACGGTTGCAGATATCTTCTCAGCCAATGGTATCAAGGTATACCTCTTCGAGAGTCTCCGTCCCACACCAGAGATTTCGTTCGCTATCCGTCAACTCGGTTGTCAGGCAGGTGTCAACGTCACGGCTTCTCACAACCCCCGTGAGTATAATGGCTACAAGGCCTACTGGGATGATGGTGCACAGGTGCTGGCTCCGCACGATAAGGGAATCATCGACGAGGTGAATAAGGTGAAGATCCAGGACGTGAAGTTTGAAGGCAACAAGGATCTCATCGACATCATCGGCGGTGAGATGGACTGGGATTATATCCAGGCCGTCAAGGAGGCCATGGTGGATCAGGATGTCATCCTGCGTCAGAAAGACCTCAATATCGTCTATTCACCCATGCACGGCACAGGCCGCGTCATCGTTCCGATGGCTCTGCGTTCATGGGGCTTCCAGAATATCCACGTGGTACCAGAACAGATGGTTATCGACGGTAACTTCCCCACTGTTGTCAGCCCGAATCCAGAGAATGCCGAGGCAATGACCCTGGGAATGAAACTTGGTACGAAACTCAATGCCGACCTGGTGATTGCTTCCGATCCTGATGCTGACCGTCTGGCCATCGTCTGCCGCAACCCGAAAGGCGAGTGGGAGATCCTCAATGGTAACCAGACTGCTATGATGTTCTCTTGGTATATCATCACCAATAAGAAGAAACTTGGCCAACTCAAGGGTAACGAGTTCATGGTGAAGACTATTGTGACCTCTGAGATGATAGCCGCTATTGCTAAGAAGAACGGTGTTGAGATGTTCGACGAATATACCGGTTTCAAATGGATTGCCTACCGTATCCGCGTCAATGAGGGTAAGAAGAAGTACATCGGCGGTGGTGAGGAGTCGTTCGGATTCCTGCCGTTCGATAAGGTACGCGACAAGGACTCCCCAGCCTCTATCTGTCTGATCTGTGAGATTGCTGCCTGGGCCCGCGACAATGGTATGACACTCTACGATCTGCTGATGAATATCTATAAGGAGTACGGCTTCTCGAAGGAAATCACTGTCAATGTGGTGCGTCCGGGTAAGACTGGTGCCGATGAGATTAAGCAGATGATGACCGACTTCCGTGAGAACCCGCCAAAGTCATTAGGTGGCTCGAAGATTTGTGTATGGAAAGACTTCAAGTCTTTGGAGGCCAAGGATGCACAGGGCAACGTGACGAAGATCGACATGCCCGACACTTCGAATGTGTTGCAGTGGTTCTGCGAGGATGGAACGAAGGTTTCTGTCCGTCCTTCCGGCACAGAGCCGAAGATCAAGTTCTATACCGAGGTCAAGGATCCTTCCTTCAAGGGTGCTGCTGACTACGAGAGCTGTTCTAAGGCTGCCGATGCAAAGATTGAGGCCTTGAAGAAAGATTTGAATCTCTAAGCGTGGTGGTATGGTTCTCCTTTGATGATGGTGCAGGCTCGGTAGAGTTGTTCTGTAAAGACGAGGCGCACCATCTGATGGGAGAAGGTCATACGAGAGAGGGAGATTTGTTCGTTGGCACGGGCATAGACCTCGGATGAGAATCCGTAAGGACCGCCGATGACGAATATCAAGCGACGGGCGGTCTGTTGTTTCTGCTCCAGCCAACGAGCAAACTCCACACTATGTAACTCCTTACCGTGTTCATCGAGTAGTACCACGGTGTCCGACGACTGTATCTGTTTCAGGATCAGTTCTCCCTCTGCTGTCTTCTGTTGTTCCTCCGAAAGATTTTTGGTCTGACGGAGTTCAGGGATAGTCACAATATCGAAAGGCATGTAGTGGACGACGCGTTCGGCATAGTCGCTGATACCTGCCTGGAAATGTTTGTTTACCGTCTTGCCGACAAGAATAAGAACAGTTTTCATATTTACGATAGCGGTAGAGAATTAATCACTTTTCACTCTTTACTTTTCACTTTTCACTTCCAATGGTTTCGTTTTCAATGAATTCATTGAATTGTGTCTGGTAGCCATTAAACACGTTGATGTCTACATCGCCAGTGATACCCTGCACCCGTCCGTCAGGCGATAATTGCCACACCACCAGCCTGATGTCGGGCTTGTATTCCCCATACCGGGCTATCCACACTTTGTAGTTGCGCTTGATGTCAGGCGCATCTGGCAGGTATTTGTTGACGAACATCTGATTGATATAGAGAATGGGCTTTACGCCGCAACGCTTTTCGACAGCCTGAAGCCACACACGGATATGACTCCACATAACCTTTGAACCTCCCATTGCCTCTATTTGACTGTTGGAGGGTTCGATGTCGAGCACGGGGGGCAGGTCGCCCTTGCGGAACAGGGTATGGTTGATGAAAAATTCTGCCTGTGCCGCCCCTGTGCGCTTGGTAGAGAAGAAGTGGTAGGCGCCGATGGGAATGCCTGCCTTACGGGCAGCAGCATAATCGTGGACGTAGTAGGGGTTGCGCACGGTGACACCTTCCGTTGACTTGATGAAGACGAACGAAACGGGATAGTCTACCTTGCCAGATATCTGTTTCTTGCTCTTCGAACCGAGGTGACTGATGCGCAGTTTGTTCCAGAGAATGGGGTATTTCTTGCGACCTTTGCCGTGCTGGTAGCGGGAGATGTCGATACCGTAGATGCGCTCAGAGGTGTAGTTCATCCGTTCACCCTTGAACACGTCCCGTTTCCATTGACCTGTCTTCAGTACCGTCGCCACCTCATTTTCTAAGAATTGCAGACCGAAGCCATCACGTTTATCGTTTTCCCAGTGACCTTCGAAATAATGTCCGTCAGCAGAGAGATACGAACCGTGTCCCTCGGCCTTGGCATCCGTAATCATTCCCTCATAGTGGCCGTTGGCAAACGCTCCTTGATAAATGCCTGTGGAATCGATGCGCAGTCCGCTGACGAGTGTATCGTTGTCCCATTGTCCGATGATGATGCGTCCCAGGGAGTCACGGCTAATGGCTGTGCCCTGACGTTTGTGACCTTTCCATCGTCCTATATTATATATAGGTATGGTGTCGAGTGTCTCACTGTGCCGCAGACCATTGGCAAAGGCCGCTACCATTTCATAGCCTTCGTCTTCCACGTTGTGACGGTCCAGATAGTAGTCCACTTCATCTTTGCGGTCTTCCGCCATCTGCTTGCGAATGGAGTCAAGTTGCAACGCGGTGGAGATACTGAAATCCGTAGTAGTCAGCGTGTCTCCGATAGCCTCCGTCTTGCGACGTTCTGTCTGGTAACGCCAACCCAGATAAGCGCCAACTATCGTAGCGGCAACTATCACTAAAAGTATATATCGTATTGATTTCTTCATTCTGACTGCAAAATTACGAATTTTTTGGGGATTTCTTTTGCATTTCGCTTGACTTTTCGTAATTTTGCCCACACAATTAACTCAACATCAATGATTATGAACTGTAATAAAGAAAATGAATATAGTTAACGATAATTAGCACTTAGTGCTGATTCGTACCCTCTCATGGGGGCTTCTCGCCCCCACACCCCT
>CACZVE010000017.1 GCA_902784565.1 uncultured Prevotellaceae bacterium
CCGAGCTCACTACTATAGAGAGATAAATATTAACGTTTAATTAATCGTCCAACTTTTCGGGGTCATATCACTGGCCCTACTGATAGGTGGTACAACAAACATAATCGGGCTGACGTTTGGTCAGTCCGATTATGGCGTCCTACTACACAGAATTACCGGATATAACTCAAAAAAAACGGGGGGAATATTTGGAACTTTCAAAAAAAGTTTATACCTTTGCATCGTGGAACTCCCGTCACGGAAATTCCGTCACGGAAATCCCGTTACAATAATAACGCTAAATATCGTACCGACATGGCAAAGAAAACCAACATCCAGTTAAAGAATCCCTTTGTTTATCAGGGATACGTCAATCCGACCTACTTCTGTGACCGTGTCGTAGAGACAGAAGAGTTGATTGGAAATCTGCAAAATGGACGTAATACCGTGCTCATTTCTCCTCGAAGAATCGGTAAGACAGGACTCATAAAAAACTCATTTTACAAGTTAAAAGAAATGGAAAAAGATGCCATCTGCATCTATGTCGATATCTTTTCCACCAAAAATCAGCAAGAATTTGTTCAATACCTCGGCACTGCCATCACACAGGATGTGCTCTCTCGCGGCCAAAAGGCCATGAAGCGCCTGCTTCAGTTCTTCGGTTCCTGGCGGCCTGTTTTCGGTCAGGATCCATATACGGGATCGCCTACCGTATCTATAAGCATCGAACCGAGTCAGTCGGCAGTGACTTTGAAGAGCATCTTCGACTATCTGAGTCTGAGCAATCATCAGGTATATATTGCCATCGACGAATTTCAGCAGGTCACCAAATATCCGGAGACAGGCATAGAGGCTCTGCTGCGTTCCTACGTCCAGTTTGTTCCCAATGCACACTTTGTCTTTTCCGGTAGCAAGCGTCATCTGATGACACAGATTTTCAATTCCGAAGAGCGTCCTTTCTACCAAAGCACAGTGTTGATGGGTCTGGAACCGCTGCATGAGGAGATATACTATGATTTTACGCGCCGTTTTTTCGAAGCAAAGAAGGGGAGTTTCAGCCAAGAAATGTTTCATCAGGTCTATCAACGGTTTGGAGGTGTAACTCGCAGCATCCAACTCATGCTGAACAGACTATACGAGACCGAGAAGCATGTCGGCAGTGAAGCACAGATCAACGAGGCAATCCTTCATATTGTCAATCAAAGTTCCATGCAATACGAAGAACTGATAAATCTCCTCACAGACAATCAGCAGTCGCTGATGAAAGCCATTGCCAAGGATGGCTGTGTAGCCAGTCCACAAAGTGACGAGTTTATCAAGCGTTACAACCTTCCCAGCACCAGCAGCGTTAAGACGGCTCTCGACGTACTGATTGACAAGGATCTGGTCTATCGTACCTCAACGGGTTACATCATCTACGACCATTTCCTCTCAATCTGGCTCACGCGCCAGTAAACTCACGCACTTTCCTATCACAGGCTCCAGCGATTTAATCTTGAACAATGCGATTGTATTGTTCCAGCAGCCAGGCCTTTTGTTCCGGGATGGTCATATTGGAGTTGTCCAATAGGATGGCATCCTCCGCCTGGCGCAGGGGCGACTCCTCACGGTGGGAGTCGATATAGTCGCGCTCTTCGACATTTTTCAGGATATCGTCGAAGTCGGCAGGCATGCCCTTGGCTTTCAGTTCATCGTAGCGGCGCTGGGCACGGACCTGGGCAGAGGCGGTGACAAAGACCTTCAGTTCGGCATCGGGGAAGACCACCGTACCGATGTCGCGTCCGTCCATGACGACCCCCTTGTCCTTGCCCATCTGTTGCTGCTGGGCCACAAGGGCGCGGCGCACAAAACCGATGGCGGCAATGGGACTGACATGGCTGCTCACCTCCAAGGAACGTATCTCCTTCTCCACGTATTCGCCGTTGAGGTAGGTGTCAGGGCGGCCTGTCTCGGGATTGAACTGGAAGGAGATGTGGATGTTGGGCATCTCCTGTTCGAGTGCTTCCGTCTTCACGCTGCCGTCGGCCTCGAAGAGACCCTTGCGCAGGGCATAGAGGGTGACGCTACGGTACATGGCCCCGGTGTCGACATAGACGTAGCCGATTTCACGGGCCAGATCCTTGGCCATCGTGCTCTTTCCGCACGAACTGTGGCCGTCGATGGCGATGGTAATCTTTTTCATAGGGTGTATGATGCGTTGAACAACAGGCTGTAGGCCGATACATGGTATTTGCCGTAGCCGATGTGTAGTTTGAATCGTTCCAGGGAGATACCTGCGCCGAAGGAGAGGCCTGCACCGTGACTGCTGCTTCCGTCACCCTCGGTGATCTTCATCTCGTGGGCACGACGGAAATTATAGCCCGCAGCGAGGTAGATGGTCTCAGACAACAGCACGTCGGCACCCAAGGCAAGGTGTTTGATGAAACCCTGATCCCAGTCGTGCAGACGGGAGAGCGTCGCCGAGAAACGGAAAGGCGAGTTGGTGAGGCGCTTGGTGACACCAACCTGCAGGTCGAAGGGTATCTTCTCAAATTCATCGTCGTAGGCCTTCACCTGTCCGCCGAGGTTCTTGGCAGCAACGGCAATGCTCAGGTCGCCGACGGAGTCGGTATAGTTCAGACCGATGTCCACACCCACCGCCATCGAGTGATAGTCGGCAATGCTTGAGGTGATGAACTTCGCTGTGATACCGCCCGAGATCATGTCGGTAAGGGCATAGGCAAAGGCGCCGCCGATACAGATGTCCTTGGCGGAGAACTCTCCGATCTCGATATTGTCGTAGGTGGTCTGCTTCATCTTCCCGTAGTCTAGATACTGGGCCGTCACACCCCATGAGGCCCGTTCGCCGACACCTCTCACAAAGGAGGCACTGGCGGCCTTCGCCCCTTCCATGTAAGTCATGTAGTTGAGGTTGATGGTCTTGTCGGCCACGAAGTTCATGAGGGCGGGATTGTGGAAGATGAGGGTGGCATCGTCCGCGTTGAGGGAGATATTCTCTCCTCCCAGCGCAGCCGCATGGGCACTCACCGGCAGACGGAGGAAGTTATACGCCGTCTCACTCTCCTGGGCATGAGTCAGGAGAGCAAAGAGCACGGCTATGATAGTAAAAACTCCTTTTTTCATCTAAAAAACGCTAATTCGGATGCAAAGATACGAATAATTTCTTAATTTTGCACGCTGAATACATATTTAACGTAAGATTTGGCGTTTTATTATATGAATCCGACGACAAGATACCTCTTAGGACTGATTCTCGTCCTCGCCCTCTGTCTGGTGGCCCTGGAGTGGAACACCGACGGCACGGGGTGGTCCTTCTTCGACATGGCTGACGATGACTTGGAGGCGGAGATGGAACTGTCGCCCCTGCACCGTGAGGACGATGAGGTGCCGATGATGATTCCGGAGGAGCCGCAGGAGAAAATGCCGCCCTCGCAGGAACTGAACCTCGTGGAGGAGGATGTGGAGATTGCGCCGGAGGTGCTGGAACCCGTTGCCCCCAAGGAAGAGGAACCGAAGGTGGAGGAGAAGGAGGAACTGCCGGAGGCGGTGGATATGTACAACGAACCGTTGGACTTCCGTGTTGTGGAGGATCTGCCGCAGTTTCCGGGGGGTGCCGTTGAGTTCATGAAGTGGTTGACGAAGAACCTGAAATACCCTTCCGGTGCCCAACAGCGTAAGTTGCAGGGTAGGGTCGTGGCACAGTTTATCGTGAATCAGGACGGCTCCGTGTCGGATATCCAGGTGGTGGAACATCTCTCGTTCGAGTGTGACCGTGAGGCGCTGCGGGTGCTCCGGATGATGCCGAACTGGAAACCGGGACTGATGAATGCCAAACCCTGTCGGACGAAGGTGTGCATACCGATTGTGTTTAAACTATGATACAATATATCGATACGCATTGTCATTTGGATGGCGAGGAGTTTGCGGAAGACCGCGAACAGGTGGTTGCCCGTGCCAAGGAGGCTGGGGTGAGTGCCATCTTCCTGCCTGCCATCGACGTGAAGTCGTGTCAGACCGTCCTCGACACCTGTGCCCAATATCCCGGCTATTGCTATCCGATGCTGGGGCTTCATCCCGAGGAAGTGCGCGCCGACTGGCGCGAAGCCCTTTCAATTATCAAGGATATCATAAACATCAAACATCAAACATCAAACATCAAACTTCTCGCCATTGGCGAGGTCGGTCTCGACTTCTATTGGAGCCGTGAGTTCGAACAGGAACAATTGCTCGCCTTCGAGGAACAGGTGCGCTGGAGTGTCGAGACCCGTCTGCCCCTGATGATCCACTGTCGTAAGGCACAGAATGAGATGGTAGGCATTTTAAAAAGGTACGCGCATGATCTTCCAGGAGGGGTGTTCCATTGCTTTACCGGCAATGAACTGGAGGCCCGTGAACTGCTGCAGTTTGAGGGTTTCGTCTTAGGCATCGGCGGTGTGTCTACCTTTAAGAAGTCGCATCTGCCGGAAGTGCTGCCAGCGACGGTGCCGTTGGAGCGTATCGTGCTGGAGACCGATGCCCCCTATATGGCTCCCGTGCCCCATCGCGGACAGCGTAACGAACCCGCCTTCGTACGCGAAGTGCTCCGTAAACTCGCCGAGGCCTACGGTGTCAGCGAGGAGGAAGTGGCCCGCACCACGACAGAGACGGCTAAGAGGGTTTTCTTTTGTTAAATATCCGTAAACAAATCATAAACTTCAAAGTTCAAACTTCAAATTTCAAAGAAAATAACTACCTTTGCACCGCTTAACGCAGGGAGAGGTGCTCGAGTGGTTGAAGAGGCACGCCTGGAAAGCGTGTAGCCGGCAAAACTGGCTCGCAGGTTCGAATCCTGTTCTCTCCGCGAAAATTTTCAGGAGACTGCGATGAGCAGTCTCTTTTTTAATGATATGGATATGATGAAGCGATTGATCATTCTACTGGTTACGGGTTTCCTGATGACAGGACTCCCAGTAAGTGCACAGTCTGGACCCGCCGTCCAGGATACCGCCGTTGTCGCCGTCACAGACTCCACCGCCCAGGACTCCACACTGACAGTCACTGTCGATGACGAGGCACTCTTGGGTGCCGGTGAGGATCCCAACGAAAAGGGCGGCTTCCACAAGGAGTTGAAGCGGAAGTTCGTCGATGGTAATGCGGGCTTTATGTCACTGGTGGCACTGGCCCTCGTCCTCGGACTGGCATTTTGTATCGAGCGCATCCTCTACCTGATGATGTCGGAGATCAAGGCCAGGAAACTGATGGAGGATATCCGCCAGAAACTCGGCGAGAAGGATGTGGAAGGGGCGAAGGCACTGTGCAAGAAGACACGCGGGCCGGTGGCGAGTGTCTGCTACCACGGGCTGTTGCACATCAAACAACCCATGGATGCCATCGAACGGGCCATTACCAACTACGGGGCCTTGCAGGCTGCCAACTTGGAGAAGGGCTGTTCGTGGATCAAACTCTTCATCGCGATGGCCCCCTCTCTCGGATTCCTCGGCACCGTCATCGGTATGGTGATGGCCTTCGACAACATACAGATCGAGGGCGATATCAGTCCGAAGATTGTGGCTTCTGGTATGAAGGTGGCGCTGATCACCACCATCTTCGGTATTGTGGTGGCCCTCATCCTGCAACTGTTCTACAGTTATATCCTCTCGAAGATCGAGAAACTCACAGGCGACATGGAGGAGAGTGCCATCGACCTCCTCGATGCCATCGAACAGTATAAGCACCAAGAATAAGCCATGTCACTCGTCTCGCCTTTTATCGCCGACATCATGCTCTGGCTGATGTATGTCGCGGTGGCTGTTGCCATCGTGGTGACACTGCTGTCGGTGGTGAAGACACTCCGCATGCGGACGAAGGACGATGAGGTCATCAACGGGGTGCCGCAGACGCGGATTGCCTGGACGACAGCCTTCTGCTTCGTCGCCTGTCTCGTCATCACGTGGCTCCTTGGCTCTACAGATCCCCTGACTACCAACGGCACGCTCTTCAACAGCCATTTCTGGTTGAAGACGGTCGATATGTTTATCTATACCTCAATCATACTCATTATAGGATGTTTGGCAGGCGTCATCGTGAGTCGGTTCCGGAACTGAATACCTCGTCGACGGCAGATATCTCGTTCATGCTGTTGATCTTCTTCCTCGTGACATCGTCGATGGACACGGACAAGGGGCTCATGCGCCAACTGCCGCCCCTGCCTGACGAGAAACAGCAGCCGATGGATATCAAACAGGACCATGTGATGTCCATCCGCCTCGACGCACAGGATCAACTCTCCCTCGACGGCACCTTGCTGACGCCCCGTCAACTCACCGAACAGTTAGTGCAGCGGGTGGAACAGGATCGGTTGGAGCATGTCGTCAGCATCGAGACGGATCGTGCCACTACCTACGAGGCTTATTTCCATGTGCAGAATGCCGTGGTCCGTGCCTATGCCATTTTGCGTGATCAACGGGCCCGGGCTGTCTGCGGCAAGTCCTACGCCAAGTTGACTGCCGAGGAACGAGAGGATATAGACCATTATTACCCCCAGCGCATCAGCGAGGCCCCGCCCAAGGAGAAAGGAGGCAGCCAATGAGAAAGATGCAGAGTAAGTTTATGCGCTCCCGGCGCACGATGCCTGGCCTGAACCTGGCCTCGATGCCGGATCTCATCTTTACGGTGCTATTCTTCTTCATGCTTGTTACCCACATGCGGGATGACAATCTGAAAGTGCATTATGAAGTGCCTGCGGGATCGGAGGTGCGGAAGATGGAGCAGAAGTCTGCCGTCATCAACCTCTACATCTCACCGGAAGGTATCCAGATAGATAACCGTCTTGTGGCCGTTGAGGGCATCGTGCCTTATATCAACGAGGTGCGCAAGGGACTTTCCGAAGAACATCAGGAACGCCTCACCGTCAGTATCAAGGCCGACAAGAAGACGCCCATGGGCGTGATCGGCGATGTCAAGCAAGAACTTCAGAAAGCCTTCGCCCTGAAAGTCAACTACTCCGGCACCGCAGGAGAATGAAAAAATCCCGCCAATCGGCGGGATTTTTCATTTGTTATTGTTTCAGAAGATTGAGTTTCTGTTTCGGGGCGAGGGCGTTGGTGGTCTTTTCCGTGTATTCTGCCAGTTTCGCCTCGGCGGTGCAGCGGATATCACGGGAAGAGGCTCCGATGTGGAAGGTGTAGGTGCCGGCCTCGGTAAGCCACTGCGAGTTGGTCTCGTCGAAGGAGGCGAGGTCACGGACGGGAATGGTCATCGTGAGCGTCTGGCTTTCGCCGGGCTGTAGTTCACGTGTCTTGGCGAAGGCCTTCAGTTCCTGGGCGGGCTTTTCCAGTCGGCCCTTCGGGGCGGTGACATAGATCTGTGCAACCTCCTTGCCAGAGACGGAGCCGGTGTTCTTGATGGTTATGCTCACCTCGACGCTCTGGCTCTTAGCCTTTACCACGGGCTTCGAGAATTCGAAGGTAGTGTAACTCAGGCCGTAGCCGAAGGGGTAGGCCACGTTGCGATTGAAGGTGTCGAAGAAACGGTAACCGACGTAGATATCCTCCTCATGGTTCGTGTAGGCATGACCCGGGATGGGCTGTCCGTTGCCTATCATCTGCAAAAGACTGTATTCGTCGAGTGCGCCAGGGAAATTCTTCGTCGAGGCGTGGTCGGTGGCGGCGATGGGCCACGTCATCGTCAGTTTGCCGGAGGGATTGACCTTACCCGTCAACAGGTCGGCAATCGAGTTGCCGCCTTCCATACCAGGCTGCCAGGCGCAGAGGATGGCATCGGGATAACCGCTCCACGAAGCGGTCTCGATGACAGAGCCGGAGTTGATGATCACCACCACAGGCTTACCAGCGGCGTGGAAAGCCTGGCAGATGTCGATGATGAGTTGGCGCTCCTCGGGGATGAGGTTGAACTCAGTCGCGATGTCGCGGTCGATACCCTCACCAGCCTGTCGGCCGATGGTGATGATAGCGGCATCGGCTCCCCGTACTTCCTTCTCCACGGCGATGGGCGAGAGACTGATCTCCGGGTATTTCTGCTGACCCATCATCTCGGTCTGGAACCACTTGGCGGGATGACGCTCTGCCTGGAACTTCACGCGGGCGTAGGCGATATATTTGCGGTAGATGTCGGTGAGGGTCTCACTCGACTTGATACCGGCGTTCTCAAGACCCTGGAGCATATCAACCACGTAAGGCGGATGCACACAGCCGGAACCTGTACCGCCGCTGAGGAAGTCGTAGGAGTTCTCGCCGAAGAGGGCCACACGCTTGATGTTCTTCCAAGGCAATGTGCCGTTGTTCTTCAACAGCACGATACCCTCGTTGGCACTCTGGCGGGTGATGGCGGCATGAGCCGTGAAATCGGGCTTGTTGGAGGCGGGATACTTGCGGAAACTCGGTGTCTTGACGATGTACTCCAACATACGGCGTACGTTGCGATCCACATCGGCGATGGCGAGTTTACCGTTCTTCACACCGTCGATGATCTCCTGCACCTGGGCGGGTTGTCCGGGTTCCATAAGGTCGTTGCCGGCCTGTACCTCGCTGACGGTGGTGAGTCCCTGACGGATACCGATCCAGTCGGTCATCACGATGCCTTTGAATCCCCAGTCATCGCGGAGGATGCTGGTCAGCAGGTCACGGTTACCCATCGAGTGAATACTGTTGACGAGGTTATAAGATGCCATGATGGTCCAGGGGTTACTCTCACGGACGGCAATCTCAAAGCCTCGGAGATAGATCTCGCGGGCAGCCCGCTGGGAGAGGCGTTCGTCGACACTGGTACGGTCTGTCTCCTGGGAGTTGACGGCGAAGTGCTTGGCAGAGACACCCACATCCTCTTTCTGTACGCCGTTGATATAGGCAGCGGCAATCTTACCTGTCAGGAAGGGGTCTTCGCTGTAATACTCGAAGTTTCGTCCACAGAGCGGGTTACGGTGCAGGTTCATGCCCGGGCCAAGGATCACGTCGCAGCGGTATTCCTTGGTCTCGTTGCCGATGGCCTGTCCTACCTGTCCCACGAGTTCGGTATTCCACGTGGAGGCGAGACACGAACCGATGGGGAAGGCAGTGGCATAGAAAGTCTGATCGGTACCCCTACGGGTGGGATTGATGCGGACACCGGCAGGACCGTCGGTCAGGACAGTGGCAGGGATGCCGAGTCGCGGGATCTCGGGTGTGGTACCTGCAGCACCTGCCACGAGGGTGGCCTCACCGCCCACGACGGCGTTAGCACTAAAGAAGTTGTTGGCACCGCCAACGAGGAGTTTGGCTTTCTCTTCAAGGGTCATGGCCTGCAACACCTCGTCGATGTTGGTGGCCGAGAGTTTGGGTTGCGCGTTCATTGTCATAGCGATTGTGGTTGCTAAGAAGCAAGTTGTTAGTAATTTCTTCATGATTGTTGGGTTTTATAGGGTTTCTAGGAGAACCTGGGCTTTCCTAGGGAAAAATCTTAAATTCATAGCCCTGTTCTTTGAGCCACTGGATGCTCTCAGGGAGGGCGGTGCGCAGTTTGTCGATCGATTTCAGCGAGTCGTGGAAGGTGATGATGGAGCCGTTGCGCGTATATTTCTTCACATTATTCACGACATCCTCGGCATCGAGCCATTTGGAGTAGTCGCGGGTCACGACATCCCACATCACAATCTTGTACTTCCTACTCAGCCAGGCATATTGCGGCAGACGCATCCAACCGTGCGGCGGACGGACATAGTGGCTGTGGATATAGGTATTGGCCTTCTCCACATTGTAACTGTATTCCTTGATGGAGTGGCGGATGCCGCCGATGTGGTTGTGGGTGTGATTACCCACCTGATGACCCTCTGCCTTGACACGCTCATACAGTTCGGGATACTTCCTGACATTGTCGCCCACCATAAAGAACGTGGCCTTCACCCCCTGGTCTTTCAGCACATCGAGGATGAAGGGCGTCGCCTCCGGAATGGGGCCGTCGTCGAAGGTCAGATAGACGGCCTTCTCGTGACGGTCCATTCTCCAATAGGCTTTCGGATAAAGCCAACGGAGGTAGATGGCGGGTTGCTCAATAATCATTGTTCACTATTCACTATTGATGTTTCACATCGAGCCCGCTCACGCTCGGCATTGCTCAAGCACGCTTGGCACTGCTCTCGCTTAATCGCGGCCTTCACTTTTCACTCAGTGAAGGAGCCTCCTTTAGAATAATATATCTCCGAGAGTGCCTGCATCTGCTTCTCCATCTGTTGACTCTTCTTCAGGTCGATCTTGTCCTGCAGGGAGAGCAACTGGTTCATGATGTAGAGGTTGATCATGCACTCGCGCTGTGAACTGGCGAAGCGGGTACCGTCGAGAGAGCAGTACCACTGGATATACTGCGACGACTTTTTCCAGAGTGCGTCGATCAGTTCCTGGGCCTTCTTGTTCTGACCTATTCCGACATAGGCACGGGCCAGGTCGAATGAACCGCTTTGGTAGTCGTGTGGGATATTATAGGTGGGAATCTCCTTCTCAGCCTTTTCGAGGACAGCCTTCACCTTGTCGGTCTTCCCCTCATCGAGGAGGCTGACAGCCAACAGCGACATCAGACGACGGTGGGTATAGCACATCCGCATCACCGTCTCGTCGAGGTAGATGCCGGGCTTGTCGATGCCACCGTACTTGTATTTGTTCATCATGTTGTCGTACGTCTTCTCCGTATCAAACTGCTTGGTGCCCTCCATGGGAACCAGGTCACCACGTTCGTTGGTGTAGTACGTGCGGAATGGTGTGATGCGGTTGGCAAGACCCTCCTGTACGAAGTGTTCGCCGAGGTTCATGTAGTTATCCGAGCCTACGGTGGTAGCCACGTAGATGGGTCGTGTCCAGTTGCACTGGGCAATCATCTCCAGCATCATCAGGTCGCCCTTGTAGAGCGCACTCTTACCCTTCAGTGAGATCACCATCCGGTCGGGGATGCTGTCGGCAGCCATCATCATACCACTCTTGCGGACGGCCTCCTTGTCGATGGTGACATAGACGGTATCGGTGGGGATGACATGCAGTTCACTGTTCTTCGTGCGCACCCAGTTCTTCAGGATGTTCTTCAGTTCGAAGGGCTCCTCGCCAAACTGTGCGGCTGCCTCCACGGGCTGATCCTTATAGAGTTGCAGGACCTGTGCCTTCAACGACGGATCCACCGATACATACTCATTCGTGCCGGCGCAGTATTCCAGTCGGCTCCAGGTGATGGGTACCGACGGGGAGTCGTAGGCCGGACGACGCATCTGGTCGATGTACCAGTCGGTCTGCAGATAGGATAGGTTGCAGACGCGGGCATCGGTACGCACACTCTCCGTGTCCTGGTTGTACCAGAGCGGGAAGGTGTCGTTGTCACCGTTGGTGAAGATGATCGGGTTACCGCTCTCCTGCAGGGTCATGAGATAGTTCTGGCCGAAGTCGCGACAGCAGTAGCGGCCGGAGCGGTCATGGTCATCCCATGTCTGAGAGGCCATTTGGATAGGCACAAGCAGACAGACAATGCCGACGATGGCAGCGAGAATCAGGTTCTCCTTCTTCATCTTGCGGTTGAGCCAGTCGATGATGGCTGCCACACCCATGCCGCACCAGATGGCGAAGGCATAGAAGGAGCCGGCGTAGGCATAGTCGCGCTCACGGGGCTGCATCGGGGTCTGGTTCAAGTAGATTACGATAGCAAGACCTGTCATGAAGAACAGGAAGAACACCACCCAGAACTGACGGATGCCGATGGGATCGTCGATCAGTTTTTCACCCACCTTGCGCTTGCGGGTATACCAAGCCTGCCAGAAAAGACCCAGCAGACCAAGGATGAGCGGCATGCAGTAGAACACATTATGTCCCTTGTTCTCCTTCAGGTCGTCGGGCAACATATTCTGGTTGCCGAGACGGGCATCGTCGATGAACGAGAAGCCTGTGAGCCAGTTGCCGTGTTCCAGTTCACCGTTGCCCTGGATATCGTTCTGTCGTCCGGCGAAGTTCCACATGAAGTAACGCCAGTACATGAAGTTACACTGGTAGGAGAGGAAGAACCGGATATTCTCCAATTGCGAGGGCACCTTGATCATCATCGGTTCACCGCAACGGTCGTAGGGCACCTCCGTGCCGTCAACGCCTCCCATCCACGACTCGTAGGCACCGGCATGTGCGGCATCGTACATACGGGGGAAGAGCATGTTCTGGGCATACTTGTATTCATCCTTCGTGCGGACGATGAAGTACGAGTCCTTCTCGTCGGCAGAAGCCTTCTCCTTGCGCTGGTAGACGGGCTTGCCTTTCGACATCTCTGGACGACACATATTTCCTTCTACTTTGAGAGCCACCTGCGAAGTGTAGGCCTGACCATAGAACAAAGGACGGTTGCCGTACTGGTCGCGTCCGAGGTAGTCGCCAAGGGTGAAGATATCCTCCGGTGAGTTCTGGTCCATCGGCGGGTTGGCCGAAGAACGAATCACGATGAGGGCGTATGTGGAGTAGCCGATCATCAGCATCAACATACAGAGCAGTGTCGTGTTCTTGGCACGGGCCGTGATCAGAGGCAGTTTTTCTCTTGTCATCTTCAGCACGAACCACAGGGCGACGAGGACGATGACACCAATGATGAAGGCCGTCCATCCCCAGCCGTAGAACGGGATGCCGAGCATGCCGAAGGCCAACAGGAAGGCGATATTCTGAACGGTCAGACTGTGCTTCTGTGTCTGTGTCTCGTAGACGGCCCAGATGACGGTGGCCACCAAGAGGATGATATAGATGATCTCACCCGTATTGAACGGCATGCCAAGGGTGTTGACGAAGAACAACTCAAACCAACCGCCTACGGTGATGATGCCAGGCACGACACCGTAGAGCACGGCAGAGAGGATTACCACGGAGATGCCCAGGGCGATGAGCGAGCCCTTGAGGTTGGCATTCGGGAACCGACGGTAGTAATACACCAGGCCAATGGCAGGCACACAGAGCAGGTTCAACAGGTGGACACCGATGGAGAGGCCCGTCATATAGGCTATCAGCACCAGCCAACGGTCACTATGGGGCTCGTCGGCCTGGTCTTCCCATTTCAGGATGAGCCAGAATACCACAGCCGTAAAGGCCGAGGAGTAGGCATATACCTCACCCTCGACGGCAGAGAACCAGAACGTGTCGCTAAACGTGTAGATCAACGCTCCCACGAGTCCTGAAGCCTCGATGGCAATCATCTTTGCCAGTGTCATGTCTTCCCATTTGTCGATGAGCAGGCGCCGCACCAGGTGCGTGATACTCCAGAAGAGGAAGAGGATACATGTGGCTGACAGCAACGCACTCATCGTATTGACCATCTTGGCCACCTGTGTGGGATCGCTGGCAAACTGTGAGAACAGATTGGCTGTCAACATAAAGAATGGTGCCCCTGGGGGGTGACCTATTTCCAGTTTGTAACCGGTCGTGATAAACTCAGGACAGTCCCAGAACGAGGCTGTCGGCTCAATCGTGGAGCAATAGACGAAGGCGGCAATAAAAAACGCGAGCCAGCCGAGGACATTGTCCACCAGTCTGAATTGTTTCATCTAAAAACTATCTATTTTAACGTTAAAACTCTAATTTGGGTACAAAGGTACGAAAAAAACGCTACATAAACAAACCTGCGCCGTAAATTAAGATTATATAACGGAAAATCTTGCCGAGTGTGATGGCAATGAAGGTGATGACGATGTTTGAACGCATCAGACCCAAGGCGATGGTGATGGCACTGCCCAAGACAGGGAGGAAGGCGAAGAAACCCATCCAGGCACCCCGGCCTGCCAGAAAACGGTGCGCCTTGGCAAGACTCTCCTCACTGACATGCAGGTATTTCTCGATCCATTCCATCTTTCCCATGCGCCCCACGCAGTAATTGACGATGCTACCCAACACATTGCCGATGGTGCCATAGACCATCAGCACCCACGGGTCGAGGCCCGTTGCCATCAGACCGATCATCACGGCTTCGCTGGAGAACGGAAAGAAACTGCCCGCCAGGAAAGCCGCCAGCAGCATACCCCAGTAGCCGTACTGCGTCAGAAAATGAATGATGAACTCCATAGGTTATAGATGGTCAGCAGCAGGGCAATGCCTAAGATGACAAAGAAGGCGATATTGGTTATCCAGGTGCGTGTCAGTGCGATAAAGTGACCGATGATTGGACTAGTCGTGATGATGATGACGCGTAACATCAGGTCTTCATGTTGAGGCTGGATCAACAGAAATACCATTGCGACGATGTCTATGAATGCCAGACTGTAGTAAATCTGACGGACGCGGATCTTATCATGGAAACTCGTACGCAGATAATGGATCAGTCCTGTGGCGAATAATCCGACGAGGAAGACAAAGGTCAGGAAATGAGGAAGAGCGGAGACTGTAAAGTCGAAGGGGAACTGGAAGTCGCCCAACGGCGCGAAATGTTCCCACAGCGGCGTGAAATCCCCCTCATAGCGCCAGAGAATCCATGCAAACAGACCCCAGTAGGGCAACAGGATGCCCAGCAGGGATGCCAGGAAGGTACGCCCCGTCAGGGTGAAGATGAAGAACATCATCATGATCCAGTAGCAGGGGATGAACCAGAGGGTGTGGACTTCTACCAGACTGCTGAGACTGAGGAAAACGAACGTGTAGAAGGTGAGGCCCACCGACTCCCTGTCCTGATAGGATCGGAAAAGGGTAAGCAGACTGGCGATGAAACAGAGTTGGACAAAAGCCCCTTTCAGGGAGGGGAACAGAAAGCAGGCGACGCAGGAGAGGATGATGTAGGCTGCCGACACGGAACGGCTGTAAATGCGGATCAGCACGTTGCTGTTGTTGAGTTCCACCATCAGGTAGGTGGACACAGCAAAGAGCGCGAACTGCAACCACCACTGCTGGGGGAACAGTCCGCACAAGAGCCAGATAATTCCCCCGTAGACGGCTACGGCAGGGAGCGTGAAGCGGCTCTCGGCCACCTTGTTCTGAATCCTCTTAATCACGTCTGTTTACAGGTCTGCGCCGATATCGCGACGGAAATACTTATCCGTGAACTGAATTTTCTGGGCCTCCTCAAAGGATTTCTGAAGGGCCTCGGCCTTGTCCTTGCCATAACTGCTGACGGCGATGACACGACCTCCGGCTGTGACAACCTCGCCGTCCTTCATAGCCGTACCGCTGTGGAAGACGATAGAGCCTTCCACCTGGTCGATGCCGGAAATGGGATAACCCTTCTTGTAGGCCTGGGGATAACCACCGCTGACGAGCATCACACAGACGGCAGCACGGGGATCAAACGCAATGGCACGCTGATCGAGATTGCCCTCGGCAACCCCCTCGAAGAGGTCTACGAGGTCGCTCTTCAGACGGAGCATCACACTCTCGGTCTCTGGGTCGCCCATACGACAGTTGTACTCGATGACGTATGGCTCGGGTTCTCTGTTTGGTGTATTGGTACGGTTGATGAGGCCGAAGAAAATAAAACCTTTATAGTCGATGCCTTCGGCAGCCAGACCCTCGACGGTAGGACGGATGATGCGATTCTCTACCTTCTGCATCCACGCCTTTGTGGCGAAGGGTACAGGGGTGACGCTTCCCATACCGCCTGTGTTCAGGCCGGTGTCGTGCTCACCGATACGTTTGTAGTCCTTGGCTTCCGGCAGGATCTTGTAGTGCTGGCCGTCAGTCAGTACAAAAACCGAACACTCGATGCCACTCATGAACTCCTCGATGACAACACGACTTGATGCATTACCGAACATGCCGCTCAACATCTCCTTCAACTCCTTCTTGGCCTCGTCGAGGGTGGGGAGGATGAGCACACCCTTACCGGCACAGAGACCGTCGGCTTTCAATACGTAAGGGGCTTCGAGGGTCTCTAGGAACTTCAAACCCTCTTCCAGATGCTCCCCGTCGAAGGTCTGGTAACGGGCTGTGGGGATATTGTGGCGTTGCATGAAACCCTTGGCAAAGTCCTTGGAACCTTCGAGTACGGCACCAGCCTTCGAGGGGCCGATCACAGGGATGTCCTTGGTACGGGCATCGGCTTTCAGTTCGTCATAGATACCTTTCACCAGAGGATCCTCTGGGCCAACCACCACCATGTGGATGCCTTTTTCCACACAGAAGGTCTTGATGGCCTCAAAGTCGTCGGCCTTCATGGCGACATTCTCGCCGCAGTTGCTGGTACCGGCATTGCCTGGGGCAATATAGAGTTTCTCACACTTGCTGCTCTGAGCGATTTTCCATGCAAGGGCGTGTTCACGTCCGCCACTGCCTAAAAGTAGTATTTTCATATCGTTATTTTAAATAATCTTCGAAGTATTGGGTGATGCGCTCATGGAGGTGCACGGAGGCATGGCCTCGCATGTTGTGTTCCTCACCAGGGTAGGCGAAGAAATCAGGTTGAGTACCTGCCTTGATACAGGCATCGAGGAAGGAGAGACAGTGCTGAGGCACCACGGTATTGTCATTGTAGCCCGTGATGATTTGCAACTTGCCTTTCAGGTTCTTGGCCTTGTTGATGAGGCTGGTCTTGGCATAGCCTTCGGGATTACTCTGTGGCGTACCCATATAACGCTCACCGTACATCACCTCATACCAGTGCCAGTCGATGACGGGACCGCCTGCCACACCTACCTTGAATACGTCAGGATAGTTCGTCATCAGCGAGATGGTCATAAATCCACCGAATGACCAGCCGTGGACACCCAGACGGTTCATGTCCACATAGGGCAGGCTACGCAGATAGTCCACACCCTTCATCTGATCCAGCATCTCTATCTGTCCGAGTTGGTGGAAGGTGGCCTGTTCGAAGTCACGACCCCGATATTGGCTCCCCCGATTGTCGAGGATGAAGACGATATAGCCTTTCTGTGCCATGTAGGTTTCCCAACTGCGAGAGGCCCAGTGCCAGGAGGCCTGTATATTGTTGGCATGAGGACCGCCATAGACATAGATCACGGTGGGGTATTTCTTTTCAGGGTTGAAGTCTGCGGGCTTCACCATCCTGTAATAGAGGTCGGTCGTGCCGTCAGCCGCCTTGATACTGCCACACTCGAAGATGGGTTGCTGATAACCAGCCCAGGGGTCATCGGCCTCCAGGAGGTTCGTATGAAGCGGTACCTTCTTGGTCAGGTCTACTACATCAATGACACGGGGTCTTGTGGGGGTCGAGAATCGGTCGATGAGATAGTTGCCTGATGGTGACAGTTCTGCGTTATGAACACCATCCACTGTTTCCAGTTGTTTGATGTCTCCCTTCATGCTCACGCTGTACAGACGGTGATGCAGGGGATGTTCCTTGTTGGCTTTGATGATGACGCTCTTCTGCTTCTTGTTGAAGCCTAAGACATCCATCACCACCCACGGGCCACTGGTCAGTTGTTGGAGGCATTCACCTTGGGTGTTATATAAATAGAGGTGGTTATAGCCGTCGCGCTGACTCTGCATCAAGAACTTCGTCTCGTCCCAGGGCAGGAACTGGATGGGATGTAGCGGCTCTACGTATTTGTCGGAGGTCTCGCGACAGAGTGTTGCGAGGCGTTCGCCTGTCTCGGCATTATAGGATACCAAGCGACAGTCGTTCTGACCTCGGTTCAGTTCGAACAAATAGACGGTCTTGCTGTCAGGACTCCAAGCAATATTGGTGAAATAGCAGGTTTTTTGGAGTGCTTCTGGGGAAACATCAGTGACTGGTGTTTGCAGATAGATGGTCTTTTGCGTGCGCAGGTCGTAGATGCCGACGGTGACCACATGCGTCTTGCCACCTGCCATCGGGTATTTATCGGGTTCATAGGCGGCAGGGCAGGGCTCTATACAGGGATTGATATTTACCTGCGGATAATCCGTCACCATACTCTGGTCCATGCGGTAGAAGGCCAGGCGTTGGCCGTCAGGACTCCAGAAGGTGCCTTTCTCGATACCGAACTCATTACGATGTACACTTTGTCCATAGACAATCTCCCGACTACCGTCTGTTGTCAACTGGTGCTCTTGTCCTTTGCCGTCGGCCACATAGAGTTGTTGGCCCTTGATGTAGGCTGTGGCCTTTGAAACGGGGTTCCAGTCCTCGGCTTTCTCTTTAATGGTACTGTCCTGCCAGACAATCTGTTTCTGTTTGAAGTCGACGAGGATGACGGCATGACGGTTGCCTACTTGTACCAGGGGTTTGTCAGGATAGGGGAAGGTGGCGTTCATCAGGTGGCGCACATACCTCTCGTCATCACTCTGAGCCCACTTGTTGATGTCGTCGAGGGTGAAGAGTTGTTCCTTCTTACCCGTCTTGATATCGATGGTGTAACACTCCTCTACATCCGTCTGTATCAGTTGGTCGCCCCACCACGTCAGCCACATGTTCTTGGGCTGGAAGTTGTGGTAGTTCGTACCGCCGAAGTTCAGGTCTTCAAGGGTGAAGCGTTTGTCTTGCGCAGCCAATGGGGTAGTGAGTGCAGCCATCATCAGTAAAACAAACAGGGATTTAATCTTCGTCATCATCGTCAAACCTCCTTTTGCTTTTCTCAAACTTCCGTACGGCTTTGTCCGCCTTTCTGTCGTTGCGATCAAAGCGTCCTTTGCCGTCGTTGCGATCAAAGCGTCCTTTGCCGTCTTTGCGGTCGAAGCGCCCTTTGCTGTCCTTGCGGTCGAAACGTTCTTTGCCGTCTTTTCTTTCGAAGCGTTTGCCATTGTCATTCCGGTCATCCCGGTCCTTCCGGATAGCCCGGTCTTTCCGGTCATTATGTTCCAGGTCATGTCGATGGAAGGTGAATGTACGGATGTCGGCTTCCTCGTTCTGTTCCTTCTCTTCCAAGCGCTGCTTGAACTCACGGTTTTTCTTGAAACGATGCTTCTCGGCCATCTGACGCTTCTCATCCTCTGTCTTCACGATACCACCCTCATGACGGAAATCCTTCAACTTACCGTCGAAGATCTGGTATTTGCGGAATTCACACTCCAACGAACCATTGTAGAGCGGAATCTTGATGCTTGGCTTCAGACCAATCTGTTCGAAGCACTCCTCACGGTAGGAGAGTATCCAGGCATCATTGTTGAGGAACTGGTGTTTCAGGCGTTCCCCAATCATCTTATAGGTACCCAACAGGTCGGGCGTGGAGATACGTTCGCCGTAGGGTGGGTTGGTGATGATGATGCTCTTGTTCTTAGGCTGTACGAAATCCTTGAAGTCCTGCTGCTCAATGGTGATGGTATTCGACAGTCCTGCGGCCTTCACATTCATACGGGCCGTATTGACGGCTTTCATGTCGATGTCGTAGCCATAGATATGGTATTTGAACTCCCGTTCCTGACTGTCGTCGTTGTAGATCTCATCGAAGAGGTCGGCGTCGAAGTCGGCCCATTTCTCGAAGGCATATTCCTTGCGGAAGAGACCTGGTGCCATATTCCTGGCGATGAGCGCCGCCTCGATGAGGATGGTGCCTGAGCCGCACATCGGGTCGATGAAGTCTGTATCACCCTGCCAGCCCGACATCAGGATCATGCCTGCTGCCAACACCTCGTTGAGAGGTGCCTCCACGCTCTCCTGACGGTAACCGCGACGGTGGAGCGACTCTCCACTGGAATCCAGACTGAGGGTACAGTGATCCTCGGCAATATGGATGTTCAGACGGATATCGGGATTGGCCACAGAGATGTTGGGGCGCTTGCCTGTTTTTTCGCGGAACTGGTCCACGATGGCATCTTTCACCTTGTAAGAAACGAACTTGGAGTGTCGGAACTCTTCTGAGAAGACTACCGCATCGACGGCAAAGGTCTTTTCCGGTTCCAGGTAATCAAGCCAGTCAATCTTCTTGATTTCTTCGTAGACGTCATCGGCACTCTTGGCTTTGAAGTGCCGGATGGGTTTCAGAATCCTGATGGCGGTGTGCAACTGGAAGTTGGCACGGTACATCATCTCCTTGTTACCTGTAAACGAAACCATCCGTCTACCAATCTGTACGTTGTTGGCCCCTAATTGGGTCAGTTCTTTCGCCAGCACAGGTTCCAGTCCCATGAACGTTTTGGCGATCAATTCAAATTCTTGTTCCATTTTGTCAACTTTTCGTGTGCAAAGTTAATGTAAGTTGGGCAAAAAAACAAATAAATCGCAAAAAAACACCTTATATTTTGTATGATTGCGTTTTTTTTCTTAATTTTGCCACGTCAACAACCAGAATATGGCAGAGAACATGCTTTCTTTCTCTTTGCGTAACATCTCGTCCGTTCAGATCATATGGATTCTGAGCGCACTCATCTTCCTGCTCTTACTCTTCTTGATTTACCGTCAGTATATGAGGCGGAGGCAGTTGAAAAATGATCTGTCTGAGATCGAGAAGATGATGCAGAGCAATGTGGAGTATGAGTTTGTGCTGAAGGCCATGCATCTGGCCACTTGGCATGTTGACCCTAAGATGCGGACGGTCTTTTTCGACAATGACTACCGTGAGGATACCGGCAACTTCATTCCGGAGGCCGGCACCAATATTGACGACTGGGTGCTGCAACTCTTTCCCAATGACCAGTCGAGGGTGGGCAAGGCACTCGACGAGATCTGTCTGGGTGAGTCGGATGTCTTCTACCAGCAGTATCAGGTCAAGTCGCTCATTCCGGGCAAATCGTATTGGGAGGAGAGTTATGCCACCGTCGGAGAACGCGATGCCGATGGCAATCCCTTGAAGATTGTGGGTGCCTCCATGCGTATTGACAACCGTAAGGACATGGAGAACGCTCTGATCCAGGCCCGTAACAAGGCGGAGGAGAGCGACCGTCTGAAGAGTGCCTTCCTGGCGAATATGGGTCATGAGATCCGTACGCCGCTTAATGCCATCGTCGGCTTTGCCGATCTGTTGCCTGTGGTGCAGAACGATGAAGACCGTAACCAGTTGATTCAGGAAATCCAGAACAATAACCAGAAACTGCTGCGGATCATCGACGGACTGGTCAGCATGTCGGAGATAGAGGCTGGTGCTCAAAATCTGGCGTTGAATGCCGTCGACCTGAATCCTCTGCTCAAGGCGTTGCAGGAACAGAACCAGACGAGTACGGATGTGCCTATCTTGCTGCACTTGCCGCAAAGTGAAATGCTGATACATTCCGATCAAGAGAAATTGAAGACCATCATGGAGCACTTCCTGTTGAATGCCATTAAGTTTACGACGGAAGGTTCCATCACTATGGGCTATGATGTGGAAGACAGCCATGTGCGCCTCTGGGTGAGTGATACCGGAAGGGGTATTGCCAAGGATGACCAGGAACGTGTCTTTGAGCGCTTCGTGAAGATCGACGAGTATGTGCCTGGTGCAGGTCTTGGCCTTTCTGTGGTCAAGTCGCATGTCCAGCAACTCGGCGGTGCGGTGGGTGTAGATTCAGAACCGGGTAAGGGCTCCCGTTTCTGGGCCTTACTGCCCCTCACATAATGCTTCGTATGCGACTTATCTATCTGTTTTTCCTCTTGTTGATGTCGTCTGCCGCGTTGCAGGCACAGGATTTCTCCGTGGCACCGCTCAGTGACTCCCTCTTTGCACGGATGCTGGGACGTTCTTATCCGGAGGGATGTACTGTGCCGCGTAGTGACCTGCGGCATGTGCGTGTGCTCCATGTCGATGCGAAAGGAAAGGTACATAAGGGTGAACTGGTCTGCAACAAGGCTATCGCCCAGGATCTCTTGGAGATCTTCCGCCAACTCTACCAGGCGCGTTATCCGATAGAAAAGATCCGACTCATTGACGACTACGACGCTGACGATGAGCAGTCGATGCGTGACAATAACACCTCTTCTTTCTGTTATCGTACCGTCTCTGGCACGAAGAAACTCTCCAAGCATGCCTTGGGCTTGGCGGTTGATATCAATACCCGTTACAATCCCTGGGTACGGAAGGGAGCCGACGGCCGACAACTGGTGTCTCCTGACAATGGCCGTCTTTACGCGAATCGCCAGAAATCATATCCGTATAAGATTGTCAAGGGCGACCTGCTCTACCGGCTCTTTATCCAACATGGTTTCCGGTGGGGCGGTAACTGGCGTAGCATGAAGGATTATCAGCATTTCGAGAAATAATCCTGTACTTTGCAACTTTTCTGCGTCTGGATGCGTCAAACGGACAGAAACGAAACAAAACAGATTGAGTGATGAAAGCAAAACATTTCTTTTTACGCAGCCTTCTGCTGTTGGTGATGGCACAGACCGTCGTGTCGTGTATCTATACGAGTCATTCTTGGTCAGATGGCCCGAGAGTGGTAGAGCCCCGTGCCTTGAAGGGCTTCGACAAGATTGAGGTACTTGGTTCTCCATCGGTTCATTATTTCCAGGCCGATACTTACCACGTCAGCGTGGAGGGGCCGGAAGATGTGGTGAAGAAAATCATTACGACGGTAGAGGATGGCACCCTTACCATTCGCAACAAAGGTAAGATCGGCATGCTCAATGTGTCTCTTGGCGATATGGGTGACGTGTCTGTGCATGTCGGTTCACCTGACCTGACGAGCGTCTGTCTCAGCGGCTCGGGTGACTTTGTCTGCGAGAGTGATCTGGATACCGATTACATGCGTATCTCCCTCCGTGGCTCGGGCGATATAAGTTTTGATAAGATCATCTGTGATGATTGTGTGACAGAACTGGTCGGCTCAGGCGATGTCATGGTCAAACGACTGGATGCCCTGTCGTCGGAAATCTCTCTGGTCGGCTCGGGCGATATGGAAGTGTCGCAATGGAATGTCCGCGATACGGATATCTCCCTCCGTGGCTCGGGTGACATCACCGTTCATTTCGGCAAGGGCTGCCAACGGGTGGACTGCCAGTTGAATGGCTCCGGCGATATCTGTCTGGAAGGCGAGGTCGAGCAGATGAATAAACACAAGACCGGTTCCGGCGATATCGATACAGACAAACTGGTAATCCGACATTAACAATCCGGTATTAACATAAAAAAGAGGGGTGCGCATCATGAAGCGCACCCCTCTGTTGTAAGTTACATTGTATTTGGTATGTCAGTGCTTACAGACGACTCTTCCAGAGTTTGGTCATATCCTCGAGGGTCTTGCCTTTGGTCTCAGGAACGAGTTTCCAGACGAAGAGCGCAGCCACGACGCAGAGGATGCCGTAGAGACCATAGGTGAACCAGTGACCGAAGTCATCGCCTTCCGATAGATGCATGTTAAACATCGGCACAAAGGTGGAACTGACGATGAAGTTGGAAATCCACTGGAAGGCCACGGCGATGGCGACAGCACCGCCACGGATGGTGTTGGGGAAGATCTCGGCGATGAGTACCCAACAGATGGGACCCCATGAGAACATGAAGCAGGCTGAGTAGATGAGCAGCGAGGCAGCGGTGACCATCTCCATACCGGCGTGACCGAAGGTGATGGCAACACCGAAGGCACCGAGAGCCATACCCAGTGAACCGTAGATGAGCAATGGCTTACGACCCCATTTCTCGACGGTGAAGATGGCCACGAGGGTGAAGAGGATATTGATGATACCCATGAAGACGGTGATCATCATCGGGTTGTCCATACCCATGTCACCGAAGATACGCGGTGCGTAGTAGAGCACGGCATTGATACCCACAGCCTGCTGGAACACGCTGAGCATGATACCGATGAAGATACACATGGCACCATAGGTGAGCAGTTTCTCGGTCTTCACCACCATGGTGTCCTTGATGTCCTGCAGAATCTGGGCGGCCTTGCTGCTGCCGTTGATCTTCGACAGAATGCCGAGGGCCTTCTGGTCCTGACCGACGCTGACGAGGTAACGCGGGGTCTCAGGCACGAAGCAGATGAGCAGGGCGAAGAGTCCTGCAGGCACAGCCTCGGAACCGAACATATAGCGCCAGCCCGTCTCTACTGTCCACTGGGCTGCGGGGGTGATATCTGCAATCTGCTTGCCAATATCCTCTACTAGCGGCTGGATGTGGTCGCCGAGGATGAAGAAGTTGACGAAGTAGACCACCAACTGACCGAAGATGATGGCAAACTGGTTCCACGACACGAGCATACCTCTGATATTAGAGGGTGCCACCTCGCCGATGTACATCGGGCAGATGGCAGAAGCCAGACCTACGCCAACACCACCGATGATACGGTAGAAATTGAACATCAGTGCCAGAGAATAAGAAGGCTGTCCATACTCAAAGAACAAGAACTCTGGATCCATCGAACCCAATGCTGAGATGAAGAACAGCAAACCGGCAACGATCAGTGACTTCTTACGTCCGAGGTTTGTGGCGAGGAAGCCGGAGAGGGCCGAGCCGATGATACAGCCGATGAGGGCCGAGGCAGAGGTGAAACCGTGCCAGCCGTCGGTGTAGTCAAAATCATTTGCTGTCTTGAAAAACGCCTGAAGTCCTTTTTCGGCTCCAGAGATCACTGCGGTGTCATAACCGAAGAGCAGGCCACCGAGCACGGCGACCATCACAATACTGATGAGGTAGGCTTTGCTACCTTGTTCTGTTTGTTGCATAATGTTATTTGTTAGAGTTTATTTTCGAAAATACGCTGCAAATATACGGCTTTTCCATGAAAACACCAAATTTTTTGTCTTTTTAGCGTACTTTTTTTGCAGAAAGTTTGTCTGTGTCGCGATTTTTTCCTACTTTTGTAGCAATTTAGAAACCTATCACTGGTATGAAGAAACTGATAACCCTATGTCTGTTTGCCGTTAGCCTCAGTGTAACGGCTCAGACAGCTTTTATTCCTGATATGAAGTTCCGTCGTCTGGATACGCCCGATGGACTGTCGAGTTCGCAGATCAATAATATCTTCCGGGATTCTCGTGGATATGTGTGGATCAGTACGCCCTACGGACTGAACCGCTATGACGGTTATCGTGTAAAGACGTTCTATTCGAACCAGCGTGATACCACCACGATGCGTGACAACTATTGTGACCGTATCTATGAGGCCCACGACGGAAAACTCTGGATGAGGCAGGGCATGGGCTATTGTGTGTATGACCCGGCGACGGAGAAGTTTGAACGTAGCGTCACCAGAGAACTCGCCAAGATGGGTCTGGAGTGTGGTGTGGAGTGGCTGTTCATCGACTCGAAGAAGCGGCTCTGGATCAAGGACTTTGAGAATGCTATCTATTGTTACCATCCGGAACTCAAGGGCGATAAGAAGGTCGTAAAGATTAAGATCGGCTATGGGCCGAATGAATATAATCCCTCCTACGGCATCTCGTCGGTGGCTGAGATGGGCGACTGGCTATTGGTGGTTACCTTCAACGGTGAACTGGTCTGTCTGAATGGCGACAAGGGCGAAGTGGACTGGGTTGACCCGTGGATGCATAATACGGGCGGTATTGAGAATCAGGAATACCGACTTTTTGTCGACCAGAACGGAAACATATGGTGTAATGTGCTGTCGTTCATGTATGTCTATGAACAGGCTCAGAAAAAGTGGTACGGTTCACTGAAAGAATATCTGGCCCAAAAGGGTATCAATGATTTCCCAGACAATCTGCAGATGTGGAGCATACTGGTTGACAAGAACGACTGGCTCTGGCTGGCATGCGACCATGACGGACTCGTGGTGGTTGACATGAAGAACAAGCAATGGAAACAGTTCCTGAACAACAAGCACGACGAGACATCGCTTAGCGACAATACGTTGCGTACCCTCTATCTGGACAATAGGAACACGGTATGGATCGGATCCTATAAAAATGGTGTCAACCAGTATATCCCCGGTGTTTCCAGTCTGAAGAGCATTGAACTCGGTGATATCACCACCACTTGTGAGGACAAGTACGGCAACTACTGGTTGGGAACCAACGATGTGGGTATCCTTGTCTATAATCCCAAGACTAATGAGGTGGTGAATCACTTCACGAAGGATAACAGCGGACTGGCTAATAATATCATCGTGGGTTCTTGGCCTGCCCACGACGGAACCATCTGGTTCGGTTCGTACAACGGCGGTCTGTCGCATGCCATCCCCTCTGCCTCAGATCCCACTCAGGCCACGATTGTCAATATTCAGGCCACGGGAAAACCCGGAGAGTTGGCAAACAACAGCGTGTGGGCCTTGAATGAAGACAAGTGGGGTCGTATGTGGTTCAGTACCCTTGGCGGCGGTCTGCAGATGTTGGATCCCAAGACAAAGAAATTCACGACGTGGGACTCGAAGAATACTGTTCTTCCCGGTGATTACCTGAACTCCCTGAGTTGGAACAAAAAAGGCTGGCTGATGGTGGGTAGTGCCTATTACTATTCGCTGGTGAACCCTGTGACGCGCAAACTCATCAATCAGGTGATTCCTGAGAATCCAGAAGTGCCTGTGACTCCAGGCTCGACAACATATGTCATTGAGGACAGTCGTGGTCTAATCTGGCACGGCTCCAATGTAGGTATTATTGTCTACGACCAGAAGACCAAGTTCCAGACACTCCTCGACATGACAGACGGTCTGTTGGGATCCAGTGTCAACTCGCTGTTAGAGGACAAGAAACATAATATCTGGGCTGTGACGGATCACGGTGTCTCGCGAATAGTTCCCCAGCAGCAGGAGAATGGCGAGTGGCAATTCTCTATCCGCAGTTACAACAGCGGCGACGGTTTGCAGAAGGCTACCTATAACCAGCGTAGCATATGGCTGACCCGTGATGGTAAGGTGCTTATTGGCGGACAGGGCGGACTGGATATCATCGACCCTTCCCTGTTGGTGGATAAAAAGAGTGATGAGCGGCCTGTATTCAGCGGACTCCAGATCTTCGACCAGGATATAGAGGTGGGTCGTGAGTTCAAGGGACGTGTCATCCTTGATGAGGCCCTCGACGTGTGTCGTGAGATCACCTTGAAATACAATGACCAGTTTACCATCCAGTTGTCTACCAACAAGGTGGTGGTCAATAACCGTAAGCGTTTTGCCTATAAGTTGGAGGGCTTCAATGAGAACTGGGTGAGGACATCGTCGCTGAACCCGAATATCACCTTCAACTCGTTGCGTGCGGGTTCCTATACACTCTGTGTGAGAATCCTCAATGGCGACGGTACGTTAGGCGACGTGGAGAGTCAGATGGAAATCACCATTCGTCCGCCATTGTGGCGCACCCGTTGGATGATCCTGCTCTATATGCTTATCATTGCAGCCGTTGCATGGCTGTTTGTGAAGTGGTATCTGAAGAAACAGAAGGAGAAGGCCGATTTGGAACAACTCCGCAGGGAGCAGGACAAGCATCAATGGATGAGTGAGATGCGTGCCCAGATGATGAGAGAGAATCAGCAATTCCAGAAAGTGAAGACAGAAGAGGAATCAGAGTCGGTAGAGGTGATTCATGAGTCGGAGGCAGTCGATGATCAGGGATTCGTGAAGGCCACGATGCCGAAGTTGGAGATTCACCGTAGCGAGGACGATATTGTGGCCTTCCTGAGGGATCTCTGCGACAACTACCAGCCGTTAGAAGACAAAAAACTGAAACTCACCTTCGGCTCGCCGCAAGACTCCATTCTCATGGCATTCGATAAGGAGCAACTGCGTAAGGCTGTTGAAATATTACTGGCGAACTCCGTGAAGTTCGGTCCTTCCACCTGTAAGATCCAAGTGACGGTGCTGAAACCGTCGACGGAGCGAGTTGCCCTTTTGTTTGCCGACAACGGTGTTGGCATCCCCGATGAACACAAACCTCATATGTTCGAGCCTTTCTTCGGTGATGAGAATGAGAACCTCGGACTCGACAAGGTGAAACAGATTGTGGATGCCCATCATGGCACAATAAAGGCCGACGACAATCCTGGTGGCGGAACAGTGTTCACCATCTCCTTGCCAATAGAGGATTCTGATATTGAGGAGGCTGTGATTATTGAAGACAAATAAGATTGACTAAAACATAAGAAAAAATGAAAAAACTACTATGTATGGTGTCTGCCTTATTGCTGACGGGAATCTCTTTCGCAGCAGAGGTGCAGACCAATGGGAATACGGTGACCATCCGTCCTGACGAAGGTCAGGCCAAAGTAATCCGTCTGGAAGTGATGAACGACAATATCATCCGTGTTAGGGCCACCTCGAAGGAGGCACTACTGGAAAAGCCAACCTCACTGATGATCGTGCCGCAGAAGGCACCTGAGAAAGGAGCATATTCGATTAACGAGGACGCCGTCTCGGTGGTTGTGAAGGCCAAGAATATCAGTGCTGTGGTCATGAAGCAGACGGGCATGGTGACATTCTTTGACGCAGCAGGCAAACAACTGTTGAAGGAAGCCAAGGACGGTAAGCAGTTCTGGGACTTCACGGTGCCAGAGCGTGAGTTGGGTATGAAGACCGGTTTCACCGTACCAGAGGAAGCCAAACATGGTCTGACGTGGCAGATGAAGTTCGACTCGCCTGACGATGAGGCTTTCTACGGACTGGGACAGCACCAGAGCGAGGAGTTTAATATGAAAGGCAAGAACGAGGATCTGTTCCAGTATAATACGAAGGTAAGTATCCCCTTTGTGCTTTCGAATAAGAACTATGGTATCCTTTGGGACTCTTACAGTTATTGCCGTTTTGGTAATCCGAATGACTATCTGCAGTTGAACCGTGCCTTCCGCCTCTACGACAAGCAGGGTAATATGGGACATCTCACTGGTACATACATCGATCGCATGGGTAAGAAATTGGTGCGTGATGAAGATTCCATCTATTATGAATACGGAACGCCTGAGAAATCAGAGATAGCCAACCGTACGGACAATGGTGGCATCAAGAACTTCCCCAAGGGTTTCCAGTTGGCAGGTGCCAATGTGATTTATGAGGGTTTCATCGAGCCTCTCACCTCTGAACTATACCAGTTTATTCTCTATTATTCAGGTTATATCAAGGTCTATATCGATGGCAAGGAAGTGGTGCCGGAGCGTTGGCGTACATCCTGGAATCCCAACGCCTATAAATTTGAGGTGACGATGGAGAAAAAGAAGCGCGTCCAACTGCGCATCGAGTGGCAGCCGGATGGTGGCGAGGCCTATTGTGGTCTGCGCGTGGCAGAACCTCGGAGTGCTGAGGAGCGTGGCAAACTCTCCGTGTGGAGTGAAATGGCCAAGGATATGGACTATTACTTCATTGCTGGTGAGAATCTGGATCAGGTGATATCTGGCTATCGTACACTGACAGGAAAGGCCAGTCTCTATCCCAAATGGGTGTTGGGTTTCTGGCAGAGCAGAGAGCGCTATAAGACACAAGAGGAGGTTGAGGGCACCCTCACGGAGTTCCGTAAACGACATATCCCTATCGACAATATCGTACAGGACTGGAATTACTGGCCTGAAGACCAGTGGGGCAGTCATGAGTTCGAGGCTTCACGCTATCCCAATCCCCAGCAGATGCTCGACAATGTGCATCAGATGCATGGACGTTTTATGATCTCGGTATGGCCTAAGTTCTATTGTAATACGGACAATTACAAGGAACTCGATGCAAAGGGTTGGATGTATGTCCAGTCGCCTACGGATGATATCCACGACTGGGTGGGTCCTGGTTACACAAATGGCTTCTATGATGCCTATGATTCTGACGCTCGTAAGATGTTCTGGCGTCAGATGGATGAGAAACTGTATACTGGGTTATCCGGAAAACCCGGAAAATCCGGTTCTCAGAGTTATGTCGATGCCTGGTGGATGGATGCCTCCGAACCGAATGTGCGCGATTGTACGCCGATGTGGTATCGCAAGGCTCTCTGTGGTCCTACGGCCCTTGGTACTTCTACCGAATATTTCAATGCTTACTCCACAGTAAATGCCGATGCTATTTACAATGGTCAACGTTCTGTCTGGAAAGGAAAGGCGAACGAGCCGCGTGTGTTCCTCTTGACCCGAAGCGGATTTGCTGGAGAACAGCGATACTCTACTGCTACCTGGAGTGGTGACATTGGTACCCGTTGGGAGGATATGCGTGCCCAGATGACGGCTGGACTGAACTATTCTATCTCCGGACTTCCCTTCTGGGGCATGGATCAGGGTGGCTTCTGCGTGGAGAACCGTTATGTGGTTGCACAGAATATCTTTGACCACAGTGGTGTGGAGAACGAAGACCTGAAGGAGTGGCGCGAGTTACAGACCCGTTGGAACCAGTTTGGTACGTTTATTCCGCTGTTCCGTTCGCATGGTCAGTGGCCATTACGTGAGATATGGAACATTGCGCCCGATGAGCACCCTGCTTACAAGTCGTTTGTCTATTACGACAAACTGCGTTATCGTCTGATGCCTTACCTCTATTCGATGGCAGGTTGGGCGCATTTCAAGGATTACACTCTGATGCGTCCGTTAGTGATGGACTTCAATGGTGACAAAGAGGTCGAAGACATTGGTAATCAGTGGATGTTCGGTCCTGCGCTGATGGCATGTCCTGTAGGTTATTATAAGTCTCGTAATCGTTCTGTCTATTTCCCAGAGCAGTGCGGCTGGTATAACCTCTATACCAACGAGTATATCCAGGGTGGTCAGCGCCTTGTGGTGGATGCGCCTTACGAGCAAATCCCCGTCTTCGTCCGTGAGGGCGCCATCATCCCCTTCGGCCCGGAGATGGAGTGGAGCGACGAGAAACCAGCGGAACTCATCCACCTTTACATCTATGCAGGTCGGAATGGCACCTTCCAACTCTATGAGGATGAAGGTACCAACTACAACTACGAGAAAGGCAAATATGCCACCATCGACATCACCTATGATGATGCCTCAAAGACCCTATCCTTTGGAGCCCGTCAAGGTCAGTTCCCTGGTATGTTGAAGAATCGTCGTTTCAATGTGGTGTTGATCACGAAAGACAACCCAAGACCTCTGAACCTTGATGATCCAAAGGGTGTGACGGTGGACTACAACGGCAAGGCCATCACCTGTAACTTGTAAACAATTAAAACGAAATAAGAAATGAAAAAGGTATTAATTTTACTTTTGAGTGTGCTCTTCTGCTATGGTCATGTTGCAGCCCAAGAGAAGAGCGATTTGCAGAAACGTGCAGAAGCCGTAGACCCAGGTAAGAACATCGCCTCGGCCCGTTCATTGTATATCCATGCGTTCAACGACTATTACAACAAAGGACAGATCCATCAGGGTGTGGAGTGTGCCGTCAAGGCAGCGACTCTCTATTACAAGGAGAATTTCTGGAAGGAAGCCTTCGACTTGTTGCGTCGTGCTGATGAAACCATCAATGCTGGAAAACAGTCGGCTGCAGAGAAAGCCGCATCCCACTACTTGGTTACCAAGGAACGTGTACAGATGTATATCAAACTGCGGAAGAGTGAAAGTGCCAAGGATCAACTCAATACGTTGGAGGCGCTGGCCAATCAGTCCAACGATGAGAATGTGAAGAACGACTTGCTCTACACTAAGGCCATCTATTATTACACGTTCGGAATGAATGCCCAGGGTAATGCCGTCTTCAAGGAGATGGCTGACAAACTGACGGCTTCGAAGAACTACGACAAGGTGGATGAGGTATATCAGACTCTGATTGCCAATGGTCGGAAGAGTAACAATGCCAATATGGTGGCGCAGTCGTACAGCAACTATATCGCCTGGAAGGATTCTACGGATGCCCTGAAACATGCCGATGAGATTGGTGCGCTGAAGAAACAGATTGCCGACAATGAGGCTGCCATCTCCGAGAAAGACAGTTCGTTGACGACCCGTCAGGTGATCATCATCGGACTCTGTATCCTCGCTGCTGCACTGGCTGCTGCCTTGGTCATCGGTGGTATCATCTTGTTGCGCTTCATCTTACTGACCCGTAAGCAGAAGAAGGTCATCAAACTAGCCAACGACAGCAATGCTCTCAAGGCTAAGTTCATCAGTAATATCTCCGCTCAACTTGAGCCAACACTCCAGAAACTCGACAACCGTGTTCCGGAGGTGCAGGCTCTGTTGGATTTCTCCAGTCATGTGCAGACACTGTCAGAGTTGGAGAATGCCACCTTCGATCCTGCCGAATTGGAAGAGACACCGATCCACCCGTTCTGCGAAGGACTGATGGAACAGATCCGTGACAAGGTGAAGGACAATGTCACCCTGACGGTGAATGCCCAGAAGATGAGTGCGATGATTCATAAGGAATATGTCACGCACATCCTTTCCCACTTGTTGGAGAATGCAGCAGAATACACACCAGAGGGCGGCACCATCTGTCTGGAATTCAAGAAACGTGGGCCACATACCCATCAGTTCCTAGTGTCCGACACAGGTGCCGGCATCCCGGAGGAGAAGCGCGAGGATGTCTTTAAGCCCTTCCTTGAGATCCATGACCTCACGACAGGCGACGGACTTGGACTGCCTATCTGTAAACAGATGGCCTTGAAGATGAACGGTGATCTTGACATTGATCCTCAGTTCACCAGAGGTACCCGTTTCGTACTGGACTTACATGTGTGATGTATGGGAAAGAGGTTGATTCTTTTTGTCGCAGCAGCCCTGGCTGTATTGACGGCACAGGCAAGAGAAAGACAGTGCTTTGATAAGGACTGGCGTTTTAACTTAGGCGACTCGGCCATTATGTCGAAGACGGATTTCGACGACAGCAACTGGCGCTGTCTCGACGTGCCACACGATTGGGCCATAGAGGGCGACTTCTATGTGGGTAATCCCAGTGGGGCAGGTGGTGGCGCCTTGCCTGGTGGCATCGGTTGGTATAGGAAATATTTCTCTTTACCAGCAGGTAATGAGAAATATTACCTTGAGTTCGATGGCGTGTATATGAATTCCACCGTCTATGTGAACGGACAGAAGGTGGGCTATCGGCCCTACGGTTATTCGAGTTTTGAGTACGACATCACACCGTATGTCCGCGAGGGCGAGAATGTGGTGGCAGTGCGTGTGGACAACTCCGACCAGCCCAACTCCCGTTGGTATAGTGGCTGTGGCATCTACCGTCATGTGTGGCTCACCAAGACTAATCCCGTGCACGTGGCTCATTGGGGCGTTCATGCAAATAGCAGTGTGGTAAAGGGTAAGGGTCGCCTCGACATCGAGGTGACACTCGAAGGTCAGGGTATGGTAGAAAACACCTTGTTCGACCCACAGGGAAAGGTCGTCGGCAAGTCAAAGGGATTGAAATCTGCCATTACCATCGCCAAACCGATGCTCTGGTCGTGTGAGACCCCTAATATATATAAGGTACGCACGGATATTAAGGTGGGCGGCAAGGTGGTGGATACCTATGAGACCACCACAGGCTTCCGTTCGTTTAAGTTTGATGCCAAGACGGGCTTCTGGCTCAATGGGAAGAACTTCAAACTCAATGGTGTTTGTGAGCACCATGACTTCGGTTGCTTGGGTGCGGCTCTCAATGAGGATGCTTTGCACCGCAAACTCCTAAAACTAAAGCAGATGGGTGTAAACTCCATCCGTTCGTCGCACAATCCCCCTGCACCGGAACTATTGAACATGTGCGACACGATGGGACTGATTGTCATGGATGAGAGTTTCGACATGTGGCGCAAGAAAAAGACGCAGAACGACTATGCCCGTTTCTTTGAGGAATGGCACGAGCGCGACCTTACCGATCTGGTGGTGCGTGACCGTAACCATCCCTGTATTCTGATGTGGAGCATCGGCAACGAGGTTCTCGAACAGTGGTCTGGCGCTGGTGCCGATGAACTGACGTTGGAACAGGCCAACCTGCTTCTGAACGCCGCCCATGATGCCTCGACGTTGGCTAAAGATGGCGAACTCAGCCCGAACTCTATCCTGACGAGACACTTGGCAGATATTATCAAACGTAATGACGGCTCTGGTCGTCCGATATTGGCGGGCTGCAATGAGCCTTCACCCAACAACCATCTCTTCAAGAGTGGTGCCATCGACATCATCGGCTTCAATTATCACCATCAGTGGGTAAAGGATGTACCGAAGAACTTCCCTGACAAGCCTTTTATTTTTAGTGAGAGTGTGTCGGCCCTGCAGACGAGAGGCTATTACAAGATGCCTTCCGACGAGGTGACTTGGGCTCCTGAGGAGTGGTATCTGCCGTATACTGATCCCTCGTATATGTGTTCTTCTTATGACAATATGCATGCTTCCTGGAGTTCGACGCACGAGGAGACATGGGATGTCGTGAAGCACACACCCTATGTCGGAGGACAGTATATCTGGACGGGTTGGGACTATATAGGTGAGCCCACGCCCTACGGTTTCCCTGCACGTAGTTCGTATTTTGGTATCATCGACCTGGCGGGCTTCCCGAAGGATGCCTACTATATGTATCAGAGCGAGTGGACCGACAAACCCGTGTTGCACCTCTTCCCCCACTGGAACTGGGTACCGGGTCAAGAAATCGATATGTGGTGCTACTACAACAATGCCGATGAGGTGGAACTCTTCATTAATGGCAAGAGTCAAGGTGTGCGTCGCAAGACTGCAGAGAATCCTGAAGGTCGTTACAACATGCACCAGACGAAGGCAAAGTTAAATTCGGAATATCATGTGGGTTGGCGCGTCATTTTTGACCCAGGTGAGGTGAAGGTCGTGGCACGTAAGGACGGTAAGGAGGTTGGCTCTCAGACCATCAAGACGGCAAGTGCTCCAGAACGTATCCGTATGACGAAAGACTATGTGGGTCAAAACACCACCTTCGTAAATGTCGAGGTGGTGGATAAGGATGGCAACCTCTGTCCGTGGGCGGAGGATCAGATATATTTCGACTATGAGGGCGACGGCAGACTGCTTGGAACGGATAATGGTTGTCAGACCTCGATGGAGAACTTCAAATCCCCGCAGCGCAAGGCTTTCTTCGGAAAATGTATGGTTGTTGTTTCCGGTAATGGTTCCATCACCGCCAGATCAGCGACGCTTCGCCCCGCTGTGATTCAATTCTAAACTTAAAAGCCACCTTGCAAGGTGGCTTTTTTTATTGGTAGTCGCGGATGCGGACATCGATGCCGCTGCCACCAAGTTTCATGACAGCTTGGGAAATGGGCGTCTGACTGTAGTGATAGGGGAACAGCACCTTGGGATTGATGGTCTTGGCTGCCTTCACCAACTGGTCGATAGTCATCGTGTAGGGTTGGTTACAGGGCAAGAAGGCAATATCTATATCCTTGATATCAGCCATCTCGGGGATATCCTCCGTGTCGCCGGCGATATAGATGCGCAGTCCGTCGAGGCTGAGGATATAGCCGTTGTCACGTCCCTTCGGATGGAACTGGGTGTGGTCCTCGGTATAGTTGTAGGCTGGTACGGCCTTGATGGTGATGTCCTGACGGTAGGTGATGCTGTCGCCGTTCTTCAGTGGAAGACTGTTGCGGAACATGTTGTAGACAGCAGTGTTGGAATAGATGGTGGTTGCCGGCGTACGGACACAGGCAATAGCCTCACGTTCGAAATGATCCTTGTGCTCATGGGTGATGAGGATGATGTTAGCCTTCGGGAACTGGTTGTAGTCCGTGATGGGTCTGACACCTGCACCGACGGGATCGATCTGAATCTCCGTACCGTCGTAGTTGATTTCGATACTGGCATGCTTGATACATGTGATGGTGACTTTCTTGCCGCTCTTGGTGGTGAACTCATCCACCTTCTGTGCGGCGTTACAGCCGGCTGCCGTCAGACAGCCAAGCAGAATGGTAAAAATGCTCTTTTTCATATCTTATTCATCTGGATTTTCTATCGGTAGGGAGATGACAAAGCGGGCACCTGGACCCTTGAAGGTTCTGTCGAGTAGTACGGTTCCACCCAGTCGTCTGATCAGGGTTCGACAAAGGGGCAATCCGAGACCCAGACCCTCTTTGAAGGAGTCGAGTTTGACGAACCGTTCAAAGATATGTTCTGCCTCATCGTCGGGAATACCGGGGCCGTTGTCTTCTACGGCAATAATCAACTGGGTGGTACCTAAGGCAGAGGCCTTCATGGTGATGGTACCTTCCGTCGTATTCTTGATGGCATTATCGATCAGTGTAGATAAGGCCCGTCTGAGCATGACCTGATTCGTGGTTAGTGTGAAATCGTCGTTGATGGTTGTGCTGAATTCCAGTTTCGTGTCAGGATTGACGAGGGGCTGGTTTTCCTGCAACAGGTCACGCAACATGTCGTTGATCTCCACAACGTCTTCCTTCACGGCATCCTCTGTCGACTCACTGAACGAAAGTTCCAGCATCTCGTCGATGAGTGAGGTGATCTGGTGACAGTTCTTCTGCATCATCAGAGCCATGTGCTGACGTTCTTCGCTGTTGCTGGTGAGTTCAGGCATGGCGATGATTTGGGAGAAACCACTGATGATGTTCAGGGGAGTGCGTACCTCATGACTGACATTCTGGATGAAGGCTGTCTTCAAACGGTCTGATTCCAACGCATGATCGTAGGCAACCTTCAGTTCCTTCAGGTGCTTGCGACGATTGAACACGATGTAAGAGAGTGCTGCCACGAGTAGTATTAAGAGTAGAAGTCCGACCCCCATTGCGATGAGTCGGTTGCGGGCTGTCTGCTTCTCCATCTCTTCCAGTCTTAACTGGTCGCTAATGCTCCGCATACTATTAATCAGTACCACGTTGTTGACGGAGTCACTGGTTGACGTGGCTTCCTTGAGTGCTTTATAGGCTTCCTCCCAGCGTCCATTCTTCGCCAGAATCTCTGTGATGGCATCTTTGGCTTCATCGCCCAGTTCTTCCTTGGCAAGAGCGATGGCCTCGTCAATCTTACCGAGACTGGCAAGGTAGTACACCTCCATGCTACGACCATGTACAGACGATTTGCCTTCGGCCACGCCTTGACGGTATAACTCGTAACATTCGTGGAATTTCTTGATGTCGCCGTTGGTATAGTAAGTGAGGTATTTTCTTGTCTCGATGTCGAATACGCGGTCGGGGGAGTATTCCTTTGCAATCTCCAGGGCCTTGTCGAGTAGGCGCATGGCTTCTTCCGGGTCGTCCTCAATCTCCACGTTCACAAGGTTCATGTAGATGGGTGGCATGTTCTCGTAATAGCCTGCCTCCTCTATCATGTCGATGACTTTGCGGAAAATACGTCTGGCGGCAGCCTTGTTGCCACAGTAGCGATTGATATGTCCCAGGATGTTATAGGCCATGTACATCTCCTTGTCGATTTTCTTTTCACGCAGTTCGGTGGAGAGTTTACGTCCGAGTGTATAAGCCTCAAAGATTTTCTGCTTGTTCATCAGGAAGATGATCTCGTTGCAGCGTTGGGTATAGTAAGCATGCAGGTCGTTCTGTTGCAGGAGATAGTCTTCGAGTTTCTTGACAGCAGGGTAGAAGTGGGCGCTGTCAGCATCGTTAAATGCATGATGCATCGCGTCGCGTAACTCGAGGTATTTGGGATCGTTCTTATAAGGAACATCTGCTTTGACACTGCCAGTGCCAAGAAACGCGATGATTGCCAGAAGGATAAGATGTCTTATATTCATGATTGATAGGTCGTTATTAATCCTTTGCAAAGATAGGGTATTTTTAGCAGAATTCCAAATAATAGACTGTTATTTTTTGTTTTTTTAGGTGTTGTCGACGGCATCCAACCGGTCTCGCCACAAGTATTTTCTTGTTTCGTGTACGATGATACCGCTCAGGAAGAGCAAGGATAGCAGGTTGGGTATAGCCATCAGGGCATTCATGCAGTCGGCGAGGTTCCACACTACGGCAAGGTTCATCACACTGCCGATGAAGACAGCGGCGATATAAAGGACACGATAGATGATGACCCATCGTTTGCCCTTCAGATACTCCACAGCCCTTTCTCCGTAGTAGCACCACCCGAGGATGGTGGAGAAGGCGAAGGTAAGCAGACCAAAGGTAAGCAGTGGCGTTCCTACAATGGGAATCTTCGAGAAGGCTGCCTTGGTGAGGGTGGCACCATTCTCGAAGTCTATCTCGGGATAGGCGATGATGCTGCTGACGATGACCAGACCTGTCAGGGCACAGATGATGACGGTGTCCCAGAAGGTACCACTCGACGATACCAATGCCTGGCGCACGGGGTTACGTGTCTGTGCTGCTGCTGCCACGATGGGGGCAGAACCGAGACCCGACTCATTCGAGAAGAGTCCTCTGGCAATACCAAAGCGGGCTGCCATCATCACCGTTGTTCCCACAAAGCCACCACCAGCAGCCTGTGGGTTGAAGGCAGATACAAAAATCAGTTTGATGGCAGGCCACAAGTAGTGGATATTCATCCCCAGGATGATCAGACACCCGATGACGTAGAAGAAAGCCATAAACGGCACGAGCATACCACACACACGGGCAATGCTCTTCACACCACCTAAGACGACGGCTCCCGTCAGCAGACAGACAAAGGCACCGGTGATGTAAGGTGATATCTCGTAGGTCTCATTGGCCAGTGTGGCGATGGCATTAGCCTGTACGGTGTTGCCGATGCCGAAAGAGGCACAGGCTGTAAAAATGGCAAAGAGCACTGCCAGCCACTTCCAACCGAGACCGCGTTCCAAGGCATACATCGGTCCTCCGATCATCTTGCCGCTTTTGGTCTGTACCCTGTATTTGATGGCTAATAGTCCCTCGGCATATTTCGTGGCAATGCCGAAGACACCCGTTAGCCAGCACCAGAGCACGGCACCGGGGCCTCCCAGGGCAATGGCTGTTGCTACACCGATGATGTTTCCCGTTCCAATGGTAGCTGCCAATGCTGTGGCTAAGGAACCGAACTGCGACACATCGCCTGTGGCTCCTGGGTCACGTTTTACGGACAGTTTGATGGCTGTGAAGATTCTCCGTTGTGGGAATCGCAGGATAATGGTCAGATACACATGTGTACCTAATAGTAAGATGATCATCGGCCAGCCCCACAGCAGACCGCTCAGTTCGGTGAAAAAGTCATTCAGTCCGTCCATTTTGTGTTTTATTGTTCAAATGTTATCTGTACATTCTTGTAGCCCATCGACAGCATCATCTTCCTGAATTGTGCTTCGGCGTTCTCCTGTGCTGTCTTCAGGTTGGCAGGCGTCAGACAACGTTTCAGCATCTGACGGTAGGCTTTCTTGTACATCGCCTCTCTGTCTTTTGCTTTCCACTTACCACTCTCGTAGAAGGATTTCGTGCGGGCCTCGTCGATGAAATCCTTGTCAAGCAGTCCTACCTTCGGCAGAACCGCTGTAACGGTATCACCACTGACAGTCAGCCAACGTGGTCTGACATCGTGCATGTTGATGCCCAGTCGCAGGGTACCATAGTAGATGCGTACCAGATGGTCGTCGCTGATAAGACCTTTACGGATTGTATCGACCAGTTCCTCATTACTGATGCTGAGAAACTCCCACTCTCCGATATCCTTGATACTCTCTATCTGTGTCGGTGTGACGTCAATCTTGTTATCGACCCCAAGGTCTATGCTGTTGTCCTTTTCGAAGAATACCAGCCATACAAATACGAGGATAAAGGCTATGAGTGCCAATATCTTCACGAGGTCGGATTTCTTGTCTATTATCTTTCTCATTGCTCTAACAGTCTCATGATGTTATTCCTGTTGAAATCCTTGCGGAAGGCGATGGTGATGTTCTCCTCCCGATAACCCAGTTGGGTTAGCATCGGTACCAGAACCCTGGCAGCATTCTCTTTGGCATTGTCGATAATGCCCAGTTCGGGAATGCTCTGGATGATGGCGGCACGTCCCTGTTGTTCGTAGTCAGACATCTCGGCATCGCTGAAGTTGGCACGGGCAAAGGCAACATAGTGGCGTACGTTCTTCTGGTCAATCTTGGAACTGGTCATTGTCACCTTCGGGTCGGGTAGGAGGATGGTAATCTGATCACCGCTCCGTTCGATGTTCTTTTCCGAGAACTGGCTGAAGTCGATGTAGGCCTTCAGGGTGGCATCCATCGGAATGGCAATCTTACGATCACCGAGGGGAATCTTGATATTGTAGTCCTGACGCAGCACGGAGCCCTTCAGACGCACCACGTCGTCGTGGGTAACGATCTTGTGTACCTTAAACTCCGAAGTGTAGAGTTTCGAGCACTTCTGTACCTGCATCACCAGCATCGGTACGGTGTCGATGCTCTGGTAGGTGGTTTGTTCTGTCTTCTGCTCCTTTCCCTCACTGCAGGCGCAGAACAACATACATGCCAATGCGAAAAAAAGACAACCCTTTTTCATTTCGTTGTTAAATTTACGGGCAAAGGTAGCAAAAAAATGTCGAATTGCTTTAAAAAACACAAATTTTTTTGCAGGATGAATAAACTTTCCGTCTATTCTTGCGTCAAAAGGATGTAAATGGCAAGCGTGCCTGTCCTTTCAATTGGTTAGTAATAATGTTAGGTATTAAGATTTAGGTTTCAGATAACAAAAAAAGTAAAGTCTGCTTGTGAAAAGCAGACTTTTTTTGTGTAAACAAACTTTTTTTCTCATTTCATTGTTCTTTTCTCACTTTTTTTCGTACCTTTGTCCTCGAAACCATTAAGATACGATGATGAAAAGAATACAAATGCTATGGCTGGCTGTTCTCGCCATGATGGTGATAGGTTGTGGTGGGAAGAAAAAGAGCGATGACATCATCGCCCCGAAGGCAGAGCAGCCTAAACTACAAGCCCCTATCCGGATGCAGGATTATGCCCAGACAACGAATATCAAGTGGCTCGACAAGAACTATCAGGTGGAGATCCGTCGTGTACCGGATGACAGTCTCAGGATGGTAAAGGACGAGACGGGACAGAAGTTCGTAGACAACCGGATTTCTCTTCGTATCCTACGTGCCGACGGTTCTGTGTTCTTTAGCCGTTCCTTTACGAAAGCCGCTTTCGATGCTTATCTCGACAACGACTATCGTCAGACGGGAATTCTCGAAGGTCTGGTCTTCGACAAGGTGGAAGGTGCCAATCTCTTCTTTGCTGCCAGTGTCTGTCATCCACAGACCGACGAGTACATCCCGATGATTGTGTCTGTGAGTAGCCTTGGAGACATCGGTATACGTCGTGATTCCGAAATGGACACCAATGGCGGTGACAATGCCCTTAGTACCAATACAAATGACGAAGACGAGGTATGATGGAAGGACATAAGAAATTCACATTTGACAATGTTGTCCGGGGTATTCTCTGGGCCATCGTGATAACGGGTATCGTGATGCTCCTCAACCGACTGAGTGCGGTACTCGTGCCGTTTTTCCTGGCCTGGTTGATATTCTCTGTTCCTTCATTGTGGTGGGACTGGTGCTTACGGGTTTCTTCATGTTGATTATCCCGCCGATTATTGATGAGAGTGCGCGGGTAAAGGAACTGTTGGTGGCCTATCTGTCACAGTCAGAACTGTTGACGAATGTCCCTGATACGATAGAAGACTTTGTCCGCGGACACATCACTGTTGATGATATCAAGAGCCTTGTCACTCAGGATGGATTCCTTGAGGGTATGAAAGCCACCGTCCCGAAACTCTGGGATGTCGTCATCCAGTCCATCGGTGTCGTATCCAGTCTTTTCACCGTCACGATGGTAGCCCTCTACACCTTATTAATATTATTAGATTACGAACGTCTCTGCACGGGTTGGCCGGGTTTGTTACCGGAACGCTATCGTCCCTTTGCCACCCAGTTGGTTCGCGATGTAGGGGATAGTATGAACAAGTATTTCCGTGGGCAGGCCTTGGTGGCGTTGTGTGTGGGTGTGCTTTTCAGCATTGGTTTCCTTATCATCGATTTTCCGATGGCAGTGGGTCTGGGCATGTTTATCGGCCTACTCAACATGGTGCCTTATCTCCAACTCGTAGGCTTTGTGCCAACCATTCTGTTGGCAATAGTCAAGGCTGCCGAGACAGGTGAGAACTTCTGGATGATTATGTTGCTGGCACTGATTGTGTTTGCCGTGGTACAGGGGATTCAGGATGCTTTCCTGACACCGAAGATCATGGGACATGTGACAGGTCTCAATTCTGCCATCATCCTGTTGTCACTGTCTATCTGGGGTTCGTTGATGGGTATTCTCGGCATGATTATCGCCCTGCCGATGACGACGCTCCTTATTTCCTACTACCAGAAATACGTTATACATCAGAAAAAAGGGACTTGAACCAGTAGTCGCTGAGTTCCTGCATGTTGGGGAAGATCAGATTGGCCCCAGCCCCGAGGAGTTCTTCGTCGGGTAGTGGACCGGTGTTTACGGCGATGGTAAAGATCTTTGCGGCATGACCAGACCGAACACCCAACGGGGCATTCTCAATGACGATAGCCTGCCAAGGTTCAAGATTACCAGCCTTCTTCAATCCCATCAGATAAGGATCTGGGTAGGGTTTACCACGTTCTACGTCGTAGGCAGTGGTGATATGAGCCTCATCGACGTAGGCCCCGAAGTCACGTAGGATACGGTTGATCAGTGGACGTTGCCCACTACCGGTAACGACGCCTATCTGAAGACCTCCTTCTTGTATCTTCTCCATGAGAGAGAGGATACCAGGCATCACGGGAGGTTCCGGTAACTGGTGAAACAACTGCGTCTTCAGGTCATACATTTTCTGGGCTTCCTCTTCACTGATGGTACGATGCTGTTGCAGACGTACCATCTGACGGATGGTATCCACACCTCGTGCTCCCTCAGTGGCATAGGCATCGTCGGATGTCATGGTGATGCCGCACTTCGCCATACTCTCCTGCCAGGCGATGGAATGGTTTGGCATCGAGTCGTAGAGAATACCGTCCATGTCAAAGAGCACGGCTCTGGGGCTCAGCGCCTCAAAGCCGTGTTCTTCCAAGTATTTCCTGATTGCCAGTTGGTACATTATTCTTTCGCCAGGCGTTCTTTGATGGCTTTGCTCTCTGCCTCGTAGCCGGGTTTGTCGAGCAGGGCGAACATATTCTTCTTGTATGCCTCCACACCGGGCTGGTTGAAGGGATTCACACCCAACACATTACCACTGATGCCACAGCCGATCTCGAAGAAATAGATCAATTGTCCGAGATAGCGTTCATTCAGACGGGGCATGGTGATACGGATATTGGGCACACCACCGTCGACATGAGCCAGTTTGGTACCCAGTTCTGCCATCTTGTTTACCTCATCCACTCGTTTGCCAGCGAGGAAGTTCAGTCCGTCGAGATTCTCCTCGTCGCTGGGGAAGAGCAGTTTCTTTTCAGGTTCCTCCACGCTGATCACTGTCTCGAAGATGGTACGTTCTCCGTCCTGGATCCACTGTCCCATGGAGTGCAGGTCGGTGGTGAAGTCGACAGAGGCAGGGAAGATTCCTTTCTTGTCCTTACCCTCAGACTCGCCGTAGAGTTGTTTCCACCACTCACTCATGAAGTGCAGTTTGGGCTGGAAGTTCACCATGATCTCAATCTTCTTACCACTCTGGTAGAGACCATTACGCACGGCAGCATACTGTGCAGCGGGATTCTCTGCGAAGGGAACGCCAGGGGCACAGGCCTTCTCCATATCCTGGGCACCGCCTACCAGTTCTTTGATATCAAAACCGGCGCAGGCGATAGGCAGGAGTCCTACCGGTGTCAGTACCGAGAAACGACCACCCACATTGTCGGGAATGATAAATGAGGTATATCCTTCCTTGTCGGCGCAGGTGCGGGCAGCACCTTTCTTGGCATCGGTAATGGCAACAATCACCTTTTTGGCCTCTTCCTTACCGCGCTGAGCCTCACACTGTTTCTTCAGCAGACGGAAGGTGAGGGCAGTCTCGGTAGTCGTACCAGACTTCGAGATATTGATCACACCGAACTTCTTGTCTTTCAGATACTCTGTGAGTTCGAAGAGATAGTCCTCGCCGATATTGTTTCCTGCAAAGAGGATGGTTGGATTCTTCTTGTCGTTTACCAGCCAGGCAAATGAATTGCTCAGTGCCTCGATGACGGCACGGGCACCCAGATAGGAACCACCGATACCAGCCACGACGATGGCTTCGCAATTGTCGCGGAGTACCTTGGCACAAGCCTGCAACTCATCGATGAAGGCAGGTGTGATACTGGATGGCAGATGGAGCCATCCCAAGAAATCGTTACCAGGACAGGTACCCTCTTCCAGTGCCTTCTGGGCAGCCTTTACTTTCGGCTCAAAACTCTCCACTGTTCCTTCCTTCAGGAAGCAAGCGGCCTTTGTGATGTCTAATTGAATGTTACTCATAACTTGTTTTATCTGAATGAATCTGTTAATAGTTTAATCTCAATCTGTGGGGCGATGCGTTCGTAAAGGATATTGTAGATCGCATCGAGGATGGGCATGTTGACATGCCAGTGGCGGTTGATCTCCTTCATACACTTCGTACCGAAATACCCTTCGGCAATCATCTCCATCTCTATCTGAGCCGATTTGACGCTGTAGCCTTTACCAATCATCGTACCAAAGGTACGGTTACGGGAGAAATTGCTATAGCCCGTCACCAATAAGTCACCCAAATACACCGAGTCGTACGCATTGCGTTCGATGGGATGGACAGCTGTCAGGAAACGGTTCATCTCCTGTACGGCATTCGCCATCAGCACCGCCTGGAAGTTGTCACCGTACTTCAGTCCGTTACAGATACCTGCCGCAATGGCATAGACATTCTTCAATACACTGGAGTATTCGATACCGATGACATCCGTGGATGTCTTGGTCTTGATGAAGTCGCTGGCGAGGACATTGGCGAAAGCCTGGGCTTTCTCACGATCCGCACAGCCTACGGTGAGGTAGGAGAGTCGTTCCAGTGCCACCTCCTCCGCATGGGAAGGACCGCCGATACACGCCAGATTGTCGTAAGGTACATCGAACACCTGATGGAAATACTCGCTACATACAAGGTTCTCGTCAGGAACGATACCTTTGATAGCAGTGATGACATATTTGTCGCGGAGACGCGTTTTCAGTTTCTTCAGGTGACTCTTCAGGTAGGGCGAGGGCGTGACGAACACCAACGTATCGTACTGTTGGACGATGCGGTTGATATCATTCTCAAACTGTATCTCGTTGATATCGAAATGGATGCTGGTAAGATAGGCCGGGTTATGACCGAGTCGTCGGAAATCCTCGATTCTGTCATCGCGACGCATATACCACCCGATGTGATGGGTGTGACTCACCACAATCTTGGCTATCGCTGTTGCCCAACTGCCGCCGCCGATAATTGCTATCTTACCACAATCGTACATTACTGTGCCTTTTCGATCCAGGCGGCGACTTCATCTACTGAAGGCTTCTGGAGTTCGAGTTTGTATTTCTTGAAGATCTCACCGATTTTCTGTTGCAGACCCTGGGGCTTTTCGTCCTTGATGTTTGTAATCAGGTTGAAACCAGCCTTGCGCAGTACAGGAACGATATCTTCAGGTACACCAATCTCGGCCCATTCGGCTACAGACGACTGAGGAATCTTCTTCTCAGGCTTCATCTGCGGGAACAGCATCACTTCGCCAATAGCGAACTTACCAGTCATCAGCATAACCAGACGGTCGATACCGATACCGATACCGAATGTAGGAGGCATACCGTACTGCAGCGCGCGCAGGAAATCGTGGTCGATAATCATTGCCTCGTCATCACCCTTATCAGCAAGTTTCATCTGTTCAATGAAACGCTCCTCCTGATCGATAGGATCGTTGAGCTCAGAATAGGCATTAGCCAACTCCTTACCATTCACCATCAACTCGAAACGCTCGGTGAGACCGGGCTTAGAACGGTGCATCTTGGTAAGTGGTGACATCTCCACAGGATAGTCGGTAATGAAGGTTGGCTGAATAAAGGTGCCCTCGCAGAATTCCCCAAAGAGTTCGTCAATCAGCTTACCCTTACCCATGGTCTCATCTACATCCATACCCTTAGAGAGGCAGAATGCACGAATCTCGTCCTCAGTCTTGCCATCGCAATCGAAACCGGTTTTCTCCTTGATCGCATCGAGGATAGGCAGGCGACGGAATGGGGCCTTGAACGAGATGATGTTGCCATCAATCTCCACCTCGGGCTTGCCATTGACAGCAGTACAGATCTCCTCGAGCATCTTCTCGGTGAAGGTCATACCCCAAAGCAGGTCCTTATAGCTCACATAGAGTTCCATACAGGTGAACTCTGGGTTGTGGGTCTTGTCCATACCCTCGTTACGGAAGTTCTTACCCATCTCGTAAACACCCTCGAAACCACCAACAATCAGGCGCTTCAGATACAACTCGGTAGCAATACGCATGTACATATCTTGATTAAGCGCATTGAAGTGGGTGATGAATGGACGGGCTGATGCACCACCTGCGATGCTCTGCAGGATAGGCGTATCAACCTCAGTATAACCAGCCTCGTCGAGAATGCGACGCATGGTGCGGATAATCGTTGCACGCTTCAGGAAGGTATCCTTTACGCCAGCGTTCACCACCAGGTCGACATAGCGCTGACGATAGCGCAACTCGGGATCATCGAACGCGTCGTAAACTTTACCATCGGCATCGGTCTTTACCACAGGCAGTGGCTTCAGACTCTTGCTCAACAGTGTCAACTCCAGCACGTGTACGCTAATCTCGCCAGTCTTTGTGCGGAACACGTAACCCTTCACGCCAATAAAGTCGCCCAGGTCAAGGAGTTTCTTGAATACGATATTATAAAGGTCCTTATTCTCGTCAGGACAGATAGCGTCGCGCTGCACATAAACCTGGATACGGCCTTTAGAGTCCTGAAGCTTGGCAAAGGCAGCCTTACCCATGATGCTCTTGCTCATGATTCGACCTGCGATGCTTACCATGCGGCTATTATCGGGTGTTGCTGTCTCGCGTATATCGTTGCCTTCCTCGTCCTTGCCAATCACAGGCAGATCCTCGAAGTTTTCAATGATATCGGCGCTCCACGCGTTTACAGGATACTCTGCTGCAGGGTAGGGATTAATACCCATCTTGCGCAGTTCGTCGAGCGACTGTCGACGTAAGATTTCTTGTTCGCTTAATTCTAAAACGTTCATCTTTTTCAAAACAATAATTGCAATTATGGGTGCAAAGTTACGAAAATATCTCGGAAAATGCAAGATTAGGGTAAATATTTGCAAAAAAAGTTAGTAAAGATTTGGTCGTTTATCAAATTATTTCTATTTTTGTGGCAGAATAACTAAAGAAGTAGCTATGGATCAAAAAACGGTTAAGAAAAGAGTTATAGGTGTTGACATCAGTCTTGACACTACATCGTATGCTGTCGTAGATGTCAGGGGAAACATCTTGGTCAAGGAATCGTTTCCGACAGAAGATTACTCGGAGATAGGCGCTTTTGTATCGAAGTTGAGTGATGGTATCATCCAGATGATTGATGCCAATGGTGGTCTGGAGTCCATCCGTTCGGTGGGTATCAGCGTACCGAGTGCAAATTATAAATTAGGTTGTATCGTAAACTCCCCCAATTTCCCGTGGAAGGGTGTTATTCCATTGGCTGCATTGTTGCGTGACAGATTGGGCCTGGCTGTAGCTGTTGCCAACAACTCCCATGTGGTGGCGCTCGGTGAGCATGCCTTTGGATGTGCTCGTGGTATGCATGACTTTATTGTGCTTACTATTGGATCGGGATTGGGCAGTTGTGTCTTTACCGATGGCAGTGTGAAACTGGGCTCTGACGGTTATGCCGGGGAGATCGGACATACCTGCATCCATCACGAAGGTCGCCTTTGTGGCTGTGGTAATAAGGGTTGTCTGGAGGCTTATACCGCCTCGAAAGGTATCGTCCGTACAGCCCGTGAGATTATGACGGAGTCGGCAGAACCCTCAGAAATGCGCCGTGTACAGAAACTCTCGCCAAGAGTGATTGCAGAATTGTGCGATAAGGGTGATGCGATGGCTATTGAGACTTTCCGTCGTACGGGTGAGGCTTTGGGTCTCGGACTCGCCAACTATGCCTCTGTCATGGATCCTGAGGCCTTTATCTTCACAGGCGGTATTGCCAGAGCCGGTAAATGGCTGATGGAACCTGCCCAGAAAGCCTTTGAGGAACACGTGTTCCATAATATCAAGGGTAAGGTGAAGTTCCTGAGTTCTGAATTGGAAGAAGGCGAGCGCAACATTCTTGGTGCGAGCGTACTGGCTTGGGAAGTGAAGGAGTATTCTCTGTTTGTTGAATCCTAATGAAAATCAATATGGAAGCAGTTGATAAAATCAAAACCCGAGTCGTTGGTGTTGACATCCGAGAGGTGAAAACCACTTATGCTGTGGTGGATATCCGTGGCGAGATTATCGCGATGGACTATTTTATGACGATGGACTATCCTGATATATCGGATTATGTCAGTGCCCTGAGTGAGAAAATCATTATGCTTGTCGAAGAGAACGGTGGCTATGAGATGATACGGTCTGTGGGTATGAGTGCGCCTAGCGCCAACTTTATAACAGGTTGTATTGAGAATGCTGCCAATATGCCTTGGAAAGGTGTTGTACCTCTGGCAGCAATGCTTCGCGACCGTCTCGGACTGGCTGTGGCATTGGCTAACGACGCACATGTCACAGCATTGGGCGAGAAAGCCTTCGGTAGTGCACACGGTCTGAAGGACTTTGTGGTGGTGTCTATCAGTCACGGTGGTCTTGGCAGTTGTATTTTCATGGATGGAAAGCCCCACCTGGGCGTGAATGGATTTGCTGGAGAGGTGGGACACTCCTGTGTGGAAGTCGGTGGTCGTGAATGCGGCTGTGGACGTAGGGGTTGTCTGGAGACCTACTGTTCTGACAAGGGTCTTGTAAGGACCGTAGAAGAACTGTTGCAAGCTGAGGAACTGCCGTCGGCATTGAAGGGACTGAAGAATATCAGTGTGCAGTCGGTCACTTATTATTGTGATCAGGGAGATCAGCTGGCTATCGAGGCTATGCGTCGTCTGGGATTCATGCTCGGACTAGGCTTGGCCAACTATGCCTCGATTCTGAATCCTGAAGCTATTATCCTGACAGGTGATATGATGCAGGCTGGCAAATGGTTGTTGAAACCCATGCGTAAGTCGTTTGATGAACATGTGTTCCATAATATCCAGGGTGAGACGCGTCTGTTGGTTTCCATCCTGAAGGAAGGTGAGCGTGATGTGTTGGGTGCCAGTGCCCTCGCCTGGGATGTCAAAGAGTATTCATTATTCAAATAACTAATCTGCATTACAGTGGAAGAGTATAATATCAAAACAAGAGTTGTCGGTGTCGACATCAGCATGGAACGTACCACCTACGCCATCGTTGATGTGCGTGGCAACATCATCGCCGAGGGTCACTTCGAGACACTCGACTATCCCGACGTGAACAACTACGTGACGGCACTGAGTGAGAAGATTGTGATGCTGGTAGAGGAGAACGGCGGTTATGAGACCATCCGTTCTATCGGTATCAGTGCACCGAGTGCCAGTAACATCTCTGGCTGTATTGAGAACGCCGCCAACCTGCCCTGGAAGGGTGTCATCCCCCTGGCAGCGATGATGCGTGACAGGATCGGACTGGCAGTAGGTCTGGCGAACGATGCGCATATCGCCGCTTTGGGTGAATATGTGTTTGGTAGTGCACATGGCATGTCGAACTTCATCGTCATACACCTCGGATCGGGATTAGGCAGCTGTTTCTTCAGTAACGGACGTGACCATAAGGGTTGTCAGGGCTTTGCCGGTGAGGTGGGCCATACCTGCGTCGTTGATGGAGGTCGTGACTGTGGTTGTGGACACAAGGGTTGTCTGGAGACGTATGCTGCCGCTAAGGGTATTGTGCAGACGGCACGTGAGATGTTGGCAGAGAGTGACAAGCCTTCGCTGATGCGGGAGGTTGATCATCTGTCGCCGAGAACCATCACCGAATGCTGTGAAAAGGGTGACGAGATGGCTATCGAGGTGTATCGTAAGACGGGTTATATGCTCGGTATCGGACTCGCCAACTATGCCTCTATCATCAATCCGGAGGCGATCATCCTGACGGGTGGTATCTCTCATGCAGGTCACTGGTTGCTCGATCCTACCTATGACTCGTTTGAGGACCATGTGTTCCCCAATATGCGTGGTCATGTAAAACTGCTGTTGTCGAAACTCGATGACCGTGAGCGCGATGCCCTGGGTGCCAGTGCCTTGGCCTGGGAAGTTCCGGAATATTCATTGTTTAAGTAGAATGGATGTAGAGCGCATCAACGAGATCATCAACGCGAAACCGAATTTGAGTACCGCTCTCGGCATGGAGTTTATCTCCACACCCGAGGGCGATACATGTATGGCCCGTATGAAGGTCGATGAACGTAACCGTCAACCCTTCGGATTCCTCAGTGGCGGTGCCTCCCTGGCACTGGCGGAGAATGTGGCAGGTGTCGGTTCCTCCGCCCTCTGTCCGGGCTGTGCCTGTGTGGGTATCGAGGTTAGTGGCAGCCATGTGAAGGCAGTTGCAGAGGGGGATACGGTGACGGCTTTCGCCCGTCTGTTGCATGAGGGCACCACGCTTCATGTCTGGAATGTGGATATCAAGGACACGTCGGGCGACCTCATCTCGAATGTCCGTGTCACCAATTATATCATCAAACAGAAGAAGTAATGTCCGCCTACGCCATCTATCGTTTGCCGCATGCAGACCATGCGACGCTCATTCAGCAGACGGAAGGTGAGCCTGCGGAATACCTCTCCTGTACAGAACTGAACGGCAAACGGGGCTTTGTCGTGGCGCCTTTTGAGATCAGTGCGCAACAGCCCATCCTGCTCATCCGCCCGGATAAGATTTTTTTAGTGGAAAGAGGAGAGAGGAAAGAGGAAAGAGATATCCTTTCCGCAGAAGAATCTATAGCAGGGTATTCTCCTTCCTCTTTCCACTTTCCACTTTCCTCTAAATCAACCTACGCCATCGACTTTGCCAACTACCACGCCCAACTGGAGTCGGGCCTTTTCCGGAAGATCGTGCTGGCCCGGTGTGTCGATGAGGCGTCGGAAGAACCGATAGACCCTATGGAACTCTTCCATCGCGCCTGTGCACTCTATCCCCGTATGTTCATATCGCTGGTGTCGACATCCAAGAGTGGCGTCTGGCTCACGGCTACACCGGAGATCCTGTTGGAAGGGAAGGACGCGGACTGGCGCACCATCGCCCTGGCAGGAACGATGAAGTTAGCTGGCGAGCAACTGATAGGCGAGGGGGAAACGGTCTGTTGGCCCACGAAGGATATTCAAGAACAGCGCATCGTCACCACCTATATTGCAGAGTGCCTGGAACAGTTTACGGGTGATTTCCACGAGGAAGGGCCTCGTACCGTCCGTGCTGCCAACCTCGTTCATCTGCGGAGCGACTTTACTTTCACACTGCCGGATAGTCAACACTTGGGCGACCTGCTCCATACGTTGCATCCTACTCCAGCCGTCTGTGGATTGCCGAAGCGTGAGACCTTCAACTTCATCATTCAGAATGAACACACGCCCCGTCGTTATTATAGCGGTTTTATGGGCATGCTCGACCCGGAAGACGAAACGCATCTCTACGTGTCACTCCGTTGCATGAATATCGAGGGGAGTCATTATCACCTTTATGCCGGTGGGGGACTGTTGAAGGACAGTACCGAAGAACAGGAATGGCAGGAGACGGAGGCGAAACTTGAAACCATGCGAAGATGTATAGCAATAAAGAAAATGTAAATATCCTGACGGCACTGTTGGTGGCACATGGCATCAGACATGCTGTCTGTTGTCCGGGAAGCCGTAACTCACCCATTGTGCATAACCTCAACGCGTGTCCCGACATCCAGTGTTATCCCGTGACGGATGAGCGCAGCGCGGGCTTCTATGCCCTGGGCATGAGTCAGGCGTTAAAAGCGCCAGTGGTGGTTTGTGTCACCAGTGGCACAGCCGTGCTTAACCTCGCCCCTGCCGTAGCGGAGGCTTACTACCAGCATATTCCTCTGGTGGTCATCTCCGCAGACCGTCCGCAGGCGTGGATAGACCAACTCGACGGACAGACGCTGCCACAACCCGATGCCTTAGGCCGTTTTGTACGTAAAGCCGTCTCGTTGCCGGAACCCCACAACGAAGAGGAGCACTGGTACTGCAACCGTCTTGTCAACGAGGCGTTGCTGGTGCGTCATGCCCCTGTGCATATCAACGTCCCCATCTCCGAACCGCTCTTCGACTATTCTGTGGCACAACTGCCTGCAGAACGGAAGATAGAACTGTTGCCTGCCGATATCGCCAATACCACCCTCACGCATGTCTGTCGGATGTTCCTGCAGGCCAAACGACCTATGTTGATTGCCGGACAACCCATGAACCCGCATCTCGATGAGGCTGTTTGTCTGGTAGCCGACAACGAGGACTATGTCCCTGACTTCGTGCTCTATACAGGTGGTTCTATCGTCAGCAAACGGGTGAAGCTTTTTTTACGGAAAGCCAAAGAGACATGGGCTGTCAACGAGACGGGTGAGGTGAACGACACGTTTATGAACCTGACGCATGTCATTCAGGGTGACGGGGCGATGGTGGCTGATATGATGCGTTTCAATCTCGAACAACAACCCCATCCCTTTGTCGAGAAGTGGCAACAGTTGTTAGACAAGGTACAGCAGTCTGTTGCCGCCTATGAGCCTGCCTATTCCCAGATGGCAGCGGTGAAGTTTTTTGAGAGGAGACAGGAGTCAGGAGACAGGAGTCAGAAGTTTTGTTTCCACTACGCCAACTCTTCTGCTATTCGTTTGGCGAATATCTATGCGCAGCATCCTGTTTATTGCAATCGCGGTGTGAATGGCATCGAGGGATCTCTCTCCACAGCAGCAGGTTTCTCCTGTGTCACAGACGAGAATGTCTTCTGCGTCATTGGCGACCTGAGTTTCTTCTACGACCAGAACGCCCTCTGGAACCGGAACCTGCGTGGGAATCTCCGTATCCTGTTGCTTAACAATGGACGCGGCGGTATCTTCAATCTGTTGAAAGGTCTGGAGGAGAGTCCTGCCCGTGACCGGTTCGTCGCTGCAGAACACCATACCTCTGCCGAGGGTATCTGCCAACAGAACAACATCACTTATCTCAAGGCGGAAAACATGGATGAGATGCAACAGGGCATCGACACCTTATTATATATAGAGAGTGAACGTCCTGTGCTGTTGGAGGTCTTCACCGATCCTGCTGAGGATGAACGGGTCTTCCGCGACTATTACAAGTCTATCTCGGATATTTGAAACTCGAGCCTCCCACGAACTCACGCATGATTGACGTGGGTGGAATCTCTGTGTCGCTGATGGGAATGAAGTACCGGATAAACTTCAACAGTCGGTGGGCATCGGAGTATTCCGGACAGTTCTTTGGTACGGAGGCGAGAATAATCTCTGCATGGGTTCTCAACACGGCAAACTCGATGTTCAGGGCTGAGTTGAACATCACGTCGGCAGTCTCCTGGAAGGGTGATATCCACTGATCTTCCGACTCCAGTACATTTTTCCACTGGGCGATGGTCTGTTGGGCGGTAAAGGCCCCTTTGTTGTAGTCGCGGATGATGCGACGCAGCAGTCGGTTGTCGCGTGTGGGGATCCAATTATGGTCGTCGAGTGAGACACTTGTTAGGGCAGAGATAAAAACTTTGTACTTCAAACTGTCAGGAATTTTCCGAGTCAACAACGGGTTCAGGGCGTGGATGCCCTCGATGATGAGTACCGTGTCGCTGCCCAGTTTCAGTTTCTTACCGTTGTATTCGCGCAGTCCCGTCACGAAGTTGTACTCGGGTATCTCCACACGTTCACCGTTCATCAACCTGATCAGATGGTCTTCCAAAAGCGAATATTCCACCGTCTCGATATTGTCGAAGTCATAGTCGCCGTTGGGTAGTTTCGGGGTGTCCACACGGTTCACGAAGTAGTCGTCTGTCGAGAATGACACGGGTCGCAGTCCGCAGGCCAGCAACTGGATGGAGAGGCGCTTGCAAAAAGTGGTCTTACCCGAACTCGACGGTCCGGTGATGAGCACCAGTCTGACGGGATCCTTCTCGCGATGGAACCGCTGGTCTATCTCTTCCGCTATCTGTACGATCTTTTTCTCTTGCAGGGCTTCCGACACCTGGATCAGTTCTGAGGCGTGTCCCCGCATCACGGCCTTGTTCACGTCGCCGGCATTCGAGAGCCGCATGATGATGTCCCAGCGTGTCTTCTCGGCAAACATCTCGAAAGTTTTGGGCTGTGGTATCTTTTCCGCCACCTTCGACGGGTTGTGCCAGTCGGGCACGCGCAACAACAGACCGTCCTCGTAGCGTTCCAGTCCCCATACCTGCAGATAACCGGCACTGGGCACCAACGGGCCGTAGTAATAGTCCACGGTGTCGCCCAACGTGTAGTAGTCGCTGTAGATCTGTCCACTGGTCTCTAAGAGTTTCACCTTGTCGGAGAACCCCCGTTCCGAAAAGACGCGGACAGCCTCTTCGTTGGTGGCCTCCGTGCGACGGAAAGGCATGTCAAGGTCTACAATCTCCTGCATCCTCGCCTTGATACGCTCCACATCGTCGTCGGTCAGCGCCTCCCGCTTCTTCAGGTTACAGTAGTAGCCGCGACTCAACGAGTGCTCGATAAACAGTTTCGAGCCCGGAAACACATCCTGCGTGGCCTTGTAGAGCAGGAAACTCAAGGAACGCACATACACGCGATGTCCGGAGCCCTCGCGGGCGTCCAGAAACTCCACGTCGCGGTTCTGGAACAGTCTGAACTTCAGCCCTTGCGAGGTGTTGTTCACTCTGGCTGACACCACAGGGTAGGGGAGTTGGATGTCGTCGGCAAACTCCTGGTACACGTCGAGCAACGAGGCTCCTTCCGGAAAACTCTTCGTCACATTGTTGTTCTTGCAGCGGATCTGTAGCATATTCGTAGATTTTGCTTGCAAAGATATAAAAAACTCTCTAATATTTTGCACTTTTACTTTTTTTTATTGCTTCTGAAGACAGATAAGCACAAATCATGAGTTTGAAAATGTAAACATTTTTATAAATTTCCTTGGATATTTCTGCTGTTCAACTTTTTCACTTTTTCAGTTTTTCACTTTTGACATTTGTGTTTCAACTTACCCACTTACCCACTTACCCATTTATGACAGGAAGGTTTTGAACTTATAACTTATAACTTATAACTTTGGACATTTAATGTTTTAGAAGCCTTGTTTTTTAGCTGTTCAATTTACACTTAATATTATTTATTAATATTATATATATTATATATATATTATAATATATATATAATATATATAATATCTCTAATTAGGATTTTCTAAATCTAAAAACCTTAATGTCAAAAGTGAAAAACTGAAAAAGTGAAAAACCTTCCTGTCATAAATGGGTAAGTGGGTAAGTGGGTAACTTTTCGGAAAACCTAAATGTCCAAAGTTATAAGTTATAAGTTATAACTTCCGAAAAACCTTGCCCCAAAACTGAGGGACGTTTATGCACACCGTGCAAAATCATGCCCCAGATTTGAGAGACGTTTATGCACACCGTGCAAAATCATGCCCCAGATTTGAGGGACATTTATGCACCCCATGCAAAATCATGCCCCAGATTTGAGGGACGTTTATGCACCCCGTGCAAAATCATGCCCCAGATTTGGGGGACATTTATGCACCCCGTGCAAAATCATGCCCCAGTTTTGAGGGACGTTTTTGCACCCCATGCAAAACCTTGCCCCAGTTTTGAGGCACGTTTTTGCAACCCCTGCAAAACCTTCCCCCAGTTTTGGGGCTAAAAAAATTATAGGATTTGTTCTTCCAGTACTTTCCGAACCATATTCACTGTGTTCTTGACACCGAACTTGACAAGTAGACGCTTACGGTACCAGTTGACGGTTTCGGTGCTGAGATGGAGGAGGGTAGCAATCTCGGGATTGGTATGACCATCGCAGATCAGGCGTAGGATATTTGTTTCCACATCCGTCAGAACCACGCTGTTGCTTTTGCCTTCACGCAGAATGGCCTCTACCTGTGGCGAGACATACTGGCGTTTCTGCCAGACGCTGACGATGGCCTCTATCAGTTCCTCTACCGGTGAACTCTTCAGCACGTAGCCATGCGCTCCGCATTCCATCATACGTTGGATCATGGAGTACTCGTCGTGGATGGTCACAGCCACGATGCGAACATTCGGATAGGCATTCACTATCTGCTGACAGAACGCGACACCGTCGCCATCAGGCATCGATAGGTCGAGTAACAGCACATCGGGCCGTCGTTCCTCCAGAGCCTGTCTACAGGCTTCCAGCGTATTGAAGGTATGGCTCACGTGTGCCTTCCCACTATTGTTGATGAGTTCTGAGAGTCCCTCGCACACCATCTGGTGGTCATCAGTAATATAAACGTCTATCAGGTAGTTCTTCATCTTCAATGTTCAATCTTCAATGTAATATTAATGTCTGTGCCCTGTCCGTCGGCAGATACGATGTCAAGCCGTCCGTTGTAGGGTTCAATCCGTTCACGGATGTTTTGCAGGCCCATGCCTTCAGCACCATCCGCCATTCCTTTCCCGTCGTCACTAACTGTCAGTGTCACTTCCTTGCTGTCCTGCATCAGTTGGATGTCGATCTTGCTGGCATTGGCGTGCTTCAGGGTGTTGTTTACCAATTCGTAGGCACAGCGGTAGAGCACGAGTTCCTTGTCCTTATCCAGACAGATGTCGCCGATGGCTTGGAACTTCGCATTTGGCACAGATACGGCAAAGTCGCGCAGGGCCGATACAAGTCCGTTCTTTAGCAATTCTTCTGGCATCAGGTGATGGGCTGTGCGCCGTAGTTCGGTATGGATACTGTCGAGCAAAGTCAGCGAGTCATGTGATCCTCCCTCGAGTTTCATCCGTAGTAGTGACAGCATTCCACCGAGTCCGTCGTGCAGGTCACGGGCGAGTATCCGCCGTTCCTTCGTCTCCGTCTCTAATGCCACCTTCGCTGCCAACAGTGCCTTTTGCCTGCGATGTGCCAGATGGCGATACACGAACAGCACCGCCAACAGTGCTATCAGTCCGATGGCGGCAGCCAGGAGCCAGAGGTACAGTCCACGTTCCTTATCTAATGTCGCAATCCGTTCCTCCTTCTGACGCGTCTCATAGAGCACCTCCATCTGCGACAGTCCGCTCTGGTAGTGGTCGGTGGCGTAGCGTGTCATCACGTCGTGCATCTTCTGGATATACTCACGGGCCTTCTCCTTCTGTCCCAACTCCGTGTATATCTCCGCCAGAAGTCGGTAACTGTTGGCATCGGCATCGGTGGCGAGTGAGTCAGGGCGGACGGAGCGCAGACCATAGTTGAGGGCTTCCTTCCAGCGTCCTTCTGTCATTGCCACCTCACAACAGGCGGCATAGACATCTCTCTGTTCCTCCAGTCTCATACTATCTGCCAGACTGACGGCTTCGCGGGCATACACCTTAGCGGCAGCCAGGTCCCGATGGCCTTCCGTCAGGTTCAGCCGCGCCATATAGGACAGCACCACAGGGTAGTCTTCCGCTTCCTCGTCGCGATGGGCAGAGTAGTAGGCATAGCACTGCTCCGCCATCTGGCTGGCTTTCTCGTAGTCGTTCTGTCCGATGTAGAGTTTGACAAGTCCCTTTTGCGGCAGAGCCATCATTAGAGAGTCTTTCGACTCCTCGCCTTTCTGGATGGCCAACAGATAGTTGCGTTCTGCCTCCTGACTGTTACCCATAATCAGGTAGAGTTCACCGATGTTGTTATAGAGTATGGCCTGACTCTGCAGCCAGTGATGTTTCTCGAAGATGGGTAGTGCCTTTTGGTAGTAGTTGATGGCCAGATGAGCCTTCCCCTGCAGGTTATAGACATTGGCTATCGAGCCGTAGATGGCCGAACGGGCATCATCGACATGTCCTTCATTGTAGCGGTTGTCGTGTTCCATCGTATCGACAACAGCGAGGGCCTGCTGGAAATAACGGAGGGCCTCGTCGAAATCCTCTTTGCCGTAGCGCAACAGTCCTAAGTGCCGCAGGGCGTTCTGGCGTCTCCACACGCCGTTGACCTTATAACTCAGTGCCAATGCCTTCTGAGCGTAGTCTTCTGCCTTTCTGTCATCGATGGACAGATAACCGCGCATCAGTTCGTCGTAGGCTTTGAGCAGTTCTTCCCCCTTCGGCGGATTGGCACTCTTCAGGGCCGCCTCTAAGGAATCGACGTGGGCATTGCGGTAGTCGTCGTAGGCCATTGCTGACAGGCTGACGACAAGAAATAACGCGAAAATTAGTCTTCTGATAGTCATACTGACTGCAAAGATACTCATTTCTTTCTACATATGCCACCCAAATGGGTGGAAAAACACGTCTTTTATCGCAATTCCCCCCATATGGGTGGAGAAGAAACGGAAGAAAAACCGTATCTTTGTACCATACATTATTAATAATAAAGGATCAAAGTATGAAGAAAAGATTACTGACTTTAGCAATGCTGGCCCTCGTAATGACGAGTGCAAAGGCCAGCGTGGAGATCAACCCCACAAATTTCCCCGACGAGTCTTTTCGTACGGCTATTATGGAATGGGCCAACACCGACGGCGACAACACACTTAGCGACGAGGAACTGGCAGCGGTCATTACCTGGGAACTACACGACGTGGAGAACTTCAAGGGTCTGGAGTATTTCACCAGCCTTGAAACCATTTGGATCGGTCTTTTGTGGAAAGAAGGACCTCTGAATGCCACGAACCTCGACCTCTCGGCCCTGAAAAACCTCTGGCGTATCGGCATCGGAGGCTACAATATCACTTCTTTCGATGTCAGCGCCAATACGAAGGTGACGGACTTGGAGATTGCCGACTGTCCCCAATTGGCATCGATAAAGGCTCCAGACGATGTTGAGATGTTTACGTTTACCAACCTGCCGAGCCTCGCATCCGTGGATTTCAGCCTCTACAAGAAACTTTGGAAAATCGCTTTCCGCAACGTGGGCGTGCAGGACTTCGACTTCAGCAGTCATCCTGCCATAGCCAGCATTAACCTCTATGGTTCGGAAGAGGAACTCTACACACTCAACTCCATCAACGTGGCTGGCTGCCCAGAGTTGTATGAAATTAGTTTCGAGTGGACCAAGACCCAGAGCATCCGACTGAAGAACCTGCAGAAACTCTACGCTCTGGCCGTCAACAACTGTGAGACTGCTCTCATTGCCGTTGAGGACATGCCCGAACTCGGCGGCATCACCTGTGAGAACAGTGACATCAAGGAACTGAACATCAAGAGTTGCCCTGAACTGACGGGTATCGACTGTAACAGCAATTTTCTCAAAGTGCTGATTGTGGACGACAGCCCGAAACTCGGCACCGTCTATGCCAAGGACAATCAGTTGATGTGGCTCGACCTGCAGTATGTGAAGAACGAGGAGGGTGGCATACAGAACTGGTTCAATGTTGAAGGTCAGCAACCCCGTGCTACGGCCTACAAACTGAAGAGCGACGCAGTGGGTCTGAAGGTACACGAGCGTTTTGAGAAGGAACGCATGTTGAACCTCAAGACCAACAGCAAGGACATGACCCCCGACTGGCTGACGGTTGACGGCGTGAAGTATCTCGTCATCTCAACCGACGGCTCAACAGCCGACAATCTTAAGAACAAGAAGGCCGAATATAAGTACAAGACCAAGTGGCCCTTCCCTTGGGCTGGTGAAAACCCGGAGGACAACAATATGCCTGTTGAACTGACCCTTTCGGGTGTCGAGAAACTCAACTCGTGGATCAAGTTCAAGTCTACCGGCTTCGACGAGCCGCTGAAGGGCGAGGAGGGTGGAACACTCGTTGGTGCGACACCTGAAGACATCGCTCGATCCGATTATTACGACGGTGCGCTCACCTTCACGTCGAGCGACAAGGACGTGGTTTCAGTGAATGCCACGACGGGTGCGCTGACACTCGTGGGTGCCGGTGTGGCCACCATCACCATTAGTGGTGCCGAGACCTACTACCGCAATTCTCCGAAGAGCATCGGCTATAAGGTGATTGTCATCGGTAGTGGTGATGCCAATGGTGACGGCATGGTGGATGCCAACGACATCGTGCTTCTGGTGAACTACATGATGGGCAAGGTCGCTGCCAGCAGCCTTTATCTGAAAGCCGCCGATGCCAACAAAGACGGCAAGATCGACGCTGCCGACATCGTCTGGATTGTGAACAAGATCACGTCAGTCAACTAAGGATCTTCGAGATCAATAAATATATGGATTAGTTTTGGCAGGTGCTGGCAGTGATGCTGGCACCTGTTTATATTTGCGGATGTTCGGAAGTTGGAAGTCTGCAAAAAAAAACCTCAAAAATTTGGCTATTCCAAAAAAAATGACTAAATTTGCAATCGAATTAAGGAACCTGAAATAAGGAATTAGACGAACTAATAAACAATAAAATTTGCATTATGAAAAGACTCATTTTGACATTAACAATGGTACTGGCGCTCACGGGCGCGCAAGCACAGGTGGCAATTAACGCTACGAACTTCCCCGATGACAATTTCCGTGAGCAGGTGAAAGAAGCCTTTGACAACATTGAGGAGGACGACATCATCAGTGCCGAGGAGATGGAAGCCAACGGCGGACATCACACCTTCGACAATGTCAGCAACCTGAAAGGCATCGAACTGCTGACATCCATTACGGAACTGTATCTTGTCAATTACACGGATGAGGCCTGCCTGAGGACATTCGACTACGCCCTGCCGAACCTGAACACGCTGGATATCCAGGACCAGGTCGGCGAATTGACAACGGTAGATGCATCGAAGTGTACCAACCTGGAAACTTTCTTGGCAGGCGAGAATCCTGCCAGCCTCTCAACGCTGAAACTGCCCAGTGGCATCAAGTATCTCGTTCTGAATAACGCCCCCCTCATCAAGACCTTCGACCCGAAGCAGTTCTCCGACCTCCGGTCAGTCGCGTTTACGGGTACGACGGGTATCACCGACTTGGACTTCAGCGGCCACAAGTCAATACAGGACATCGGTATTGACGGCATACATGATTACTATCAACTTAATTCGCTCAACATGGCGAACTGTCCACTGCTGACGAACATTGACATCAAGAGCAGCACCATCAAGTCGCTTACCTTCAAGAGCCTGCCCGAAGTGCTCTCCATCCTCGTGGATGATAGCGATATCACCAGTATGCTCGTCGATGACCTGGCGCAACTCGGCTCCATCGAAGCCCTCAACAACGTGCTCGGCACGCTGACGCTGAATAACCTGCCTGCCATCACAGGACTGGACTGCCACGACAACAAACTCCAAACGCTCATCATCGACAAATGCCCGAACATGAACGGCATTTGGGCAGAGAACAACAAACTGATGTGGCTCGACCTGACAGGTGTGAAGAAGGCGGGAACAGATGAGAACTCCCTGAAACTCAACAACCAGTACCCCAGTGTGGATGCCTACAAACTTTCGCCAAAGGAGGTCGGAATACTTGTTCATGAGCGCTTTGACGCGAGTCGTG